>JBQCDH010000028.1:0-28910 GCA_051961435.1 Solirubrobacterales bacterium
CGGGGCTCCCGGCGGGCGCCGGGGGTGGGGGACCGCCGCGATGTTGGGTGGGGCCACGGTGTTGGGGCCCGATCGCCACTTCGATGAAAGGGGCCGCGCCAGAGCGCGGCCCCTTTCCTTCAGCCAGTTTCCAGCTGCCGCTCAGGTTCAGCTCGGTCAGGCTCCCGTTGACCACCCAGCCGGCGATTTCGATTGGCAGGTAGACGCAGGTGATGCTGCTCTGGATCCTCAGCACCGGCACCCCTTCCGACTTCGCTAGGAGGAAGGCCCCCTGCGACGGTTCCGCTCCCAGGTTCGTCGAGCAGCCTCCTTTCAGCCCCGAACTCGAGTTCCGCGATGCCGCTGCCGGAGCTGGGTCCGTCCCCTTTTAGCCGCTCTTTGCGAGGCCGACCCTCCGCGCCAGCCACTGGGCGCCGACGGTGTCGGTGAGGCCGTGGGCGACGATCGAGGCGATGATCGCGATCGCCGCGGTGTCGAAGATGAGGACGTTGTTCCCGACGTTCGACTTGAGGACGAAGAGGGCGAACAGCATCGAGGCGACGCCCTTGGGGCCGAACCAGGCCATGAAGAGCTTCTCCGAGCGGGGGATGCCGGTGCGCAGGAAGGAGAGCAGCACCGCCGCCGGGCGGGCGAGGAGGAGGGCGAAGGCGACGAAGGCGACCAGCGGCGGCACGCTGTGGTTGAAGCCGGTGGCGTAGATCAGGCCGCCGAAGACGAAGAAGGTCAGCACCTGCAGGATGGCGCTGCTGTTCTCGGCGAACTCGACGAAGCCGTCCGGCACCTCGCGCTCGCTCGCCCCCATCGCGATCCCGCAGAGGAAGGCGGCGATCAGGCCGTTGCCGATCGTCACTTCGGCGAGTCCGAAGGCGGTGAGGGCGAAGCCGATCGCATAGATGCCCTCGTAGCGGGCGGTGATGCCGCCGCTCGGGAGGACCCAGTGCAGGCGTCCGGCGGCGATCCCGAGCACCACCCCGATCGCCGCCCCCACCACCGCTTCCCCCAGCAGCTTCGCCGCTTCGGCGCCGGCATCGCCGCCCGGCGTCGCGAGGACGAGGAAGAAGAGGACGAACGGCAGCGCCAGGCCGTCGTTGAGGCCGGACTCGAGGTTGAGCGTGTGGCGGACCCTGCTCGGGACCAGCCGTGAGGTGACGACCGCAGAGGTGACGACCGGGTCGGTCGGCGAGAGCACCGCCGCCAGCAGGAAGGCCTGCGCCCAGGTGAGGTCGGGGAAGAGCGCCTTCGCCGCCAGCCCCAGCAGCCCCATCGTGATCGGCATCGCGAGCACCAGCGCCCGCGCCACCGGCCCCCAGTGCCGCCGCAGCAGCTCGCGCTCGACGAACATCCCGTCGGAGAAGAGGGTGAGGACCAGCGCCAGCTCGACCAGCTCGACGATCGCCTGGTCGCCGACTTCGACCTGGACCACCCCGGCGACGGCGAGCCCGAACCCGAGCGCCACCGACAGCACCGAGGCCGACAGCACCGTCCCCTTCATCACCCCCGAGAGCGCCGCGACGACCGCCAGCAGGCCGCCGAAGACGAGCAGCGCTTCGGCGAAGCCGATGTCCACCGGCTAGGCGGGAACGCCGACGAGGCCCCGCTCGACGAGGACCTCGGCGAGCTGGACGGCGTTGGTGGCGGCGCCCTTGCGCAGGTTGTCGGCGACGATCCAGAGGTCGAGGGCGCGCTCGTTGCCCGCGTCGCGGCGGATCCGGCCGACGTAGACGTCGTCCCCGCCGGCCGCCTCGATCGCCATCGGGAAGCGGCCGGCGGCCGGGTCGTCGACCACGGTCACGCCCGGCGCCGCTTCGAGCAGCTCGCGCGCCTGTGCGGGCTCGAGCGGCTCGCGGGTTTCGACGTTGACCGCCTCGGAGTGGCCGGTCACCACCGGCACGCGGATGCAGGTGGCGCTGACCTTGATCTCGGGGTCGCCGAGGATCTTGCGGGTCTCGTTGATCAGCTTGCGCTCCTCGTCGGTGTGGTCGTCGCCGTCCTTGAAGCTGCCGGCCTGGGCGAGGACGTTGAAGGCGATCTGTCGCGGGTAGACCTGCGGCTCGGGCATCTCCTCGCCGGCGAGGAGCGCCCGCGCCTGCGCCCGCAGCTCGTCGATCGCCGCCTTGCCGGTCCCGGAGACCGCCTGGTAGGTGGAGATCACCAGCCGCTCGATCCCCGCCGCGTCGTAGAGCGGCTTCAGGGCGACGACCATCTGCATCGTCGAGCAGTTCGGGTTGGCGATGATCCCGCTGTGACCCGCCAGCGCCTCCGGGTTGACCTCGGAGACGACCAGCGGCACGTCGTCGTGCATGCGCCAATAGCTGGTGTTGTCGACCACGGTGGCGCCGGCGGCGACCAGCTTCGGCGTCCACTCGGCGCTGACCGAGCCCCCCGCCGAGGAGAGGACGAGGTCGAGGCCCTGGATCGACTCGTCGCTCACCGCCTGCACCGTCAGGCTCTCGCCCCGCCACTCGATCTGCTTGCCGGCGGAGCGCTCGGAGGCCAGCGGCACCAGCTCGGCGACCGGGAACTCCCGGTCGGCCAGCAGCTCGAGGATCGTCGTGCCGACGAGCCCCGTCGCGCCCAGTACGCCTACTTTGTATCCGTCGCCGGCCATCTCACCGAGTATGACTGACGGGTTAGCCGGCGACCGTCGGCCGGTGATCGGGGCCGGTCGGGTCCTCGGGCTGAATCGCCTCGGCGCCGAGCTCGAAGGCCTTGTGCAACGCGTTGACCGCGTCGGCGACCCGGTCGGCGGAGATGACGCACGAGATTTTGATCGGCGAGGTGGAGATCATCTCGATGTTGATCCCCTCGTCGCCCAGAACCTTGAAGACTTTGGCGGCGACGCCCGGGTGCGAGCGCATGCCGGCGCCGACGATCGACACCTTGCCGATCCGCTCGTCGGTCAGGACCTTGAGCGAGACGTCGCCGAGAGCGGCGATCGTGTCCTTTGCCACCGGCAGGTCGGAGCGGTCGACGGTGAAGGAGAGGTCGGCGAGGGCTTCGTCGCCCACCGGCTCGTTCTGGATGATCACGTCGACGTTGACGTTCGCCTCCGCGAGGGCGCCGAAGACGCGGCCGGCGACACCGGGCTCGTCGCGCAGCCCGTTCAGGGTCACGCGAGCCTCCGAGTCGGAGTGGGTCACTGCGGTTACGAAAGGGTTCTCCATCGTCTCTTCCTCTGAGACGACGAGGGTACCGGGACCGTCCTCGAAGCTGCTGCGGCAGTGGATGCGGACGCCGTGGTTGCGCGCGTACTCGACCGAGCGTAGCTGCAGGACCCGCGCCCCGGAGGCCGCCATCTCCAGCATCTCCTCGAAGGAGACGACCGGCAGCTTGCGCGCCTCGGGCACGATCCGCGGGTCGGCGCTGTAGACGCCGGAGACGTCGGTGTAGATCTCGCAGACGCTGGCCCGCAGCGCCGCGGCGAGGGCGACGGCGGTGGTGTCGGAGCCGCCGCGGCCGAGCGTGGTGACGTCGCGGCTGTGGGTGGAGACGCCCTGGAAGCCGGCGACGAGGACGATCCGGTCCTCCTGGAGCGCCTCGCTGATGCGGTCGGCGCGGACGACGATGATCCGCGCCTTGGTATGGGAGGAGTCGGTGACGATCCCCGCCTGCGACCCGGTCAGCGAGATCGCCTCGTGGCCCATGTCGTGGATCGCCATCGCGCAGAGCGCGCAGGAGATCCGCTCCCCGGTCGAGAGCAGCATGTCCATCTCGCGGGCGACCGGCCGGTCGGAGATCTCGTGCGCCTGCTCGACCAGTTCGTCGGTCGTCTTGCCGCGGGCGGAGAGAACGGCGACGACGCGGTTGCCGCTCTCGCGGGCGGCGACGATCCGCGCAGCGGCGCGCTTGATCTGCTCGGCGCCGGCGACCGAGGTGCCGCCGAACTTCATCACGACGATGTCTGAACCGTCCCCGCTCATGGAGAGCTGAGGATAGTCGGAGCGAGCGAGCCCTTCGCCCCCAGCTACTCGCTCGCGCCCCCGAGGTTGCCGAGCATCGCCTGTTCGGCCATCCGGATCAGCCCAAGGCCGCTGTGGGGGCGCATGTCGCTGCTCCGCACCCGCACGTGCGAGCCGTGCGGCCCGACCACCTCGACGATCGTGCAGACGTCGCCGATTTCGCAGTCGTCGCCGTAGTCGTTCTCGATCGCCTCCATCTGCTCGGCCACGACCCGCCCCACCTTGCTCTGATCCAGCGACATCCCAGAACCCCCTTCTCCTTGCGTTTCGACCGGTGAGTCCGAGCCCTGACCATAGGCGAAATCGGAATCGCACTTGCAGATATATCGATTTGATATATAGTTCCGATACATGGAACTGAGCGCCACCGCCTACGTCATCCTCGGCATGATCAGCAAGGAGCCCCGGTCCGGCTACGAGATCAAAGCCCTGGTCGACGACTCGACGCGCTTCTTCTGGGCGGCCAGCTACGGGCAGATCTACCCGGAGCTGAAACGGCTCTCCGAGGCGGGGCTGGTCGTCGGCTCCGAGCGCCCGACCGGCGGGCGCAAGCGGACCGTCTACGAGATCACCGCCGACGGGGAGGCGGAGCTGCGGGCCTGGCTGCGGCAGCCGCCGCAGGTCCTCGAGACGCGCGACGAAGGGCTGTTGAAACTGTTCTTCGCCGGGGCGCTGCCGCGAGAGGAGGCGCTGGCGATCCTGCGCGAGATGCGCGCGCAGCGGCTGGCGGCCCACCAGCGGCTGTTGGCGATCAAGGAGATGAAAGGCGAGATGGACACCTTCCCGGAGATGGTTCTCGAGGGAGGGCTCGAGTTCACCGAATGGTTCGCAGACTGGTGCGAGCGGATGGAGGCCCGCCTCCTCGACTCCGCTCTCGAGGAAAGGAGCAACTGATGTTCGACGCCCTGGCCCGGCTGGCAAACGGCAACGCGAAACGGATCGGCCTGCTGGCGGTCGCCTTCTTCCTCCTCGCCGGCGCGCTCGGCGGCGGTGTCGCCAGCCGCCTCGACCCCTACGGCGCCGAAGACCCCGCGACCGAGACGGTGAAGGCGATGGACCGGCTCCAGGAAGCGGGGCTGCGGGTGCCGGCGGTGGTCGCGGTGGTCGCAGACGCGCCGGTCGCGAGCCCGGCGACGCGGCGGCGCGTTTTGGCGCTGGAGAACGAAGTCCGCGAACGGAGCGACGTCGCCTCGGTGACGGGCTATTACGACACCCGGAACCGGGCCTTCGTCTCCCGCGACGGCGACAGCACCTATTTCGCGATCGCCCTGCAGACCACCAATGACAAGCGGGCCCAGGAAGACGGCGCCGACATCGCCGACCAGCTCTCCGCGCACAAGGGCGTCCTCGTCGGCGGGCCGGCGGTCGCCCAGGAGCAGGTCAACAAGCAGGTCGAGAAGGACCTGCGGATGGCGGAGATGCTGGCCTTCCCCCTGCTCTTCCTGCTCTCGCTGCTCTTCTTCCGCAGCCTCGTCGCCTCGGTGCTGCCGCTGATGATCGGCGGCCTGGCGATCGTCGGCACCTTCCTGATCCTGCGGATCGCCAGCGAATTCGCCTCGATCTCGATCTTCGCGCTGAACCTCACCACGGCGCTGGGGCTGGGGCTGGCGATCGACTACAGCCTCTTCATCGTCTCCCGCTACCGCGAGGAGATCGCCAAGGACGGGCCGGGGCTGGCGGCGATGCGCCGCGTCCTCGCCACCTCCGGGCGCACCGTCTTCTTCTCCTCGCTGACGGTCGCCGCCGCGCTCGCCTCGCTGCTGGTCTTCCCGCAGCGGTTCCTCTACTCGATGGGCCTGGGCGGTTCGCTGGTGGCGCTGTTCGCGGCGACGATCTCGCTGACCGTGCTGCCGGCGGTGCTGACGCTGCTGGGGACGCGGGTCAACGCCGGGGCGCCGAAATTCCTCCAGCGCCGCGCCGAGGCCGACGCGCGGCCGGCGCAGGCGGGCTTCTGGTACCGGCTCTCGCGCTTCGTGATGCGGCGGCCGGTCCCGGTCGCGACCGCGAGCGCGACGCTGCTGATCCTCCTCGGCCTGCCCTTCCTCGGGATCAAGTTCAACACCGTCGACCCGACGGTGCTGCCGCAGTCGGCGAGCGCGCGGCAGGCCTATGACGTCGTCAGCCGGCAGTTCCCGCCCTACCGCGAAACGCCGATCTGGATCGACGTCGAAGGCGGCGGCCGGAAAGCGGCGGCCGCGGTCGCGAAGGAGGTGCGCGGGGTCGCGGGCGTCGCCGAAGTGGCGCCGCCGCAACAACTGGCGCCGGGGGTCACCGCCCTGCAGGTGACCTCTGCCCATCCGTTCATCTCCGACGCCAGCCAGGAAACGGTGAAGGCGATCCGCGATCTGCCTGAGCCGGCGGGGACGAGCGTGCTGGTCAGCGGCGGCACCGCCGACTTCATCGACTTCCAGTCGAGCCTCGCCCAGCACCTTCCCTACGCACTGGCGATCATCGTCCTCGCGACCCTGGTCATCCTCTTCCTGATGACCGGTTCGGTGGTGCTGCCGGTGAAGTCGCTGCTGATGAACTTCCTCAACCTCAGCGCCGTCTTCGGCCTGCTGGTGCTCATCTTCCAGGACGGCCGGCTCGAAGGCTTCCTCGACTACACCAGCCCCGGCGCGATCGAGCAGACGATGCCGATCCTCCTCTTCGCCGTCGCCTTCGGCCTCTCCACCGACTATGCGGTCTTCCTCCTCTCGCGGATCAAGGAGGCGCGCGACGGCGGCGCCTCCGACTCCGAGTCGGTGGCGATCGGGCTGGAGCGGACGGGGCGGATCGTCACCGCCGCGGCGCTCCTCTTCGCGGTGGCGATGTTCGCCTTCGCCACCTCGCAGATCATCTTCATCAAGGAGAACGGCGTCGGCACGGCGCTGGCGGTGCTGATCGACGCCACCGTCATCCGCGCCCTGCTCGTCCCCTCGCTGATGGAGCTGCTCGGCAAGTGGAACTGGTGGGCGCCGGCGCCATTGCGCCGCCTGCACGAGCGCTGGGGCATCAACGAGGGCGGCGGCGCCGGGCTGATAGAACCAGAGCCGGATGCCCGATCAGCCGGCCAAGCCTGATCCAAACCCGGCGCAGCTCGTCGACGCCAGCCGCCGCACCTACCTGGCCGGGGAGCGGACGCAGCTCGCCTGGTGGCGGACGGGGCTGACGGCGCTGGCGGTCGCCCTCGGGGTCGGCCGCGTGGTGCCGGAGCTGAGCAACACGGCGGCGACCTGGCCCTACGTGGTCGCGGGGGTGGGGTTCGCCCTCTGGGGGATCTTCGCGATCGCCTACGGCACCGCCAACCGCGAGGCGATGCAGCGGGCGCTGCGCGAAGGCCGCTTCCACGAGGCTGCCTCCTGGCCCCTGCGCACCCTGACCGTCACCGGCATCGCCCTCGGGCTGCTGACGGCGCTGCTGATCCTGCTCGACTGACCGAGAAACCGCAATGACCCGTGTAGAGGACGGGTTTCGCGGTCTCGCTAGCTGCCGGCGTTGAAGATCGATTCGTCGAAGCCGGCCAGCGCCGGTTCGGCGCCATAGCCGATCCGTTCCAGCCCGAACAGTTCCTCGATCGTGACCAGCAGCGAGTAGTGGTTGAAATAGGTTTCGCTGGTCGTCCCGGCTTCGACGTAGGGTGAGAGCAGGAGGGCACCGACCCGGCCGCCGCCGCCCGTTTCGTGCACCGGCCCGGTCGCGGGCGCTTCGCCGGAGGGAGGCGGCAGGTTGGGGTAGACGGGGTCGATGCAGCAGCCGCTGGTGTCGGGTTCTTCGCCCCCCTGCGGCGCCTGGGCGGAGGTGATCACGACCATGCCGCCGTCCTTGTAGGCGAACGATTCCTGGAGCTCTGGGACGACGGTCTCGAGGAATTCCTCGGGCGGCGTCAGAGGGCTGGGAGAGATGTAGGCGAGGGCGGGGAACTTTTCCGCTTTCAGCTTCAGGTCGGCCGCGAGCCGGGACAGTTCGACATCGGCTTCTGCGTATTCGGCGCTGTCGATGATCGAATGGAAGTAGGCAAACGGGTCGATGCCTTCTTCGTGGTAGGCCTTCCATTCGAGCCCCGCTTCGGCCAGCTGGCCGGGCAGGGTCTTGGTGGTCTCGGGGTACACGCAGCCGTTGCCTTCGACCTGCCCTTCCGGCGATTCGGTGCCGGGCTGGATGTCGGTGTAATTGGGGCAGTCGGCCGCCGTTTCGGGCGTCGGCCCTTGGCCGCTCAGCAGCGCGATCTGGTTCGCCAGCTCGCCCTCGGTCACCGCGAAGTAGTTGGTCAGGAGCTCGCCCTGGGCCGGCAGCTCTTCGCTGAGGTATTTCGACGTCGAGGTTTTGCCGAAGGTTTCTTCGTAGCCGTTTTCGCCCAGCATGATCACGAAGACGTGTTTGATTTCGGGCAGGCCGGCGGGGGGTTCTTCGAGGACTTCGGGAACTTCCGGTTCCGGTTCTTCGAGGGCGGGTTCTTCGACCGGCGGAACTTCCTGCGGAACCGGCAGCGGCGCCGCGGCCGGTGCCGGTTCGCTACCCGTCGCTTCGGCTTCGGGTTCGGCGGTGGCGAGTTCTGGCGCTTCTTCTTCAGCCGGCGGGCTCGATTCGAGCAGGATCGTGCTGAGCCCGGCGCTCTGGGCGAGCTGGTCGGTCGCCGAGCCGAGCAGGACGCCGAGCCCCAGCATCCCGATCACCGCCATCGCCGCCGCGCGCGGCGATGGCATGAACTCGGAACGCTTGAAGGGCCAGCCGTCGTCTTGGGTCGGTTTGCCCGCCTTGGGATCTTTGCCGCCCTGATCGGACCCCGCGCCGCGGGTCGCGGCTGCGACCGCTGCCGCAGCACCGCCGACGAAGCGGCTGAGCTGAACCCTGATCGCCGCCGGCAGTGAGCCGAGCCTGGCCCCGCACTCGAGGCAGTACCGCTGATCGGGAGCGCGCGCGGCCCCGCACTCCGGGCAGGCTCGGGCGCCGCCTTCCTGGTCGTCCTTCGTCGTGGCCACTGGGCAGCGCGAGTATCACTTCACACCGTTACCACGATGTGAAGATCCTGAGTTCGCTTCACAACTCTTAAACACGCCGCCCCCGGGACGACACAGAAGATGCTCGCGTGGCTGACCAGTGCCCCGCCTGCGGCTCTCCCATGCTCGCCGACCAGCGTTACTGCCTCGAGTGCGGGCACCGGCGCGGCGACCCGCGGCTTCCTTTCATGGACGCGGTCGTCTTCATGGACGCGGCCAAGCAGCCGGCGGCCGCCGACGCCCCCACCGCGCCGCCGCCTACCCCCGACCGGCGCCCCTTCATGTCGGCCAACGCCTCCCTCGTGGCCGGCGTCGCCACCCTGGTCCTGGCGATCGGCGTCGGCGTCCTGATCGGCCGCTCCGGCGGCAGCGGCTCCAACGTCGCGGCGCCCGCCCCGCAGATCATTCACGTCGGCGGCGGGACGGGCGAAGCCGAAACCGCCAGCGCGTCGAAAGCGCACGAAGCCAGCACCGCGACCGGCAAGGGCGCCGGCAAGTCCAAATCGGCGACCAAGAAGAAGGCGAAGGAAAAAACCGAAATCACCGCGAGCGGCGCCACCAAGGCGACCGAAGAAGCCTACCCGGTGAACCCCAACGTTCAGCTCGCCGAACCCGAACAGGAACTGGGCGGCAAGTGCAACCCCAAGGCCGCCGGCTGCGGCAAGAACGGGAAGTTCGAAGGGACCTTCTTCGAATGAGGCTTCCCCAGCGCCTGCGTCGCAACGGCTCCCAACCGGCCACCGCGCCGGCGGCCGTCGGCAGCGCTGCGCCGCCCTCCCTCAACTCCGCCTACGGCGAGGAGTTCATCGTCGACCTCAAGCGCCGGCGCGAGCAGCTGGTCGCGCGTGTGGCCGAGCTGCAGTGGGATCTCGGCGGCCTCGTCTACGAGATGATCTCCCGCAACAGCATCAACGTCGACGTGATCGTCAAACGGGCGGTGCCGCTGCAGGACGCCGACGCCGAACTCGGCGAGGTGGAACGGATCCTGCGGATGGAGGAGACCGGCACCGCCGGCGCCTGCACCAGCTGCGGCGCCCCCCACTCCAGCGGCGCCACCTTCTGCTGGCAGTGCGGCAAACCCCTGATGGCCCAAGTATCAGGCGACGAGATCCTTCGGCGCTGACTGCCGGAGCTCTGTTGAGGAGGGTGCCGGTACCCCTCCGGAAGGATGTTCGGCGATATGCAATCCGACTATCGCGCGGCGCAGCCGCGCTGCAGATTCTCCCCGGAGCGCAGCGGAGGTGAGGCCGATCCTGGAGGAGGGATACCGGCACCCTCCCCTGCGGCACCACTAGCCGAAACGGCCGGTCACGTAGTCCCGCGTGCGCGGGTCGCGGGGCTCGGCGAAGATCTTCTCGGTCTCGTCCACCTCGATCAGCGTCCCGACCGGCTTCTCGCCCCCCGTCTCGAGGCTGAAGAAGGCGGTGCGGTCGGCGACGCGCGCCGCCTGCTGCATGTTGTGGGTGACGATGACGATCGTGAAGCGGCCCTTGAGGCCGTGCATCAGGTCCTCGATCGCCCCGGTCGCGATCGGGTCCAGCGCCGAGGCCGGCTCGTCGAGCAGCAGCACGTCGGGCTCGATCGCGATCGCGCGGGCGATGCAGAGCCGCTGCTGCTGGCCGCCGGAGAGGCCGAGGGCGCTGTCCTTGAGCCGGTCTTTGACCTCGTCCCAGAGGGCGGCCCCGCGCAGCGCGCTCTCCACCCGCTCGTCCAGCCCGCGCCGCAGGCCGAGGTTGCGCGGGGCCCAGGCGACGTTGTCGTAGATCGACTTCGGGAACGGGTTCGGTTTCTGGAAGACCATCCCGATCCGCCGCCGCACCTCGACCTGGTCGACGCGGCTGCCGTAGATGTCGTGCCCGTGGTAGAGGATCTCGCCCTCGATGCGGAAGCCGGGGACCGAGTCGTTCATCCGGTTGAGGCTGCGCAGGAAGGTCGTCTTGCCGCAGCCGGAGGGGCCGATCAGCGCGGTGATCTGGCCGCGGCGGATGCCGAGGGTGACGCCGGCCAGCGCCTGCTTGGCGCCGTAGAAGATCGAGACGCCGCGGGAGTCGAAGACGAGCTCCGGCCGCACCAGCGGCTGCACGCCGCCGGCCGTCCCGGTCACCGCCGTGGGCATCGGAGTCCCACCGGTCTGGATTCGCACCCGCGAGGGCACGCTCTGGTCTGGATGGTTCATGAGGAGCTCAGCTTTCGTTTGCTGCGGGCCAGCAGCGCCCGGGCGCCGAGGCTCGCGACGAGGATGATTGCGACGAGCACGAGCGACATCCCCCAGGCTTCGGTGAAGCCTTCGGGGTTGCCTTCTTCGGAGAGTTTGTAGATCCAGGTGGGGACGTTCGGCAGCGCTTCGGAGGGGTTGACCGAGAACGCTTTCGGGTCGAAGACCGAGGTGGCGAGGATCAGCGGGGCGGTCTCGCCGGCCGCGCGGGCGACGGCGAGGACGGTGGAGGTGACGATCCCCCCCAGCGCGGTCGGCAGCACAACGGTGAGGACGGAGCGCCAGCGGGCGACCCCGAGGGCGTCGGAGGCTTCGCGAAGCCCCTTCGGCACCAGTTGCAGGACCTCCTGCGATCCGCGCGCGATCAGCGGCAGCTCGATGATCGCCAGCGCCACCGAGCCCGCGAAGCCCGACTGATGCTTGTGGTCGACGAAGAGGGCGAAGGCGAAGAGGCCGAGGACGATCGAGGGCAACCCGTTGACGAGGTCGAGGGTCATTTTGAGGATGCGCGCGCCCTTGGCGCCCGAGTACTCCGAGATGTAGAGCGCGATGAGGACGCCGATCGGCATCGCCATCGCGGTGGCGACGAGGGCGATCACGATCGTCCCCAGGAGCATCGGCCCCACCCCGGTCGGATAGGCGGTGAAGATGAAGTCGAGGCTGATCGCCTTGGCGCCGCGGGCGACGACGATCCAGATCACCCACACCAACATCCCCACCGCCGCCACCGCCGCGCCGGTGGCGGCGACCTCGGCGGCGCGGCTGGTGAGCTGCCGCCGCCGCAGGTTGCCGCTCGGGGTCAGCGGCGCGGTCGGGTCGGGGATCAGCTGCCCGCTCACCGGTTGACCGCCCCGCTGTAGCTGAAGCGGCGCCCGATCCAGCCCGCCATCAGGTTGGCGGCCACCCCGATCGCCAGCAGGATCACGCCGCAGTAGTAGAGAGAGGCCTTGTGCAGCTCGGTCAGGGCGCCGGGAAACTGGAGGGCGATCTGGCCGGCGAGGGTGTTCCCGCTTTCGAACAACGATGCGGACTTGATTTCGAAGCCGGCGCCGATCACCTGCGAGACCGCGATCGCCTCGCCGAGGGCGCGGCCGAGACCGAGGATGCAGGCGGCGATCACCCCGGACGAGGTGGTCGGCAGGATGACCCCGCGGACGACCTCCCAGCGGGTGGCGCCGAGGGCGCTGGCCCCGTCCTGCAGCTCCCCCGGCACCGACTGGAAGAGGTCGCGGGAGATCGAGGCGATGATCGGGATCACCATGATCGTCAGGACCAGGCTGGCGGTGAAGAGGCTGAGGCCGGTGGTCTGCGGCGGCCCGAAGAGGGGGATGAAGCCGAGGTTGTCATGGAGGAAGGGCTCGACCGTGGACTGGACGAACGGGGCGAGGACGAGCAGGCCCCAGAAGCCGAGGATGACGCTGGGGATCGCCGCCAGCAGCTCGACCAGGGGGCCGACGACGCCGCGGACGCCGGCGGGCGCCAGCAGGGTGAGGAAGAGCCCGATCGAGATCGCGATCGGCCCCCCCAGCAGCAGTGCGAAGGCGGAGGTGACGGCCGTCCCGAAGAGGAGCACGCCGGCGCCGAATTTGCCGAAGTTGGGTTGCCAGGTGGTGCTGGTGACGAAGCCGAGGCCGAATTTCGAGATCGCCGGCTGGGCGCCGTGGACGATCTGGTAGCCGACGAGGAAGATCACCACCCCGGCGAACAGCGCCGCCGCCAGGCAGATGCCGAACAGCAGCCGGTCGCCGACCAGATCGGCGCGCTTGCGCATCGGACCCACCTGGGCGCCGCGACCGCCGGCCCGGGCGGCGGGGGTGGCAATCGTGCTCATCGCGCGGCAGCGTAGAACAGGAATGTGACTTTCACACCGTTTTTACAACTCACATTTTCGTTACATCCTTTTCACACTTCGTCATTCACGGGATTGACACAAATCCCCTGCCCGGTTAGCGCGAACCTTGCAGCCGTTTCAAGCACGTAAACGAGTTGAAAGGATTCCCTTGTTCCGCACTAGGTTGCTTACTCTCTTGATCGCGGTCGCGGGGACGGTTGGAGGTACGGCAGCCGTTTCGACCGCCACGGCGTCCGCCGCGGGCCTCACCGGCGCCGGCTCGACGCTGGTCTTCCCGCTGATGCAGAACTGGATCAGCAACTTCGAAATCAAAGAAGGCATCCCCGTCAAATACGCAGCTGTCGGCTCTGGCACGGGCATCGCCCAGATCACCGCCCGGACCGTCGACTTCGGCGCCTCCGACGCACCGATGACCCCCGAACAGGCCGCCGCCTGCAACGGCTGCGTGCAGATCCCCTGGGCCCTTTCGGCCACCGGCGTCGGCTTCAACATCCCCGGCGTGAAGAAACTGAACCTGTCCGGCAAGGTGCTGGCCGGGATCTACTTCGGGAAGATCACCAAGTGGAACGACCCGAAGATCAAGAAACTCAACCCGAAAGCGCACCTCCCGGGCCTGACGATCACCCCGGTCTTCCGCAGCGACGGCTCCGGTGACACCTACGCGTTCACCAACTACCTGTCGAAAATCAGCCCCGCCTGGAAGAACGAAGTCGGTTACGCGACCACCGTCGGCTTCAAAGCCGGCATCGGCGCCAAAGGCAACTCCGGCGTCACCGCGACGGTCGTGAAAACCCCGGGCGCGATCGGCTACATCTCCGCGTTCTACCTGATCGCCGCCAACCTCCACGCGGCCGCGATCCAGAACAACGCGGGCAAGTTCGAGCTCCCGAACATCCCGAACATCTCGAGCGCGGCTTCGTCGGTGAAGAAGCTGGGCCCGAGCAACACGATCAGCATCACCAACCCCCCGAAGAAGGACAAGATCGCCTACCCGATCTCGACCTTCACCTACGCGATCATGCCGCACAACGCCCCGCAGAAGGGGTTCCTGCAGCAGTTCGCCAAATACTGCCTGACGATCGGCCAGAAATACGGCGCGGCGCTCGACTTCGCCCCGCTGCCCAAGGTCGTCCAGCAGGCCGGGTTGAACGCGGTCGCCGGGCTGTAGCCGTCTGCGTTCGCGCCGCCTAGGCGAAGGCCTGGGCGGCGCGGCGGCGCAGGTCCGAGTTCAGCATCCCCGTCACTTCGCTCGGCCTGCTGCCGGCGGAGGGGACGGCGGCGCCGATCAGGCCGTCGGCGCGGAAGCCGTAGAGCGGGGCGACGAAGCCGAGCTCGCGGATCTTGCGGACCAGCTTGACGGCGCCCTGGGTGTCGGCGCCGGGACCGCAGAGGACGATCGCGGTCGGGTCGAGGGCGCCGAGGGCGCGGCCGAGCCGCTCGTCGCCGAGCTCGTTGGAGAGGACGAGGACGCGGAAGCCGGCGCGCCGCAGGGCGAGGTCGAGGGCCTGGGTGTAGACCTCCTCCGCATCCTGGCCGTGGCTGGAGTCGAGCAGCAGGATCCCGGCCGGGCGCGCGGCGGTGGAGGCGAGCCGGCGAGCGCCGTGCAGCCAGCCGGTCGCCCAGCGCGAGGAGAACTCGAGCTCGGCCTCGCGCTCGGGGTCGGCGGCGAGCTTGTCGATCGCCGGCAGCAGCAGCTCCTCGACGGTGCGCTCGAGCGAGCGCAGGGCGAGGCTCTCCTCGATCGCCCGGTCGGCGGCGGCCTCGTCGAAGCTCTCGAAGGCGGCGAGCAGGGTGCCGTCGCTGGCCGGCGCCGCCTGGCGCTGGCGCGCCAGCTCGATCGCCGAGGAGATGTTGCCGGTCTCCGCCAGCGCGTCGCGCAGCGCCTGCAGCTCCACCAGCTCGTAGTTGCGGTGGTTGCCGGCGGTCCGCTTCGGCGTCGGGTAGCCGTAGCGACGCTCCCAACTGCGCAGGGTGTTGGGGCTCACGCCGAGGACTTCGGCGGCGGCGTTGGTGCGGATTCCGGGCATTGGCTAGAGGTTCGTGAGGATCGCTGTGCAGGCGGTTTTCGTGGCCGCGCGGGATTCTCCCACCCGAATCTCGGGTTTACACCGGTTATCGACAGATTTCGCAGAAACTGTTAGCGATCTTGCAAGGCGCCGACGCCCACCGGCTGCCCCAGCGCCCGGGCGCGCCACATCGCCGCGTCGGCCTTGTGCAGAAGCTCTTCCGCATCCGCGCCGTGGTCGGGGCAGGCGACCACCCCGGCCGAGAGGCAGATCCGCAGGCCGCCGGCGCGCTCGAGGTCTTCGAGATGGCGCAGCAGCCGCTCCGCCATCTGCACCCCTTCGACCGTGTGCAGGTTCGGAGCCAGCACGCAGATCGCGTCCTCCTCGAGGCGGAAGGCTTCGTCGACGATGCGGATGCTGTCCCGCAGCGCCGCCCCCACGATCGAGAGGACCGTCTCCTGGCCGACGTCGGTGGGCCGGGTATCGGGGCCGGAGGCGTCGAAGACGGCGAGCCCGAACGGGTGCCCGTAGCGGCGGTTCGTCTCCAGCAGCTGCTCGAGCCGCCGCCGCATGTGGCCGGGCCGGTAGAGGCTGGGCAGTTCTTCCAGGGGTTCGCCGTTGACAGCCTTGCCGTTGGGGGGAGCCGGGGGGACACCCTCCGTCGCGAGATTGGGGAGGCTCCTCCGGGTGCCCCCCCGACCCCCGTCGATGCCTTGCGCAGCTTCGACGGCAGCAGCCGTCACCGAGCCGAACTCGCTGGCGAGCCGCTGCGCCGCGTTGGCGAAGTCGGCTGGACTGGTGCCAATCTCCTCGTGCAAACTGCTTAGGAGATCGGCGTGCAGTTCTGAGACCTTGAGGACGATCCGGCTTGCCGCCGAGTTGCCGTTCGAGCTCCCCCTGGCTTTCGACTGGTCAGGCACGGGCCGACGATGGCGAAAGCGGCGGACGCGCGATTTTCAAAAACTCGCTATTTGCGAGAGGACGGTCGTCCAGGACGGATGTCCGGTCGCGCTTATTCCAGGCTTCTTCGGCCGGCGAGCGCCTTGCCGAGCGTCACCTCGTCGGCGTGCTCGAGGTCGGCGCCGACCGGCAGCCCGCTGGCGAGCCGCGTCACCTTGACCTGGCCGCGCAGCATGTCGGCGATGTGGAGGGCGGTCGCCTCCCCGGTGGTGGTCGGGTTGGTGGCGAGCACCACCTCCTCGATCCCGCCTCGCTCGACCCGCCGCCGCAGCTCGCCGATCTTCAGGTCTTCGGCGTCGATGCCGTCGATCGGGGAGAGCGCGCCGCCGAGCACGTGGTAGAGGCCGCGGTATTCGTGGGTGCGCTCGATCGGGATCACGTCGGCCGGCTCCTCGACCACGCAGATCGTCGCGCGGTCACGATTCTGGTCGGCGCAGATCCGGCACAGCGGCCCCTCGGCGAGGTTGAAGCATTCCTCGCAGAGGCCGACCTTCTCCTTCACTTCGCGGATCGCGTCGCCGAGGGCGAAGGCCTCTTCGTCGGGCGCCCGCAGCAGGTGGAAGGCGAGCCGCTGCGCGGTCCGCTGGCCGATGCCCGGCAGCCGCGAGAGCTCGGCGACGAGGCGCGCGAGCGGTGCCGGGCCGTCGCTCAACCCCCTAACCCCAGGCCACCGAGGCCGCCGCCGAGATCGCCGCCGATCCCGCCCATCTTCGAGCTGGCCAGCTCCTGGGCGGCGCGCAGCCCCTCGTTGATCGCCGCCTGCACCATCTCCTGGAGCATCTCGGCCTCCTCGGGGTCGATCGCCTCGGGGTCGATGACGATCTCGCGCAGGGTCAGGTCGCCGCCCATCTTCACTTTGACCATGCCGCCGCCGGCGCTCGCCTCGACGACCTCGTCTTTCAGCTTCTCCTGGGCCTCCAGCATCTCGGCCTGCATCTGCTGGGCCTGTTTCATCAGGGCGTTGATGTCGAAACCGCCCGGTCCTCCTCGCGCCACCTAACCGACCTCCTCCGCGTCGAACTCGCTCTTCAGCCGCTCCAGCAGCTCTTCCTCATCGACTTCCTCGCTCCCCGGGGCCGGCGTGTCCGGCGGCGCCTCCCCGTCGAGCAGCACATAAGCGGGCCGCAGGCCCTGGCCGGTCACGGCCGCGAAAGCGGCGGCCACGGTGTCCCGCTGATCCGGACGGTCGGCCTTCTTCTTGTTGAAGGTCATGTCGGGCGGGAACCCCACCTGCAGCCCCTCCTCGCCGAACGACACCGGGCGGGCCCCCTCCAAGGTAGCCGCCAGCGCGGGAGCGGTCTCCGACAGCTTGTGCAGGACGGAGGGCCAGACGCGCTGCACATCGTCCAGGGACAGATCGGCTTGGCCGGCGGGTCCTGCCGCCTGCGGAGGCGCCTGCGCTGGATGCTCGGCACCTCCTCCGGCGCCACCCGCCGGAGAGTCGGCAATGTCTGACGGCGCGGCCTCGGCCTCTTCCTCTTCTGCGGGCGGCGGGTCCTCGTTCGGGGCGGGGGCAGGTGGGTCGCCGGGAGACGGTTCCGTTGCCGGCTCATCAGGGGGAGGCGGATCTGCCGCGGGTGGCACGGTAGGGGGGACCTCCCCCTGCGGTGCAGGGGGAGGTGGGTCCCCTGCCGTGACAGGACCCGCGGCCCGACCACCTTTCAGCTGGGCCTCCAGCCTCTCGATCCGCCTGAGCAACCCAGCGGTGTCGGGATCCAGATCCGGCCTCGCCGCTTTCAACAAGGCGATCTCCACCGCCATCCGCGCATCGTCCCCCTCGCGCACGGCGGTCAGCGCCCCCGCCAGCTCGTCGATCGTCCGCATGAGCGTCGCCGCCCCGATCGCCTGCGCCTGCGCCTGCATCCGCGCGGTGTCGGTGGCGGTGACGACGAAGGTGGCAGGCACCTCGCCGGTCGTCTGGGCAATGAGCAGGTGGCGCAGGTGGGCGAGCAGGTCGCGGGCGAACTGCGAGGGGTCGCGGCCCGAGCGCGCCATCTTCTCGACCCCGACCAGGACCCCCTTCGAATCCTCGGCGACCACCGCGTCGACCGCCTCGAAGAGCAGCTCCGCGTCGGCGGCGCCGAGCATCTCCAGGATGTCGTCCAGTTCGACGTGGCTGCCGCCGAAGGCGACCAGCTGGTCGAGCGTCCCCAGCGCATCGCGGAAGCTGCCGGAGGCCGAGCGGGCGATCATCGCCAGCGCCCCCTCGTCGACCTCGATCGACTCGGCGGCGGCGACCCGCGTCAGCACCTCGGAGATCTGCTCCAGCGAGGGCCGCTGGAAGTCGAAGCGCTGGCAGCGGTCGGCGATCGTCGCCATCACCTTGTGCGACTCGGTCGTGGCGAGGACGAAGACGGTGTTCGGCGGCGGCTCCTCGAGCGTCTTCAGGAAGGCGTTCCAGGCCTCTTTGGTCAGCATGTGCGCCTCGTCGAGGATGTAGACCTTCCAGTGGCCGCCGGCGGGAGCGTAGGCAACCCGCTCGCGCAGGTCGCGGACGTCGTCGACGGAGCGGTTCGAGGCGGCGTCCATCTCGATCACGTCGACCGAGGTGCCGGCGGCGATCGTCAGGCAGGACTCGCATTCGCCGCAGGGGGTGACGGTCGGGCCGCCGCGCTCGCAGTTGAGCGAGCGGGCGAGGATCTTCGCCATCGAGGTCTTGCCGGTGCCGCGCGAGCCGACGAAGAGGTAGGCGTGGTGGACCTTGCCCTGCTCGACCGCGTTGCGCAGGGTGCGGACGACGTGGGTCTGCCCGACGACCTCGTCGAAGGACCCCGGGCGGTGGCGGCGGTAGAGGGAAGTCGACTCGCTCATCGGCTCCAGATGGTCGATTCCGTGGCCAGGTGCGACTGGGCGCGTGCCTGGCCGAGCAGATCAAGGACGCAGGGCGCCGCCTTTGCCGATGGCAAAGGCAAGTCCGTGGACGCAGAGATGCGAAGTGCCAGGCGCGTCATCCAGGCGTGCCTGGTCGCGGGATTGATCATCTAGGCCAGTGTATCCACGCCCAATCCCCCGCCCATCCAGGCGTGTCTGAGTTTTCCCACCTATGCGTGGGTCAAGCTCAGACACCCCTGATGAGGGCGGGAGAGATACCGTCCCGCACGTGCCGAAGGGGGCCCGCAACTGGCTGACGCCCGCCGCCTGGGTCGCCGCGGTGACGGGCGCGCTGCTGCTCGTCTTCCCGGTCGGCTTCCCCAACTACGACACGATCTACGCGCTGGTCTGGGGGCGCGAAATGGCGCACGGGGCGAGCCCCGACTACGGCGCCGCGCTGCCGCCGACGCCGCACCCGCTCGCCGACCTGCTCGGGCTGGTGACGACGCCGCTCGGCGGCGGCGCGATCACGGTGACGATGATCGTCGCCTACGTCTCGCTGGCGCTCTGCGGCTACCTCGTCTACCGGCTGGGGACGCTCTGGTTCGATCGCTGGATCGGCATCGTCGCCGCCGCGATCGTCCTCACTCGCGCCCCCTACCTCTCCAACGGCCTGCGCGCCTACATCGACCTTCCCTTCATCGCCCTCTGCCTCGGCGCCCTGACGATCGAGGCCAAGCGCCCACGCGCCGGCTGGCCCGTCCTCGCCCTGCTCGCCGGCGCCGGCCTGCTGCGCCCCGAGGCGTGGGGCTTCGCGATCGCCTACTGGCTATGGCTGGCGCTCGACTACCGAGGGGGCCTGCGCTGGCGGCGGGAGCGCTCGCCGCGGCAGCTGGCCTGGCTGGCGGCGCTGGCGCTGGCGGGCCCGCTGCTCTGGATCCTCTTCGACGGGATCACCACCGGCAACTTCCTCTACTCGCTCACCGGCACCCAGGAAACGGTGGAAACGCTGAAACGCAAGACCGGCCCGGTCGATCTCGTCCTCTACGGGCCGCGGGCGCTCGGCGAAGTGATGCAGTGGCCGGGAATGGTCGGCGCCCTCGGCGGCGTCGTCCTCTCCCTCGCCTTCCTGCGGAAGCGCTCCGCCCTCGGGCTCGCCGCCGCCGTCCTCGCCCTCGCCGCCTTCTCCTTCCTCGCCGCGGCGGGGCTGGCGATCCTCGCCCGCTACACGATGCTCGCCAGCGCGATCCTCGCGATCTTCGTCGCCGTCGGCCTGCTCGGCTGGCGCCTGCTCGAGCCGGGCCACCCTTGGCGCCGCCGCTGGCAGCTCTTCGCCGGCGTCGTCCTGCTCATGTTCGTGATCTGGCTCCCGAACCAGTGGAACCTCGACTCCACCGTCAACACCGACCTGACCAACCAGGGCCGGATCGAGAACGACCTCACCAACCTCGTCGACGCCGGCGCCTTCGAGCCGCTCTGCGGCAAGATCGCCGTCCCCAACCACCGCGCCATCCCCCGCCTCGCCTTCGGGCTCGAAATCGAGCCGACCCAGATCGTCAGCGCCAGCGAGGAAGGCGTCCCCGAGCACGGCTACTTCGTCAAGCCCGCCAGCGCCTTCGTCATCCACAACTTCATCCTCGACCCCAACGACAAGACCGACTTCTCGTTGCCGACGCCGAAGGGATTCAGCGAGGTCGCGCGCAACGACTCTTGGATCGTCTACCGCCGTTGCTGACCTTGTGACCGGGAGCGATGGCCGGGCCCCGTTTCGCTTTGTGCGGCTTCGGCTTGCGACAGGGGCGAGGCGCGGGTGCGGGAGGCGCAGGAGGCCCACTCGGGCTCGCGCCGGGCGGTGAGCCTTCTTCCCCTTCCGGTTCTTCGCCGCCGGGCGGTTCCCGATCCCGGTTCCGGTTCCCGACGATCACCTCGCCGTCGCGGCTGACCGCCGCGCAGAGGGAGCCGTCCGCGGCGCAGGAGACGTCGCGCAGGCCTTCCCCTTCGTAGATCGGTTCTGCAGTTCCCCATTCGGGCGCTTCGTCCTGCGGCGAGCGCGAGGTGACGGCGTCGCCTTTCCGGTCGATCGACACGCAAAGCGAAGCGTCCGGCGCGCAGGAGATCGGGCCGAGGCCCGAAGCGTCCGCAAACGTCCAGGCGCCGCGTCCCCCGAGCGGCGTCGTGGTGGTCTCGACTCCCCCGCTCGCCGTCAGCGCGCAGAACGAGGTTTGAGGGCAATCGATCCCGTTGACGTCCGGACCTATGTTGGGGTCGCCGAGCGACCCGCCGTCCGCTTCCCCGAGGCCGGCGGAGACCCAGCCGGAGCGACCGCCCGTGGGGTCGGCCGAGGTGAAGACACTGCCATTGCTTTCTCCTCCCGTCGCGCAGAGATCGGCAGAGGGACAGGAGAGCGCGCGCAGGAAGGGGGGACCGAGGCGTTCGTCCTGCAACCGCATGTCGGTCGCGACCCAGCTGTCGATCCCGCCGAGCGGATCGTCGGAGGCGAGCACTTCGTCTTCGCCCGCGAGCTGCGCGCAGAACCCGGGTTCGGGACAGGTGAGCGTCCTGCCGGTGGGCCTGGCGACGGCGCTCCAGGCGCCCGCGCCCCCGGCGGGGTCGGTCGAGTACATGACCGTCGGGCCGGCCGGGCCGTTAGCGGCGACCGTGCACCAGCTCGGGCTCGAGCAGGTCACCGCTCCGATCGTCTCCCCGAGCCTGGTCGAGGTCCAGCTGCCGGGGTCGGTGGGATGCGTCGAGGTGTAGAGCCGGCCCAGGGTCCCCGTCGCGGCGCAGAAGCTCCGCGCGGGGCAGGCGACCGAGCGCAGGGCCGGTCCCACCGCCCCGGTCGAGGCGGGGCCCCAGGCCTCCGAGCCGCCGGTCGGTTCGGTCGAGGTGGCGATCGAGCCACCTGGGCCGACCGTCGCGCAGAAGGCGGGGCCGGTGCAGACCATGCCGCCGAGCCCGAACGGCCATTCGTCGTTCATCGTCTGGATCGTCCACGAGCCCGGGCTGGCGGGCTGGGAGGAGATCACCAGTTTCGGTTCGGGGGGAGCGAAGCTCCGCCTCGCGGCCCTGGTCAGCTGCGCGAGGCAGAAGTCCGCGCTCGTGCAGGTGATCCCGAGCCCTTCCAGGTAAGTGTCCTCCTCGCCCGCAGGCAGGTCTTCGGAGGACGAATGGGTGAGGTGCCAGGTCGCGCCGCCCCCCGCCGGTTCGCTCGAGACGACGATGCCGCCGTCGTAGGCGAATCCGCAGAAATCGTCGCTCGGGCAGGAGACGCCGAAAGCCTCGCCCCTTTCGCCGAGTTCGAGGCCGGCGTCGGTCCAGGAGGATGCGCCCGCGAGCGGGTCGGTCGAGACCAGCAGGCCGGGAGGTTCATGAAAGACGTTGTAGCGGTTGAAGGCGAGCGCGCAGAGCGAGGTGCTGGCGCAGGAGATCTGCCTCAGTTCGCCTTCCGAGGCCACCGTGCCGGCCGACCAGGCAGCCGCCCCGCCGCTCGGTTCTTCGGAGACCAGGACCTGGCGGGCGTCGTCGACCGCCGCGCAGAAGCCGGCGCTCGGGCAGGAGACGGAGACGATTTCATGGCCGGCGTCGATCGCCGCGCTCGACCAGGCCGCCGGGTCGGCGCTCGGTTCGGTCGAGGTGAGCAGGTTCCCTTCCGCGTCGGCGACCGCGCAGAAGCCGGCGCTCGGGCAGGAGACCGCGGTCAGCGCGGATGGCGAGGGATCGACCTCGGCTTCGTCCCAGGCTTCCCTCCCTCCGGTCGGGTCGGTGGAGACCAGCAGCCGGCCGGCTCCGCCGACGGCGACGCAGAGGCTTTCGCCGGCGCAGTCGATCCCGGCGCCGCCGCTGAACTGCGAAGGCGAGCCGGAGTCGAGCGGCAGGGGTTCGGACCAGTCGAAGAACGGCGCCGCCGTGGCGCTTGGCGCGAGCGCCAGTGCGAGCAGCACCGACAAGAGCAACAGGACGACCGTCGGACGAGGCGCGGTCACCACGCAAGCCTAAGGCTAGGAGCCGCGCTCGACCAGGTCCACCGCGGCGTGGGTCCGCGCTGCCAGCTCCGGGTCGGTGAGGTCGATGCGCGGCGGCAGCTCGACGTGGAGGTCGTTCGCGGGTTCGAGGCGGGCGCGGAGGCCCCGCGAGCGCGAGTCGAGGACGTGGCCGCCGCGGCTGCGGTCGGCGCTGATGAAGTGGAGGTGGTAGCCACCGACCTCGATCCCCTCGGCGTAGGCCGGAAAGCGGAAGCCGAGCATCGTCCCCTCGACGTCGGCGAGCTCGAAGACGTGCTGGTCGGCGACGACCTCCGTCAGCGGCCGGTAGGGGGGCTCCTGGCGCGGGACCGAGCGGGCGCGGACGAGGTCGAAGCGGCCGTCGAGGCGGATCGCGCAGGAGGAGGCGCCGGCGGGCAGCAGCGCATCGAGGCGCGCCAGCAGCTCGTCGTGCGAGAGCTCCTGAGCGGGAAGGCGCTCGTCGACCGTCGGCTCAAAGCGGGTGACGACGGCGAAGGGGGTCTTCTCCTCCGGGGGCACCCGGCTGACGTTGCCCTCGACGTCGGCGCGGAAGAACTCGCCTTCGAGCGCGACCATCTCGCCGTCGAGGTGGTCGAAGGTGCCGAGGCCGAGATCGCCGTGCTCGGCCAGCTCGGCGAAGCTGAGGTCGCCCTCGAAGGCGCCGTCGAGCAGCGCCCCGATCGTCGAGGCCTGGAAGAGGACGTGCGGCTCGCGCTCCTCGTGGAGGTCGGCGCGGCGCATCGACTCCACGTGCAGAGACCGGATCCAGCGCTCGTCGAGCATCGGCGGCAGTCTCGCATCAGGGGTGTGGTTGAGCTTTGTGGCGCATAGGGCGACAAAGCTCAACCACACCTGAGACCATCGGGACGATGGCGGCGATAGAGCTACGCAACGTGGTCAAGACCTTCGGCCCGATCACCGCGGTGGACCGGCTCGACCTCGAGGTGCCGGAAGGCATCTGCCTCGGCCTGCTCGGTCCCAACGGCGCCGGCAAGTCGACGACGATGCGGCTGCTGACCGGCCAGGCGATCGCCGATTCGGGCGAGCTGCGCGTGCTCGGCCACGAGCTGCCGGCCGAAGCGAAGACCGCGCGCGGGCTGATGGGAGTGGTCCCACAGCTCGACAACCTCGACGTCGACGTCACCGTCGAAGACAACCTGGCGATCTTCGCCCGCCTCTACCGAGTGCCGGACGTCGGCGCCGCCGTCGACAAAGCGCTCGACATCGCCCGCCTGCGCGAGCGCCGCCGCGACGCCGTCGACGAGCTCTCCGGCGGCATGCGCCGGCGATTGCTGCTGGCGCGCGGCCTCGTCCACGAGCCGCGCCTCGTCCTCCTCGACGAGCCGACGGTCGGGCTCGATCCGCAGATCCGCACCGAGCTGTGGACGCTGATCGGCAACCTGAAAGCGCGCGGGACGACGATCCTGATGTCGACCCACTACATCGAGGAGGCCGAGCGGCTCGCCGACGAGGTGGCGGTGATGCACCAGGGCCAGGTGATCAGCCGCGGCCATCCGGTCGAGCTGATCGGCGAGCACGCCGGCCGACAGACCGCCGAGGTCTACGGCCCGCCCGACCGCCTCGCCGAGACCCGGGTCGAGGCGGAATCGCAGGGCCTGGCGGTGCGACCGGCCGGCCCGGCGATCGCGATCGTCGGCGCCGAGAAAGCCGAGAACGGGGTGATCCCCGACGACGCCGTCGTCCGCGCCGCCTCGCTGGAGGACGTCTTCGTGCTGCTGACCGGCGAGGAGGCGGAGTGAACCCCGCCTCCGCAGTTGCGTGGTTCCTTTCGGACGCTCACCGACCGAAAGGAACCACGCAATGAGCGAGGGGACGATGAAGCGCCTCGAACCGGCGGCGATCGCCGGCGTGATGAGCCGCGAGGTCGCCAACTTCCGCACCTACTGGAAGGGAACGACCTTCTCCAGCGTGATGGAACCGCTCGTCTACCTGCTCGCCTTCGGCCTCGGCCTCAGCGCCACCCTGGTCGACGAAGTCAACGGCGTCCCCTACATCCAGTTCGTCGGCACCGGGATGGTGGCGACGGCGGTGATCTTCTCCAGCGCCCTGCCGGCGATGTTCGGCACCTTCGTCAAGCACCGCTTCCAGAACACCTACGACGCGATCCTCGCCGCCCCGGTCGACGTCGAGGAGCTGGTCAGCGCCGAGATGCTCTGGATCGGGTTGCGCTCCGGCACCTACGGCTGCATTCCCCTGCTGGTGACGGTCGCCTTCGGCCTCGAACCGGCGCCCGGGATGCTGCTGACGCCGCTCTTCTGCTTCGTCACCGCCCTCGGCTTCGCCGGCTTCGGGGTGGCGATGGCGGCGACCGTGGCCAAGATCGACCAGTTCAACTACGTGACGGCGCTGTTCGTGACGCCGCTCTTCCTCGTCGCCGGCACCTTCTTCCCGATCGAAGGGCTGCCGAAGGGATTCCAGGTGGCGGCGCAGGCCAACCCCCTGCACCAACTGGTCGAACTGGTCCGCGGCGGCGCCTTCGGCTTCGAATGGGCCGACATCGCCCGCTTCGCCTTCCTCGTCTGCTTCGCGCTGGTCACCTGGCGCGTCGCGATCCACCGGATGCGCAAGCGCCTGATCGACTGAGCCGCGCCACGACATACATATATGGACCGTGCGCCCGTCCTTCGAAGCGAGGTCACCGGGCGTGTCGTCGCTTGAGGCTCGGGCCGGGCTCGCCCGCGGCACCCGCGGCATCCGCTTAAGGCTGCTTCCTTCCGGACCTGACCTGATTCGCGTGCCCACGTCGCGCGGGACCCGGCCGTCAACGCCGCCACGACGCACTGACCCCGACGGCCAGCCCCTCGGAACGGTAGTCGGCCCCGCTAAGCGGATTTCGGGTTACAGGGCACCGCTGATTCCCCGCCTAGCACGGTCCACTGGCCATCCTACCCGGCCCGCCTTACGATGGTGCCTTGACCGCCCTGCCCCTCGCCGCGACCGAAGTCGACACCGGCTCCTTCTTCGCGATCGTGACGGTTGCGGCCGCGGCGGCGATCGTCGTCGCGGTCGTCCCCAAGCGCTTAGCGCCGCCGGTGGTGGTGCTGGAGCTGCTGTTGGGGATCCTGATCGGCCCCCATGTCCTCGGCCTCGCCCACCCCGGCGACTTCATCGAATTCTTCTCCAACCTGGGACTGGGGATGCTCTTCTTCTTCGCCGGCTACGAGATCGACTTCCAGCGGATCAAAGGCCTGCCGCTGGAGCTCGGCGCCTGGGGCTGGCTGCTCTCGGTGGCGCTCGCCTTCGGGATCGGCGGCGTCCTCGCCGAGCTCGGGATCATCGTCTCCTTCCTCTACACCGGAGCGGCGATGGCGACGACGGCGATCGGCACCCTGATCCCGATCCTGCGCGACAACGGCGAGCTGAAGACCCGCTTCGGCACCTACCTGCTGGCCGCCGGCGGCGCCGGCGAGTTCGGGCCGATCCTGCTGGTGACGCTCTTCTTCTCGACCAAGAGCCCGCTGCACGAGGGCTGGATCCTGATCGCCTTCGTGCTGCTGGCGATCGCCGTCGCCCTGCTCTCGGTGCGGCTGGCCTGGAAAGGCTGGCCGGCGCTGGAACGGACCTTCGAGGCGAGCAGCCAGCTGGCGGTGCGGGTGACGGTGGTGCTCGTCTTCGGCCTGGTCCTGCTGGCGAGCAACCTCGGCCTCGACGTCCTGCTCGGCGGCTTCGTCGCCGGCCTGATCACCCGCATGGCGCTGAAGGGCCACGAGCTGACGATCTTCGAGTCGAAGCTGACGGCGGTCGGCTTCGGCTTCTTCGTCCCCTTCTTCTTCGTCACCAGCGGCATCGAGTTCGACCTCACCGCGCTCGGCTCCGCAACCGCGCTCGGCAAGCTGGCGCTGTTCTTCGTCCTCTTCCTCGTCGTCCGCGGCGTCCCCGCGCTGCTGCTCTACCGCAATCTCCTCGACCTCCGCAACCGCACCGCGCTCGCCTTCTACTGCGCCACCGAGCTGCCGCTGGTGGTGGCGCTCACGACGATCGCGATCGACGTCGGCAAGATGCGCCCCTCCACCGCCGCCGGCCTCGTCGGCGCGGCGATGCTCTCGACCCTGGTCTACCCGTTCGTCGCGATGGCCCTGCGTAAGGACGCGATCGGGACCGAGAGCGAAGACGAGCCTCCCGCCACCGGGGAAATCGCTCCCGCCACCGTATGATGGGTCTCCTTCCGGGCGCGTAGCTCAGTGGGAGAGCGCTCGCTTCACACGCGAGAGGTCGGTGGTTCGAAACCACCCGCGCCCATCTCTCTGACCTCGAGCCCCTGGCAAACCCCGGACAGAAGTACGGGATTTTCCGTACAAACCGCGCGGATTGTCCGCAAGTCACCCCATAAACAAGCCGTTTTTTTAATGTTGGCTTGAATGTTTGCCGAGATTCTGCCTATCCTTGAGAAACTCACGTTTAACTCACCAGTCCACCGGGGTAGGGGAATCAATTTGGTTACTTTGAAGTTCTTTCGCTTCTTCCGTGGTTCAAATCGAAATCCCCGCCTCCTCGGCGCGCTGGTAGCACTGCTGGCGACCCTGGCGGTCCCTGCGTTCGCGCTCGCGGCCTTCCAGAGCTCCAACTCGAGCACGCCCGCCGGCCCGGCCTGCCTTGGGCTCGAAGCCACCATCGTCGGCACCCCCGGAGCCGACCGCCTGCGCGGCACGCCAGGCAACGACGTGATCGACGGCCTCGGCGGCAACGACAGGATCATCGGCGGCGGCGGGATCGACGTCATCTGCGGCGGCCCCGGGAACGACTTCATCACCACCGGGAAAGGCCCGGACAAGATCGACGGCGGCCCCGGGAACGACAAGATCATCTCCCGGCGCGGACCGGACCTCGACTATGGAACGCAGGGCAACGACCTGCTGAACGGCGGCCCCGGCCGCGATCACTGCGACGGTGGCCCCGGGAAAAACCTCGAACGCAACTGCGAGATGGCAGCGCCGCGGTTGGTCGAGGGGACCGGCCCGGTGAAGTGCAAAGGCAAAGACGAAGGCAAAGGCAAATGCCGCCGCAACAGCGCACCGGGAGCGGTGGGAGACACCGCCACCACGGACGAGGACACGCCGAAGGCGATCAACGTGCTCGCCAACGACAGCGATCCCGACGGCGACACCCTCACCATCACCTCCGTCGATACGACCGGGACCCGCGGCGCGGTCACGATCACCGGCGGCGGCACCGGCGTCACTTACGACCCACGCGGCAAATTCGACGAACTGCAGCCGGGCCAGACCGCCAGCGACTCCTTCGCCTACACGATCAGCGACGGCCACGAACACACCGCCTCGGCGACCGTGGCGGTGACCGTCACCGGCGTCGATGACCCGCCGAAAGCCGTCAACGACAGCATCGAACTGAAAGAAAACGCCTCCTCCACCCATGTCGACGTCCTCGCCAACGACACCGACGTCGACGGCGGCCCGAAGGAAGTCAAATCGGCGACCAATGGAGCTCACGGCACGGTCACGGTCAGCAGCGAAGGGAAAGGCGTCGACTACCTGCCCGAAGCCAACTACTGCGGTCCCGACAGCTTCACCTACACGCTGAACGGCGGCTCCACGGCCACCGTCTCGGTTGAAATCGAGTGCATCGACGACGCTCCCGTCGCGGTCAACGACACGAAGACCGTGGAAGAGGATTCGGGCACGACTGCGATCGACGTGCTGGCCAACGACACCGACACCGACGGCGGCCCGAAGAAGGTGGAATCGGTCACCCAGCCCGCCAACGGCACCGTCGCGATCATCGGTGGCGGCAGCGAAGTCACCTACACGCCCGACGCCAACTACTGCAACGAACCGCCCGGAACCGAACCCGACACTTTCGAATACACGCTCAACCCCGGCACCGAAACCAGCGCCACGAGCGCCACCGTCTCCGTCAAGGTCAACTGCGTCGACGATCCGCCGGTCGCGGTCAACGACACCAAGACCGTGGAAGAGGACTCGGGCGCCACCGAAATCAACGTCCTCAGCAACGACACCGACATCGACGGCGGGCCGAAGGAAGTCAAATCGGTGACGCAGCCGGCCAACGGCACGGTCGTCATCACCGGCGGCGGCACCGGGTTGACCTACGAACCGGACGCCAACTACTGCAACGAACCGCCGGGGAC
>JBQCDH010000029.1:0-22402 GCA_051961435.1 Solirubrobacterales bacterium
TTTCCCCCTCCCCCCCCCCGGGCTATAAGCCCGGGCCCTAAAGGGTCTTGTGGGTGGGGCGGGGGGTTTTCGGGGCCGGGGTGCCCCGGGGGGTTATTGCGGGGGGCCGTGCGGCCGGGGGCACGACCGGACCCCTCTCTCGACACGTTGCGTGGTTCCTTTTGCACCGCATAGGTGCATAAGGAACCACGGAACTACTAGGAGCTGCCTTTCGTCGGCTGGCGTCTAACGGAGCTCTTTTGCGGAGGGGACCGGCACTCCTTCGGAGGAATGTTCGGCGAGATGCGATCTGGTGTCTTGCGCGGCCGAAGGCCGCGCTCCAGGTTCTCCCCGACCGCAGGGAGGGGAGGTCGATTCCGGAGGAGGAGTGCCGGTCCCCTGTACCGGGTGGGCTTCGTCCTGAATATCCGTCCCTGACCGCGGGTAGCGGCAAACGATGCCCTCTCCCCCGCCACGACGCCGTCGGCTCCCGCGGGAGCTGTTCGAGACCCGCAGCCACGCCTGGCACTCGCTCGGGCTGGGCGACGAGCTGGCGCCGCGGTTCTCGAAGCGGCAGCTGGGCGGGTTGCTGGTGGCGCTGCTGGTGCTGGCCGGGACCCTGGTCGTCTATTACAGCCGCGGGAAGATCGCCCCCGGATACGAGGAGTGGGTCCGCTACGGCACCGTCGTCATCCTCGTCATCGTCGGCTCGGCCGCGACGCACTGGCTGTCGCGCGGGCTCTCGCCCCGGCTCTACCGGCGCCTCGACCCCGCCACCGCCGGCACCACCGGCTTCGTCATCCGCCTGCTGGCGACGGCGGCGGTGGTGATCCTGGCGCTGCGGATCGCCGGAGTCAACGCCAGCACCCTCGCCGTCGGCGGCGCCTTCACCGCGGTCCTGCTCGGTCTCGCCGCCCAGCAGGCGCTGGGCGGGATCTTCGCCGGGATCGTCCTGCAGAGCACGCGGCCGTTCCGGGTCGGCGAGCGGGTGCGGCTGGTCGGCGGCGCCCTCGCCGGCTCGCTCGAGGGCACCGTCTCCTCGCTCGGCCTCTTCTACACCACCCTCAGCCAGGGCGCGGACCGCCTGATGGTCCCCAACAACGTCCTCCTCGGCCTCGTCGTCGTGCCGCTGCGCGAGCCCGACAAAGTCGAGGTCCGCGTCCGCTTCCCCTCCCACGTCGGCCCGCAGCGGGTGGAGGAACGGCTGCTGGAGGCGATCACCGTCCCCACCCGCTACAAGCCGAGCGTCTCGCTGGAGGAACTCGACGGGGAGGACGTCGTCCTGCGCGTCAACGCGACGCCGCTGCGCCCCGAAGACGGCTCCCAACTCGCCGAGGAGGTGCTGGAGGCGCTGCGGCGCGAGGAACCGGCGGAGACCCGCTCCTGAGCCGCGCTCTAGGAGGCGAAGAACAGGATCGCCAGGTTGACCAGGATCGCCGTCGGCGTCGCCACCAGCGCCAGCGTGCGGAAGAACCTGGCGAAGGCGCCGTGGTAGTGAACGGCCTCGAAGAGGGTGAGGCCGACCACGTGGGCGAGGTTGGCGAGGGCGATGCCGATCGCGATCAGGATCGCCACCGCTTCCCAGCCGGTCGCGTAGCTCCCGGCGGTCACCGCTGCGGCGAGGACGGCGACGACGATCGTCCCGGCGATGCCGGCGATCATCCCCGCCAGGTCGGAGCGGGTCATCCCGGGGACGTAGTTGCCGCCGCCGACTTCCTGGTGGGCGACGGGGTTGATCGTCCCCGCCCCCGCCTCCTCCACCTCGACCACGTGGTCGGGCTCGCCGTCGGCGCTCTCGAGGACGACCATCCGCAACGGCGGCTCGATCGACTCCTGCGCCCGCTCGAACAAGCCGTTCTCGTACCAGCGCTCGTGCGCGTGGTCGTGCTCGAAGATCAGGACTTCGTCTGCCGGCGCTTTCAGCAGCGCGTCCTGGGCGGCCAGGACCGGATCGGCGTCCCCGACCTCACCGCTGACCTCCATGCCGCTCCTGCGGAACAAGCGGAGGACGTGCTGCAGGCGCTCCTCCGCCTGCCGCTTCGGCTCGTCGACGTCGCCCAAGGTGTGGTGCAGCGCATTCTCCTCCACGGCCGGGACCACCAAGCGCACCTCCACGCCCTCGCCGTCGGCGCAGGCTCGCACCTGCTCGACCGGCTCGGCACCGTGAAGCTCGTCGGGGACGATCGCGATCACACGGCGGGTCATCTGGGACCTCCTACTCGTCGTCGGGAATGGCCTGGTCCGGTTCGCCGTAGGTGGTGTCGGTCGGCTCCTCGGGTGAACCGGCCTCGCGGTTCGGGAACCTTTTCTGGTCGCCGTGCTCGGCGATGTCCTCGAGCCGCTCCTCGGCCAGCTCGAAGCCCTCCGCCTCGCCCTCGCCAGCTTCCGAGAGCGGCCGCCGGGCCGGGTCGTCGGTGTCGCTGTAGCCGCCGGGGCCGCCGATCTGCGCCGCTTCGGCGGCGGCGGCTTCGGCCTCTTCCTCGGCGATCGGGTCGCGCTCTTCCTCGGGCGAACTCATCTCGCTCATGATGGCCGACGCTCGCCCCAGATTCCAGTCTTTCCTTCGGCCTCGTGATGGGGCTGGCGCCCCGGCTGCTCGGGCGGCGCCAGCTTCTCGTCGGCGCGCCGGCTCGTCCCCGCGTAGGCGAGGAAGGCGACGAAGCCGATGGCGAAGATGACGACCGCGAAGATCGGCGACCACGCCACCGCGACGATGGCCAGCAGGATGATCAGTACGAGGGGTATCAGATACATGTCGGCCGATTACCCCTGCCGGCCAGGCACGAAACTCACCCGCTTCGTTTTCCCACTTCCCGCGAAGGGGTAGTCGCAGGGTTGCAAGCAAAGCGACCCGAAGGAGTGAGGATGGGGACTCAAGAGGCAGGCCACATCACCGGCACCAAGGACAAGGATTACAACGTCATCTGGTTCGTCGAGCAGTGCCTCAGCAACGTGCTGCGACTCGAGACCTACATCGAAGACGCCGAGCGCGAGGGCGATTCCGACCTCGCTGACTTCTTCCGCCGCGCGCAGGAGACGAGCCGCAAGGGCGCCGAGCAGGGCAAGGAGATGCTCCGCTCCCGCCTCTCGTCCTGAGGGATGCCGCGCCCGGTCGGCGCCGGCCTAGGAGCCGGTGCTGACCGAGGCGGCGCCGGTCGCGGTGCGGCCGGCGATCCAGCCGGCGACGGCGCCGACGGCCCCGCCGAGGCCGAGCAGGGTCACGGCGCGGACGGGGTCCCGCTTCAGCTTCGAGGCGGTCCCGCGGGCGCTGTGCTTGGCGGTCGACTTCACCACTCGGCGGGCAAATGCTTTCTTGATGGTTGCCATGCCGCTTCCCTACCCGGAGCCTCCGTCGCTACACCGGCTGCGCGACCGAAAGGCCTCGCCGCAGCGAGAGCGCGTTGGGGGGCGCGAATTCCTCCCAGTCGTTGTTGAGGTAGGCGAAGACCTCGCGGCGCGAGCGCCAGCCGGCGATCCGGCGGCGCCAGTGGTCCAGCTCGGACGGCGAGTAGTTGCCGTTGCGGCCGCGCGCCCCGTGGTGGAGGCGCAGGTAGGCGACCTCTCCGACCGGCCGCGCCTCCGGCAGCGGGCGGCGGCCGTCGTGGGGGATCACCAGCGAGGCCCCTCGCTCCTCCAGTAGGCGCATCACCCCCGGGACGAACCAGCTCGCGTGGCGGAACTCGAAGCAGTGACGGGCGGGCGGCAGCAGCTCCAGCGCCGCGGCGAGGACGGCGTCGTCGCGGTGGAAGCTGCCCGGCAGCTGCCAGAGGACCGGCCCCAGCTTGCCGCTCTCGCGCAGGGGCTCCAGCGGCTCCCAAAAGCGGGCGACCCCCTCCTCGATCCCGCGCAGCCGGCGGATGTGGGTGAGGTAACGGCTCCCCTTGACCGCGAAGAGGAAGCCGGGCGGCGTCCGCTCGACCCACCCCTCCACCGTCTCGCGCTTGATCAGCCGGTAGAAGGTCGCGTTGACCTCGACCGTGTCGAACAGCTCCGCGTAGCGCTCGAGCCAGCGCGCCTGCGGCACGCCCTCGTAGATGCCCTGGCGCCAGGAGGCGTAGACCCAGCCCGAGCAGCCGATCCGCACGTCCTTCATCTCCCCCGTTTACCCGGTTGGCGAGCGGGGGTAGCGGTCGTCATGCCCCTGAACGCGATCCTCGACGTCGACGGCACCCTCGTCGACACCAATTACCACCACGCGCTCGCCTGGCACCGGGCCCTTCACGCCCACGGCCACCGGGTGCAGATGTGGAAGGTCCACCGCCACATCGGCATGGGCGGCGACCAGATCCTCCCCGCCCTGATTGGCGAGGAGGCGGCAGCCGCCGAAGGCGAGGAGATCCGCGCCGCCGAGGCGGAGGCCTACGGCGAGCTGATCGGCGAAGTCGAGCCGATGGCGGGGGCGCGGGAGCTGATCGGGAAGCTGAAGGAGGAAGGCTCGACGGTGATCCTCGCCAGCTCCGCCAAGCAGGAGGAGGTCGACCACTACCTCGACCTCCTCGACGTCCGCGACCTGGTCGACGGCTGGACCACCTCGGCCGACGTCGAGGCGACCAAGCCCGAGCCCGACCTCGTCCACGCCGCCCTCGAGAAGGCCGGCGGGGGCGGGCCCTCGGTGATGGTCGGGGACTCGGTCTGGGACGTCGAGGCGGCGAAGCGCGCCGGCCTCCCCACCCTCGCCGTCCTCACCGGCGGCTTCTCGGAGTCCGAGCTGCGCGAGGCGGGCGCCTCGCAGGTGGTCGAGACGATCGACGAGCTGCGGATCGACCGTCAGTCGCTCGAAGAGCTGGCGAGGTAGGCGGCGGCCCCAGACCGAAACGAAGCCCCATATTGGTCGACCAGCGAAGACCTTTTCCGTACCAATAGGCTGCGGCGAGTTTTAGGCTGGGGCATCCATTCACGAAGGCGGGAGGGGTCGGATGAGGGCAGGGGCATCGGTCGGCAGCGGATCGGCGACGCGTCCCCTGCGGCGCGCGCTCGGCGCCCTGCTCGCCTCGGCCGTCCTCTTCGGGGCCCTCGCCTCCGCCGCCTCGGCAGCCGAATGCACCGACACCTGGACCGGGCCGGCGGAAGGCATCTGGTCGACCCCCGGCAGCTGGTCTGCCAAACACGCGCCGGGCGCGACCGACACCGCCTGCCTCGGCGCGGGGACGACCGTCACCGTCGCAGAAGCCGCCCAGGTCGCCGCGGTTCGATCCGAAGGGACGATCGTCGTCTCCGGCGGCCCCTTCGAAGTGCTGAGCACGACCCAGCAGTCCGAACTGGCGACCCTGAAGATGACGGGCGGGGTCTTGCAGGTGTCCGGCACCCTCACCGTCTCGGCCTCCTTCCTTTGGACCGCCGCCGCCCTGGCCGGGACCGGGAGGACCGTGATCCTCCCCGGCGCCGAAGGCACGATCGCGCCCTCGGCCAGCTTCGCCTACATCTACTCCGACCACCTGGTCAACCAGGGCACGCTCTCGCTGCCGAGCGGCTGGCTGAAGATCGCCAACGGCGGCGAACTCCTCAACGAAGGCACCTTCGACCTCGGCAGCGAACACGCTCCGGCGATCGCCGCCGGGGAAGGCGGCTCGAAGATCGCCAACCTCGGCACCTTCCAGAAGGCCAGCGGCACTGGCGAAAGCGCGATCGGCGTCTTCGTCGAAAACAAGGGCACGGTCGAGGCCCAGCAGGGCAAGCTGGCGCTCGACGGCGGGGGCTCCTCGAGCGGCTCCAACCGCTGGGAAGCGGCGAGCGGGGCCGAAGTCGTCTTCCAGGGCAACACCTACACGCTGCGCGAAGGCGCGTTGGCGGGACAGATCGCCTTGAAGTACGGAAGCCCGCTGACGGTCGTCAACGCCGAAGGGGTGAACGGCGAAGCCGCCCGGGTGGAAGTCGACGTGGGCGGCGGCGAATCCCCCGGGGGGCTCGAAGTGCAGAGCGGCACGATGACCGTCGAATCGCTGACGATGAAGACCGGCACCCAGGACGGGGCGGGAACGCTGAAGGTGGCGAAATCGCTCGACTGGCTGGGCGGGGGCGCGTTCAGCGGCGCCGGCCAGACGATCGTCCTCCCGGGCGCCGAAGCGACGGTGTCGGCCGGCGTCTCCTACGCCCTGCTCTACCAGCGGCTCCTCGTCAACCGGGGCACCTTCTCGCTGCCGGGCAGCAACTTCATCCAGCTGCGAGGCGGCGCGGAGATCCTCAACGAAGGGACCTTCACGGTCGACTCAGAACACGCGCCCGCGATCCAGATCGGCAGCGGGGCGAAACCGAGGATCGTCAACGCCGGGACCTTTCAGAAGACCGCCGGCAGCGGCGAATCCGTCGTCGAACCGGCCTTCGAAAACTCAAAGACGGTCCGCGCGACGAGCGGGCACCTCGTCTTCTCGAACCCGATCGCCCTCGCGGGAACCGAACACGTGGGCCACGAATGCTACGTCGCCGACCCGGTCGACTGCGCCACCGGCGACCTCGCCGAGGCCCAGACCGACCTCCAGATCGGCGGCCGCGGCGTCGGGTTGGTCCTGACCAGGACCTACAGCGCCCAGGCCGCCGCAGCCGGGACCCTCGGGCCCTTCGGCTACGGCTGGGCGAGCTCCTACGGGGAGCACCTGAGCTCCGAAGAAGAAGGCAAAAAGGTGACCCTCACCGAAGCGCGCGGGGGCACGGTTCCCTTCACGCAGAGCGGCAGCAGCTGGCTCGCCCCGGCCTGGAGCCAGGACCTCCTCAGCGGCAACCCGACCGGCGGCTACGTGCTGACCCTGCCCGACCAGACCAAATACGGCTTCTCCGGCGCCGGGCGCCTGCAGGCCATCACCGACCGCAACGGCAACGAAACCACCCTCTCCTACGACGAAGCCGGCCACCTGAAAACGGTCACCGACCCCGCCGGGCGCCAGCTCTCCCTCGCCTACAACGCCGAAGGCCTGATCGAAACCGCCACCGACCCGATGGGCCACGTCGTCCACTACGCCTACGAAGGCAAAACCTTGAAGAGCGTGACGCTGCCGGGCGAAGCGAGTCCCAATTGGCAGTTCAAATACGACGCCTCGCGCCGGATCACCCAGATCACCGACGCTCGCGGCGGCAAAACGACCAACGAATACGACTCCTCCAGCCGGGTCATCTCCCAGGTCGACCCCGCTGAACGCAAAACGACCTTCGAATACGCCCCCTTCCACACGACGATCACCAACAAAGCGACGGGCGCGGTCACCGACGAGTGGTTCACCTCAGACCACGAGCCCTTCTCGATCACCCGCGGCTACGGCACCGCCGCGGCGACGACCAGGACCTTCGGCTACGACGAAGCCGGGCACCTGACCAGCGCCACCGACGGCGACGGCCACACCACCACCTACGGCTACGACGCCGAAGGCAACCGCACCAGCGAAAAAGACCCCCTCGGCCACGAAACCAAATGGGCCTACGACTCCGCCCACGACGTGATCTCCACGACCACGCCCAAAGGCGAGACGACGACGATCAAACGCGACGCCCGCGGCAACGTCGAATCGATCTCCCGCCCCGCCCCCGGCGAAACGACCCAGACCACCAGCTTCAAATACGGCGAACACGGCGAACTGAAAAGCGCCACCGACCCGCTGGAAAGGACCTGGAGCTTCGGCTATGACGCCTACGGCGATCGCACCAGCGAAACCGATCCCCTCGGCGAGGAGCGGACCTACGGCTACGACAAAGACTCGCGGCTGGTATCGGTCGTCTCGCCGCGCGGCAACCTCGAAGGCGTCGAAGCGGCCGAATACGAAACGACGATCGAACGCGACCCGCAGGGACGGCCGCTGAAGGTCACCGACCCGCTCGGCCACACGACCGAATACAGCTACGACGCAAACGGCAACCTCGCCAGCACGACCGACGCCAAGGCCCACACGACCAAATACACCTATAACGCCGACGACGAGCGGACCAAGGTCGAAAAGCCAGACGGCGCGATCCTCGAAACCGCCTACGACGGCGCCGGCCAGGTCACCAGCCAGACCGACGCGAACAAACACAGCACCACCTACGTCCGCAACGCCTTGGAGCAGCCGGTCGAAATCATCGACCCGCTCGGGCGCAAAACGCTCCAGGAATTCGACCCCGCCGGCAACCTGGCCAAAGTCACCGACGCGGCCGAACGGACGACCACCTACTCCTACGACGCCGCCAACCGCCTCACCGCCGTCGACTACTCCGAAGAAGCGACCCCCGACGTCACCCTCGAATACGACGCCGACGGCAACGTCATCGCGATGAGCGACGGCACGGGCAAATCGAGCTTCGCCTACGACCAGCTCGGCCGCCTCACCGAAAGCAAGAACGGCCACGGCGAAGCGGTCGAATACGGCTACGACCTCGGCGACCAGCAGACCGGGATCGCCTACCCCAACGGCAAGGAAGTCTCGCGCTCCTACGACAAAGCCGGCCGCCTGGAAAGCATCGGCGACTGGCTCGGCGGCACCACCAGCTTCTCCTATGACGCCGACTCGAATCTCACCGGAATCACCTTCCCGAGCGCAAGCGGCAATTCCGACGAATACAGCTACGACCGCGCCTCGCGGATCAGCGAAGCCAAGTTCAAGCAGGGAGCCGAAACCCTCGCCTCGCTCTCCTACACCCGCGACCCCCTCGGCGAGGTCGAAGCGGAAGCCCGCCAGGGGCTGCCCGGTCCCGAAGGAACGAGCTACGGCTACGACGAAGCCGATCGCCTCGTCAAAGCCGGCGCCGAAAGCTTCGAATACGACCCCGCCGACAACCTCACCAAAGGCATCGGCTCGACCAATACCTACGACGCCGCCGGCCAGCTCGAAACCGGCACCGGTCTCACCTACGGCTACGACAAAGAGGGCGAGCGCACGAAAGCCACGCCGAGCAGCGGCCCGGCGACCAGCTACGGCTACGACCAGGCGGGCGACCTCGTCTCGGTCACCAGGCCCGAAGAAGGCGAAGTCCCGGCGACCTCCGAGACAATGGCCTACGACGGCGCCGGCCTGCTCGCCTCGAAGACCAGCGGCCTCACGACCCGCCACCTCGCCTGGGATGCCAGCACCTCGTTGCCGCTGCTCCTGAGCGACGGCGAAAGCAGCTACCTCTACGGCCCGGGTGGCCTGCCGGTCGAGCAGATCAGCTCAAAAGAAGAACCGACCTACCTCCACCACGACCAGCTCGGCTCCACCCGCCTGCTCACCGGCGCCACCGGCACCGGCACCGCCAGCTTCAGCTACGCCCCCTACGGCGGCCTCGAAGGAAGGACCGGCACCGCGACCACCCCGCTCGGATTCGCCGGGCAGTACACGGATGCGGAAACCGGGCTGCAGTACCTGCGGGCGAGGTTCTATGACCCGGGGACGGGGCAGTTCCTGACGCGGGATCCACTCGGGGGGCTGACGCGCCAGCCCTATTCCTACGCGCTAGACAACCCGTCGAACAGGATCGATCCGAGCGGGCTTTTCGGGGAACTCATAGAGGGTGGCTGCGTTGCCGGAGAGGTCGCCGACCCGGCTGGCGGGTGCGTGCCGGGAGCCGCCACGGGCGCGGTCGGAGAAGTGGTCAGGTGGGGAGGAAGCGCCGCGGCAGGCGCTACGAGCTGGGTTCTCAGCGAAATCTCGGGTGAAGACGAAGAAAGCTCTGCGGCAAAGGGAGCAGAGCCGTGCGAACCATACCCGTGGAATTATGAAACGGAAATTGGTGATGCGCGAGAGAGCCTTGATGAAGCAGCTGAAGAGGTCGATAAATTAAATATGCCGAAGGGAAGCAATCCAGGCAGTCCCTTTGGGAATGGATCCCGCCGGAGCCAAATAGCAGCTCTAATGCTCCGGCTTCTTGCTTCACTAGGTCATCACGGAGGATCATGAATCTCAGAAAAAGGAAGGAAAAAAAGGAGCTGGCCACAGCTATAGAGAGAGGCCGATTCCTAATCTCGGCAAGAGAAGAGAAAGAGGCGTACGATTTCCTCAGCAAAGCGGTAGAGAGCTTTCCTAGGGATCCCGAAATTAGGTTGCTCCACGCGACGATCTTGTTAGCGTTTCGGCCCGGCGATGTCGCGGCGGAAGCCGCTAAGGCCGTCGAGCTTGGTCCGGACGACCCTTTAATTCTTGTGCGCGCAGGGCATCTCCTGCTTGGGAGAGGAGACCGTGCCTCCGCACGATCTTGCGCCGTTCGTGCGACTGAACTCTCAAAGCCCGATTTTTTTCTGATGCCGAGCTTGATGCATCTCAATGGCTCCTTGGCAGCCCTTGATGGGGAAGATGAAGTCGCCGAGGAAAATCTTCGCTCTGCCATTGCGAGTGAACCAAACCGTGAACCCTGGGTAAGACATCTAGCAGTCTTTTTGGCGGAGCGCGGCCGACTGCAAGAAGGCGCAGAAGTGCTCGATGAGGCTCTAAACCACGTCAAGAAAAAAGATGAGATCGAGCGCATGCGAGATCGAATGATGGCGGAAGCAGGAGATTCCTAGGGTCGGGTGCCGAGAGGCCGCCTCCGAACAAATGATCGAGCCGAACGGCCTATGTCGTGTAAGCGCGGGTCCTCACTGAGCAGCTTGATATCCGCGCTTCGCGCTCGCCGATTGAGAGGTCCGCTATGTGACCGGCGAAGTCATCCATGTTGGGGACAAAGGATTCGGGTATGGCCCAGCTAGCGGAGATCGCCCATGAATGACAGTACCAAAGTATACGTACGGCTCCTTGGCGAAGCAATCGATGCTTGGCGCCCCGTACAAGCTGAGCACCTCCATGACAACGTGTACAGGATCGCTGACCAGACTTACGATCAAGAAATAGAGACTTGGCAATTCGGACCAGGCGACATCGTGATCTGTGAGTTAACGGAATTGAGCAATGGCGTAGTTCTCGCAGCAATTCAGCAACAGGAATGAAGATCTGAGGTAGAGACCGCTTGGATTGCCTAGAACACCTGCGAAGTGAAATCACGGCGGGTTGACGGGCCTCACCATCTCCAAATTCACGGTGTGAGCATGCGGCATATCGATGACCTAGTTTCTGCTCTGGATGAAGCAAAGGCGAGGTCAGCCCTACGGCGTGTCTGGCTGGTGAACGCCCTTGGCAGACTGGGGGACTCAAAGGCGGTTGAGCCTCTCGCGCAGGTTGTCTCAACTGATCCGAGCTCCCAAGTGCGATTGATGGCCGTCATCGCCCTGGGGCAAATTGGAGACCCGGCGGGCGCTCCGGTTGTAAGAAAGGAAGCCAGCTCTCGGGGGGCGACGGATCAGATGTACGCGATTCAGGCTCTTGCCAGAATGCGCGACCACGGCAGCGTTCCGCTTCTCATCGAACGTCTTCGTTCGGCTAATCGCTCTGTGCGGGTATTTGCAGCCGATGCCCTGGGTGAGATCGGGGACGCCGCCGCGACGCTGCCCCTTATCGAGGCGTTGGGCGACCCTTACGTTCGTCGGGCGGCGGCGGTTGCCCTGGCAAATTTGGGGGACCCGCGAGCGCTTGAGCCCGTTCGTCTTGCTCACCAGGCAGCCGGAGGCTTTGCTCGGAGACGTATAGGCAGGGCATTGGTCAAGCTCGAAGCGAACTCCGACGGCCAGGAACGAGATGGAGATGAGACAAGTTCCGGGGGCCTTAGAGAGCTACTTGCGCTCGCGCTTGAACGTTGGCTTTTGCCCTTCGTCTTGATGGCCGCGACGGTGTGGGACGCATTTAAGATCAAGAGCAAGAAGCAAAGGCTTGCCGAGGCCATCGAGCAGGGGCGTAGGCTCCTCACGGCGAGAGATGATCGAGCAACGTTTGAGTTTCTTCAGAGGGCGGTGTGCGAATTTCCCGAGGATCCTCAAATTCGGCTGCTCTATGCCGCGGCCCTCTTGGAATTTCGCCCAAATGACGTCGGCAGAGAAGCCGTCAAAGCAGTCGAGCTTGGCATCGACGATCCTGGATCTCTCGTGCGAGCAGCATGTCTGCTGGGCTTTGCTGGGCAATGGGATGAGGCGCGATCCTGCGTAGCCCGTGCGAACGAGCTTGCTGAACCCGGGTTCGCGCTGAAAGCCGGCTTGGACAACCTCAACGGCATACTCGCTGCCCAAGACCACGAATTTGACCGCGCCGAGGAACTGCTTCGCTCAGCGACGGAGGAAGATCCACTCAATGCATACGACCTCGCCAAATTCCTCGCGTGGCGAGATCGCGAGCCTGAAGCTCTCGAAGTAATTGATGAGGCGTTGAAGCACGTCAAGAACAGATTTTCACTGGAGTACTTGCGAGGCAAGATCGTCGACGGGAGCTTCATGGCTGATTGACTGCTGTCAGCTCTGGGTCAGCGCCGACCTAAGGCGAGCGGGCGAGAGTGCCTGCGCGGAGCACTAGCACGAGGACCGGCGATCGACCGTCAGTCGCTCGAAGAGCTGGCGAGGTAGACGGCGGCGAAGTCTTTGTCGCCGTGGTCGCGGGCGGCGGTGTCCATGCGCTCGCGGATCGCGGCCAGCATCGGCAGGTCCAGACCCTCTTCCTCGGCGGCGGCGAGGGCGAGGCCGGCGTCCTTGGCGGCCAGGGCGAGGCGGAAGGAGGGGGTGAAGTCGCGCTCGAGCATCGCTTTCGCCTTCAGCCGCAGGTAGGGCAGGTCGAGCGGGCCTTCGGCGATCGCGTCCAGCGGCGCGGCGGGGTCGATCCCGAGCGCCTCGGCCAGGGACAGCATCTCCGCCGCCCCCTCGACGACGGTGACGATCCAGGCGTTGACGGCGACCTTGAGGCGAGTGCCGGCTCCCGCGGGACCGGCCCAGAGCGTGCGTTTGCCGATCGCCTCGAAGAGCGGCGCCAGCCGCTCCCGGGCCTCCTCCGGCCCGGAGCCGAGGATCACCAGCTCCCCTTCTTCGGCCGGTTTCTTCGTCCCGAGGACGGGTGCGTCGACGAAGACGAGGTCGTGGCGGTCCGCCAGCTCGATGCAGCGCTCGGTCGCCTCGATCCCGATCGTGCTCGCCTGCAGCCAGATCGCCCCCTCGGCGGCGCCGGACAGCCCGCCTTCGTCCCCCTCCATCGCCGCCAGCACCGCTTCGCCGTCGCTCAGCACCGTCAGCACCACGTCGGACCCCGCGGCGGCCTCGCCGGCGCTGTCGCAGACGGCGACGTCGGGGTCGTCGGCCAGGTCGGCGATCTTCGCGGCGGTCCGATTCCAGGCCCGCACCTCGAAGCCGCCGGCGAGGTTGCCGACCATCCCCCGCCCCATCGTGCCGCCGGCGCCGAGGACGGCAACCACCCGCATCCCCGCCGGCCGATTGTCGCGATCCGCCATGAGGAACTCCTTCCCGGCTTTGAGAAGGCGAAAACGAAGCCGCAGTTTGCGGGATGACAAGACCCGCAAAACCCGAAAATTAAGGTTGGTCACAGTGTCCAGATAAGAGAGATTGAGCGAAACGCACGCACGGCCGAAGCGGCCGGGGAGGAATGGAAGTGGCAGACAAAGGGGACGCTCGGATCGATCAGGAACTCGTCAAGGCGCTTTCGCATCCGGTCCGGGTCGAAATCCTCGAGGCGCTGCAGGGGCGGGTCGCCAGCCCGGCCGAGCTCTCGAGAGAGATCGACGAGAACCTCGGCGTCATCGCCTATCACGCCAAAACCCTGCTCAAACACGGCTACGTCGAGCTCGTCCGGAGCGAACCCAGGCGGGGCACCATCGAGCACTCCTTCGGACTCGTCGCCCGCTCTTCGCCCGACCCCGGCGAAGAGCCCCCTGCCGCGGCGCCGGGAATCACCAGCACCACCTTCGAAGTCGACGAGGCCGGCTGGGCCGAGATCCGCCAGATCATGGACAAGGCGTCTCGTTTAGTGGCGAAGGCGCAGGCGCGCAGCGCCGAGCGCCTGGCCGGCGCGAAAGGGGTCTCGATCGTCGTCGGGCTGGCCGCCTTCGAAGCGGGAAAGCGGACACAGCCCGACGAGGAAGGGACCTAACTGGCTCCGGCGACCGCGCGCTGGAGCTGTTTCTTGTTCATCCGCGAGCGCCCTTCGATCCCCAGCTTCTTGGCGTCGTTGTAGAGCTGTTCGCGGGTGCGGCCGCCGGGGCCGTGGCCCGACTGCTTGCCGCCGCGGCTGCTCGCCGAGCGGCCGCGGGTCGAGCTGCGCGAGGAGGTCTTCGATTCCCCCGAGCGCGCCTTTTCCTTGTTGACGGCGCGGGCGGCGATCGCCTCCGCCCGTTTGGTCGAGCGGCCGGCTTCCTTCTCGCTCTTTTTGATGTGTTTGTACTGGCGCTCGCGTTTGCTGCCTTTTTTCACACCGCGTGGTGGCATCGTCTTCGCCTCCTTCTCTAGCTGACGCTCGCCTTGGCGCGCTGGCCCTCGTGCACGCCCTCGGCGAACTCCTCGACGATCTTCGCGTTGAACGCCTCCAGGTCATCCGGCTTGCGGCTGGAGACGAGGCCCTGGTCGACGTGGACTTCCTCGTCCACCCACTCGGCCCCGGCGTTGCGCAGGTCCGTCTGTAGGCTCGGCCAGGAGGTCAGCGTCCGCCCCGCGGCGACGCCGGCGTCGATCAGGGTCCACGGGCCGTGGCAGATCACGCCGACCGGCTTGCCGGCCTCGAAGAAAGCGCGCACGAACTCCAGCGCCTCGGGTTTCGTCCGCAGCTGGTCGGGGTTGGCCACGCCGCCCGGGAGCACGAGCCCGTCGAACTCGCTCGCGTCGGCGTCCCCCACCGCTCGCTCGGCTTCGAAGGTGTCGCCCTTGTCGAGATGGTTGAAGGCCTGGACCTCCCCCGCTTCGGGCGCCAGCAGCTCGGCTTCGGCTCCGGCTTGGCGGACGGCTTCGAGCGGCTTCTCCAGCTCGACCTGCTCGACCCCCTCGTTTGCCGTCAGGAAGGCGATCTTCTTGTCTTGCAGGCGGTCGGACATCGCTTGCCCCTTTCCTCGTTTCAGGTGATCTCTCTCACCCACCGCTACCCCTCCCACGGGGCGAGGCAAACGACCTTCGGCTAGCGCAGGGCGGGCTGGGGGCGCTCGCTCCGCCCAGGGCTCGACGGCGCCTGGGCCCGACGTTCCTGCCGCTGCCAGCCAAGCTCGAAGGTCAGCGGCACCTGGATCTTCTCTCTCGCCAGACAGCGGGGGCAGGAGGTCCACGACGAAGCCGCCTGCGCCGAGTATCCGCTTCCACAGTTGTCACACCTGAACATCGCTTCTGCCTCCCCGCCTTATCCGATCCGGCTAAACCCGTTGCTGAACCAGTACCCAACGGACAAGGGCTTAAACGCGCCGCGGCCGGGGTAACCTTGCGCAGGGAGAGAGCTAGCTTTGGAGGGTATGCAAGAACCGCAGGAACTGGAGCTGCTGCGCTACCTGCGGAGCCAGCGGGAGCTGGCGGAGCGCCTGATCGAGGGCGAATCGCTCGACCAGGTCGCCCCTCGCTTCCTCGAGATCGTCGCCAACCTGCTTCGCTGGGAGGCGGGGGCGATGTGGGAAGTGGTCGGCGCCTCGGCGCCGCTGCGCCTGGTCGCCGGCTGGAGCAACTACGAACTCGACGCGCGGCCGTTGTGGCGGCGCAGCCGGGAACTCAGCTTCTACAAGGGCACCGGCCTGCCCGGCGACGCCTGGGCGACGGGGCAGATCGCGCTCGCCCCCAACTACCGCGAGTACCCGACCCCGGCGCCGCGCTACGAAGTCTCGGCCGAGCTCGGCCTCGAGGCGGCGCTGGCGATCCCGGTCCCGATCGGCGCGCCGGAGAACGTGCTCGCGGTCGCCGAGTTCCACACCCTCTCCTTCAACACGCACTCGGAGGAGCTGATGGCCCTCCTCGCGGGCTTCGCCGACCAGCTCGGCGCCTTCATCGGCCGGCGCCGGGCGGAGGCGCGCAGCGCCGAGGCCGAGCGCTTCCGCCAGCACCTGGCCGAGGTCGTCCGCGGCACCCAGGACGCGGTGATGAGCAAGGACCTGGACGGGATCGTCACCACCTGGAACCCGGCCGCGACCCGGCTCTACGGCTACACCGCCGAAGAAGCGATCGGCCGCCACATCTCCTTCCTCGTCCCCCCCGACCACAAAAACGAGGAGATGGTGATCCTGGAACGGATCAAACGGGGGGAACGGTTGGAGACCTACGAGACCGAACGCCTCCGCGCCGACGGCGCCCGCATCGTGGTCTCGCTCACCGTCTCTCCGATCCGCAGCCCGCTGCGGGGTCTGATCGGCGCCTCGGTGGTCGCGCGCGACATCACCGCCGAGGTGCGCCGCCGCCGCGCCCAGGAGTTCCTGGTCGCCGCCAGCCGCCTCCTCGACAGCTCGCTCGATCCGATGGAGACGGCGCGGACGATCGTCAGCACCGCCGTGCCGGAGCTGGCCGAGCTCTGCCTGATCGACTTCCGCCGCCCCGACGGCTGGTACGGCGAAAGCGTCGTCGCCGGCGCCAACCCGGAGATGGCGGCGCGGCTGGAGCGGATCCGCCGCGAGTCGCCGCTCGACCCCTCCGGGGACCACCCGGTCGCCCAGGTCCTGCGGCTGAACCAGCCGATGATCTGGCGCGACCTGAAATCGCCCGAGGTCGCCGCCAAGGTCTCCCAGAGCGAGGAGCACCGGCAGCTGATGGAGGACGCCGGCTACAACTCGGCGGCGGTGGTGCCGCTGGTGGCCCGCGGCCGCACCCTCGGCGCGCTCTCCTTCCTGCACGCCTACAGCAATCTCCGCTACGACCCCGACGACCTCGCATTCCTCTCCGAGCTGGGCGAGCGAGCGGCGCTGGCGCTGGACAACGCCCGCCTCTACCGCGAACGCGACCGTGTCGCCGAGAACCTGCAGCGCGGCCTGCGCCCGCCCCGCCCGCCCGAGGTGCCGGGGCTCGACATCGCCGTCGTCTTCGAGGCGGCGGGCGAGGGGATCGAGGTCGGCGGCGACCTCTACGACGTCCTGCCGACCGAGGACGGCTGCTGGATCCTGATCGGCGACGTCGCCGGCAAGGGCAGCTCGGCGGCGGGGATCTCGGTCGCGGTCCGCCACTCGGTGCGCGGCCTGACCCGCGAGATCGACGAGCCCGACGAGGTGCTGAGGCGGGTCAACGAACTGCTCCTCGGCGGCCAGAGCCTCAACGACTTCGCCACGGTGATGCTGGCGCGACTGCGCCACGACGGCTCCGGCTGGCACCTCGCCCTCGCCTCGGCGGGGCATCCCCCCGCCGTCCACGCGACGGGCGGAGAGGTGGCGCTGCTCGGCGGCGGCTCCGTCCTCGGAGCGTGGAAGGAGGCCCAGGTCGAACGGCACGAGCGGCGGATCGGCCTCGACGACGCGCTCGTGCTCTGCACCGACGGCTGGCTCGAGGCCGGCCCCGTCAGCGCCCACCTGCCGCCCGAGAGCTTCGCCGAGATGACCGGCTCCCTGGCCGGGCTCGAGCTCGAGGAGATGACGGAGCGCCTGCGCGCGGACGCGGTCGGGCGCAGCGGGGGAGCGCTGCGCGACGACCTCGTGCTGCTGGCGATCCGCCCCCGGGCGGCCGCGGACACCGCCGCGGCGCCGCGGGAGCTGGCGGCCGGGACCGCCGAGTAGGAGCTAGCTTTTCGCGCCGGCCGTTTTCTTGCCGCTGCGTTTTTTCGCTGCGGTTCTTTTCGCGGCCGATTTGCGGGCCGTCGTTTTTTTGGCGCTCGTTTTTTTCGCCCGGCCGGCCGCTTTTTTCGCGGCGGCTTTTTTCGCCGGTTTGCGCGGCGCGGTGGTTTTCTTGCCGGCGTTTTTCGCTTTGCGGGCCGGGCCGGGCGCGCGACGCAGGGCGGCGGGGACGTCTTCCCTCGCGACCGCGCCGCTCAGCGACTTGATCTGGTTCTGGAGGAAGCCCGCCATCCGTTCCTCCTCGCGGCGGATCGCCCGCGCCAGTTTCGCCGTCTCGCCGTCGCGGACTCGTTCGGCGAGGGTCTCGATCGCGAGGTAGGTGGCGATCTCCTCGTGCTCGTTGAAGTACTCGGTCTTGGCGTTCTTGAGCATCTTCTCCTGCTCGCCACCGCCGCGGACCGCGTGCAGCGGTCCCTTCGCCGCGGCGGTCAGCTTGCCCACCGCGGTCTGCAGGGCCTGGCCGCCGCCGCCGAGCTGCTTGATCCGCCGCTCGACCTGTTTCGCGTGGGCCTTCGTCTCTTTCAGGTGCTGCTGCAGTCGTTTCCTGTAAGGGCCTTTGGCGGTCATCGCGATGTGGGCCTGCAGGGCAGTCTCCAGCTCACGCTCCTTGCCGTACGCCTCGCTCAGGTACTGGACCAGCTTTGCGTCACGCTCGTTCATGTCCGCCATCGCGGTCGCGCCTCCTTCTCACTTCGGTGAATGCGTTTACCTACCCAGCACCCCTGCGGTGAAACTGGGGCGCAGCAGGGTAATGGCTCCGCGTGCCAAAGCTCGCCCGCCTCATCGTCGCCCTCCGCTTCCTGATCGTCCCCGCCTGGATCGCCGTGGCGGTGCTGGCGAGCGTCAGGCTGCCCTCGATCTTCGGCTCCGAAGCGAGCGATCTCGGCAGCCTCCTGCCGCGGGACTCGGAGGCGATCCAGGTCGAAGAAGAAGCGATCGAGACCTTCGGGGTGCCGGTGCTGAGCCGAACCATGGTCGTCGTCCACCAGCCGGGAAACTTCTCGCTCGAGCAGGGGAAGGCGGCGGCCCGCTACGTCGGCGCCGTCGACGAACGGCCCGAAGGGACCGGGCACCTGCGCGCGGTGCCGCTGCTGGACGCCCCCGGGCTGCTCGAATCGAAACGGCTCGGCTCGACCCTGGTCGCATACCTCTACATCGACCCCGCCCTGGCCGAAGGCGAACAGCACGAAGAAGCCGAACGCTTCGCCGCCGGGTTGCAGCACGCCACCGGGGCGCCGACCGCCCACCTCACGGGCGCGGTCCCCGCCAGCCGGGCGGAAACGAGCCTCGCCAACGAACGCCTGCTCTGGGTCGAGATCGCGACGGTCCTCCTCGTCGTCGTCATCCTCGCCCTCTACTTTCGCTCGCCCGGCATCCCGCTGCTCGGGCTGGGGACGGTGGCGATCGCCTACCAGGTCGCCGACCACGTCCTCGGCTGGGCCAGCGACCGGTACTCGATCTCGATCCCGCGCGAGGTCGACCCGGTGATCGTCGCGCTGCTCTTCGGCGTCCTCACCGACTACCTCGTCTTCTTCGCCTCCGGCTACCGCCGCCACCTGCGGGAGGGGATGGGCTCCTGCGAGGCGGTGACCGAGGTGACGGCGGAGCTTTTGCCGGTGATCTCGACCGCCGCGCTGATGATCGCCGGCGCCACCCTGACCCTGCTGCTCTCCGGGGTTCGCTTCCTCTCCGCCTTCGGGCCGGGGATGGCGCTGGCCGTCGTGGTCGGCGCCGCCGTCGCCCTCACCTTCGTGCCGGCGATGCTGGCGATCTTCGGACGCCTCCTGCTCTGGCCCAGCTCTCCGGACCCGGAGACGGCCGGCCCGCGCTCGCGGGAGCGCGGGCCGCGCGGCCGCGTCGTCGGCTTCGCCGCCCACCACCCGGCGATCGTCGCCATCGCCTGCCTGCTGCTGCTGGGGGCGGCGGCGAGCGGGCTGCGCAAGCTCGAGCTCGGCAACCCGATCATCCGCGGCCTGCCCTCCTCGACCGACGCACGGCAGGGGTACGACGTCGCCAGCGAAAACCTCGGTCCCGGCGTCGTCGGCCCGACCATGCTGGTGCTGAAGGAACCAGGGATCGGCGGACGCCGTGGGCCGCTCGCCTCGCTGCAGGCAAAGCTGGGCGCGCAGGACGAGGTGGCCGGTGTGGTCGGGCCGGTGATCGAACCGGGCGCGCATCCCTACGGGGTGCTGGTCTCGGGCGACGGGAACGCGGCGCGCTACGTCCTCATCCTCGACGCCGATCCCGACAGCGCCGAGGGGACGCGGCAGCTGTCGGGCCTCGAAGGCAAGCTGCCGGGGCTGCTGGAAGAAAGCGGGCTTGCGCCGTCCCAGGTGGGCGTCACCGGCGACACCACGATCACCTCCGAACTCACCGCCGACACCTGGACCGCCTTCGAGCGGGTGACGCCGGCGGCGCTGCTGGTGCTCCTCTTCCTGCTCTGGGTGCTGCTGCGCAGCCGCACGGCGCCGCTCTACCTGGTCGGGGTCAGCGTCCTCGTCGTCGCCGCCGCCCTCGGGCTCACCGTCTACGTCTTCCAGGACCTGCTCGGCTACGGCGAACTCGCCTTCTTCGTCCCGATCGCTGCGGCGATCCTGCTGCTGGCGCTCGGCGCCGACTACAACGTCTTCCTGATCAGCCGGATCTGGAGCGAGGCCGAGCGGCAGGACCTGCGCCCGGCGATCCGCACCGCCGGCTCGCGCGCGGCCCGCGCGATCACCGTCGCCGGGCTGATCCTCGCCCTCTCCTTCGCCGCGGTGGCGCTGATCCCGATCGCCTCCTTCCGCGAGATGGCCTTCGCCCTGGCGGTCGGCCTCCTGCTCGACACCCTGCTGGCGCGGACGCTCCTGATCCCGGCTCTGGTAAGCCTCTTCGGTCGTGAGTAAGCGATTCGCGCCCGCCGCTCTGCTGCTCTGCCTTCTTCTCGCCCTGGCCCTGGCGCCCGGCACGGCGCTGCCGCGGGGGAGCGCCAGGGTCGCGCGGCCGGCGATCACGCTTTGGCCGATCCCCTTCGGCCCGAAACGCAAGCGCGAGATGGCCGCCTACTCGGAGCGCCATTACGGCGAACGCACCTGGCGGCTGCGCCACCCGCACGTGATCGTCGAGCACATGGCGCAGGCGAGCAGCGCCGCCGCCGTGCACAACACGTTCGCCCCCGACGTCCCCGACGTCGAGCTGCACGAACTGCCCAACGTCTGCTCGCACTTCGTGGTCGGCTCCTCGGGGCGGATCTTCCGGCTCGTCAACCTGCGCACGCGCTGCCGCCACACGGTCGGGCTGAACTGGACGGCGATCGGGATCGAGCACGTCGGCTTCGGCGACGGCGACGCCCTCCACAACCGGCGCGAGCTGGGCGCCTCGCTGCGGCTGACCCGGTGGCTGCGCTGCAAATTCCACATCCGCGTCCACGACGTGATCGGCCACGCCGAGAGCCTCAGCTCGCCCTACCACCGCGAGCGGGTGCCGAGCCTGCGCCACCAGACCCACGGCGACTGGCGCCACGCCTCGATGCAGATCTACCGCCGCAAGCTGCGCCGCCTCGGCCCCTGCCCCGGCTGATCGTGCATGTCGATTTCGCCGCTGCTCGTTCGTCGGTGAGGTAAAAGGGCGGAACCGCCGCCCGCGACGAAGGAGGAAGCGATGCGCTTCATGATGTTCATGTATCCCGAAATCAGCGAAGAGGAGTGGCAGCCCTCGGCCGAGGCCGTAGCCGCGATGAGCCGCTACAACGAGGAGCTGCGCAAGGCCGGGATGCTGCTCTCGCTCGACGGGCTGCAGCCGCCGGTCGAGGGCGGCAGCGTCAGCTTCGACGGCGAGGGCAGGGCGACGGTCACCGACGGGCCGTTCACGGAGGCGAAGGAGGTCGTCGGCGGCTACTGGCTGATCCAGGCGCGCTCGAAGGAGGAGGCGCTGGAGTGGGCGAGCCGCTGTCCGGGCGAGAACTGCCGGATCGAGGTGCGGCGGGTCTTCGAGATGGACGATTTTCCCCAGGACGTGCGGGACGCGGTCGCGGAGAACTTCGGCGGCTGAGCGGTGGCCGACGCCAAGCGCGCGATCGAGGCGGTCTGGCGGATCGAGTCCGCCCGCCTGATCGCGGGCCTGGCGCGGATGACCGGCGACATCGGGCTCGCCGAGGACCTGGCGCAGGACGCGCTGCTGGCGGCGCTGGAGCGCTGGCCGGAGACCGGCGTGCCGGACAACCCCGGCGCCTGGCTGATGGCCACCGCCAAGAACCGGGCGATCGACCGGATGCGGCGCGAGCAGACCTACGCCCGCAAGCTGGAAGAGATCGGCCGCGACGCCGGGGCGCTGTTCGCCCTGGAGCGCTCCGATTTCGAGGCGGCGGTCGACGAGGAGATCGGCGACGACCTGCTGGCGCTGATCTTCACCTGCTGCCACCCGCTGCTCTCGCGCGAGGCGCGGGTGGCGCTGACCCTGCGCCTGCTCGGCGGCCTGACCACGGCGGAGATCGCCCGCGCCTTCCTCGTCGCCGAGGCGACGGTCGCGCAGCGGCTGGTGCGGGCGAAGCGGACGCTGCGCGACGCCAGGGTGCCGTTCGAGGTGCCCCGCGGAGCGGAGCTGGACGAGCGCCTGTCCTCGGTGCTGGAAGTCGTCTACCTCGTCTTCAACGAGGGCTACGCGGCGAGCGCCGGCGAGGACTGGGTGCGGGAGGACCTCTGCGAGGAGGCGCTGCGGCTGGGCCGGATCCTCGCCGAGCTGGCGCCGGCGGAGCCGGAGGCGCACGGCCTGATCGCGCTGCTGGAGATCCAAGCCTCGCGGATGCGGGCGCGGGGCGGGGCCGCCCCCGCGCCCGGGGTGCGGGGGGGCCAACACCGCGCCCCCCGGGGCCCCCACCGGAACGTGCCCGGGGCGGCGGGGCGGGGGCGCGCCGCGCACCGGACCCCTCCCCGCC
>JBQCDH010000030.1:0-113661 GCA_051961435.1 Solirubrobacterales bacterium
TGACCGGCGAGGAGATCTCGATGGAGGAGCTCGGCGGCGCCAAGGTCCACTGCCGCAAATCTGGCGTCGGCGACCTCGAGGTGGCCGACGACGAGGAGTGCATCGCCGCCGTCAAGAAGTACCTCTCCTACTTCCCGGCCAACTGCGAGGAGCGCCCGCCGCTCGTCGACGTCTCCGATCCGGTCGAGCGGATGTCGGAGAAGCTGATGGAGATCGTGCCGGAGTCCTCGCGGCAGCCGTACGACATGTACGACGTGATCCGCGAGATCGTCGACGACGGCGACTGGTTCGACCTGAAGCCGAGGTTCGCTCGCAACGTGATCACCTGCTTCGCCCGCTTCGGCGGCCAACCGGCGGGGATCGTCGCCAACCAGCCCAAGCACCTGGCCGGCGTTCTCGACAACGACTCGGCTGACAAGGCGGCCCGCTTCATCAACCTCTGCGACGCCTTCAACATCCCGCTCGTCTTCCTCCAGGACGTACCCGGCTTCATGGTCGGCTCGAAGGTCGAGCACGCCGGGATCATCCGCCACGGGGCGAAGATGCTCTACGCGGTCAGCCGCGCCACCGTGCCGAAGGTGACCGTCGTCGTCCGCAAGGCCTACGGCGCCGGCTACTACGTGATGTGCGGCAAGGCCTACGAGCCGGACCTGATCGTCGCCTGGCCGGGGGCCGAGATCTCGGTGATGGGCGCCGAGGGCGCGGTCGAAATCATCGGCCGCTCGATGATCGAGGCCTCCGACGATCCGGAGGGGACGCGCGAGACGATGCTGAACGCGGTCCGCCAGCAGATCGATCCCTACATCGCCGCCGGCAACGCGGTGATCGACGACATCATCGACCCGCGCGAGACCCGGCCGACGATCGCGAAGGCGCTGCGGATGGCGCGCACGAAGCACGTCGAGAAGCCGAAGAAACGCCACGGCGTGATGCCGGTCTAGGAGGAGAAGATGAGCTCGTTCGACGACCCGGTGATCATCAGCTGCTCGATCAGCGGCGTGATCGCCAACCGCGACCAGTGCCCGGCGATCCCCTACACGCCGGAGGAGTACGCGGCGGAGGCGCGCCGCGCGGTCGACGAGGGCGCCTCGCAGATCCACATCCACGCCCGCAAGCCCGACGGCACCCCCTCGTATGAGGTCGAGGACTTCCGCGCGATCACCGAGGCGATCCTGGCCGAGGTCGGCGACGTGATCGTCAACTACTCGACCGGGGCGATCGGGATCCCGATCGAGAAGCGACTCGAGTACCTGCGCGCATGCCGTCCCGACGTCGCGGCGCTGAACATGAGCTCGATGAACTACGCGAAGTACTCGAAGCGCCGCCAGGACTTCGTCTTCAAGGCTGTCTTCGAGAACAGCTTCGACACGATCATCGAGTTCCTGACGGCGATGAAAGAGCTGGGGATCAAGCCCGAGCACGAGTGCTTCGATTCCGGCCACGTCGCCAACCTCGACCCGCTGATCGACATGGGGCTGCTGGGGCCGCCGCTGCAGATCTCGCTGGTGATGGGCGTGACCGGCGGCATCCGGCCGACGCCGCGCAACGTCAACCTGATGTCCGACCAGATCCCCGGCGGCCCGGAAGGGGAGAACCAGTGGCAGGTGATCGGCATCTCCCGCGACCAGTGGAAGCTGCTCGCCTCCTCGCTGGTGCTGGGCGGCAACGTCCGCGCCGGGGTCGAGGACAACCTCTACCTGCCGAGCGGCGAGATGGCGAAGTCCAACGGCGAGCTGATCGCCAAGGCTCGCGAAATGGCCGAAGACGTCGGTCGCCGTCCCGCCAGCGTCGCCGAGGCGCGGGAGCTGCTGGGGGTTCCGAAGCGTGAGCGCTCTACCGCTTAGCGACGTCAAGGTCCTCGACCTCACCCGGCTCCTGCCCGGGGGATTCTGCTCGCTGCTGCTCGCCGACCTCGGCGCCGAGGTGCTGAAGGTCGAGGACACCGGCATGGGCGACTACATCCGCTGGGCGCCGCCCTATTACGGGACGGACGAGCAGCAGGCGCTCGGCACCCGCTCCTCGCTCTACCTCTCGCTCAACCGCGGCAAGCGCTCTGTCCGGCTCGACCTGAAGAGCGAGGGGGGGAGGGAGGCGCTGCTGCGGCTGGTCGCCGACTACGACGTCGTCCTCGACGGCTTCCGCCCCGGCGTCCTCGACCGGCTCGGGGTCGGCTACGAGCGGATGCGCGAGGCCAACCCCGCGATCGTCTATTGCGCGATCACCGGCTACGGCCAGGACGGCCCCTACGCGCAGCGGGCCGGCCACGACATGAACTACCTCGGCCTCGTCGGGCTGCTCGGGCTGACCGGCGCCGAGGGCGGACCGCCGGTGCAGTCGGCGGGGCAGATCGCCGACATCGGCGGCGGTGCCCTGATGGCGGCCTTCGGGGTGCTGGCGGCGCTGCACGAGCGCCGGCGCTCCGGCGAGGGGCAGATGGTCGACGTCTCGATGGCCGACGGCGCCCTCTCCTGGCTGGCGATGGTCGCCGGCCGCTACTTCTGCGACGGTGAGGTGCCGCGGCGCGGCGAGCAGCAGCTCGCCGGCGGTCTCGTCTGCTACCTCCCCTACGAAGCGTCAGACGGCTGGGTCACCTGCGGCGCCCTGGAGCCGAAGTTCTGGGCTGCCTTCTGCGACGGCGTCGGCCGCCCCGACCTGATCGAGAAGCAGTTCGAGGCGCCCGGCTCGGAGGCCTGGGCCGAAGTCGCCGCCGTCTTCCGCTCCCGTAGCCGCGACGAATGGAAAACGTTCAACGACGAGCGCGACTGCTGCATCGAGCCGGTCCTCGACCTCGACGAGGCGCTCGACTCGGAGCTGGTGCGGGCGCGGCGGATGGTGGTCGAGCTGGAGCAGCCCGAGCTGGGGACGGTGCGCCAGCTCGGCAACCCGGTGCGGTTTTCCCGCACTCCCGCCGACCCGACCCGGCCGGCGCCGGCCTTCGGCCAGCACACCGACGAGGTGCTGCGCGAGGTCGGGTATTCCGACGAGGAGATTGCGGCGATGAAGGACTCCGGCGCCGCCGCTGGCCCGGCCGCCGCGCCTTCAGGAGAGTTCCGCGCATGAGCGCCAACGGCACCCCAGGTACCCAACGGAGCAACGGCCTGCTGCGGATGCGCGAGCTGGCCGCGGCTTCCGGGGTGCCGGCGCCGACGATCAAGCACTACCTGCGCGAGGGCCTGCTGCCGGAGCCGGTCAAGACCAGCCGCAACATGGCCTACTACCCGCCCGAGTTCGTCGACCGGATCAAGCTGATCAAGCGCCTGCAGGAGGAGCGCTTCCTGCCGCTGAAGGCGATCAAGAACGTGCTCGACGAGAACCCCGACCGGGCCGAAGCGATGCTCGAGCTCGGCGACCAGATCCTCGACCGGGCGCTGGCGGGGGAGCGCTCGCGCACCAGCGCCGCCGAGGTCCGCATGCGCTACGGCGTCCCCAAGGAGGTGCTCGACCGGCTCGCCGACCTCGGCGTCCTCACCCCCAACAGCCGCGGCTACTCGCCCTCCGACGTGACGATCATCGAGGCGATCAGCCGCTTCCGCGCGGGTGGCTACGACGAGCAGATCGGTTTCACCGTCTACGACACCCTCCGCTACAAAGCCGCGCTCGAAGAGCTGGTCCGCCAGGAGGTCGACGTGGTGATGGAACGGCTCGCCGGCGAGGTGCCGCCGGAGCGCGTGGTGGAGCTGCTGGAAGCCGGCGCCCAGCCGCTGAAGGACTTCATCGCCGCCCTGCACACGAAGCTGATGGTCGCCGAGCTGGAGCGCCGCAGCTAATAGACGCGGCCGGCGCCGCTACCGAGCTGCTCCCGCTCGGCGGCGATGTCCTCCAGCAGCGTCGTCGCCCCGGTCTCGCGGGCGACGCGCTCGGCCTCCTCGAAGGCCTCGTCCGCCCCGTCCACGCCGGCAGCCGTTCGCGCCCGGGCGAGCGTCAGCGTCGCCACCGGGTAGGTCCAGAGCATCTCCCGCTCGCCGGCGATGCGGGCGGCCCGCTCAGCGACCTCGAGCGCCTCGTCCACCCGGCCGACCTGGATCAGGGCGCGGGCGCGCAGCTGGCCGCGCCAGCCCTCCATCTCGCCGCCGTTGTCCATCGCCTCCCGGTAGAGGCGCTCCGACTCTTCGATCGATTCCAGCGCGCCCTCGCTCTCCTCGGCGACCAGCTGCGCCCAGGCGAGGTTGGAGAGGGCGAGGCTGCGGGAGAAGACGTCGCCGAGGCGGTCGGTCAGCTCGAGGTTGCGGCGGGCGATCGCCAGCGCCGCCTCAGGGTCCCTGCGGATCACCAGGCTGGCCTGGTTGCTGCGGACCCAGCTCGCCGTCTCCGGGTCGTCTTCGTCCAGGGCGGTCCGCAGGGCGCGCTCGAAGAGCTCCTCGGCCTCCTCGAATTCGAGCTTCTCGCGGCGCACCATCCCCTTGCCCATCAGGCCCCAGGCGATCGGGCTGCCGAGGATGATGCCCGCCCCGACCGAGCCGTCGTCGCCGACGATCTCCAGCATCTCGTCGAGGATCCGCTCGAACCCCTCGAAGTCGGCGTTGCAGAGATAGGCGTAGGCGCCGGCCCCCCGGATCGCGGCGCGCAGGTGCCGGTCGCCGGACTGGTCGGCGAGGGCGACCGTCTCGCGCACCGCTTCGAGCCAGGTCGGGCCGTGGTGGGGGAGGCCGGGCCGCACCGCCGTCGCCACCTTCAGCAGCGCCAGCGAGTGCAGGTCGTTGCGGCGCGTCGCGATCTCCTCCGCCTCGCCGGCGAGGCGCTCTTCCTCCTCGCGGCTCATCCCCACCCGCCAGGCGTATTGCAGCTGCAGCAGGCGCGAGTGGATCGCGAGGTTCGCGACCTCTTCGTCCTCCTCGAGCCCGTCGGCCAGCTCCATCACCTGGTGCCAGAGGCGCAGCGCGTCGTGGGGGCGGCTGTGGCCGGCCCAGTAGGCGCCCCGCGCCGACCAGCGCGCCGCCTCCAGCGGCTCGCCGCCCTGGCGGAGGTGGTCGGCGATCAGCGCCGCCAGCTCGTCGTGGCGATCGGGCGGGTTGAGCTCGATCAGCGCCCGCGCCGCCGCGGCGTGGGTCGCCGCCCGCTGCTCGGCCAGCTGCGTCCCGTAAGCGACCTCGCGGGTGAGCGGATGGCGGAAGGCGAGCAGTCGCTGCGGGTAGAGCTCGGCGTCGTAGAGGAAGCCCCCCTCGATCAGCTCGCGCAGGCATGGCTCGAGCGCTTCGGCGTCGAGCCCCGCCGCCAGGCCGAGCGCCTCGGCGCTGACCTCCTTGCCGAGCACCGAGGCGACCTGCAGGAGGTGCTTGGCGTCATGGCCGAGCCGGTCGATCCGGGCCGCCAGCACCGCCTGCACGGTGACCGGGACGCCCGCGCCTTCGATCGGCTTGGCGAGGCGGTAGCCGCCGCGCTCGCCGACCAGGTAGCCGGACTCGGCCAGCTCGCGGACGATCTCCTCGATGAAGAAGGGGTTGCCGCCGGTGCGCTCGTGAATCGGCTCGTCGAGTCCGTCGAGGGAGGGGTCTTCGCCGGCGAGGTCGCGCAGCAGCTCGCGCGTGTGCTCGCGGCGCAGCGGCGCCAGCTCGATCTGCCGCCAGCAGGGAGTCTCGCTCCACGGTGGCGCGTACTCGGGACGGTAGTTGACCAGCACCAGCGTCTTCGTCCCCCCGAAGCCCTCGATCAGGCCGTTCAGCATCGTCTGGCTGCCCTCGTCGACCCAGTGCAGGTCCTCGACCACCAGCACCAGCGTCTTGCGGCGGTCGGGATGGCTGACGAGGCGGCAGAGGACATCGGCGAGGGCGCGCTGCCGCGCCTCCGGGCTCATCTGCGGCACCGGCCGGTCGGGATCGGGGACGCCGAGGAAGTCGAACAGCAGCGGCAGGTCCTCGGCGAAGGAGGCGTCGAGCAGCAGCGCTCGCCCGGCGATCTTCTCGCGGGCCGTCTGCTCGCGGTCGCCGTCCTCGATCCCGAAGAAGGCGCGCAGCATCTGCAGGATGGGCATGAACGGGATCGACTTGCCATGAGCCTGGCCCTGCGCCTCGAAGACCTCGACGCCCTCGCCGCGGCAGCGCCCGACGAACTCGTGGTAGAGGCGGCTCTTGCCGGTCCCCGCTTCGGCGACGACCCCGACCGCGCTCGCCTCGCCGCCCTCTGCCCGCCGCAGCCCCTCGCGCAGCGCCTCGATCTCGCGCTCGCGGCCGACGAAGCGGGAGAAGCCGCGCTCCCGCGCCAGGTCGAGGCGCGAGCGCGCCTCACCGACCCCGGCCAGCTCGAAGACCCGCACCGGGCGGCTCGCGCCCTTGATCTCGAACTCGCCGAGGTCGCGCAGGTCGAGGAAGCCGCGGGCGAGCTCGGCCGCGCTCTCGGTCAGGTAGGCCTTGCCGGGCTCGGCCAGCGCCTCCATCCGCTGCGCCAGCCCGACGGTGTGGCCGATCGCGGTGTAGGAGCCGCCGCCCGCGCCGATCGCTCCGGCGACCACCTCGCCCGAGTTGATCCCGATCCGGGTCGAGAAGTTGAGGCCCTTGGCGCGGCGCAGCTCGGCTGCGTACTCGGCGACGTCGTCGAGCATCTGCAGGGCGGCGTAGCAGGCGCGGCGAGCGTGGTCCTCGTGGGCGACCGGGGCGCCGAAGATCGCCATGATCCCGTCGCCGGTGAACTTGTCGACCGTCCCCTCGAAGCGGGTCACGGTCTCGGCCAGCAGCGAGAAGAAGCGCTGCATGATCTTGCGCCACTCCTCGGGGTCCTCCTGCTCGGCGAGGTCCATCGAGCCGCTGACGTCGGCGAACAGGACCGTGACCTGCTTGCGCTCGGCGTCGTCGTGACTGGGCTCGTACCCCACCGCACAAGGTTACGCCCCTGCCGGGGTCGCCCCTGTAGCCTCGCTCCGGTGCGATCGGTTCTCGTCACCGGGGCCTCCACCGGCATCGGCCGCGCCACCGCCCTGCGGCTCGACCGATCGGGCTGGCGCGTCTTCGCCGGCGTCCGCGATCCGGCCGACGGCGAGAGCCTGCGGGCGGAGGGCTCGGAGCGGATCGTGCCGGTCCGGCTCGACGTCACCGAGCCGGAGCAGATCGCGGCCGCCGCGGCGCGGGTGGAGGAAGAGAGCGACGGCGGCCTGCAGGGGCTGGTCAACAACGCCGGCGTCGCCATTCCCGGCCCGCTGGAGACGCTGCCGCTGGAGGACTTCCGCCGCCAGCTCGAGGTCAACCTCGTCGCCTACGTGGCCGTCACCCAGGCGCTGCTGACGCAGATCCGGCGGGCCGAAGGGCGGGTCGTCTTCGTCAGCTCGATCGGCGGCCGCATCGCCTTCCCCTTCGGCGGCGCCTACCACGCGTCCAAGTTCGGGACCGAGGCGATCGGCGACGTCTTCCGCCAGGAGCTGCGACCGTGGGGGCTGCGGGTCGCGATCGTCGAGCCCGGCTCGATCGACACGCCGATCTGGGAGCGGGGGCAGCGCAAGGCCGAGGAGGTCGAAGCCAAGGCGCCGAAGACGGATCTCCTCTACGGCGCCGCGATCGAGAAGTTCCGCAAGGTGATCCAGGACACCGCGGAGCGCGGCATCCCGCCGGAGAAGGTGGCGAAGGCGATCGCCCACGCGCTCGAATCGGGCCGGCCGAAGAGCCGCTACCTGGTCGGCCTCGACGCCAAGGTGCAGGCGCGCATCAAGCCGCTGATCCCGGCGCCGCTGTTCGACCGGATCGTCGCCCGGACGATGGGTCTCTAGCTGGATAAGGCTGGAAGGTCGAGGGCTCGCAGACGCTCGTCTTCGTCTCCGGCCAGGCGCCGGTTTCGGCGGAGGGGCAGCTGGTCGGCGAGGGAGACCTCGAGGCGCAGGCGGAGCAGACGTTTCAGAACCTGCAGGCGGTCCTGGAGGAAGCCGGCGCTTCCTTCGCCGACGTCGTCAAGCTGACCGTGTACCTGACCGACATCGGCCGGCTGCGGGACTACCTGCAGGTGAAGGACCGTTTCATCGAGGGCCGGCAGCCGGCCTCGACCGCCCTGGAGGTCACCGCGCTGGCGCGCCCCGAGATGACGATCGAGGTCGAGGCGATCGCCGCGCTTTGAGCTGATCCCTACTCGGGTCTCCTTATCTCTCGCAGGACGCTCATATACTTTTCCCTGCCCGATTGACTGGTCAATCAACGGAACGTCAGGCGAAGAAATGCGCGTCGCAGCCGTACAGCTGAATTCGACTGGAGACAAGGCCCGGAACCTCGCCGCGGCCGAGCGGCTCGTGCGTGCCGCTGCCGCCGACGGTGCCGAACTCGTCGCCCTGCCGGAGAAGTGGAACCTGCTCGCCGGCGGCGAGGAACTGGTGGCGGGGGCCGAGCCGCTCGACGGGCCGAGCCTGGCCGCCGCCCGGGGCTGGGCGCGCGAGCTCGGCATCCACCTGCTCGCCGGCAGCATCTCCGAGCGCGAGGGGGAGGGGGAGAAGGCCTCCAACACCTCGGTCCTCGTCGGCCCCGACGGCGAGGACCTCGCCGTCTACCGCAAGATCCACATGTTCGACGTCGACGCCGGCGGCGTCGCCTACCGCGAGTCCGAGCACGAGCGGGCCGGCAGCGAGCTCGTCGCCGCGCCGGTGGAAGACCTGATCGCCGGCCTCACCGTCTGCTACGACCTCCGCTTCCCCGAGCTCTTCCGCATCCTCGCCCTGCGTGGCGCTCGGCTGATCCTCGTCCCCTCCGCCTTCACGCTGGCCACCGGGCGCGACCACTGGGAAGTGCTGCTGCGGGCACGGGCGATCGAGAACCAGCTCTTCGTCCTCGCCCCCAACCAGGTCGGCGAGGCGCCGCCGCACTACAGCTCCTTCGGCCGCTCGATGATCGTCGATCCCTGGGGCGTGGTCCTCGCCACCGCCCCCGACGAGGAGTGCTTCGTCGGCGCCGACCTCGACGTCGCCGTGCTCGACCGCGTCCGCGAGTCGCTGCCCTCCCTCGCCAACCGCCGGCCGGACGCCTACGCCTGGCCGCAGCCGACGGAGCAGCCGGGCTGATGGCCCAGGCGCCCCCCGCCGACAAGCGGCGGCAGATCCTCGACGCCGCCGTCCGCGTCTTCGCCCGCCAGGGCTTCCACGCGACCCGCGTCTCCGACATCGCCGACGAGGCGGAAGTTGCCTACGGCCTCGTCTACCACTACTTCAACTCCAAGGACGAGGTCCTGAACGAACTATTCGTCGAGCGCTGGTCGTTGCTGCTGGCGGCGATCGAGGAGGCCGACCGCGCCGGCGCCGACCCGCGCGAGAAGCTCGGCGCCGTCGCCACCTTCATCTTCGAGTCCTACCGGCACGACCCGGAGCTGATGAAGGTGATCATCGTCGAGGTGACGCGGGCGGCGAACTCGTTCGGCAAGACCCACCTGGAGGAGATCCGCCGCGCCTACGAGTCGATCGCGAAGATCGTCGCCGAGGGGCAGGAGACAGGCGCCTTCCGCAGCGACGTGGCGCCGATGTTCGCCTCGATGTCCTTCTACGGCGCGATCGAGCAGCTCCTCTCCGGCTGGATCTTCGAGACGATCCCCGCCTCCGACGCCGACTTCGACCAGGCGCGCGACCTGCTGGTGACGACGATCTGCGACGGCCTGGAGCCGCGGTGAGCCTTTTGGGCGCTGGCGCCCACCGTTCGCGGCGTGAGATGGTTTACTGCCGACTGCCCATGGGGAAAGGTTTGGTCTAAGTGGACAACGAGCTGGTCAAGCGCCTCGTCTGGAGCGGCCTCCTGGCCGCCACCGGCGCCCTGGCGAGCATCGTCGCTTCGCGGGTCGCGGCGATCGCCTACCGCCGCATGTACAACGAAGACCCGCCTGAGTAGGAGCCCGATGCCCGACCCCGTCCAGACCCCGCCGCCGATCCCGCCCCCGGAGCCGCCCCTCGAGGACCGCACCCTCGCCGACCTCGTCGTCGAGGTCTCCGAGAACGCCTCGACCCTGGTCCGCGAGGAGATCGAGCTGGCGAAAGCCGAGGTCTCCGAGAAAGTCGGCAAGATCCTCCGCGGCTCGGTCGTCGGCGTCGCGGCCGGCGCCTTCGCCTTCCTGGCGCTGATCATGATCCTCCACGGGATCGCCTGGCTGCTGGGCGAAGAACTGTTCAGCGGCGACATCTGGGCCGGCTACTTCGTCACCGCCGGCATCTTCCTGCTGCTCGCCGCCCTCGCGGGCTTCGTCGCCTTCCGCGCCGTTCGCGCCGGGGCGCCGCCTGTCCCCGAGCAGGCGATCGAGGAGGCGAAGCTGACCAAGGAGATGCTCGAAAAGGAGGCGTCGTGACCACCGGCGCCCCGGGCCGCTCGCCGGCGGAGATCCGCCGCGACATCGATCTCAAGCGGCGCGAGCTCGGCTCCTCGGTCGAAGCCCTGCGCCACCGCGTCAACGAGCTGACCGACTGGCGCCGGCAGGCGGAGGAGCACAAACAGCAGCTGATCGTCGGCGCCGCCGCCGTCGGCTTCTTCATCGGCGTACGCGCGATGATGAAGCGCCGCAAGCGCGGCTAGCAGCGACTCAGGCGACCAGCTCGGTGCGGACGCTGCCGACGCCGAGCAGGCCGGGGCCGACGTGGGCGCCGAGGACGGGGCCGACCTCGGAGATGAAGACGGGGTCGGCGCCGAAGATCTCGTAGCAGTCTTCGATCAGCGAATCGGCGGTCTCTTTGTCCTGGATGTACTGGACGACCCAGCCGTCGGCGCCGGATTCGTGGCGCTGGCGCGCGTAGCCGCGCAGCCGCTCCAGCGAGCGGGCGCGGGTGCGGACGCGCTCGACCGGGGTGATCTCCTCCTCCAGGGTGAGGATCGGCTTGATCTTCAGGGCGCTGCCGATCCAGGCGCGGGCGCCGCCGATGCGGCCGCCGCGGCGCAGGTACTCGAGCGTGTCGATTGCGAACCACATCTTCAGCGATTCACGCGTCTCCTCGGCCTGCTGCAGCGCCCGCTGGGCGTCGGCGCCGGCAGCGGCGGCAGTGGCGGCGCCGAGGGCGCAGAGGCCCAGGCCGCCGGCGGCCGAGCGGGAATCCATCAGGTGGATCCGCTCGCCCCCCTTGCCTTCCTCGATCAGGCGCTCTCGCGCCTGCCCGGCAGCCTCGAAGGTTCCCGAGATCCCGGCGGAGATGTGGATCGAGACGACTTCCCTGCCCGCTTCCAGCAGCGGTTCGTAGACGGCGAGGAAGTCCCCGATCGAGGGCTGCGAGGTGGTCGCCCCGCTTTCGGAGGCGCGCAGCCGCTCGTAGAAGTCGCCGTAGTCGGTGATGTCGGCCTCGCGCTCCAGCTCGCCGTCGACGGAGACGTAGAGGCTGATCGTCTCGATGCCCCGCTCAGCCAGCAGATCGGCAGGCAGGTATGCGGTCGTGTCGCAGACGACCGCGGTGTCTCCAGGGGTCACAGAGGCGATTCTAGACACGCGGTCACGTAAAGAGAGCGGCCCGGCAGTGGGTCAGTTTGAAATCCCGCCCCTAAAGCCGCCTCCACCGCTGTAAGTTCGCCCAACCCTCAACAATCCAAATGGCGGGGCGGCTGCGCTAACAGCCCCCCGCCCGGCACCGGAACGGAGGTCCGATGCAGGCGAATCGTACGCGGCGGCACTGGCCCGCTGACCGCATCCCTCTCCAGCGCGCCGTCATGGCGCTCGCGTTGGAGGTCTATCCGCACTGGCGCACGATCCCCGAACTGGCCCGAGAGATCGGGCTTTCGGGAGCGCTGACGCGGGCGGTCTTGGAGTTGATCGGGGCGGGGCTGCTGGAGAACCACGGCTCGGCTGTGCGCCCCACCAAGCCTCTTGCCCACTTCGAGCGGCTGAGGCTGCCATGAGCCTCAAAGAGCGCTTTAGCGCCAATTTGAAGGCCGCCCGGCGACGGGCCGGGGTCACGCAGGAAGAACTCGCCCGAATGACCGAACTGGACCGCACCCATATCTCCCTCATGGAGAACGCCAAGCGGATGCCCCAGTTGGACACGCTGGTGAAACTCACCTGCGCCCTTGACTGCCGAGCCGACGAGCTGGTCGAAGGGCTGGCTTGGAAGCCGGACACGGCCGCTTATGGGCGCTGGGAGGTAACCGATGCCTGAACGGGGCGACAAGAGGACCCAACGGGCGGTCCTCACCTTCCTGCTTGACGAGTTCCCCGCCCGCCACACGATGACGACGCTCTGGTGGATGGGCCTCGGCGATCTGGACGCCCTGGAGGAGGCGATCCAGAAGCTCGATGCAGGGGGCTTCTGCGGCGGCATGGGGGCGCTCTGGCCTCCACCGCCGCCGCCCGTCACTTCGACTGGCTGGAACTCTCGTGACGGCTCCAGCCGCCGCTAGGCTCTGACTATGACCAAGCGCTCCAAGAAGCCTGCCGATCTCAACCGCCTCGCTGCCGCCATCGTCGGCGAGGCGACCGACGAGACGCCACAGGAGCCGGAGAGCCAGCAAGCTAGGGCTGGGCGGGCTGGCGGAGTAAAGGGAGGGAAAGCAAGGGCGAAAAACCTGTCTTCCCAACGACGCCGGGAAATCGCCAGAGCTGCCGCTGAGGCTCGCTGGAAGCGGCCCTAAGCCTTCTGCTTCGAACTCGCCGCTTCCCGCTTGCTCCGTGCGCTCGCAATGAGGTCGCGGGCGGCTGGACGCGCCTCCCTGCGGGGCGCCGGGTAGAACGGGCGATCCTGCACCGACTGTTCTAGTGCTGAGAAGAGACCCATCAGGTCGGGAGTGACGGAAGACAGGTCGGGCAATCGTCCTGCGCGATCAGCGGAGTCGATCAACTCGCCCACCGCCACCACGTCCTCAACCGTCACAAGCACGATGTCAAGACCACGCTCTCGTTTCGCCCTTGCCGCCTCCTCATAAGCCCCCTTCGTGAAGCTGAATGCGACCACATACCCTTTGTTGTCGCCGTCGCGCTCTACGGCGGTCTCGAATTTGTCGATCTCGGGTCGACCGACTCGATCCGACTGTTTGACCTGAATCGGTGCGTTCTCCAAGAACGAGTAGCCGTCGATCCCCATGTCCGCGACTTTGCGCGGCGACTGGGTCCCCATGACGCGCTGGACGATCCAATGCTGGAACTCGAAGTGGCCCAGCTCGCGCAGGTCGTCAACGCTTACCGGGACCCCAATGATGGTCGGCTCGGCACCGAGCTTCCGCATTCGCAGTTTCATGATCTCGATGGCCTGGGGGCTCACGTCGATCCCAATCCACTGGCGCTGCATCTTCTCGGCAACGGCAATGGTCGTTCCACAGCCGCAGAAGGGGTCCAGCACTATGCCGCCAGGCGGACAAGCGGAGTGAATGAGTCGCTCCAACAGAGCCTCTGGCTTCTGAGTCGGATACCCCAACCTCTCCGCACTCGTGGCTTGAAGGGGCGTGATGTCGGTCCACACGTCTCCCACCGTCGGCCAGTCCTGCTCTTCCAAGTAGAGCTTTCGCCTAATCCGGCCGTCCGGCTTCGCTGGGAAGGCCAGACGGCCATCAGCGTCTAGCTCTTCCATGACCTCGCGGCTGACTCGCCAACCCTTCGCAGGTGGTGAATAGCCTTTGTAGTCGTATTTCAAGTTGGGTCGCAGATTGGGGCTATCCAGTGGGGCAATGTGGTAGGGGCCGCGGCCATCGTGATCGTCGCGGTCGAAGCGAGCCACATAAGCCTCGTCAGGTGGTCGCCGAACGGGCTCGAAGTATGCATCCTTGGTTTTGGAGTACCCGAGGATGTTGTCGTGAAGCGCCGGCAACTTCCGGCGAGCATCGCCCTTGGCAGCGGTTCGCTTCCAGATGATCTCGTTTCGGAAGCGACGGCGACCGAATATGCGATCACATGCGACTTTCAAGTAGTGCCCGGCTGCTTGGTCGCAATGTAGATAGAGGGAGCCGGTGGGTTTGAGGACGCGGTGCAACTGGCGGAGCCGCAACTCCATCCACTCCAGGTAAACATTGATTCCGCCCTCCCAGCGATCCGCAAAGGAGCGCACCTCCGCCTCGTCTCCCCAAATCACCTCATAACTGCGGTTTGAGAAGAACGGGGGGTCGAGGTAGACCAGATCAACGCACTCGTCCGGCATGTCGGCGAGTGCGGCGAGATTGTCAGCGCACTGGACTACGCCGGTTTCGAGGTAGCCCACCGGATTCACGGGGGACCCGTTCAACCGCGACATTCCGTCTCCTTTCCTTGAACGGACGCTTGCCGTACCGAATTAGGGCCGGAACAGCCAAGCTGGAAGTGCAAGCACCCCCAGACCGATCAGGAGCGCCAGCCAGTGAGGAAGCAGTTGGGCCAGGAAGTTGGCTGCCAACGCGAGCTTGATCCAGAACGCCGGCGGAGGCCCAGACCTAGGGGCTTGTCGCTCGCGGTTCGCCATCTTCCTTCTACTCCGGAAGTTGGCGCGGCTTTAAGAGGAACCTGCCCTGCGACGTTTCTAGATGAAAGTTCCGTCCAGTCGCTCAAGCAAAATGGTCAGTATGAACAGGCTGAGCACCGAGAAGCGCGCGCAGATCATCGGTTGCCTGGTGGAGGGCAACAGCATCCGTGCCACCGTCCGAATGACCGGGGCGGCGAAGAACACGATCACGAAACTGCTAGTCGATCTCGGCGAAGCCTGCGCCGAGTATCAGGACGGCGAGTTCCAGAACCTGCCTTGCTCAGTGGTCGAGGCTGACGAGATTTGGAGCTACTGCTACAGCAAGCAGAAGAACGTCCCGGAGCAGTTCAAGGGGACGCCGGGCTACGGCGACGTCTGGACCTTCACGGCCGTCTGCGCCGACACGAAGCTGGTCCCGTCCTGGCTGGTCGGCGAGCGGACCAAGTACGACGCGGCGGTCTTCCTGGAGGATCTGGCGAGCCGGATGGCCGGGCGCATCCAACTCTCGACGGATGGCCACTCGATGTACGAATCGTCAGTGCGGCAGGCGTTCGGCGTCAATGTCGACTGGGCGCAGATCCAGAAGACCTACGCGGCGGATACGAGCCAGGGCGGCAAATACAGCCCGCCGGTCTGCACCGGGACCAAGCGCCGGGCCATGAAGGGCAACCCGGACCCGGACCGGATCTCAACCAGCTACGTGGAGCGCCAGAACCTCACGATGCGGATGGGGATGCGGCGCTTCACCCGCTTGACGAATGGATTCAGCCGCAAAGTTGAGAACCTCGCCCACGCGGTCTCCCTGCACTTCATGCACTACAACTTCGCTCGCCCGCATCGCTCGCTCAAGGAGCGCTACCCGCGCACCCCGGCGATGGCGGCCGGAGTGGCCGATCACATCTGGTCGCTGGAAGAGATCGCGGCGCTGCTGGACTAAAGCTTCCGTTCCCCCCGGACAAAAATTATTCCCACAGATCTGGAGATCTCGGCTACTATCTCCGCGTCGGGCAACCGACAAGATTCTTTTGATGGGCCCCCTTTTGGGGGCCCTTTTTATTGCCCGGTTCCCTTGATTTCGTCCTCGGCGCGCGCTACTATGCAGATCGCGCTGGGACAACTCGGCGCTTTGTTGAGCCTCCATTTGGAGGCTCTTTTTTGATGGGAGACAGGGAAAATTGGACCGTAGCGCGATTTTCGTTGACGCTGGCTATTTATTGGCCGCTGGCGGGTCCTTGACTTGTGGAACCTCTAGCCGGGCTGCCTTCAGCTGCGACTACAGAGGTCTCACGAGCAAGCTGAGCACCTGGGTTGAGGAGCACAATGGAGGGCGCTTTAAGACGCTGAGGACCTATTGGTACGACGGAGCCGTCAACGCAGTGCCGACCTCCGATCATGAGGAAATCGGCGGTCTGCCTTACGTCAAGGTGCGCCTCGGCAGGCTCATTCGCGGCGAACAAAAGGGCGTGGACGCCCTGATTTATCGCGACCTGATGACGCTCGCGCGCGAGCGTGCTATCGCCTGCGCCTATCTACTGTCCGGCGATGAGGATCTGCGAGAGGGCGTCGTCGCTGCGCAGGACATGGGGGTGCAAGTCGTCCTTCTGGGGATTCCGTCAGCTCGCGCGAACCAATCTGCGGCTTTGATCAGGGAGGCGGACGAGCACATCATCTTGCCTAAAGATCACTGGCAGGACCACTTTGCTTCAAAAGCGCAAGCTGGAGGGGGCTCGACCACTCCGACGCCCGCTGCCGCCCAGACGGCCGGACGTGCCTTTGCGATCGCATGGGCCAAAAACGCCAGTCCAGAGGCCCTTGAGGAACTGTTTAAGTCGGCTCCGAGGATTCCGCAGGATCTTGATGTTTCATTGCTGCTTGAGGCTGAGAAGACGGTTGGGGCGCTACAGAACCGCCAAGACTTGAAGCGGGAGTTGCGAGCAGCATTTTGGGCGGCAGTCAAAGCCGCACGGGACGCGCTCACGGCCGGCTAACCCGCTTTTGTGCGCGACCGCAACATTTGCATTTCAAACTGACCCACTACCAGCGGCCCTCCTCGCTACACTTTGTGAAGTGACTGAGACGCCCCAAGCAGCCATCACCCTCACCGGCAAAGCCGCCCAGAAGATCGGCGAGCTGCTCGGCTCCCAGGCCGAGAGCGCCGACCAGGCGCTGCGGGTCGCGGTGCGCGGCGGCGGCTGCTCCGGCTTCCAGTACGCCCTCGCGTTCGACAAGGCGAAGGAGGACGACCACGTCTTCGAAGTCGACGGCGTCTCGGTCGTCGTCGACAAGGTCAGCATGCAGTTCGTCTTCGGCTCGGAGGTCGACTACGTCGAAGGCCTCCAGGGCGCCGGCTTCCAGGTCAACAACCCGAACGTGGTTGCGGCTTGCGGCTGCGGCTCCTCTTTCCAGGTGAAAGAGGATGCGGCTGAACAAGCAGCGGCCGTCTAGCCCTTATTCGATCTGCAGCGGCGGGGACTGCTGCGGAGACGCGGGCTGCGTCGGCTGCGGGACCTGGGCGTTCTCCGGCTGCTCGACGCCGAGGGCGGCGGCCAGCTCGCCGGACTCGAACATCTCCTCGACGATGTCGCAGCCGCCGAGCAGCTCGCCGTTGACGTAGAGCTGGGGGAAGGTCTGCCAGTCGGAGATCTCCGCCGTCACTTCGCGCAGCGGCTGCAGCGCGGGGAGGACGTCGATCGCGCCGTACTCGACGTCGACCTGGTCCAGCACCTGGACCACGCGCATCGAGAAGCCGCAGCGCGGCATGTCCGGGGTCCCTTTCATGAACAGCAGGACCGGGTTGGCGGCGATCAGCTCTTCTACTTTGCTCTTCAGCTCTGGGTCGGCCATGGGGGCAATTGTAGGGAGGAGGGACCTTCGACTCAGAGCTTGGTGACGATCAGACCGGCCAGACCCATGAACCCGCTGACCATGATGACCACCAGGGTGAGGAATCCGTAGACCGTCGTGTGCTGGAGCCCATCGACCCTGGTGCTCAGATCGGTGATGCGCTGGCTCAGTTCGTCAAGCCGCGAATCAACGCCGGTCTTGAAATCGTCGAGGCGGGAATCGGTCCAGGTGGATCGCATCAGCTTCATCGCTCCAGCGTAAAAGGAATGAGCGCACGCGTGGCGCACGAAAGTGTAACTTTTTGTCTAAGGAAATGCGGAGTCAGCCGGGAACGCTGGTCTTCACCGACAGCGCGTGGATCGTGCCGTCGTCGAAGCGCTCCTTGACCGCCGCCTTGACCAGCCGGTGCTGGTCGAGCCGCGAGAGGCCCTCGAACTGGGGGGCGCTGACGGTCGCCCGGATGTGGTCGCCGGTGCCGGTTTCGTCGGTCACCTCGGCCTCGGCGCCCGGCAGCGCCGCCTCGATCATCGCCTTCAGCTCGGCCAGGTCGGCGGCCACGGCTCAGCCGGCGAGGCGCTCGCCGAGGGTCTCGAGCATCTCCTCGACCCGGACGAACTTGACCCGCGGGCGGCCGTGCGGCTCGCCGCGGCCGACCTCGGCCTGGTCGATCGACTGCCAGTCCTCGAAGCTGACGTAGCGGACGCCCTTCTCGCGCAGCAGGTCCTCGACCGCGCCCGGATCCGGGCTCTCCGGTTCCAGCAGCGTCCCGGACTCGACGTCGGCGAAGAGGTGCTGGACCGTCTCCAGCGCGTCTTTCTTGTTGGTCCCGATCACGCCGGACGGGCCGCGCTTGATCCAGCCGGCGGTGTAGTGGCCGGCCTTGTGGCCGGCGTCGTGGGAGTCGAGGACGCGGCCGCCCTCGTTGAGGATCAGGCCGCGCCTCTCGTCGAAGGGGACGCCCTCGATCGGGATGCCGGTGTAGCCGACCGAGCGCAGGACCAGCCCGCACTCGAGCTCTTCGCGCTCGCCGGTGTCCCTGGCGCGCAGGGCGCCGCCCTCCTCGACCAGCTCGTTGCGGCCGATCACGATCGATTCGACCTTGCCGTCGCCCTTGATCTCGACCGGCGAGGCGAGGAAGCGGAGGACGATCCGCTGCTTCTTGCCCTCCGGCTGGCGCTCGGAGAACTCCTTCAGCGTCTCGACGTTGACTTTGGTCGTCTTGTCGGCCTCGTCGGATTCGAGATAGGCCTGGCTGGCCGGGTCGAGCTCGACCTCCTGCGGGTCGACGACGACGTCGGCGTCCTCCATCTCCCCGAGCTCTTTGATCTCCGGGTTGGTGAAGGCGGCCTGGGCCGGGCCGCGGCGGCCGAGGACGACGATCTCACGGATCTGCTTGCGATCCAGCGCCTCGATCGCGTGGTCGGCGGTGTCGGTCTGCCGCAGCTCGTGGTCGGTCAGCGCCAGCATCCGGGCGACGTCCATCGCCACGTTGCCGTTGCCGATCACGACGGCGCGCTCGCAGGAGAGGTCGAACTCCTGGTCCGCGTAATCGGGGTGGGCGTTGTACCAGCCGACGAAGGAGGTGGCGGCGTGGCTGCCGGGCAGGTCCTCGCCGGGGATGCCGAGCTGGCGGTCGGTCTCGCAGCCGACCGTGAAGACGATCGCGTGGTAGAGCCGCTCGAGCTCCTCGACCTCGACGTCGTGACCGATCTTGACGTTGCCGAAGAAGCGGAAGCCGTCGCGGGCCGCGGTTTTCTCGTAGACGCGGATCACCGACTTGATCTTCGGGTGGTCGGGGGCGACGCCGCCGCGGACCAGCCCGTAGGGGGTCGGGAGGCGGTCGAACAGGTCGACCTGGGCGTGCAGGTCGCTGTCCTTGAGGATGTGCTCGGCGGCGTAGAAGCCGGAGGGGCCGGCGCCGACGATGGCGACGCGGAGGGGGTTCTCTTCGGTTCCGATCTTGCTCATGGGAGCGCGAAAGAATAGGGAACTCGGCTGCTCAGCCGAGCGCGGGGGCGCCGGCCCCGACGGCGCTGGGGGTGCCGTCGAGCGCGTCGAGGGCCTTGGCGACCGACATCGCGACGCAGGTGAAGATCGGCGTCTCGCGCTCGGTGTACTCGCTCGACTCGGTCGGTCGCAGCTCGTTGACGAGATCGAGGAATTCGCCCGGATCGTCGCCCTCGAAGCAGACGACGAACTCCTGGTCGTCGATCCCGTAGGAGTAGGTCGTGTTGATCGTGATCTCGGGGTAGCGGCGGCCGACTTCGATGTGGCTTTTCATGATCCGGCCGCGCTCCTCCGGCGGCAGCCCGTACCAGCGGCGCTGCTTGACCATCGGGTAGAGGAAGAGGTACTTGCGCTCGGTCACGCAGATCTCGGGCCGCGCCTGCTCGTCCGAGTAGGGCGAGCGTTTGGTCATCGAGAGGAACGAATAGGGCGCGGTCGCCCATTTCGCCAGCCCGCTCTGGCCGAGGACGACGTGGAAGGTGTGGATGTCGTTCAGATTCGGGCTCTGCGTGAGCAACACCAGGTCGACGTCGCCCCGCGTTCCTATGGTTGAGTAGGCGCGCAACGAGCGGTCGACGGCGAAGTCCTCGCAGGCGGCGAGGAACTCCTGCTTGTCGGCCGCGCGGAGCTCGGCGTCGCGGCGGCGCCAGGCGGGATCGATCTTGAAGAAGCTGAACTTGGCGAAAGTGCGGTCGGCCATCGGGGTGACGATAGCGCTCGCCTTCTTCCTGGCCGCGCCTTCGACGGCGGCGGCAAGGGAGCAGCGCGTGGTGCTGGCCTGGCTGCCGAGCGACACGACCGTCGCCGAGCTGGCGGCAGCCGGCTTCTCGCCCGGGGTGATGAGCGCCGGTCTGGGGACGGTCTCGCCCAAACAGACCTATCTCGACGTGGGCCAGGGGAACCGGGTCTTCGATTCCCTCTACGACCGGCCCCTGCCGGAACCGAAAGGGGACCCGGCCCGGTGGCTGCGCGAAGTGAAGGAACGGGCCGAATCCGCCCCCGCCGAAATCGTCCCCGACCTGCTGCGCTCGACGCTGCGGAAGGCGGGGGTCCTGTCCCGGTTCAGGGAAATCGCTCGTCCCGCCGTGGACCGGTTGCCACGGCCGGGGAGCCATGACCTCCTGATCGCGATCGCCCGGCCGACGGGGAAGTCGGACGAGCCGCTGCCGATCGGGATCGCGGGCGAGGGCTTCCACGGCAACCTCACCTCCGACAGCACGCGCACCGACGGCTACGTGCTCTCGACCGACGTGGCGCCGACGATCCTGCGGCATTTCGGCATCCCGGTTCCAAGCGCGATGTCGGGGCAGCCGATCCGCTCTGAGCGGACGGTCGATCCGGCGGCGATCGAATCGCTGGTGGAGCGGATTGACGTGATCTCCTCGCGGCGCGGTCCGGTGATCGGGGTCTCGATCCTGGCTTGGCTCGTGATCACGGTGCTCGCCTGGCTTCTCAGCCGCGGCAGGCTCGCGCGAGTCGGGATCAAAGTGCTCGGGCTCAGCCTCGTATACCTGCCGCTCGTCCTCCTGCTGGGCGCGGCGCTTGAACCGAGCGAGGGTGCTGAACGGCTGCTCGTCTTAATCCTCTCGCCGCTGCTGGCCGCAGGGACGCTGGTGGCGTTTCGCGGCTATCGAGCGCTGGCGGTTGCCTCGGCGCTCACGGTTCTCGCCTACGCGATCGACGTGATCGCCGGCTCGCCGCTCACCTCGCTCTCGCTGCTGGGGCCGAATCCGGGCTTGGGCGTCCGCTTCTACGGGATCGGCAACGAGCTCGAGGCGCTGCTCGCGGTGCTGGTAGTCGGCGGGACGGGAGCCGCGTTGGCGGGGTTCGCGAGGGGCGCCACGCGACGGTCGGCGGCGATCGTCTTCGTCCTGGTCGGCCTCCTCGCCGCCTTCGTCTTCGCCGCCGGTCGTTTCGGTGCCGACGTCGGCGCCGCGATCGTCTTCCCGGTCGGCGCGGTCGCGGCTGCCGCGGTCGTCGCCGGTCGTCACAGGCGGATGGGCGTGCTCGCGATCGTCGCCGTGCCCATTGCCGTCCTTGCGCTGCTGGCCTTGATCGACCTGCTCAGCGGCGCCAACGCGCACCTCACCCGCTCGGTTCTTGACGCGGGAGGCCTGGAAAGCCTGGCCGACGTCGCCCAGCGCCGCCTCCAGCTCTCCGCCCAGAGCTTCGGCCGGCCGGTGCTGCTGGCATTCCTGCCGGTGGTGGCGGCGCTGGCGGCCCTCGCCTGGGTGCGGCGCGACCGCCTGCGGACGTGGTTCGGGGAAGCTCCCGCGATGCGGGCCGGGCTTCTGGGCGCCCTGGCGGCCACCGCCATCGGCACCCTCGCCAACGACTCGGGGGCGCTGCTGCTGGAGATCGGAGCCGCCTACCTGCTGGTCTTCGCCGGCTTCGCCTGGGCCGAAAAACCCCGAGGTGGGGACTCGACGCCATCGCAAACGCCCTCCGTGCGGGGCCGAGGCATCGACTACCCTTAATCACCCGTGCGCATAGGTCTCGTTTCGCCATATTCCTGGTCCTACCAGGGGGGCGTGAACCGGCACGTCGAGGCTCTCGCCGAGGAGTTTCTCGGACGAGGCCACGACGTCCGCGTCCTCGCTCCCGTCGACCCGCCCGGGCGGGTCAGCCGGGTCCTGCACAGGGCACACGCAGAACCGCGCGAGTTGCCCGAGTACCTGATGCCGCTCGGTCGCACGATGGGCTTCGGAGCCAACGGCTCCGTCTCCAACCTAGCCCCGTTCCCGGCCGGCGGGGTCGTCGCTCCCCGCCGCTTGGTCCGCGCCGGCGAATTCGACGTCGTCCACGTCCACGAGCCCCTGGTCCCGCTGGTCGGCTGGAACGCCACCCTCGGCGCCCACGACCCCGTCGTCGGCACCTTCCACGCCTACTCGACCAAGCCGCTGCCCAACTACATCGCCAACGCCGTCGGCGCCCGGCGTCTGCTCAACCGACTCTCGGCTCGGATCGCCGTCTCCGAGGCGGCCGCCTGGACCGGCCGGCGCTGGTTCGGCGGCGAGTACACGATCGTCCCCAACGGCGTCGACGTCGACGCGGCGCCGAGCGATCCGGTCCCCCGCAGCGGGGATCTGCGGATCCTCTTCGTCGGCAGGCCGGAGGAGCGCAAGGGCCTGCCGATCCTGCTCACCGCCTTCGGCGGCCTGGTCGAGCACGTGCCCTGCCGCCTGACCGTGATCGGCGCCGAGCGCGAGGACGTGCTCCGCTACGTCGCCGACCCCGATCTGCTGCGCTGGATGGACATCCGCGGCCGTGTCTCCGGTGAGGACCTCTGGGCCGAGCTGCACCGCGCCGACGTGCTCTGCGCCCCCTCGCTCTCGGGCGAGAGCTTCGGGATGGTCCTGACCGAGGCCTTCGCGGCGGGGACGCCGGTGATCGCCTCTGCCATCGCCGGCTACAGCGACGTCGTCAGCGACGGCGTCGACGGGCTGTTGGTCCCGCCCGGGGATCCTCAGCGCCTGGCCGAGGAGCTGCAGCGGATCCATCATGAGCCCGAGCGGTTGCGGGAGATGGGGGAGGCGGCCCGCCGCAGCGCCCAGCGTTACGCCTGGCCGCGGGTCGCCGACCAGGTGACCGCCGTCTACGAGCGGGCGATCGAGGCGCCGAAGCCGGTGACGGCAGGCGAGAAGATCGCCCATTGGGCCGGCGTCAGGCCGGCGGACGGGAGGCCGAAGCGACCCTCGGAGCGCCTGCCCTCCCTCGACCCGCCGCTGGCGCAGGGCGGCAAGAAAGGCCGCGCGGTGGCGCGGCGCCTCGGACTCGGCGTCGCCGGCCTGATGGGCGTCGGGCTGACCCTGCTGGCGGCTCAGAAGATCGGCGTCGAAAACGTCGTCGAAAGCATCGTCCGCTCGAACCTGACCTGGGTGCTGATCGCCTGCGCCCTGATGGCCAGCTCGCTCTTCTTCCGCGCCGCCTCCTGGTACTGGATCGCCCGCGCGGCTCTGCCCAACCGCCCGATCCGGCGGCGTGACGTGACCTCGGCGACGATGATCGGCGTCCTCATGTCGGCGACGCTGCCGGCGCGCCTCGGTGAGCCGGCGCGCGCGATCACGCTTGCCCGGCGGACGGGCCGGATGCGGGAAACGTTCCCGGTCCTGCTGGGAACCCTGGTCTCGCAGACGGTGCTCAACCTCGTCGCCCTGGTGCTGCTCGGCGTGATCATCGTCTCGACGACGCCGCTCTTCCACTCCGGCACCAAGCAGATCTTCGTCTTCAGCCTGGTGCCGCTGCTGGTGCTCGTCGTCGTCCTGGCCGCACCGCTGCTGATGCGGCGCAACGGCAACGGTCGCCTGGCACGGATGGGAGCGGCCATCCACCGCGCCCTGGTCCAGGTGCGGGCGGGCCTCTCGGTCTTCCGTGAGCCCCGCCGCGGCGTCGCCTCGGCGGCCGCCCAGCTCACGGCCTGGGCGATCCAGCTGAGCGCCTGCTGGGCGCTGCTCTACGCCCTGGGTCTGAATGGCCAAGCGGGCATCGGCGCCGCCGCCGCGGTCCTCTTCGCCGTCAACGTCACCGCCGTGGTACCGGCGACGCCGTCGAACATCGGCGTCTTCCAGCTCGCGGTGCTCAGCGTCCTCCACAGCGGTTTCGGCGTCAGCACCCCCGACGCCCTCGCCTACGGCGTCATTTTGCAGGCGGTGGAGATCGCGACCGCCGTCGCGCTGGGGCTGCCGGCCCTCGTCCGCGAGGGCCTCACCTGGAGTGATCTGCGCGTGCAGGCGCTCTCGACTTCCCCCGTCCGCCTCGACCCGGAGCCTCGGGCGCGACCGAGCCGCCCCAATAGGGAAGGCGCGCTTTAGGGAAAAGTTCTTCCCAAACGCTAAAAAACTCTGGCGTAATGAACTACGATTGGCAATGGAGGCGTGCCGCCACCATTCCCAGGCCGGCACACCTAGCTCGAGAAGGCGCGCGGCCGGCGCCGGTTCCATCCGCCCGAGCAGCCGGCCCGCCTTCTCCCAAGTGACAACTTCATAGCCGGATCGACAAGGTTCCTTGACGGGTCCGCAGTAATGTGCATAGAGTCGAGCAATCGGCCAAAAGACTCACGCGAACTTTGGGAAGGGGAGCCGTGAGATACGACTCGGCAGTATTGGAGAGAGTCGCGCAGCGCTTCCGGCGCGACATGTGGGATTCAGTAGTTCCGGAAGCAATCTCCGAATCGGGGGTTGAAGTAGAGAAGTTCGGACCGGTGCAGGCAACCGCCTTCGGCGACCTGCCAGAGATCCATTTGCTGCAGCAGATCCAGGGAGCAGCGGAGCCCGGAGCGGTCACCGAAGGCCACTTGGCCGAGGCGATCGAATGGATGCGGGCTCGCGAAGTCGACTACCGCATCCCGGTTGCCGCCGGCAGGCCGGGAGCGGATGACGCCGAAGCCTGGTTGGGCGATCGTGGCTACGAGCAGGGGGGCGGGTGGATCAAATTCATCCGCGACGGCTCGCCGCCCGATTTCCACGTCGACCCCAGCATCGTTGTCTACCGGCTGGGAACGGACGAAGCCGAAGGGGAGGGCCTGAGCACGATTGCGGCTGAAGCCCTCGACATGCCCCTGGTGGCGGGGACGTTGTTCTTCTCCCTGCCGCAACGGGCCGGTTGGCATTGCTACACGGCGGCTCTGGGGCCCGAAGAAGTCCCGGTTGCCACCGGGTCGATGCTGATCGCCGACGGCGTCGCCCAGCTCGGGCCGGGGGCGACGCTTCCATTGGCTCGTGGCCGCGGCTGCAACGCGGCCCTGCTGCACCGGCGCCTGCTCGACGCACATCGGGCGGGCTGCCACACCATGTTCGTCGAGATCGGCGAATGCGACCTGGCCTCGTGGGCCGCGGTCTGCCGCAACATGCGGAAGGCCGGGTTCGAGGAGGCCTACGAAGGCCGCAACTGGCAGCGCCCGGCGCTACACCCGGCAGAGATTCCGGGCTTCAGCGGCTGAGCTCTGGGGCGGGGGCCGCTTCGGCGTCCCCGCCCTCTTCCTCGTCTCCCACGGGCTCCGATTCCGGAGGCAGGGAGCCGCCGCGAGAGGTGCCGGCGATCAGCTCGTCGGGTGCCTTCTCCTCGGGGATGAAGCCGGACTTCATCCCGAAGTAGACCGCCTGGGGGTGGTGGGCGACGATCGCCACCGTCGATTGCTCGGGCATCACCGCATAGCCCCCGGAGAGGGTCATCCCGATCTCTTCCAGGTCGAGCAGGCGCCAGACCTTCTCGTGCTCGGACTGGTCCGGGCAAGCGGGGTAGCCCCACGAGTAGCGGCGGCCCTGGTCGAGGTCGATCCCGAGCCCGCGGCGGATCTCGGCGTGCAGCCACTCGGCCAGGCCCTCCGCCGACTGGACGCCGAGCCCGTGGACGTAGAGCTGCTCGGCGAACTCGCCTTCGCGTTCGAGCCGCTCGATCAGCTCGGTCACCTCGGGGCCGACGGTGACGCCCTGCAGGGCGACCACGTCGCGCTCGCCGGAGTCGAGCGGGCGGAAGAAGTCGGTGAGGCAGATCCGGTCGTGCCGCGGCTGGCGGGGGAAGACGAGGCGCTCGAGCTCGTGCTCGGGGTCCTCGGGGTCGAAGACGACCAGCTCGTTGCCGTCGGCGTTGGCGGGGAAGTAGCCGAGGCGGGCACGGGGGCGCAGGTAGTCCTGCTCGCGCCACATCCGCTCCAGCCGGTGCGCGAAGCCCTCCTCTTCCTCGGTTCCCTCGACCAGCTGCCGCCAGGCCTCGCCCTTGACCCCGCGCCCGCCCCAGTGCAGCTTGAAGAGGACGTGGCGGTCGAGGTAGGGGAAGACCTCGTCGAGGTCGACGGGGACGTCGCGCACACCCCAGAACGGCGGTTGCGGGATCGGCGCGTCGGTGCGGGCGCCCGAGCGCACGCTGTCGTCGGTGGTGGGCGGCGCGTCGTCCTCTTCGATCGGCTTTTCGCGCAGCTGCTTGGCCTCGGCGCGGATCCTCTCCACCAGGGCGGCGCGCGCCTCGTCGTCGACGAGCGCGTCCATCGTGTCGAGACCCTGGAAGGCGTCCTTGCAGTAGAAGACGCCCGGCTCGTAGACCTCGTCGGACTCCTTGCCCTTCGGGTAGAGGGTGCGGCGGCCGAAGTCGCGGTTGATCGCCGCGCCGCCGATCAGCACCGGGAAGCCGAGCCCGCGCTGGTGCAGCTCGGCGACGCAGGTCGGCATCTGCTTGGAGGTCGAGACGAGCAGGGCCGAGAGCCCGATCGCGTCGGCTTCGTGCTCGACCGCGGCCTCGATGATCGTGTCGACCGGGACCTGCTTGCCGAGGTCGATCACCGTGTAGCCGTTGTTGGTGAGGATCGTGTTGACGAGCGACTTGCCGATGTCGTGGACGTCGCCGAAGACGGTCGCGATCACGACCTTGCCCTTGGTGTGGCCCTCGATCCGGTCGAGGTAGTTCTCGAGCTGGGCGACGGCGCGCTTCATCACTTCCGCCGACTGCAGGACGAACGGCAGGATCAGTTCGCCGGCGCCGAATTTGTCGCCGACCTCCTTCATCGCCGGCAGCAGCACCTCGTTGAGGGTGGGGACGGCGCCGATCTTCTCGACCGAGCGGTCGATCCACTCCTCGACGCCCTCCTTCTTGCGGCGCAGGATGTGCCAGTGCAGGGCCTCCTCGGGCTCCATCCCCTCGGTCGGGTCGGGCGCGGATGCGCCTTCGGCGTCGGCCTCCTCGCCCTTCGACTCGAAGTAGGAGATGAAGCGCTCGAGCGCGTCGTCGCGGCGGTTGAAGACGAGGTCGTCGGTCAGCTCCCGCTCCTCCTCGGGGATCTCGCCGTAGGGGGTGATGTGGTTGGGGTTGACCATCGCCAGGTCGAGGCCGGCCTCGACGCAGTGGTGGAGGAAGACCGAGTTGAGGACCGCGCGCGGGCGCGGTGAGACGCCGAAGGAGACGTTGGAGACGCCGAGCGAGGTCTTCACGCCCGGGATCTCGGCCTTGATCCGGCGGATGCCCTCGATCGTCTCCACCGCCGAGGGCTTCCACTCCTCGTCGCCGGTGGTGAGGGTGAAGGTGAGGGCGTCGAAGATCAGCGCTTCGGGGTCGAGGCCGTGCTCGGTGCAGGCGATGTCGCGGATGCGCTTGGCGATCTCCACCTTGCGCTCGGCCGTCTTCGCCATCCCCACCTCGTCGATCGTCAGCGCGATCAGCGCCGCGCCGTGCGCCCTGGCCAGCGGGATCACCCGGTCGGCCTTCTCCCGGCCGGCCTCTAGGTTGACCGAGTTGACGATCGCGCGGCCGGGGATCTGCTCCAGGGCCGCCTGGATCACCTCCGGTTCGGTCGAGTCGACCTGGATCGGGGCGGGCTGGGTCAGCGAGACGCGCTTCACCACGGCTTTCATCTGCTCGTCCTCGTCCTGGCGCTCGGTCAGCGCCACGCAGACGTCGAGCACGTGGGCGCCGCCTTCGACCTGGTCTTCGGCGACCTGCACGAGGCCGTCGTAGTCGTCGGCGAGCAGCAGTTCCTTCGCTTTTTTCGAGCCCTGGGAGTTGACCCGCTCGCCGACCAGGGTCGGCCGCGGCTCCTGCACCAGCGGGGTCGAGGTCATCATCGAGGAGACCTCGATCGGGCCGGGGGCGGGGCGCTCGCCGGGGACGCGGCCGCCAACCTGCTCGCGGATCGCGGCGACGTGCTCGGGGGTGGTGCCGCAGCAGCCGCCGACGATGCCGACGCCGTAGCGCTCGACGAATTCGCCCAGCGTCGCCGCCAGTGGCCCCGGCTCTTCGGGGAAGATCGTCTCGCCGTCGGGCCCCTGGAATGGCAGCCCGGCATTGGGGATGCAGTGGACCGGCAGCGGCGAGGTCTCGCCGAGGAAGCGGATCGCGTCGCGCATGTCCTCGGGGCCGGTCGAGCAGTTGAGCCCGATCACGTCGATCTCCATCGCGGTCAGCGTCGTCAGCACCGCCTGGATGTCGGTGCCGAGCAGCATCTTGCCGCCGTTGGGCAACAGCGAGACGCTGCACTGGATCGGCAGCCTGCGGCCGGTCTCCTTGAACGCCTCGCGGGCGCCGAAGATCGCCGCCTTCACCTCGAGGATGTCCTGCGCGGTCTCGATCATGATCAGGTCGGCGCCGCCTTCGACCAGGCCCCGGGCCTGCTCGGTGAAGACCTCGACCAGGCGGCCGAAGGAGATGTCGCCGAGGGTGGGATCGGTTGAGGCGGGGAGGAAGCCGGTCGGGCCGATCGAGCCGGCGACGAAGCGCTCCTCGCCGGCGGCGCGGCGGGCGATCTCCGCGGCTTTGGTGTTGATCTCCAGCGTCTGCTCGCCGAGTCCCCACTCGTCCAGCTTCAGCCGCGAGCCCTGGAAGGTGTCGGTCTCGACCACCTCGGCACCGGCTTCCAGCATCGAGGCATGGACGCCCTCGATCACGTCGGGCCGGTTCAGCACCAGCGCCTCGTGGCACTTGCCCTCGAGCCCGCCGTAGTCCTCCTGGGTCAGGTCGAACTGCTCCAGCGTCGCGCCCATGCCGCCGTCGAAGACGACGATCCGCTCCCGCGTCGCAGCTATGTAGTCACGCTCGGCCATGAACCTAAAGAGGCTACCGGGAGAGTGCAGGGACCAATCTCACTCGGTACAGGGGACGGGCATTCCCCTCCCTCCCTGGGTTACTCGCCAGATCGTCTCCGGCTGCCGCGGGAGTCGCTGGTGCGAGTAACAGGACGCCGGTCGGTCCGGGGAATACCCGTCCCCTCCACAACAGAGCTCCGCGGGACGGCTCAGGGTCGGGCGTCTGCCGGAGCTCTGTCGCAAGGAGGGTGGGTGTCCCTCTCGCGACCGGCGTCCTGTTGCTCGCACCTGCGACGTTCGCGGTCAGCTGGCTCCAATTCAGGCGAGCAACCCAGGGAGCGAGAGGGATACCCACCCTCCCTACCGAACAAGCTCCGTCCCTCAGCGCTTGAGCCCGAGCCGTCGGCGCCAGTCGCGGGCGCTGAAGAGGCGGACCAGGGGGGCGACGAGGCGGCGGCGGGCCTTGGTGTAGGGGTACCAGGAAGGCTCGCGCTTGCCGCCGAAGCGGGTGATCACGAGCGACTCGCTGCGGCAGTACTTCTTGATCCCCGGTTCGCCGTGGCGGAAGCCGATCCCGGATTGCTTCCAGCCGCCCATCGGCACCTCGGTGGCGAAGTAGTTGACGAGGACGTCGTTGACGTTGATCGCGCCGCACTCGACCCGGCGGGCCACCTCTTCGGCCCGCTCGCGCGCGCCGAAAACCGAGCCGGAGAGGCCGTAGCGGCTGTCGTTGGCGAGGCGGATCGCCTCCTCGGCGTCGGGCACCTTCATCACCCCGACCACCGGGCCGAAGGTCTCGTCGCGCATCACCTTCATCGAGTGGTCGACGTCGACCAGCACCGTCGGCTCGAAGTAGTCGCCCGGCCCCTCCGCCCGCTGGCCACCGACCAGCGCCCGGGCGCCGGCGGCGAGGGCGTCGGAGACGTGGTCCTCGACGATCGCCGTCTGCTGCGGCGAGGTCATCGCGCCGACGTCCTTGGGGTCGGTTGCGTCGTCGGCGCCCTGGCGCAGCCGCCCGACCTCGCGGGTGAGCTTGTCGAGGAACTCGTCGTAGGCGGGCTCCTCGACGTAGATCCGCTCCACCGACATGCAGATCTGGCCCGAGTTCATCATCCCGCCCCAGGCCGCGGCGTTGGCGGCGCGATCGAGGTCGGCGTCGGCGAGGACGATCATCGGGTCCTTGCCGCCGAGCTCGAGGCTGACCGGGGTCAGCGTCTCCGCCGCCCGCGCCATCACCTTGCGGCCCGTGCGGTCGGAGCCGGTGAACTGGACGAAGTCGACGTCGTCGACGAGGGCGCCGCCGGTCTCGCCGATGCCCTGCACGCAGTCGAAGACGTCGGGGCCGCCGATCTCGCTCTTCCAGGCCTCCACCACCTCGGCGATCCCGAGCGGCGTGTACTCGGAGGGCTTGACGACGACGGCGCAGCCGGCCTGCAACGCCGGGATCGCGTCCCCCAACGAGAGGATCAGCGGGAAGTTCCAGGGGCTGATGATGCCCACCACCGGGTGCGGCCGGTACTGGATCCGCAGCTTCTTCGCCGCCAGCAGCGGGCTGTGGGGGCGGACGCTCTCCTCGCCGATGAACTTCGCCGCGCGGGCGCCGTAGAAGTTGATCAGGTCGGCGAGGTAGGCCGGCTCGTTCATCGCGTCGGCGCGGACCTTGCCGGTCTCCAGCTGCATCGTGTCGAGCACCCGGTCCTGGTTGTCGAGGATCCAGTCGCGGAGCTTGCCGAGCCAGTAGTAGCGGGCCTCGATCCCCATCGCCTCCCACTCGGGCTGGTTGGCGCGGACCCGGGCGACGGTGGCGGCGACGGCCTCGGGCGAGTCGACGGGGACGCTTGCGATCAGCGCCCCGGTGGCGGGGTTGTGGACCTCGATCGCCTCAGCCGCAGCGGCCGGCGCTCCGTTCTTCCCGGCGCTCCTCGCAGCGGTTCCACTCTCCACGATGCTCCCTTCGTCGCCCGTTTGGCTGGTCAGCCAACTCTAGCTTCCCCCTGGCTTTCTCGCACTTTTCCTACTTCGGCCCGGAGTGCGCTGATGTCCGCACGGACTTCGCGGAACCCCTCGTCCATGTGCTCCTTGAGCTCGTCGAGGCGCTCGTCGGTCCAGGCTTCTCTCACCATCGTTGCGGGCATGATGGCAACTGTAGACAGTAAGTTGCAACAAGCGGCGCGCGGAAGTGTGGAATTTTCAGCGCGGGACGAGGCGGTAGACCGGCCCTTCGAGCGAGGCGACGTAGAGGCGATGCCGGTCGTCTTCGCCGAAGGAGCTGGGGCTGGCGACCCGCGGGCCCAGCAGGCGGTCGTCGCTCGCCCGTTTCAGGTGGGGGACGAGGCTGCGCAGGCGGCCCTCGCAGAGGTCGGCGTAGACGTAGCGGCCGCGCAGGCCCTTCAGGCGCGGATCGCGGACGACGTAGCCGCCGATGATCGAGCAGCTGCCGTTGCGGTCGTGGCTGTAGGCGAAGATCGGTTTGGTCGTGCCGCCCGGGTCGGGCGTGCCGCTGTTTTCTTCTTCGTAGCGTTGGAAGCCCTCGAAGGCGTCCCAGCCGAAGTTGGCCCCGCTGGCGGCTCCCACGGTCGTGTAGTCGAGCTCCTCGAAGCGGTTCTGGCCGACGTCGCCGATCGCGATCCGCGGCTGCTCGGCGCTGGTCGTGTCGAAGGAGAAGCGGAAGGGATTGCGGAGGCCGTAGCTGTAGATCTCGTCGCGCCCCGGCTTGCCGACGAACGGGTTGCTGGCTGGCACCGTGTAGGGCTTGCCGCCTGAGGGCCGCGGGTCGATCCGCAGCAGCTTCCCCAGCAGGACGTTCTTGTTCTGCGCGTTGTTGGGCGGGTCGCCGGCGGAGCCCCCGTCGCCGGTGCCGAAGTAGAGGAGGTTGCCGAGGAACTGCAGCTGACCGCCGTTGTGGTTGGAGTTGACCGGGTGGGGGATTTCGATCACCTGGCGGTCAGACCCCCTCGCGGCGCGGGTCGCGCTCTCCCGCCTGAATTCGTCGACGCGGATGTTGCCGGCGTCGTTCGTGTAATAGACGTAGAAGCGCCCGCTGTTCGCGTAGTCGGGCGGGAAGGCGACCGAGAGCAAGCCGCGCTCGCCGCCGTATGAGACTCGGTCGCGGATGTCGAGAAACGGCTTGCGCAGCCGGTGGCCGCCGCGCAGGACCGAGATCCGCCCCGGTTGTTCGACGACGAAGAGCAGCTGCGGAAAGCCCGGTGCGCCGGCGACGTAGACGGGATGGTCGAAGGAGCCGATCTCCTTCAGGGCGACGCCGCCCTTGCCCTGCGGTCGTTGGCCGGGTGCGGCTCGTTCCGGCGCCCGCTGCGTCGAGTCTTCGGCTGACCCGCAGGCCGGCAGCGCCAGGACGAGCAGCGCCGACGACAGCACTACCGCCGCCGTCCGGCTACTTCCCCTGTTTCTTCGAGCCCTGCTGTTCGACTTCAACGATTTCGCCGCTGTCGGTGACTTCCGTTTCCGGCAGCCGCGAGGTGATTTCCGTCGTGAAGGTGCCACCGGGCGTTACGCCGTTACCCGTTTTCGCCTTGGCTTCACCGCCGAGCCCGGCGGCGATCGTGTACAGCAGCGTGTACTTGCCGGCCCGCACCGCGCTCAGCTTCCAGACGGCCCTAGTCGTCTCACCCGGCTTCAGCGGCCCGAAGGCGAAGGTCTTCGGGTTCGAGGTGGTGGCTCCGCCGGGGGCGGAGGAGCCGTGCAGGCGCGGGTAGGTCTGCGCCAGCACCCAGACCGGGCGGTCCGGCTGCGCCAGTTCCGGCTGCGGTTCGCTGATCCCGAAGGGCAGCGAGGAGGCGACCCCGCGCTTGCCGGCGATCGTGAAGGTGATGGCCAGGCCGGGAACGGTCCGCTTGCCGGTATTGCGCACGCCGAGCTGCAACAGCGAGGTCTGACCCAGCTTCTGCTTGGCGGGGAAGCTCGCTTCGGTCACCTGGACGTGGAAGGTGCCGGTCGGTTCGTTCGCGTTGGAGGACGCTTCGCCGCAGGCGCCGAGCAGCGCCGCCGCCGCCAGCGCGGCCAACCCGGTCGCGATGGCCTGGAAGCGGGCGTGCCGGGAATGTCGTCCGGTCCCCCCCAAAGCGGCCCGAACATACCACGGGGTTTGGCCGCTTTCGCAGGCGTTTCCCGCCCACCGCAAGGGTTAGCGGGATCTCAACACGCTGCCAACAGTCGGGGGTGGCCCATCCCCTAGACTCATGCGCACCGAGCGGGGTGCGCGTCCTTGCGCCGCTGCTCGGAGGAGGAGCAGATGGTCGGATCCGCGGTCAACAGGGCGTTCCTGCCCGCCAAGTCTGTGTTCGAAGAGGTGGGGGAGCTGATGATCCTCACCTCGCGGACGATCATGTCCGCCGTCCGGCCTCCCTATCCCTACGGCGAGGAGTTCATCGGCCAGTTCCTCTTCGCCTTGCGCCTCTGCTGGTTCCCCCTGCTGGTTTCGACGGTTGCCATCTGCTTCGGCGCTCCCGGCCTGCAGGCGGCCAACGCCCTCACCCTCTTCGGGACGCTCGACCGCCTCGGCGGCTTCTTCGTCCTCGCCGCGATCCGGGAAATCGGGCCGTTCGTGACCGCGGTCGTCGTCGCCGGCGTCGCCGGCACCGCGATCACCGCCGACCTCGGCGCCCGCAAGATCCGCGAGGAGCTCGACGCCCTGCAGGTCCTCGGGGTCGACCCCGTCAAGAACCTGGTCGTGCCGCGCTTCCTGGCGCTGATGCTGATCACCGGCCTGCTCGACATCTACGCGCTGGTGTTCGGCCTCAGCGGCGGCATCCTCACCGAGCTCGTCTACCACCAGCCGCTCGGCGGCTTCTTCGCGACCCTTTTCCTGCAGGCCTCGGTCACCGATCTCTGGGGCTCGGTCATCAAGTGCACCCTCTTCGGCGCGATCATCGCCATCGTCTGCTGCTACAAGGGCATGACCGCGTCGGGAGGCGCGGCGGGGGTCGGCCGCGCCGTCAACGAGGCGGTGGTGATCTCCTTCATGGCCGTCTTCGCGTTCAACTACGTCTTCACCCAGACCCTGCTGGCGACCAACCCGGAACTGCAGACGATCAGGTGATGGCTTCGTGAACGCCTGGCTCGAAGTCCCGCGCAACTGGCTCGACTCGCTCGGCGAGATCAGCCGTTTCAGCTCGCGGATCGCCGGGCTCGTCTACTCGGGCAGGGTCTTCCGCTTCTTCGGCGAGGCGCTGCGCCAGGCGGGCATCCTGATCCTCGGCTCGGCCCTGATCATCTGGGGCCTGGTCTTCGTGCTCGGCCTGCAGTGCGGGATCGAGGGGGCCTATCTGCTGCGCGCGCAGGGGGCGCCCGCCTACGCCGGGCTCTTCTCGGCCTGGTGCGACCTGCGCGAGATCCTGCCCTACGCCTTCGGCTACATGCTCGCGGCCAAGGTGGGGACCGGGATCGTCGCCGAGCTCGGCGCGATGCGGATCTCCGACGAGATCGACGCGCTCGAGGTGATGGGGGTGCCGCCGGTCACCTTCCTCTGCGCCACCCGCCTGCTCGCCGCCTGGATCGCCTTCCCGTTCATGTACCTGGTCGGGATCGGGATCATGTACCTGGCCAGCTACATCGCCGTGGTGGAACAGGTCGGCGACGTCTCCTCCGGCGGCTACACGCTGATCTTCTGGCAGTTCCAGAACCCGCCCGACCTGATCTTCAGCCTGATCAAGGGGATGTTCATGGCGACGGCGATCGTCCTGGTCGGGTGCTACTACGGCTATACGGCGTCGGGGGGGCCGGTCGGCGTCGGCACCGCGACGGCGAAGTCGATGGTCATGAACATCGTCTTAGTCCACATCATCGGGATGCTCGGGACCCTCGTCTTCTGGGGGGCCAACCCACGTGCGCCAATAGGAGGCTGAGGTGTCGATCGAGGAAGAGAACCGGTTCGAGATGGAAGAGGACCGCCGCGAAGAAGAGGAATTGCGCGACGAGGCGACCTCGAGCGCCGAAGCGCCGCCCGAGGTGACGACCGAAGTCCACCGCGAACCGGTCGACGAAGGGCCCTACGTGAGCGAGGACGGCGCCGTGATGGGGCGTGACTTCGTCATCCCCGGCGTCAACCCGCGCGACCACGACCCCTACAAATTCCACACCGGCGTCAAGCGCGACCACGGCGGCGAGGACGCGATCGAGATCATCGACCTGGTGAAGCAGTTCGGCCGCGCCCGCATCCTCAACGGCCTCAATCTCGGCCTGCCGGAGAACCAGGTCTCGATGGTGCTCGGCCCCTCGGGGACCGGCAAGAGCGTGCTGATCAAGCACATCGTCGGCCTGCTCTACCCGGACTCCGGCGACGTCCTCGTGCACGGGGAATCGATCCCCAACATGACCGACGACGAACTCTTCGAGGTGCGGAAAAAGTTCGGCCTGCTGTTCCAGGACGGCGCCCTCTTCGGCTCGATGAACATCTACGACAACGTCGCCTTCCCGCTGCGGCAGCACACCGACAAAGGCGAGGAGGAGATCGGCGAGATCGTCAACCGCCGGCTCAAAGAGGTCGGCCTCAGCGAGGCCACCTACAAGATGCCGAACGAGCTCTCCGGCGGTATGCGCAAGCGCGCCGGCTTCGCCCGGGCGCTGGTGCTGGAACCAGCGATCGTGATGTTCGACGAGCCCGACTCGGGCCTCGACCCGGTCCGCACCGCGCTCCTCTGCGAGCTGATCCGCGAGGTCCACGCCGAGAACGGCGGCTGCTACCTGGTGATCAGCCACGACCTCGGGACCGCGCGCCGGATCGCCGATTTCATCGCCGTGCTCTGGAGCGGCAAGATCGTCGAGTCGGGCCCCAAAGAGGAGCTGTTCGATTCGAGCAACCCGTTCGTCAGCCAGTTCCTCAACGCTGACGTAACCGGGCCGCTCTCGATGGACTGAGCTTGAGCGCTGCAAGCTGGTTCGGGCGCGTCGCGGCGCGGGCGGCCAGGCACGCGCGGGCGGTCGTCGCCGTCACGCTCCTGGTGGCGATCGCCGCCGCCATCGCCGCCACCCAGATCTCGACCGATGCCGGCGTCGGCACCCTGGTCGACTCCGACTCGGCTACCTACCGGGCGACCCAGGGGGTGCGCCAGGACTTCGGCGAAGAACCGGTGGTCGTCCTCGTCAAGGGCGAACTGCCGCAGCTGATCCTCACCGAAAACCTCTTCAAGCTGCTGCGGCTGGAGGGGTGCCTCTCGGGCAAGGTGCCGAAGGGCGCGAAACCGATCCCCGGTCCCTGCGCCGAACTGGCGCGGCTGCACGCGGTCGAGTTCCTCACCGGCCCGGCGACCTTCCTCAACGAGTCGGTCGTGCAAATCGAAACCCAGTTGCGACGGCTGGCCGAACACGTGCCGGCGCAGCGCTTCCGCGAATACCTGCTGGCGGTGGCGACCAAGTACGGGATCACCAGCGCCCCCAGCATCGACAACGAAGAATTCGTCGCCACCGTCGTCTTCGACTTCGCCCGCCCCCGCGGCACCCCAAAGGCGCGCCTCTCCTACATCTTCCCCAACGCCAAATCGGCCCAGATCGTCATCCGGCTGAAGCCGGACCTGAGCGAAGCCGAGCGGCGGCGGGCGATCCAGCTGATCGAAGCGACGGTCGCGGACACGACGCCGCGCAAGGCCTGCAAGGAAGGCGGCAAGCCGGCGCCCTGCTTCGAGCTCGAAGGCGGGCGCTACGTCGTCTCCGGCGCCCCGGTGGTGATCGACGGCGTTGCGCAGGCGCTCAAGGACGCGCTGCTCGTCCTCTTCGCCGTCGCGATCGTGGTGATGGCGATCGTGCTGTTCCTGGTCTTCCGCTCGCGCTGGCCGCTGCTGCCGTTGGTGGTTGCGCTCGCGGCCGTCGCGATCACCTTCGGTCTGCTGGGGCTCGTCGGCGGCTCCCTGACCATGGCCTCGATCGCGGCTCTCCCGATCCTGATCGGGCTTGCCGTCGATTACGGCATCCAGTTCCAGGCGCGCTATGACGAGACGGGGTCCGCCGAGCAAGCGGTTCGTCGCGGGGGACCCACCATCGCCGTGGCGTGCGTGGCAACCGGGGCCGGCTTTCTCGCCCTCCAGCTCTCGCCGATTCCGATGGTCCGCGGCTTCGGCTGGCTCCTGATCGCCGGAATCGCGATCGCCTTCGGAGTCGCTCTGACCTTCGGATCGGGGACGTTGGCGTTTCGGCGGGCGGGTCCTGTCGCCGCAGGGGACCCCCCATCCCCGAGGACACCTCGGGGATGGTCCCCCCTACGACGCCACCCGCCAGTGGAGCGCTTTCTTTCCGTGGCGCGGACGTATCCGGAGGTGGTGCTGAGCGTCGGTGTGGCGCTGGCCGTTTGCGGCTGGATTGCTGGGACGCAGGTGGAAACCGTGTCCGACATCCGGTCGTTGGCGCCGCAGAACATCAGGGCGGTCGAAGGGCTGAACGAATTGCAGGACACGACCGGCGTATCTGGGGAGCTGGATGTGAGCATCAAGGCACCCGATCTGACGGATCCGGCGACTGTCGAGTGGATGGCCAGGTTCAAGCAGCGGGTGTTGGAAGGCAACGGCTTTACCGGCGAAGACCCGAGCTGCCTGCACGCTGAAATCTGCCCGGGGCCGGCGTTGTCGGACTTCCTGATCCGGGGCAACGAAAAGCCGACGAAGGCGCGGATCGAAGCGACGCTGTCGGCGCTGTCGCCTTATGCGCTGCGGCAGGTGGCTCCGGTCGATCCGGAAACGGGGAAGGTCGGGCATGCGGCGCTGATCTCGTTCGGGATTCGCGCGCAGTCGCTGGAAGACCAGCAGGACCTGATCGAGCGGGTGCGGGGCGAGATCGGCAATCCGCCGCCGGGGGTGGAAGTGCAGTTGGCGGGGCTGCCGGTGATCGCGGCGCAGTCGGCCTCCGATCTCTCCGATAGCCGCTACTGGCTGACGCTGGCCGGTCTGGCGCTCGTCGCGGCGGCGCTGCTCTTGATCTACCGCTCGTGGCGCCGGGCGCTGGTGCCGTTGCTGCCGACGGTGCTGGCCACCGGGTGGGCTTCCCTGCTGCTCTGGATCACCGGCATCCCGCTCAACCCGATGTCGGCGGCGCTGGGGGCGTTGACGATCGCGATCGCCACCGAGTTCGGGGTGCTTCTGGTCGGTCGCTTCCACGAGGAGCGGGGGAGCGGCGTCGGCGTCGAGGAAGCGCTGCGGCGGGCCTATGCGCGCACCGGGGCCGCGGTGCTGGCGTCGGGGATGACTGCGATCGCCGGGTTCGCCGTCCTGATCGCCAGCGACGTGCGGATGCTGCGGGACTTCGGCCTCGTCACCGTCGTCGACCTCACCGCGGCGCTGATCGGCGTCCTCCTCGTCCTGCCGGCGATGCTGCTCCGGCTGGAGCGGGAATGAAAGACCGCTACTCGCTCGTCGTCGGCCTCGTCTTCCTCGCGGTGATCGTCGTCGCCACGGTCAACACGCTCGAGGGGGGCGGGCCGGGGGAGACCCTGGGAATCGACCGGTTGCCCTCCCGCTGGCCGCTGCCCGAGTTCGCCGTCCCCGCCGGCGCCAGCCAGCTCGAAGGCGACGCCAACGTCGCCCAGGACGACTGCGAAACCTCGTCCCTGCCCTGTCCCGAAGGCTCCGTGCGCACCCCCGCCTGCCGGATCGGCACCGCCGGCGCGATCCGCGTCTGCGACCTCTTCGGCAAGCCGCTGGTGATCTCGTTCTGGTTCAGCGAAGGCGGCGGCTGCGTCAACCAACAAGACGTGGTCCAGCAGGTGTTTCGGCGCTACCGTGGACGGGTGGGCTTCCTCTCGTTGGACATCGGCGACGACCGGGACACGCTGCGCGACCTGATCCGCCAGCACGGCTGGACGATGCCGGTCGGCTTCGACCGCGACGGGGCCGTCGGCAGCCTCTACGGGGTCGGCGGCTGTCCGACCTTCGCCTTCGCGTTTCCCGGGGGGACGCTGCAGAGCGCCAGCGTCGGTGACCTCACTGCCGCCCAGTTGGGCAACCGGGTGGAGCGCCTGCTGAAAGCGACCGCGGCGGTGGAGGCGAGCTGAGGTGTCCGCCGGGGCAGCCAGCCGGCGGATGGGGTGGGACCCGGCGCCGCGGCAGGGCTGGGTCGCCCCGCACGTCGCCGCCGAGTTCCCGGGGCTGGGGATCGCCTGGGTAGAGGTCGACGCGAGGCCGGGCCGCAGCCCGGAGCCCGTCCGCCGCCGCCTCCGCGACCTCTCCGACCGCACCTACGGGGCGCAGGCGATCCGGCTGCGCGAACGGCCGATCCCCTGGGCCTACCGCGTCTTCTACCGCCAGATCGGCCTCGACCCCGACCGCACCCGCACCCCCGTCGAGCAGCTGACCCTGGACCGCCTCCACGACGGCGGCTTCCGCAGCAAGGGGTTGCCCGCCGACGCCCTCGACATCGCGATCGTCGAGACCGGGGTGGCGCTGCGCGCCTTCGATGCCGACGGCATCGAAGGCAGCCTCTGCATCCGCGATTCGGCGCCGGGGGAGGGGCTCGCCGGCCAGGCGGGCGAGCTGGCGCAGGGGACGCTGACGGTCGCCGACGAGGTCAAACCCGTGGGCCTGCTGTTCGGCCCCACCGCCGAGGGCTGCGGCGTCAGCCGCGCCAGCCGCCGCATCGCCGTCGCCGCGGTCCAGGTGAAGGGCGTCCCCCAGATCGCTGTCGAGGAGGCGCTGTGGATGGCCGCGGCGACGCTGGAGGCCGCGTGACTACACTTTTCGAGATGCCCGCTCTACTGAGACCAGGCCAGTTCGCCGGGCTCGACGTCCAGGTCGACGAGCGCCAGGCGCGGCTGCAGCTGCGCCGGCAGATCGGCCGGCTCGAGGCCGAGCTGGCCGGTCTCTTCGGGGACGCCTTCGGCCACACCCAAGTGCCCCACCGGGTCGAAGCCGTGGCCGCGGCTCCCCGGGTCCTCGACCTCGGCGAGCTGGAGGCGGTCCGCGACAGCCTCGCCGGCCGGATCGCCGAGGCGCGCCGGGCCCTGGCCGAGCGGGCGCTGGTCGAGTCCGAAAACCGCGAGCTGCTGCGCAAGATGCTGGTCGCTCCGCAGGAGCACAAGTGGGTGCGGATCTCCCGCGCCGACGTCGGCGAGCCCGGTTGCGGCGCCTGGCACTCCCGTCCCCGGCTCGGCCCGATCGGGATGCTGATGGGCTGGTGGCGGGTCAAGGTCTCCTCCGGATGCCCGTTAGCCGGGCGGCTTGCGGCCGTTGAGCGCCGAGCAAAAGCCCGCGAAGCGGGTCTCTGCCCCTGACGAGCGACCGCCGGCGCCCTGGGGCTCGGTGCCGCTGGCCGAGCTGGTCATCCTCGCCGGCATCGTCTCGCTGGCGATCGGGGTGTTCGGCAACCACCCGACCGCGATCGGCGTCGGCGTCGCCCTCGCCGGGCTCGGCGGGATGGAGGTGGCGATCCGGGAGCACTTCGCCGGCTACCGCTCCCACACCACCCTGCTGGCGGGCGCGGCCTTCGTGCTCGTCACCGGGCTGGTCTTCTACGTCGGCAACACGATCCTGGCGGTGGCCCTGGCCTGCGGCGCCGCCGCCTTCCTCATTGCCTTCTTCCTGGCCCGCCGAGCCTTCCAACGAGCCTCCGGCGGCCTCAGCTACCGGATCGGCCGGTCTAGCGGGTAGGTCCCTCCGGCGGGTGGCGTCGTAGGGGGGACCCCCTCCTGCTGTGCAGGAGGGGGTGGGTCCCCTGCGGCGACAGGACCCGCCGGGCTAGGCCGTAACCGCCTCGCGATCGACCGAACGCGATGCGAGCTCGGTCGCCAGCATGCGCCGCTGCCGGGCGGTGAGCGTCCCGAGCTGCTTGTTCTCGTTCAGCGCCAGCGGCATCAGGAACTTGCGGGCGCGGGTCCGGCCCCAGCGCCGCTGACTGGTGAGCAGCTCGGCGATGGTCATGCTCTCGGTCTCCCAGGGGCAGTCGCGAACCACCTCCGCGGCATCTTTGTCCCCCCGCGCGATCGCGCGCTTCAGCTCGGCTCGGGCCAGCCGCACCATGTTGGCCCTCTCCAATGCCCTCATGTGTTGTGGGGCCTCGGCTGAGGCGATGGTCGTTGCGGGTGCCGTTGAGGCAGCTTCCACTGGACTCCTCCCTTCAAGGAATCGGTTTTCTGGACATGTCCATCCGGCCGGGTGACGGCGCCTCCCAAGGCACTGGTCCTGCCGGACCGACTCTCTCTTTCCGAAATGTCCCGCCGGGCGATCGGCGAGGAGGCCAAGCTATGGCTTCGGGGTGGCAGCCGTCAACCCGGAACTTACAAATTGACGTCCGACCCATTCGCTAAGAGCAACAATTTCAGCCGTCGCTCCCGCTTGTCCAGATTCGGACAAGCCTAAAACTCCCCCCTGGGGGGGATGTCAAAAACCTGTTGCCCAAAAAATTGGGTGTTCGACCTAGGTGCGAGGAAGGTCCGGGAAGTCGGCGATGACCTTCCCGACCGTCTCCAGGGCGCGGTCGAGGTGCTCGCGCTCGTGGGTCGCCATCAGGCTGGTCCGCAGCAGCGCCCCGCCCGGGGGGACCGCCGGGTGGATGGCGACGTTGGTGTAGACGCCGTTGTCGAAGAGCGCCTTCCAGAGCAGCACCGCCTGCCAGTCGTCGCCGACCATCACCGGCACCACCGGCGTCGTCGCCACCGACCCGTCGGGCAGGGTCCCCGGCTCGACCACCTTCAGCCCGAGCCCGCGCAGGCCCTCTCGCAGGTACTCGGAATTGGCGAGCAGGCGCTCGAACAGCTGCGGCCCGTCGGAGCGGATCACCCGCAGGGCCGCCAGCGCCGCGCCGACCGCGGCCGGGACCGCCGAGGCGCTGAAGACGAAGGAGCGGGACGAGATCCTCAGGTACTCGATGACCTCGGCGGGCCCGGCGATGAAGCCGCCGCAGGAGGCGAGGCTCTTGGAGAAGGTCCCCATCCGCAGGTCGACCTCGTCCTCGAGCCCGAACAGCTCGCAAGCGCCGGCGCCGCGGGCCCCGAGGACGCCCGCGCCGTGGGCCTCGTCGACCATCAGCCGGGCGCCGTGGCCCTGGCAGAGCTCGACGATCCGCGGCAGGTCGCAGACGTCGCCCTCCATCGAGAAGACGCCGTCGACGACGACGAGGACGCCGCCGCCGTCCTCGGCCGCGCGCTGCAGCATCTTCTCCAGCTTGTCCATGCGGTTGTGGCGGAAGGGGCGCAGCTTGGCGCCGGAGAGGCGGCAGCCGTCGAGGATCGAGGCGTGGTCGCCGGAGTCGCAGACGACGGTGTCGCCCGGGCCGAGGATGGTGCCGATGCAGCCGACGTTGGACTGGTAGCCGGTGGTGTAGACGATCGCGTCCTCCTCCCGCATCCACTCCGCCAGCTCCCTCTCCAGCTCCAGGTGCAGGGGCGTCGTCCCGTTCAGCAGGCGCGAGCCGGTCACCCCGGTGCCGAACGTCTCCAGCGCTTCGCGCGCCCCCGCCTTGACCCGCTCGTCGCCGGTCAGGCCGAGGTAGTTGTTCGAACCGAGCATGATCGTCTCCCGGCCCTCCATCTCGACGACGGGGCCGGCCTGCGAGGTGAGCAGGCGGAAGTAGGGGAGGAGGTCGTGCTCCTTCGCGGCTTCTAGCTGCTCGCGGCGGTCGTGGCTGCGCGCCTTCTCGAAGACGTCGACGGGAGCCTTGGCGGTCTCGCTCATCTCCGGAAAGTGTAGGTTGCGGCTCCCATGCCAAGCCTGTCGGTGCGACCGGTGCGCAGCAGGCGCGATCTCAAGCGCTTCGTCGCCCTGCCCTATCGCCTCCACGCGGGGACCCCCTGGGTGCCGCCGCTGAAGCTCGAGCGGCGGTTCTTCCTCAACCGCAAGCTCAACCCCTACTTCAAGCACGGCGAAGCCGAGTACTTCCTCGCCCTGCGCGACGACCGGGTGGTCGGCCGCATCAGCGCCCAGATCGATCACGCCTTCAACGAGTTCCACCAGAGCCGCTGGGGGATGTTCGGCTTCCTCGAGCTGGAGGAGGACCGGGAAGTGATGGCGGCGCTGCTCGGCGCGGCCGAGGACTGGCTGCGCGCCCGCGACTGCGAGCGCATGGTCGGGCCGATGGACTTCTCGATGAACGAGGAGAGCGGGGTGCTGATCGAGGGGCACGAGCTGGAGCCGCTGATCAGGCAGCCCTGGCAGCCGCCCTACTACCAGCGCCTCTGCGAGGAGGCCGGGCTGGAGAAGGCGATGGACCTCTTCTCCTGGTTCCTCGACGTCAGCGACCGCGAGGACATGCTGCCGATCCTCTTCGAGCTCGACGAGCGGGCGAAAGAGGAGCACGGGGTGACGATCCGCAAGATGTCGCGGTGGCGCCTGCGCAAGGAGATGGACCGCTTCGCCGAGATCTACAACGCCGCCTGGGCGGAGAACTGGGGCTTCGTGCCCTACTCGAAGGAGGACCTCGACGCCTACACGATGGACATGCACCTCGTGTTCTCCCGGGAGTGGTTCATGGTCGCCGAAAAGGACGGCGAGACGATCGCGGTGGCGATCACCCTGCCGGACACCAATCAGGTGCTGAAGAAGATGAAGGGGCGGCTGCTGCCGCTCGGCTGGTGGTACTTCCTCCGCCGCAACCGGATCGCCGACCGGGTGCGGGTCGGGTTCCTCGGGGTGAAGCCCGAGCACCAGCACACGGGGGTCGCCGCCTCGCTCTACGTCGAGCACTTCAACACCGCCGAACGGGTGCGGCAGGACCATGGCGAGGCGGGCTGGATCCTCGAGACCAACGAGGCGATGAACCGCGGCTTGGAAGCGATGAGCGCGGAGATCGTCAAGAAGTACCGTGTTTACGAGCGTTCTCTGAACGGCGACCAGCAGCCGCGCTAGAGTCGCCCGGGTGGACGAGCTGCAGCTAGACGGCGAAGTGATCGCCGAAGAAGACGCCGGGCCGCAGGACGCCGCCGACCCGGTGCGACCGCTGCCGGCGAGCTACGAGGGGGCGGAGGGTTCCTCGTTGCCGGCGCTGCGGCCGGAGGTGAAGACGGCGGCGATCGCCGCCGCCGGCGGGGTGCTGGCCGGCGCCGCCACCGTCGCCGCGGTGCGGGCGGTGAGCAACGCGGCCGGCAAGGCGCGACCGTCCCGGCGCCTGGCGGGGCGCCGCCGCGAGCGCCAGAACATCGTCGCCAGCCGCTCCTTCCTGGTCGACGTGCACCTGCTCGGACGGTGACGCTGGAAGTCGAGGTACGGCCGCCTTCGCCGTTCCGGTTGCCGCGTGGCAGCGCCGACCGGACGCTGCGGGTGCGGGGCGGGGTCGCGACCCGGTTGCTGCACGTCGGCGGCAGCCCCGTCCTGGTGCGGGCCTGGCAGCCGGCGCGCGACCGTGTCCGCTTCCGCGCCGAGGCGGTCGACCCGGGCCGGGTGAGGAGGCCGCCGATCGCGATGGCGCCCTGCGAGGGACCGGCCGGCCCCGAGCAGCTCGAGCGGGCGGTCGAGCGGATGCGCTGCGCGCTGTGGGTCGACGTCGACCTCTCCGACTTCCACCGGCGCTTCCGGCGCGATCGGCTCGTCGGCCCGCTGATCCGGCGCCTGCCGGCCTTCCGCCCCCAGGGCCGCCCGTGGCCCTGGGAGGCCCTGGCCGCCGCCGTGGTCGGGCAGCTGATCGAGGCCAGGCGGGCGGCGCTGATCGAGCGGCGCATCGTCGGCCGCTGGGGGACGCGCCTGGGCGAGGGGCGCGACGCCCTGCGCGACGTTCCCGGCCCGACCGCGATCGCCGGCCGGGCGCCGGCGGAAATCGAGTCGACGGAACTGGTCGGCAAACGGGCGGTGGCGCTGCGGCGGCTCGCCCGCGACGTCGCCGCCGGCCGCTGCCGGATCGAGGATGCCGGCGGCGACGAGCGGCTGCTGGCGATGCCCCAGATCGGCCCTTGGACCGTGCAGTGCCTCGGCCTCTTCGGGCGGGGCGAACTGGATTCGCTGCCGGCCGGCGACCTCGGCTACGTGAAGCTGGTGGGGCGGCTGCGGGGCGAGGGACGCCGGGCGACGATCCCCGAGATCGAAGCCTTCTACGCGCCGTACGAGCCCTACCGCGGCCTGGTGGGGTCCCTCACCTTGGCCGGGCTGCACTGGAAGGTCTCCCAGGGACCGCCGCTGCGCCTGGCCCCTGACGCTCGGCGGCATTGGCCCATGCAGCGGGCGATTTAGCTAAAGCGCGCCTTTGCATTGTCGATAAGCGGGGTGGATGCGTGACCCCGCGGACAGGAACTGGTCTGAGGGCGAGGTGAAGCGTTTCCTCGACCAGGTCGCCGAGGGAGCGGACGACTTCCAACGCCTGGTCGAGCGCCTGCCCGTGATCGTCTACACCGCCGAGCTCGGCGAGCTCGGGCGCTGGCGCTACGTCAGCCCGCAGGTCGAGGAGATCCTCGGCTACCGGCCGGAGGAGTTCCTCGGCGATCCGGGCCTCTGGGTCAGCCTGATCCACGCCGAGGACCGCGAGCGGGCGCTGGCGATGGAAAGCGAGGAGTACCTCGGCAAGCGGGGGATGGCGCCGATCGAATACCGGATGCGCACGCGCAACGGCGCCGTCGTCTGGATGCAGGACGAGGCGGTGCTGGAGGCAGACGAGAACGGCGTGCCGGTCTGGCACGGGGTGCTCTACGACATCAGCAGCCGCAAGGACACCGAGCAGGAGCTGCACCGAGCCCTCTCCCAGCAGGCGGTCGTCGCCCGGCTCGGCGAGCAGGCGCTGCAGGACGGCGACCCGCAGGCGCTGATGCAGAGGGCGACCGAGCTGATCTCCGGGGTGGACGGCATCCACAGCGCCTGCATCTGGGAGCTCGGCCGCGACGGTCGCCGGCTCAACCTGCGCGCCGGCCTGGAGCAGGCTGCGGTGGGGGCGGGCCGGCGGGTCTCGGCCTCGCGCGACTCCCACGCCGGCGCGGCGCTCGACTCGGGCACGCACGCGATCGTCCCCAACTGGGAGGAGGAGACCCGCCACACGATGCCGCCGGTGCTGAGGGCGTTCGGCGCCGCCAGCAGCCTCGCGGTCGTGATCGACGGCAAGAACCGCCCCTTCGGCGTGCTCGACGTCCACGCCACCGAGGCGAGCCGCTTCAGCGCCAAGGACGTCCCCTTCGTGCAGGCGGCCGCCAACGTGCTGGCCGACGCGATCGAGCGCCACGCCGCCGACCAGGCGCTGCGCTACCGGGTCCTCCACGACTCCCTCACCGCCCTCCCAAACCGGCTCAGCTTCGTCGACGCCCTCGGCGAGGCGCTGACCAAGGCGACGATCTCGGGCTCCCCGGTGGGGATCCTCTTCCTCGACCTCGACCACTTCAAGCTGATCAACGACAGCCTCGGCCACCACGCCGGCGACGCCCTGCTGCGCGCCGTCGCGCCGCGGCTGCGGGCGCACCTGAGGCCGGGCGACGTCGTCGCCCGCTTCGGCGGCGACGAGTTCGGCATCCTGATCGACCGCCTCGCCGACGAAGGGGAGGCGATGGCGATCGCCGACCGGGTCTCCGCCGCCTTCGCCCAGCCGTTCTCGATCGACGGCGTCGACCACTTCGTCAGCGCCAGCATCGGCGTCGCCGTCTCCCGCGCCTCCGAAGAGCGGGCGGTCAACGCCGAGCTGCTGATCCGCGACGCCGATGCGGCGATGTACCGGGCAAAGGAAGGCGGGCGCTCGCGCGTCGTCCTCTTCGACGCCGAGATGCGGGCGGGGGCGGTGCGCCGCCTGGAGGTCGAACGCGAGCTCCGTCACGCGCTCGAGCGCGACGAGCTGGCGCTCTACTACCAGCCTGTCGTCAACCTGCGCTCGGGCGCGATCAACGGGCTCGAGGCTCTGGTGCGCTGGCGCCATCCCGAGCGGGGAACGCTCGACCCCTCCGACTTCGTCTCGATCGCCGAGGACAGCGGCCTGATCGAGCCGATCGGGCGCTGGGTGCAGGAACGCGCCTGCCGCCAGGCGCTGGAGTGGCACAACCTGCGGCCCGACTCCCGTCCCTTCGACGTCGCCGTCAACCTCTCGGCGCGGCAGGTGGCCCACCGCGACCTGCCGGCGACGGTCGAGGAGATCATCGCCCGCACCGGCCTCGACCCCGTCCACCTGCGCCTGGAGATCACCGAGAGCGTCCTCGTCGAGGAGTCGGCCAACGCGATCTCATCGCTGGAAGCGCTGAACGAGCTCGGCGTCCGCCTCGTCCTCGACGACTTCGGCACCGGCTACTCGTCGCTTGCCTATCTCAACCGCTTCCCCTTCCACGCGCTGAAGATCGACCGCTCCTTCGTCGACGCGCTCGGGATCGAGCAGGAGGCGACGGCGATCGTCGAGGCGATCATCGGCATGGCGCGGGCGCTCTCGCTGGAGGTGACCGCCGAGGGCGTCGAGAGCCAGGTGCAGCTGTCGGAGCTGCGGCGCCTCGGCTGCGACTACGCCCAGGGCCACCTCTTCCACGCGGCGATGCCGGAGCGCGAGGTGAGCCGCCTGATCGCCGAAGGCGAGCTGGCCTATTCGGGGATCTCGCCCGAGGGCAGGTAGCTGTCGTCGAGCAGTTCGCTCGTCTGCGGCAGCGAGCCGATCAGGCCGTTGTCGCGCATCCAGCCGGCGAAGGTTTCCCACTCCTTCGGGTCCATGTAGCCGTAGGGCTTGCCCTTGACGCGGGCGGCCAGCAGCGGCAGCGTCGCCTTCACCTCCGCCGCGGTCAGCTTCGGTTCGAGGTCGTGGTTGGCTTCGGTGACCGCCTTGGTGGCGGCGCCGGGGTTTTCGGCCGCGGCGTTGGTGCCGCGCTCCAGCGCGGCGAGGAAGAGGCGGACCGCTTCCGGGTCTTCTTCGAGCTTCTGGCGGTTGGCGACGAAGACCAGCTCGTCGTAGGTGGGGACGCCGAGCTTGTCGACCGGGGTGACGACCGGGTCCTTGCCGCGTTCGCGCAGGTCGATCCCCTCGACGTTGGTGTAGCCGCCGAGCATCGCCTGGGCGGAGCCGCCGACCAGCGCCGGCAGCAGGCCGAAGCCGACGTTGACCGACTTGACGTCTTCCGGGGTGAGGTGGACGCGGGCGAGGATCGTCTTCAGGAAGGCGTCCTGGTATGGGATGCCGGCGGTGGCGATCGTCTTCCCCTTGAGGTCGGCGACGCCTTTGATCCCGGACTTCTTCAGCCAGATCATCGAGGTCAGGGGCCGGTTGACCAGGGCGGCCACGGCGACGACGTCGAGGCCCTTGTCGCGGGCCAGCGCCACCTCGGGCTCGTAGGAGATCGCCAGGTCGGTCTGCCCGGCGGCCACCTCCTTGATCGGCGCCGAGGGGTCGGAGGGGGCGTTGATGTTGACGTCGAGACCCGCTTCTTCGAAGTAGCCGAGTTTCTGCGCCATGTAGATCCCGGCGTGGTCGGGGTTGGGGTAGAAGTCGAGCGTGAGGCTGAACGCCTGCCGTTCGGTGCCGCCTTCCTCGGACTTCGCGCCGCAGGCGGCGAGGACGAGGGCGAGCAGCAGTACGACCAGGGCGGTGGCGGCGATGCGGGCGCGCGTCATCGGGGGAGTTCTATCGCCAACCGACGACGCGGCGCTCCGCGAGGGCGGTGAGGCCGAAGAGAGCGAGTGCCATCGCGGAGAGAATCGCAACCGAGGCGAAAACGCGCGCGGTCTCCAACTGGGCATTGTCTTGGAGGATCTGGTGCCCCAGCCCCGCGCTTGCACCCACCCACTCCCCGAATACCGCGCCGATCGGCGCGAAGACGATCGAGATCTTGATCCCGGTGAAGAGATACGGCAGTGCGGTCGGTACCGAAAGGCGCCTGAAGATCTGCCAGCGCGAGGCATAAAGGGTGCGCATCAGCTTCGGGGCCTCTGGGTCGACCGAGGACAGACCGCTGAGGGTCGCAACCGTGATCGGGAAGAAGCAGACGAGGGCAACGACGAGGACCTTGGGGGCGATCCCGAAGCCGAACCAGATCACCAGGATCGGAGCGATGGCGACGATCGGAATCGTCTGCGAGGCGATCACCAGGGGGTAGGTTGAGCGGAGGACGAAGCCTGAGAGGTGCATCGCCACTGCGAATCCGATGCCGACCACAAGAGCACAGAGGATGCCCAGCCCCATCTCTCGCAGCGTTACCCAGGCATTTTCAGCGAGCAGCGTGCGGTTGTCCCAGAGCGAGGAAGCAATTTCCGCCGGCGAGGGGACGAGAAAGCCTTCGACGTTGAAGACGTTCGCCAGGAACCCGGTCGAGGCGGCCACCTGCCAGACCCCGACCAAGGTGGCCAGGAAGAGCGCCGGCAATATCCATCGCCAAGCCCCTTCCCATCGCGTGGTTCCTTTTGCACCCATATCGTGCATTAGGAACCACGCATCGCTTGGTGGAGGCCCCGCATCGCCTCCTCGCGGGCGGCGATGAACTCGGGATCGGTGACGGCGGCGTCGCGGTCCTCGGCGCGCGGCGCCGGCGCTCCCAGCTCGGCGACGATCCGGGCGGGGCGGGAGGAGAGCACGGCGACGCGGTCGCAGAGGTAGAGGGCCTCCTCGACGTCGTGGGTGACGAGGACGACGGTGCGGGGGTCGCCGCGCAGCGCGCCCGCCAGCCACTCCTGCATCTCCGCCCGGGTGATCGCGTCGAGGGAGGCGAAGGGCTCGTCCAGGGCCAGGACCGGCTTGCCGGCGATCAGCGTGCGCAGGAAGGCGACCCGCTGGCGCATGCCGCCGGAGAGCTCGGCCGGCCGCGCCGCCTCGAAGCCGGCGAGGCCGAAGCGCTCGAAGAGGGCGGCGGCCGCGTCTCGCGCGGCCGCGCGGCGCATCCCCCGGTTGCGCAGCGCCAGCGAGGCGTTGTCGATCGCCGTGTACCAGGGGAGGAGGAGGTCGCGCTGGGGCATGTAGGCGCAGCGGGCGAGGCGGCCCTCGGCGGCGGTCTCGCCTCCCACCGCGACGCTGCCGGCGCTCGGCTCGCGCAGCCCGCAGATCAGCTCCAGCAGCGTCGACTTGCCGCAGCCCGAGGGACCGACCAGGCCGACGACGCCGTGCGCGGGGACCTCGAGGTCGAGCCGGTCGAGCGTGCGCAGCTCGCCGTAGGCGTGCTCGACCCCGCGCAGGAGGATCGTTTCCCCCGTCGTATCCGCGGGGGACGGCGGCGGATCGACGGTTCGAGATGTCCCAGTTTGGGTCTTGATCCTGGTATCCTGGCGCACTCTGCACTCCTGACCAAGAAGGTCAGAAAAGTCGAAATCGGGGATCGTGCGGAGCCCCGGGAGAAGAACCAATGGACCCGGCAATCGTCCTCTTCGGATTGGGCATCGGCGTACTCGTCGGCATGACCGGCATGGGCGGCGGCTCGCTGATGACGCCGCTGCTGATCCTGATCTTCGGGATCCAGCCGACGACGGCGATCGGGACCGACATCTTCTACTCGGCGATCACCAAGACGGTCGGCGGCTGGCGCCACTTCCGGATGAAGACGGTGAACATGGAGCTGGTCCGCTGGCTGGCGACCGGCAGCGTCCCCGCCGCAGTGGCGGGGGTCGCGCTCGTCTCCTACGTGCAGGGCCAGGTCGGCGAAGACCGGCTGAACGAACTCGTCTACGCGGTGCTCGGCGGCACCCTGCTGATGGTCGGGGTGATCACCCTCACCCGGGCGCTGATCCTCCGCAACCTGATCGAGGAGCGCGACCGCTTCGACGTCGAGCGCCGCCACAAGGTCGCCGCGATCGTGATCGGCGCCACCACCGGCTTCGTCATCGGCATCACCTCCGCCGGCTCCGGCACCGTGATCGCGATCCTGCTGATCGCCGTCTACCGCCTGGCGCCGAAGAAGGTGGTCGGCACCGACGTCTTCCACGCCGCGGTCCTGCTCTGGGCCGCCGGCATCGCCCACTGGGTCGGCGGCAACGTCGACTTCGCCCTCGCCGGCAACATCCTCCTCGGCAGCGTCCCCGGGGTCATCATCGGCGCCGCCCTCTCCGACAGGTCCCCACAGGGCTTCATCCGCACCGCGCTCGGCCTCGTCCTCGTCGGCTCCGGGATCGTCACGATCCAGAAGGGCGACCCGACGGTCTGGCCGATCGCCGCCGGCATCGCCGCCATCGGCCTCGGCCTGATCCTCTACGCGCCGCGCTGGCTCAACCGCCGCCGCGAGAGCCAGCAGCGGGAACAGGAGGCGGAGGCGGAGCGCCTGCGCGGGCAAGAGCTCGATCAGGCGGCGGCGCTGGGGCGGACGCTCCCCGCCGACTGATTAACTAGCTACATGCGAGTTTCCGCGAAGGCCGACTACGCGGTGCGGGCCGCTGCCGAGCTTGCGGCGGCCGACGACGGGCCGGTCAAGGGCGAGCGCCTGGCCGAATCCCAGGACATTCCCCTGCAGTTCCTCGAGCACATCCTGCTCGAGCTCAAGCACCATGGCATCGTCCGCGCCCGCCGTGGCGCCAAGGGCGGCTACTGGCTCGCCCGGCCCGCCGACGAGGTGACGATCGCCGAGATCGTCCGCGCCGTCGAGGGCCCGATCGCCCACGTCCAGTCGACCCCGCCGGAGGACATCGAGTACCGCGGCCACGCCAAGCACCTGCAGGAAGTCTGGATCGCCGTCCGCGCCAGCCTCCGCACCGTGCTCGAGGAGGTCACCCTCGCCGACCTCGTCTCCGGCGAGCTGCCGACCGTGGTCGGCGAGCTGACCGCCGCCCCCGACGCCTGGGTCGCGCGGTAGCCGCCGCCCTGCGAAGGCCCGCTACAGCCGCCGGCAGATTTCGCGAACGGATGACTACCGTTCCGGCTGGTGGCGAAATACAGCAAATCGAAGGTTGATCGCGCGGGGCGCCTCTTCGCGGGTCAGGTTTCGCGCTTTGCAGAAGACCCGGATCTCTTCAAGGATCCAGTCGCACTCGATCAGGCGCGGGAGGCCATCGCTGTCATCGATTGGTGGCGCTCCGAGCACGCCAAACCACTCTCGAGAGTGGCCGCGAACTTGCGGTACTACGTCATGGAAGCGGGCCAGCCTGTCGTTGCCCAGCGTCTTAAGCGCGTACCCACTATCGCTGGCAAGCTACTGCGAGAGCCAGCGATGAAGTTGTCTCGGATGGCGGACATCGGTGGAGTGCGTGCGTTGCTCCCCGATCAGGACTCGGCATATCGAGTCGCAAGCAGACTCCGAAGGAATTGGACGATCACCAGGGTCCGCGACTATGTGGTGGACCCCAAAGAAGACGGGTATCGCGCACTTCATCTGATCAGTCGTCATCGCGGCCGCCTGATTGAGATTCAGCTGAGGACTCCTCATCAGGATGCTTGGGCGAATCTCGTTGAGAAGCTGTCTCGAACGACCTTCCCCGGTCTCAAATTTGGCCAGGGCCCGCCTGAGTTGCGGGATTTCTTGTTTGACTACGCAGAGATCACCGCGCAAGAGGATTTGGGGTTAGCCTCCAAGGAGGAGACTCTAGAAAGGGTCAAGGAGCGGGCGATTGAGCTGGTTAAGCTCCAAAGCAGCGATGAGCCCTGAGGACATCAAGCATTTCCTCGTTACCTTCGACCCGTCTACGGGCGATACGGCCGTGCGGTCATTCGGGACTGACTACGACACTGCGCAGGCGGCCTACGCAGAGGCTGAGCAAGCCAATGGCCTCGGGGGAGGGCTCGACATCGTCCTTCTCAGCGCTGATTCCCTGGCGACGATCGAACAGACTCATTCCAGCTACTTCGGAGACGGAAACGCCAGTCTCCAAGAGCTGCTGCAGCGCTGATAACGGGCGGGCGCCGAGGTCGGCGCAACACAGCGGCAGGCAGTTCGGTACCCAGGACCGGACCGCGGCCCTCAGCGCAGCGCGAGCGGTTCGGCGAGCACTGGGCGTTCGCGCTGTGGCGGCAGGTAGTGGTTGTCGACGAGTTGGTCGACGACCTGGCGCTGGCGCGTTTTGGCGGCGCGGGGATGGCGGAGCGGGTCGTATTCAGCGGGGGCCTGGAGGAGGCCGGCGAGCATCGCCGCCTGCGCCCAGCTCAGCTGCCGCGGCGGGACCCCGAAGTAGCCGCGCGCGGCGGCGGACTCGCCCCAGTAGCCGTTGCCGAAGTAGGCGGCGTTGAGGTACATCGAGAGCAAATTTGCGTTCGAGTAGTCCAGCGATAGCTTGACCGCGAGCCCGATCTCTTCCAGCGTGCCGCCGAGCCCGCCGCCATGCGGGTAGAGCAGCTTCGCCAGCTGCTGGTCGATCGTGCTGCCGCCCGGGTCGCCGCCTCCCTGCAGCGTCGCCAGGGCCGCCCGCCCGGCCCCGTCTGCGACGTTGACGACGACGTTGGAATAGAAGTGCTCGTCCTCGATCGCGACCGCGGCCTCGCCGAGGCGGATCGGCGGCGGAGCCGCTTCGAGGCTGCCGCCGTGGGCGGCGAGGATCGCCCGCACCCGGGCTTCGGCGTCGCCGACGCCGGGCAGGCTCCAGACATAGACCGCGCAGATCGCGACGACCGCCAGCGCCGACGCCGGAACGCCCACCAGGAGCAGCTTGCGCATCCTCTTCCTCGTGCCCGCATCATCCATGCGAGTGCTTAAGGCGAGGTGAGCGGCGCCCGCCCCTCGTCGCTACGGTCGCCAGCCGAGACCGACGCGCCCCGCGCCCCAGCCGAGCGCCCGGTCCAGGTAGTCGCCGAGCCAGTCCGAGAGGGCGTCGATCCGCGCGCGCAGCGGCGGCGCCCAGAGGACGAGAGCCGCGGCGGCGCCGAGCGCGGCGCCGGCGAGGACGTCGCTGGGGAAGTGGACGCCGATCGCGACGCGCCCGATCGAGAGGACGGCGGCGGCGATCAGCGCGACGACGCCCCAGCGGCGATGGCGCAGGAAGATCGCGGTGGCGATCGCGAAGGCGGCGGTCGCGTGGTCGCTGGGGAAGCTGGGGTCGGCGGCATGGGCGGAGAAGAGATGGACGCCGCTGGGATCGGCGACGAAGGGCCGCGCGCGGTCGACGAGTTCGGAGATCACCTTGCCGATCGCGAGAGCGAGGCCCGCGCTCAGCACCGCCGCCACGGCCGCCCGCCGCCAGGCGAGGTGCCGGGCGCCGGTCGCGGCGAGGAAGATCACCGCCAGGGTGGCGATGAAGAGCGCCTCGGAGACGTTGACGTAGAAGAGCACCGGGTCCTCGACCCCGTCGTGGTGGTAGAGGAAGTCGTTCAGCGAGTGGAGGATCGACCAGTCCATCGCCGGGAAGGCTGTCACATCTCCGTCACGGGACGACGGCCCGGGAGCACCCGGTCAGCCAACATTCAGTGCATGCGCGATCTTCGACCCCGCCCGAAAGGCCGGCGATGAGCGGCGCCCAGACCGGCCTCGCGGTCTCGGTCTTCCTCGCCAGCGCGGTCGAGGTGGTGGAGGCCTTCACGATCGTGCTCGCCGTCGGCTCCAGCCGGCGCTGGCCCTCGACCCTGGCGGGGGTCGGCGCGGCCCTGGCGGCCCTGGCGGCGATCGTCGCCGTCGCCGGGCCGGCGCTCGTCGGCATCCCGATCGGCGTGCTGCGGCTCATCGTCGGCGGCCTGCTCCTGATCTTCGGCCTGCAGTGGCTGCGCAAGGCGATCCTCCGCGCCGCCGGGGCGAAGGGGCTGCACGACGAGCTGGCGATCTTCGCCGAGGAGCGCGAAGCGGCGGCGCTGGCGCCGGCGGCGAGCGGCTTCGATTCCTACGCCTTCGCGATCTCCCTCAAAACGGTGCTGCTGGAGGGCCTCGAGGTCGCCTTCATCGTCGTCACCTTCGGCGCCAACCGCGGTGAAGTGCCGCTGGCCGCGGGCGCCGCGGCGCTCGCCGTCGCTTTCGTCGTCCTGGTGGGGCTGGCCGCCCGGGCGCCTCTGGCCCGGGTCCCGGAGAACGCGATGAAGTTCGCGGTCGGCGTGCTGCTGAGCACCTTCGGGGTCTTCTGGAGCGCCGAGGGGGCCGGCGCCTCCTGGCCCGGCGGCGAGGCCGCCCTGGCGCCGCTTCTCCTGCTGATCCTCGTCGCCTCGCTGGCGATGGTCCAGGACCTGCGCGGGCGGCGCGCGGAGAGGGAGGCCGCGAGCGCATGATCGGCCGCGCCGCCAGGGCCGCGTGGAGCTTCGTCGTCGGCGAGGACTGGCACGTCGCCCTGGCCGTGGCCGCGTCGCTGGCGCTGACCGCGCTCGCCGCGGCCATCGGACTGCCCGCGTGGGTGCTGCCGCCGGTCCTCGTCCTGGCGATCCTCTACCGCTCGGTCCGCGCCGGCAACCGCCTCGCCTTCAGCCGCGCTCCGCTCAGAGATGCGCCGCCGCCAGAACGAGGCAGATGAGGCCGCCCAGCACCAGCGGCCAGCCGCTCATCACGAGGCCGGCGGCGACCAGCAGCACCCCGGCGGTCGCGAAGAGCGCGCGGTGCGGCGCGACGGTCTGATCGCTCACTCGACCTCCCCGGCGGGCGCCGGCGCGGCGCGACGGGCGGAGCGCCGGCGGACGAGCAGGTAGACGATCCCGGCGAGGATCGCGGCCACGACGGCGTAATCGAGGTAGCCGAGGTTGTGGCGCCAGCTTTCCCAGTTCTCGCCCACGCTGCGCCCGATCAGCGCGAGGGCGGTCACCCAGGGGATGCAGCCGGCGACCGTGAGGAAGGTGAAGCGCCAGAAGGGCATCCGGGCGACGCCGGCGGGCAGCGAGACGAAGGTGCGGACGATCGGCAGCATGCGCGAGAAGAAGACGGTCCAGGAGCCGTAGCGGGCGAACCAATCGTCGGTCCGTTGCAGGTGCTTGCGGTTGACGTGGAACAGGCGGTTGCGCTCGAGCAGGTCGACGCGGCCGTAGTAGCCGGCGGCATAGGCGACCCATGACCCGACCAGGTTCCCGAGCACGCCCGCGACGATCACGCCGACCAGCGTCAGTTCCCCTTTGGAGACGCTGAAGCCGGCGAACAGCATGATCGCCTCGCTGGGGATGGGGATGCAGGCCGACTCCAGGGCCATCAGCAGGAAGACCGCGGGCAGGCCGGCGGTGCCGATGAATTCGGTGAGGGCGTTGACGACCGGGTTGAGGACGACGTCGGTGGCGGAAGCGCGGATGAGAGGTGGCATCCCGGCATCGTCGCGACGGTCGGTTAAGCCGCGATGAGAGCGCCGCTGGACGGACGACCTAAAAGTTCGGTGAGAAGGCCGGAATTCTCATCTCGGGTTTAGCCGCCTCCTCAACCCTGCCGCGCCATGACCTCCGCGACGACGTCCCCAGCCGCAGTTCCCCCAGGCAGCCCGGCCCGCTCGCTCGGCCGCCAGATGCTGAACAAGGTCCCCGAGATCACCGTCTACTTCTGGGTGATCAAGGTGCTCTGCACGACGGTCGGCGAGACCTTCGCCGACAACCTCAACGAAAACCTCGGCCTCGGCCTCACCAACACCAGCTACATCATGGGGGCCCTGCTGATCGCGGTGCTGGTCGCCCAGTTCCGCGCTCGTCGCTACGTCCCGGGCATCTACTGGCTGGGGGTGGTCCTGATCAGCGTCGTCGGCACCCTGGTCAGCGACAACCTGGTCGAAAACTACGGCGTCACCCTTGAAACGACGACGATCGCCTTCAGCGCGATCCTGATCGCGGTCTTCGCCTCCTGGTACCTGGTCGAGCGCACGCTCTCGGTCCACACCATCTTCACGACCCGCCGCGAGGCCTTCTACTGGCTGGCGATCCTCTTCACCTTCGCCCTCGGCACCTCGGCCGGCGACTTCCTCTCCGAGCAGCTCGCCCTCGGCTACCTGACGGCGCTCGCGATCTTCGCCGGTGCGATCGCCGTCGTCGCGGTCCTGCATTTCGGCCTGCGGATGAACGCGATCCTCTCCTTCTGGCTCGCCTACGTCCTCACCCGCCCGCTCGGCGCCTCGATCGGCGACTACCTCGCCTCGCCGACCGGGGAAGGCGGTCTCGGGCTCGGCACGAACCTGACCTCGATCATCTTCCTCAGCACGATCCTGGCGCTGGTCGTCTACCTGGCGATCAGCAAGCGGGACGTGATCCGCTCCGGGCCGCTGCCCACCGCGGCGGCGGCGTCAGCGGAAGGTGCGCCGGCGGTGCTCGTCGTCCTCAACAAGGTCGACGCAACCGCCCAGCTGCTGGAAGCGGTGCGGGAGCGGGCGGCGAAGGGCGCGGCGCGCTTCTTCGTCCTCGTTCCCAATCCGGATCACCTCGCCTTCGACCGCAACAGCCCGGATACGAGCGCCGGCGAAGCCCTGCTGGCGCGGGCGCTCCCGCGACTGCGGAGCGCCGCCGGCACGGAGGTCACCGCCAAGGTCGCCAACAGCCCCAACGCCTACGACGACATCGTCGAAGAGCTCGAGGCCAGGCCCTATGCGGAGATCATCATCGAGACTCCCCCGAGCCACATCTCGCACTGGCTCCACGTCGACCTCCCGCATCGGATCGCCGAGCTCGGGTACTCGACCCTTGCGGTCGCGCCGGCGCAGTAAGAGAAGCTGAAACCGGTCGGCTTATGCGTTAATCGTCTCGCCATGCGCGTCTTGGTGGTAGAGGACGAGGTGAAGATGGCCAGGCTGCTGCGGCGAGGCCTCGGCGAGCAGGGTCTCGCCGTCGACGTCGTCGGGACCGGCGAGGAAGGGGTCGCGATGGCGACGGCGACCCCCTACGACGCGATCGTCCTCGACGTGATGCTGCCCGGCATCGACGGCTTCGAGGCGTGCCGCCGGATGCGCGCGCAGGGAGCCTGGTCGCCGGTCCTGATGCTGACCGCCCGGGGGGCGCTCGACGATCGCGTCGCCGGGCTCGACGGCGGCGCCGACGACTACCTGGCCAAGCCGTTCTCCTTCGCCGAGCTGCTCGCCCGGCTGCGGGCGCTGGCGCGCCGCGGCCGGGCGGAGCGGCCGGTCGCCTTCGAGGTCGGCGATCTGCGCCTCGACCCCGCAGCCCGCCGGGCCTGGCGCGGCGAGACCGAGATCGAGCTGTCGGCGAAGGAGCTCGCGCTGCTCGAAGCCTTCATGCGCAACCCCGGTCACGTCCTCACCAGGACCCGGCTGCTCGAAGACGCATGGGAGTACGACTACGAACACCGCTCCAACGTGGTCGAGGTCTACGTCCGTTACCTGCGCCGCAAGATCGACGAGCCGTTCGGGGTGAAATCGCTGGAGACGGTGCGCGGCGCCGGCTACCGACTGCGAAAGGACGGGGGCCGCTGAGCCGCCCGCCCTTCAGCCGGCTCTCGATCCGCCTGCGCGTCACCCTCGTCTTCGCCGCGGTGATGGCGCTCGTGCTCGGCGCCACCGGCGTCTTCGTCTACCTGCGCTTCGCCTCGGAGCTGAACAACGCGCAGGAACGGAGCGAGTCGCTGCAGGACCTGCTGCAGCTGCTCCTGCTGAGCGGGCCGGTGGCGCTGGTCCTGGCTTCGCTCGCGGCCTACTGGGTCGCCGCGGCCGCCCTGCGCCCGGTCGAGGCGATGCGAGCGAGGGCGGCGACGATCTCCGCCGCCGAGCCCGACGAGCGGCTGCCGGTGCCGCCGACCCACGACGAGGTTGCCCGGCTGGGGGCGACGCTGAACGAGATGCTGGAGCGGCTCGGCGAGGCGCTCGAGCACGAGCGCACCTTCGTCGCCGACGCCAGCCACGAGCTGCGCACGCCGCTGGCGGTGCTCCGCGCCGAGCTCGACCTCGCCCTCGCCGAAGGGCGCTCTGCGGCGGAGCTGCGGGCGGCGCTCGCCTCGGCAGCCGAGGAGACCGACCGCCTCACGCAGCTCGCCGAAGGCCTGCTGACGATCGCCCAGACCGAGCGCGGCGAGCTGCCTTTGCGGCTGGCGCGCGTCGATCTGCGCGAGGCGCTGGAGGGGGTGCGCCAGCGCTTCGCCCGGCGCGCGGAGGAAGAGGGGCGAACGATCGTCCTGCGGGGCCGGCCACTGGAGGTCGAGGCCGACCGGATGCGGATCGACCAGGCGCTCGGCAACGTCGTTGACAACGCCCTGCGTTACGGGGAGGGCGAGGTCTCGGTCTCCCTCGCCGCGGCGGGCGACACGGTCGAGATCCGGGTGCGCGACCACGGCCCCGGGTTTCCGCCGGATTTCCTGCCGCGCGCCTGCGAGCGCTTCAGCCGTCCCAGCGCCGCCCGCAGCGACGGCGGCAGCGGACTCGGCCTGGCGATCGCGCGCACCGTCGCCCGCGCCCATGGCGGCGACGTCGACACCGCGAATGCAGCCGATGGCGGCGCCCAGGTGTGGTTCTCGTTGCCGCGCTCGGGCCGGCGGAACCCTCACTCGCCCGCCACGTCGCGGCGCAGGAAGACGATCGACCCGACGACGAGCGAGGGCACCGCGTAGAGGGCGCAGGTCCAGAGGGCGCGGATGATCGGCGCCCAGTCGACCGGCACGCGGAGAAAGCCCTGCCAGGCCTGGAACTGGGTGCTCAGGAGGTAGGGCTGCAGGCCGCCGAGGCCGGGCAGGATGCCGATCAGCTGCAACAGCAGCGAGAACATCAGGGTGCCGACGATCGCCGCGGCGCTGTTGCGGAAGACGGTCGAGAAGAGCAGCCCGATGCTGGCGACGGCGAGGATCGGCAGCAGGTAGACGAGGAGGCTGGCGCCGACCAGGGCGAGGCCGTGGGGAGCGGAGACCCGGGCGCCCGAGAGGGTGACGATCGGGTTGAAGCCGGAGGCGATGATCCCGGCGACCAGGGCGACGACGCCGCTTAGCGCGATCGCGGCGATCGCGTAGGTGACGGCGGCGAGCGTCTTCGCGGCGAAGACCTGCTGGCGCTCGACCGAGCGGGTGAGGATCGTCTTCAGGGTCCGATCGCGGTCCTCGGCGGCGACGATGTCGCCCGCGACCAGCGCCGTGATCAGCGGGAACAGCCAGACCGAGCCGAACAGCAACAGGACCAGGGGGATCGCCAGCCCGGTGTCGTGGACGTAGCGGCCGAAGGCGACGTCGCGCGGTTCGCCGTTGCGGATCGCCAGCGCGACGACGAAGATGATCGGCACCGCGGCCGCCGCCCCGAGCCCGAGGTAGGTCCGCTTCTGGGCCCGCAGCTTGCGCAGCTCCCAGCGGTAGACGGTGAGCGTCCCCGGCATCAGGCCAGCTCCTCGGCGGCGGCCGCGATCCGCGCCGCCCCGTCGGCGCCCCCGCCCTCGGTCAGCTGGAAGAAGAGGTCCTCGAGGCTCGCCTGGCGCGGCGTCAGCTCCAGCACCGGCGCCCCCGACTCGGCCAGCGCCAGCGAGAGCTCGCCGACCGCGGCCTCGCCGGCGGCGCGGAACAGGAGGCCGCCGCCTGGTGCCTCGCGCACGTCCTCGATCCCCGGCTGCGCGGCGCAGACGCCGCGGGCGCGCTCGTCGGCCGCGGTGCGCAGGCGGTAGCTGACGCCGGCGCGGTCGCGCAGCTCGGCCAGCTCGCCCTCGTAGGCGACCGCGCCGCGGCGGACGATCGCCACCCGGTTGCAGAGCTCTTCGACCTCGACCAGCAGGTGGCTGGAGAGCAGGACCGTGATCCCCCGCGCGGCGAGGTCGCGGATCAGCTCGCGCATGTCGCGCATCCCGCCCGGGTCGAGGCCGGTGGCGGGCTCGTCGAGCAGCAGCAGGCGGGGGCGGCGCAGCAGCGCCGCGGCGATCCCCAGCCGCTGGCGCATCCCGTGCGAGTAGCCGCCGACCCGGTCCTTCGCCCGCCCGCGCATCTCGACGACCTCGAGCACCTCGTCGATCCGGCTTGCCGCCCCGCCGCCGTCGAGGGCGGCGCAGAGCCGCAGGTTCTCGCGGCCGCTCAGGTAGGGGTAGAAGGCCGGCGCCTCGACGAAGCCGGCGACGCCCTCCAGCGCGGCGACGCCGAGCTGCGGGTCGCGGCCGAAGAGCCGCACCGAGCCCTCGTCCGGCCGGATCAGGCCCAGCATCATCCGCAGCGAGGTGGTCTTGCCGGCCCCGTTCGGGCCGAGGTAGCCGAAGACGTCGCCGTGCTCGACGGTGAGGTCGACGCGGTCGACCGCGGTCAGCTCGCCGTAGCGCTTGACCAGGCCGCGGACTTCGATCGGCGCCGCATCGGACACGCCGCTAGAGGCCTTCGGCGGCTTCCCGGGCGACCGCGGCGGTGACCGAGCCGGCGACGGCGTACTCGACGCCGCCGCGCCGGAAGCGGATCAGCGTGCCGAGCGGGGTTTCCAGCTCCTGGGCGTGGGTGGCGCCGGGGACCGAGACGCTCGGCAGCTGCGGGGCGCCGGGGCCGCCTTCTTCCCCTTCTTCGCTCGCCGGCAGCTCGAGCACCGCGAGGCCGCCGAGGCCCTTGCCGTAGGTGACGAGCGCGCCGGCTTCCTTGCCGCTGGAGATCAGCCGCACCTGGTCGCGCGGCATCCCCGCGAGGCTGGGCGGAGCGCTGAGCTGGAAGGAGGTTTCGGCCTGGACCGCTTCCAAGCCGGTCACGGACTTGTCGGAGCTGCTCCCACCGGAGCCTTCGCCGGGCGGGTTCAGTTCGACCACCTTCGCTCCCGGCGGGGGCGAGATTTCGAAGACCGAGTCGGGGACGGCGCCGAAGCCGATTTCGGTGGCGGCGAGTTCGAGCACGGGCGAGCTTTCGCCCTTGGCGTAGACGGCTGCGCGCAGCGGCGTGCCGTTGGCGGCATCCCAGGCGAGCTCGGCGCCGCCGACCAGGCCGCCGTTAGCCCTCGGCGAGACGCGGACGGTGTAAGCGGGCTGCCCGGCGACGTCGCCGGGGGTGGCGCCGCTCAGGTCGGCGTGCTTCGTCGCCTCATCGATCGCTTCCTGGACCTGACCCAGCGATGGCGGCCCTTCGTCGCCCTGGCTTTCGGAGCTCGGCAACATCCCTTCATAGACGGTTTCGGTGCCCGGGTCGTAGAGGCTGAAGTGGCGCTTGTCGACGAGCAGCTCGAGGTCGCCGGCGCTGCCCTTGGAGACGTCGGCTTGCAGCTCCAGTCGCAGGCGACCGTCCGCCGTCGCCCAGAGCCGGCCCGAGGCGCCGCCGAGGAGAGGATCGGCGCCTTCGAGGACCGATTCGCCGACCAGGTCGTCGGTGAAGTGGACACGAGCGCTGACGCCGGCCGGAGCCGGGGCGGCGAGCGCATCGTGGACGGCCACGTCCAGCGGCTTCGGAGCGGGCGTCGGCCCGTTGCCCGTGGCGGCCAGGGCGATCACCGCGGTGGCGGCGGCGAGCAGCGTCACCGCGGCCCCGATGACGAGCAATCGCAGGGTGGAGATGCGTCGCAGGTAGCTCATCGCGTCCTCTCGCGGTTGGAGACATCCAGGTTAGGGGGTCCGCCTAAACGGCCGATGAGGCTTCCGGCTGAGCAGGCGGCGCCCTCATCTGCGCTTAAGGCGCCCCGCCTAGCCTGCCGCGGCGCCCGAGGTCTCGTCCCCCTCAGCGACGATGGACCAGACCACCGCCAGATCCCGCCGCGCCCGGCACGCCTTCTCCAAGGTGCCCGAGGTCACTGCCTACTTCTGGATCGTCAAGGCGCTGACGACGGCGATGGGCGAGTCGACTTCCGACTTCCTCGTCCACACCCTGGTTCCGGAGGTCGCGGTCGTGCTCGGCGGCATCGCCTTCGTCATCGCCCTCTACCTCCAGTTCGCCAAGGACCGCTACGTGCCCTGGGCCTACTGGCTGGCGGTGGCGATGGTCGGCGTCTTCGGCACGATGGCCGCCGACGTCCTCCACGTCGGCCTCGGCGTCCCCTACGTCGCCTCGACGATCTTCTACGCGATCGTCCTCACCGCGGTCTTCCGCACCTGGTACGTGAGCGAGGGCACCCTCTCGATCCACAGCATCACGTCCCCGCGGCGCGAGCTCTTCTACTGGGCGGCGGTCCTCGCCACCTTCGCCCTCGGCACCGCCGCGGGCGACCTCACCGCGGTCACCCTCGGGATCGGCTACTTCGGCTCGATCCTGCTCTTCGCCGCCGTGATCGCAGTCCCCGCCATCGGCTACTTCCGCCTTGGCTGGAACCCGATCCTCAGCTTCTGGTTCGCCTACGTGGTGACCCGCCCCCTCGGCGCTTCGGTCGCCGACTGGCTCGCCGTCTCCCACGCCCGCGGCGGCCTCGCCCTCGGCACCGGCCCGGTCAGCCTCGTCTTCGCCGCCGCGATCGCCGCCTTCGTCTACCACCTGGCCCGAACCGGCAGGGACACCCCGTCCGACCAGCTCCCCGAACCGCAGCCACCGGCTGAGCGCCGCCGTCCGCTCGCCTCCTTCCCGATGCCACCCGAGGCGCCCGAGGAGGCTTGACCTCGGGGAGCGTTGCTCCACCAGGGCCATAGCTGCAAGCCCCTGTGCCTCGGATATTGAGCCGCCAGTACCCGCCCGCGTGGCGGGAGATAGCGTCTGGGAAGGATGCCCTCATACCTCGATCTGCGAGCCCAGGATCAGGGTCTGTTCGCGGGGTAAGCCAAAGTAGTCGGCCGCGTCGGCGGCGATGTGGGAGGTGGCGATGAAGAGGCGCTTGCGCCAGCGGCTCATCGTCGGGTCGTCGCCGGGTTGCAGGTCGACCGTGGAGAGGAAATAGGAAGCGTCATCGACCTCGATCGGGCACTCTAGGCCCTCGTCCGCTGCGCGGCGAATCGCCGCCGGCACGTCCGGGCGCTCCATGTAACCGAAGCGGGCGGTGACGTGGACGATGCCGTCGTCGCTGTAGCCCAGGTCGTCGACCACGATCCGCTCAGCGGTTTGGACGTGGGGCACCGGCACGGTCTCGATCGAGAGGATCACCGCGTGCTCCTGCAGCGTCTGGTTGTGCTCGACGTTGGCCCGCATCGCCAGCGGCGTCGTCTCCTTGTTGCGGTTGAGGAAGACGGCGGTGCCGGGAGAGCGCTGTAGCGGCGGCTGCCGTTCGTGCAACTGGTCGACGAAGGGGCGCAGCGGGCCTTCCTTGCGCTCGCGCCGCCCCATCACGATCTCCCGGCCCCGCTGCCAGGTGGTCATCACGGTGAAGACGGCGAGCCCGATCAGCAGCGGGAACCAGGCGCCGTGAAGCAGCTTGGTCAGATTGGCCGCGAAGAACAGCAGGTCGACGGCGAGGAAGGCCCCCGCCGCAGGCGCTACCAGCCAGAGCGGCTTTCTCCATTGCTTGCGGACGACGTAGAAGTAGAGCAGCGTCGTGATCGTGATCGTCCCCGTCACCGCCATCCCGTAAGCGAAAGCGAGTGCCGAGGAGCTGCGGAAGGCGAAGACGAGGGCGAGGACGGCGGCCGCGAGCAGCCAGTTGATCCAGGGGACGTAGATCTGCCCTATCGTCTTCGCCGAGGTGTGGGCGACCCGCAGCCGCGGCAGGTAGCCGAGCTGCATCGCCTGGTGGGCGACCGAGTAGGCGCCGGTGATGACCGCCTGCGAGGCGATCACGGTGGCCGCGGTCGCGAGGACGATCATCGGCACCCTGCCCCATTCGGGGACCAGCAGGAAGAAGGAGCCGGCGGCGTTCTGGCCGGCGCCGTTGAGAAGCAGCGCCCCCTGCCCCATGTAGTTGAGGATGCAGGCGGGGAAGACGAGCAGCAGCCAGGCGACGGTGATCGGCCGTCGCCCGAAGTGGCCCATGTCGGCGTAGAGCGCCTCGGCGCCGGTGATCGCGAGGACGACGGCGGCGAGGGCGAAGAAGGCCGTCCCGAAGTGCCCGAACAGGAAGTCGAGGGCATAGGTCGGCGAGAGCGCCTCGAGGACTTCGGGGTGGACGGCGATGCCGGAGATCCCGCAGGCCCCGATCACCCCGAACCAGACGACCATCACCGGGCCGAAAGCGCGGCCGACCGCGGCGGTGCCGAAGCGCTGGGTAGCGAAGAGGACGACGATGATCGCGGCGGTGATCGGCACCACCAGGTGCGCCAGGCTGGGCTCGACGACCTTCGTTCCTTCGACCGCCGAGAGGACCGAGATCGCCGGGGTGATCATGCTGTCGCCGAAGAAGAGCGAGGCGCCGAAGATGCCGAGCGCCGCGAGCACCAGCTTGGTCCGCCGCCCGCCGGGCACGCCGCCGCGGCGGATCAGCGTGATCAGGGCCATGATCCCGCCCTCGCCCTCGTTGTCGGCGCGCATCACGAGCAGCACGTACTTGAGCGTGACCACGATCGTCACCGCCCAGAAGATCAGCGAGATCACGCCGAAGACGCTCGCGTGCGTCTCCGCCACCGGGTGCGGGTCGGAAGGGTTGAAGACCGCCTGGATCGTGTAGAGCGGGCTGGTGCCGATGTCGCCGAAGACGACGCCGAGCGCGCCGACGATAAGCGCGAGCTTGGCCGGACTCCGCTGCGTGTCGCTGGAATCGTCCGCGCTGATGGCCGTATCCTGACACCGAGATGAGCCCTGCTGCGGTGACCGAGCCCGCTGAAGTCCTCCACCTCTCGCTGATCCTCGGCGCCGTCCTGCGTGACGGCGACGGCGCCCGGCTCGGCCGCGTGAGTGACGTGATCGTCCGCCTCGACGCAACCGGGTATCCGCCGATCACCGGCTTCCTGGTCACGGTGGCCGGCCGGCAGTCCTATCTGCCTGCCGAGCGCGTTGCGAAGGCCGAGCCGGGCGCCGTGACCCTCAGCAAGGCGAAGCTCGATCTGCGGCCCTTCTCACGCCGCCCGGAGGAGGTCTTGCTGAAGCATGACGTGCTCGACCACCAACTGATCAACGTCGATGGCGCGCGGCTGGTACGTGCAAACGAGATCGAGCTCGCGCGCCTAGAGGGATGGTGGAGGGTAGTCGGGGTCGACACCGGGCCGCGCGGCGGCCTCCGAAGGCTGCTGCCAAAGGCATTCGGCAGGCGGATCGCCACCGGCGACTTCCTCGACTGGGCGAGCGTCGAGCCGTTTTCGGGCGACGTGCGGGCGGTCCGCTTGCGCGTCCTGCACCCGAGGCTGGCGAAACTGCACCCGGCTCAGATCGCCGACCTCGTGGAGGCCGCCTCTCACGATGAGGGAGAGGAGATCATCCAGGCGCTCGAAGCGGACCGTGAGCTGGAGGCCGATGTCTTCGAGGAGCTCGACTCCCAGCACCAGCTCGAGTTCCTCGAGCAGCGCAGCGACGAGGAAGTGGCGGCGGTGGTCTCGCGGATGGCGCCCGACGACGCCGCCGACCTCGTCGCCGAGATGCCCGAGGAGCGCCGCGAGTCGGTGGTCGAGCACCTGGCGCCGAACCAGCGGCGCAAGGTCCGGGCCCTGCTCGGCTACGACCCGGCCGAGGCCGGCGGCCTGATGAGCCCGGACTTCGTCAGCGTCTACCGCCACGCGACGGTCGCCGAGGCGATCGACCGGGTGCGCCGCAGCTCGCTCGCCGACGAGCTGCTGGCGACCATCTACGTGATGGACGCGAAACACCGCTTCGTCGGGGCGGTTCCCCTGGCGGCGCTGCTTCGGGCCGAGCCCGAAGAGAGCGTGCTCGACCTGCGGGTCCAGTACCTGCCCCACCTGATCCCGGAGGCCGATTTCGAGGAAGTCGCGCGGCTGATGGCCGACTACAACCTCACCGCCGCCCCTGTGATCGACACCTCCGAGCGGATGATCGGCGTCGTCACCGTGGACGACGTTTTGGAGGTGCTCCTGCCCAAGGGCTGGCGGCGCCGCTTCGGCCTGCTGGGCGAGGACTGAGGTGGCCGCGTAGACTCGCCGCCGCGATGAGCGAGTGGAGCGAGCAGTTGGATGCCGGGCCGAGTACCAGCCGCCATCCGGCGGGTCCGGTCGCTGGCCTCTGCGCGCCCGCACCTGCCTTCGCGGCTGCGCTCACGGCGTAGCCGCCTGCTCGTCTTCCTGGGGCTGCTCGGCCCCGGCCTGATCGCCGCCAACGCCGGCAACGACGCGGGCGGGATCGCCACCTACTCGGAAGTCGGCGCCAGGTACGGCTACACGCTGCTGTGGGCGATGGTGTTGATCACGGTCTCCCTGGCGCTGGTGCAGCGCTCGGCCGCCCGGATGGGGACCGTGACCGGCAAGGGGCTCGCCGAGCTGATCCGCGAGGGCTACGGAATCCGCTGGTCGGCATTCGCCACCCTCGCGGTGCTGATCGCCAACTTCGGCATCTGCATCTCCGACTTCGTCGGCGTCGGCGCCGCGCTGGGGCTGGCCGGGGTGCCGGCGCAGGTCTCGGTGCCGATCGCCGCCCTGGTGATCTGGCTGGTCATCGTCCGCGGCTCCTACCGCACCGCCGAGCGGGTCTTCATCTGGCTGACGATCCCCTTCTTCGCCTATCCGGTCGCGGCGATCCTCGCCCACCCCGACTGGGGCGAAGTCGGCCACGCGCTGGTCGTCCCGCACCTCCAGGCCAACTCGACCTTCCTGCTGCTCTTCGTCGCGATGGCCGGCACCACCATCACCCCCTACATGCAGCTCTACCTGCAATCGGCCGTGGTCGAGCGGGGGGCAGCGGAGGAGGACCTGCCGAAGGAGACGCGGGAGGCGGTCGGCGGCGCCCTGTTCGCCGACCTGATCGCCGGGTTCATCATCGTCGCCACGGGGGCGACTCTCTACGTCAGCGGGGTCCACTCGATCGGCTCGGCGGCCGACGCGGCGAAGGCGCTGGGACCGCTGGCGGGCCAGTACGCGGAGTTGCTGTTCGGGATCGGCCTGCTGGGGGCCAGCCTCCTCGCCGCCGCGATCCTCCCGATCGCCACCTCCTACGTGGTCGCCGAGTCGCTCGGCTTCGAGAAGGGGATCGGCCGGCGCACCGAGGAGGCGCCGGTCTTCATGGGCCTGATCACGCTGATGATCGTCGTCTCCACCATCGTCGCCGTCATCCCCGGCGTGCCGGTGATCTCGCTGCTGGTCGGCGTGCAGGTCGTCAACGGCGTGCTGCTGCCGATCAACCTCTTCTTCGTCTGGAGGCTGGCTCGCAGCGAGGAGCTGATGGGCGAGCACCGCAACCGCGGCGCCGTCGATTGGCTGACGGCGGCGACCGTCGCCATCACCTCGACGCTGTCGCTGATCCTGGTAGCGGTGACGGTGCTTGGGCTCTAGCGGGCACTTCTCTCCTCCTCGGTCCCGAGCCCGTCCGCTGCGCCGCGTAACGGGCCTTCACGAAATCTGTATGGACGGAACCGCGATCTTCATGCGGCCTTGACGAGGTGCGGCGCAAGATCGTGGTGTGTTCGTCCTCGCAGACATCTTCCCCGGAGGGGGCAGCCCTGTTGCCGACGCCGTGGCGATCGCGATCGCGATCGTCCTGTTCGCTCTCCTCTACTTCGCGATCGAGCTGATCGACCGTGTCTGAGCTGCCGCTCGCCTCGCTCTCCGGAGCCGATGTCTTCGGGCTGATCGCTTCGGCAGCAGTCTTCGCCTACCTCCTCTACGCGCTGCTGCGGGGGGAGAAGCTCTGATGGCTCAGGGCTGGCTACAGGTCGCCGTCTTCATCGCGCTCGTCGTCGCCTTGACGAGGCCGCTCGGCGCCTACATGGCGCGCGTCTTCACGGGGCGGCGGGTCTTCCTCACGCCCGTCCTCGGCCCGCCCGAGCGCTTCACCTACCGGGTGCTGCGGGTCGATCCCGACCAGGAGCAGGACTGGAAGGCATACGCCAAGAGCGTCGTCCTCTTCTCGCTGTTCTCCTGGGTCGCGCTCTACCTGATCCTGCGCACCCAGGGCGTCCAGCCGTTCAACCCCGAAGGCTTCCATTCGGCGCCGTGGGACGTCAGCTTCAACACCACCTCTTCATTCGTCTCCAACACCAACTGGCAGTACTACGGCGGCGAAGCCACCCTCAGCTACTTCGCCCAGATGGCGGGCCTGACGGTGGAGAACTTCGTCACCCCGGCGGTGGGGATCTGCGTGCTGCTCGCCTTCATCCGCGGCATCGCCGGCCGCGCCGGCGACGGCCTCGGCAACTTCTGGGCCGACCTGACGCGCGGCCTCTACTACGTGCTGCTGCCGCTGTCGATCCTCGTCGGCCTGATCCTCGTCTCCCAGGGAGTCGTCCAGACGCTCGGCGGAGCCAGCGTCGCGCACACCATCCAGGGCGCCGAACAGACCCTCGCCTTCGGCCCGGCCGCCTCGCAGGTCGCGATCAAGCAGCTCGGGACCAACGGCGGCGGCTTCTTCAACGTCAACTCGGCGATGCCGTTCGAGAACCCGACCCAGCTCTCCAACTTGATCGAGCTGCTGGCGATCATCCTCATCCCCGCCGCGCTCACCTACACCTACGGCCGCATGGTCGGCCGCCAGCGCGAGGGCTGGGCGATCTTCGCCGCGATGCTGGCGATCTACGTCGCCCTGATCGCGGTGATAATCCCGGCCGAGCAGCACGGCACCCCCGCCCAGCACGCCGCCGGCACCCCGACCGCCGCCGTCTCCGGCTCGACGGGCGGAAACCTCGAAGGCAAGGAGCAGCGCAACGGGATCACCGACTCGGCGCTGTGGGCGACGACCACCACCGTGACCTCCAGCGGTTCGGTCAACTCCGCCCACGAGTCCTACACCGGGCTCGGCGGCGCGGTGCCTATGGCCGGAATGGCGACGAGCGAGGTCGTCTTCGGCGGTGTCGGCACCGGCCTCTACTCGATGCTTCTCTTCGTCCTGCTCGCCGTCTTCATCGGCGGCCTGATGGTGGGCCGCACCCCCGAATACCTCGGCAAGAAGATCCAGGCGCGGGAGATCAAGCTGATCTCGCTCGGCGTCCTCTTCACGCCGCTGGCGGTGCTGGCCACCACCGGGGTCGCGATCGCCACCGAGGCGGGGAAACGGTCGATCTCCCAGAGCGGGCCGCAGGGATTCTCCGAGACGCTCTACGCCTACCTCTCCCAGGCCAACAACAACGGCTCGGCCTTCGCCGGCTACACCGGCTTCGTCCAGCCGAACGCGCCCGGCAACCACGGCGCCTACGGCATCTCCTTCGCCGACCTGCTCGGCGGCGCGACGATGACGCTGGCGCGCTTCATCCCGATCATCCTCGTCCTCGCCGTCGCCGGCTCGCTGGCGACGAAGAAGATCGCCCCCGCCGGTCCCGGCACGATGCGGACCGACACGCCGACCTTCACGATCCTCCTGGTCGGGGTCGTGATCCTGGTCGGCGCGCTCACGTTCTTCCCCGCCCTCCTGCTCGGACCGATCGTCCAGAGCCTGACCACGAGGCTCTTCTGATGCGGCGCACGGCCCTCACCGCCCTGATCGCGGTCGTCGGCTTCACCCTGGTCTTCGGCCTCGCCTATCCGCTGGCGATGACGGGGCTCTCGCAGCTCATCTTCCCCGGCGAGGCGAACGGCTCGAAGATCACCGTCGGCGGCCGGCTCGTCGGCTCGAAGCTGATCGCCCAGGGATTCAAGGGCAAGGGGTACTTCCACCCGCGGCCCTCGCAGTCCGAATACGCCGCCAACACCACCTACTTCTCCAACCTCGGTCCCAACAGCGTCGAAGCGCGTGAATCGGTCCGGGCAAACCTCGCCGCCTACCTCAAGCTGAACAGGCCCTACGACCGCTCGCTGAGCCGCGAACGCGTTCCAGTCGACGCGGTCACGACCTCGGGCTCGGGGGTCGATCCCGAAATCTCCGAAGCCAACGCGCTGATCCAGGCCCATCGGGTCGCGGCAGTGCGCGAGCTGCCCCTGAGCGGGGTCGAAGAACTGATCTCCGACCACACCAGCGGGCGCTTTCTCGGCATCTTCGGCGAGCCGGGGGTCAACGTCTTGCAACTCAACCTCGCCCTCGATGAAGAGGCGCCGCTGAGATGAGCGCCGAGACCAAGCCCCGCTCGCTGTTCGACCCTGAGATCGTGGGGCCGACGCTGCCAGAGGCCGTGCGCAAGCTCGACCCGCGCGTCCAGGTCCGAAACCCGGTGATGTTCGTGGTCGAGATCGGCGCGGCGATCACCGCCGTCGCCTGGTTGATCCGGGTCTTCGGCGGCGGGCCGCTCGGCGGCGGCCAGGAGCCCGCCTGGTTCACCTTCACGGTGTCGGTATGGCTGTGGCTGACGGTCGTCTTTGCCAACCTCGCCGAGGCGCTGGCGGAGGGCCGTGGCCGCGCGCAGGCCCAGAGCCTGCGGGCGATGCGGACCGAGACCACGGCCACCCTGCGCGACGGCGGCACGAAGCTCGCCTCGGAGCTGGTCCGGGGCGACGTCGTCGTCGTCCTCGCAGGCGAGACGGTTCCCGGCGACGGCACGGTGATCGAGGGGATCGCCTCGGTCGACGAGTCGGCGATCACCGGGGAGTCGGCGCCGGTGATCCGCGAGGCAGGCGGCGACCGCTCGGCCGTCACCGGCGGCACCAAGGTCCTCTCCGACCGGATCGTGGTCGAGATCACCCAGGAGCCGGGCAAATCGTTCCTCGATCGGATGATCGGCCTGGTGGAGGGGGCCGAGCGGCGCAAGACCCCGAACGAGATCGCGCTCGGCATCCTGCTGGCGGCGCTGACGCTGGTTTTCATCGCGGTCGTGGTCTCGCTGCGTCCCTTCGCGCTCTTCGCCGGCACCGAACTCTCGGAGACGACGCTGATCGCGCTGCTGGTGGCGCTGATCCCGACGACGATCGGCGCCCTTCTCTCGGCAATCGGGATCGCCGGCATGGATCGGCTGGTGCGGCGCAACGTCCTCGCCCTTTCCGGTCGCGCCGTCGAGGCGTCCGGGGACTGCGACGTGCTGTTGCTCGACAAGACCGGGACGATCACGCTCGGCAACCGCGAGGCGGTCGAATTCCACCCGATGCCGGGGGTGAGCGCGGAGGAGCTGGCGGAGGCCGCGCAGATGTCCTCGCTCGCCGACGAGACCCCGGAGGGGCGCTCGATCGTCGTCCTCGCCAAGACCTACGGCATCCGCGAGCACGACTTCGACGGGCACGAGCCGAGTTTCGTCCCCTTCACGGCCGAGACGCGGATGAGCGGCGTCGACTTCAACGGCACCCGTCTGCGCAAGGGCGCCGGCGACGCGATCGAGGCGTGGGTGGTCTCCGAGGGGGGTCGCCCGCCTGTCGAGCTGCGGGGCGAGCTCGACCGGATCGGCCGCGAGGGCGGCACCCCGCTGGCGGTCGCCCGCGACGAGCGGGTGCTGGGTGTCGTCTACCTCAAGGACGTGGTCAAGGAAGGGATGAAGGCCCGCTTCGACCAGCTGCGGGCGATGGGCATCCGCACGATCATGGTGACGGGCGACAACCGGCTGACCGCGGCGAAGATCGCCGAGGAGGCGGGGGTGGACGACTTCCTCCCCGAAGCGACCCCGGAGCGCAAGTTGGAGCTGATCCGCGAGCAGCAGGCCGACGGGCGGCTGGTCGCGATGACCGGCGACGGCACCAACGACGCTCCCGCGCTAGCCCAGGCCGATGTCGGCGTGGCGATGAACACCGGCACCCAGGCCGCCCGCGAGGCCGGCAACATGGTCGACCTCGACTCCAACCCGACGAAGCTGATCGAGATCGTCGAGGTCGGCAAGCAGCTCCTCATCACCCGCGGGGCGCTGACCACCTTCTCGATCGCCAACGACGTCGCCAAGTACTTCGCGATTCTGCCGGCGATGTTCGCCGCGACTTGGGCGGCGGCCGGCGAAAAGGGTCCGCTCGACGCGCTCAACGTGATGTCGCTGGGGACGCCGGAATCGGCGATCCTCTCAGCGGTGATCTTCAACGCGCTGGTGATCCCGCTGCTGATCCCGCTCTCCCTGCGCGGGGTTCGCTACCGGCCGCTCGGCGCGACCGCGCTCCTGCGGCGCAACATGCTGATCTACGGCCTCGGCGGCCTGATTGCTCCCTTCGTCGGGATCAAGCTGATCGACCTCGTCGTCCACAACCTGCTGGGGGCCTGAACGGGGGGGCCGTGGCGATCGAAAGGCCACAGGCGCTCACCGAGCCCGCGGTGGCAGGTGAGGAGCGGCGACGGGGGCGATACAAGGTCTTCCTCGGCATGGCGGCCGGGGTCGGCAAGACCTACCGGATGCTCCAAGAGGGACACGCCGAAGCGGACGCCGGGCGCGACGTGGTGATCGGCTACCTGGAGCCGCACAAGCGCGAGGAGACCAGCGCCCAGGCGCGCGGGCTGGAGGTGGTGCCTCGGCGCCCGGTCGCGATCCGCGAGGTCGAGGTTGAGGAGATGGACCTGCCGGGGGTGCTCTCTCGCCGCCCCGAGCTGGTCCTGATCGACGAGCTCGCCCACACCAACGCAGCGGGCCTCGAGCACGACAAGCGCTACGAAGACATCGCCGACGTGCTGGCGGCGGGGATCGACGTCTTCTCCACGGTCAACGTCCAGCACCTTGAGTCGCTGAACGACCAGGTCGCCGAGCTGACGGGGGTTCGGGTACGGGAGACGGTGCCCGACTCGGTGATCGGCACCGCCGACGAGGTCGTCCTCATCGACCTAACCCCCGAGGCGCTGATCGCGCGCCTGCGCGAAGGCAAGGTCTACCCCGGCGAGAACATCCAGGCCGCCCTCGACAACTTCTTCAAGATCGAGAACCTGGCCGCCCTGCGCGAGGTGAGCCTGCGCCAGGTCGCCGAGGACGTGGAGTCCAAGCGGCTCGTCTACCGCGAGGTGGAGCCGGTCGGGACGCGACGGGAGGATGACAAGGTCGCCGCCGACGCGCCGAAGGCGGTCGGGGAGCGGCTGCTGGCATTGGTGCGCCCGCAGCCGAGCTCACAGCGCCTGGTCCGCCGCGCCTGGCGCTCGGCTCAGCGCCTCGGCACCGACCTCGACCTGCTCTGGGTGAAGCCACCTGGCCAGCAGATCGAGGGCGAGCTGGAGCACCAGGTGGCCGCTTTGCGCCGCTTGGCCTCGGTGCTGGGAGCGACCTTCCTGATCGAGGAGCACGACGACTTGGTCGCCGCCGTCGCCCGCGTGGTCCGCGAGCGCAACAGCACCTACATCATGGTCGGCGAATCGAACCCGCCGAGGGGCTTTGCCCGCCTGCGTGAACGGTTGCCGCAGCGGCTCATGCAGGCGACCCCGCCGGGGGTCGACGTCCGCATCGTCGCCCACCGCGGGTTGAAGGAGGAGGGGAAGTGATCGAGCACTTTCTCGTCGCCCTCGCCCTGGTGCTGGGACTGGCCGGGGGGTTCCTCCTGGCCAGCGGCTGGCATCGCGGCAACGGCGCCGACTCCGGCGCGGTCCACCAGATCCTCCTGCCCTTCACCGGAGCCGAGATTTCACGACGGGCGGTTGATGCAGCTCTGCGGCTGGCGCGCGCCGAGGACGCGACGCTGATGCCGGCCTACCTCGCCCTGGTGCCGAAGAGGCTGCCGCTCGAATGCGCGATCCCGAAAGAGGCGGATCGCGCGATGTCGATGCTGGAGGCGATCGAACAGCGTGCGAGCGCCCAAGACGTTCCGGTCGATGCCCGGATCGAGCGCGGCCGCTCCTACCGGCACGCCCTCGCTCGACTCCTCAACGAGGAGACCTTCGACCGCGTGGTGGTCTCAGCTACGGCGACGGGGACCACGGGTTTCTCAGGCGAAGACCTCGTGTGGCTGCTGGAGAAAGCGCCAGCCGAGGTTCTCATCCTCCGGCCGGGGCCCTCCGACCATGTTGTGGTGAGCGTCAACGGCAGGGACCCCGGCGGCGGATGACGCTCGGACGAGCACCATCGCTTTAGCGGCGCATCCTGCTGCCGGCACTGATTTCGCAAAATTGGTACCCGATTGGTACCCGCGGCGCCTGCGTTCGATGGGCCTAGATACGAAAAAACCCTGCATTTGCGGGGCTTTCGTGAAATAACGGGGGCGGGATGCGAACCCGCGACCTTCGGGTTATGAGCCCTGGCCGTGGGATCGGCCGGGATAGGTAGAGCGCTTGCTAGAGCGGTTTCCGCAAAATCGAGATCTGCTGGAATCGGCTGGGATCTGTGGGGCTTCTTGCCCCATTTCTTGCCCAGCACACGAGGGTCTCCGCCGGTGAGGGGCCTCGACCGGCGGAGTGGCCTGCCGAGACCAAAGGCGAATCTATTCCCAGATCCCCTCGAAGCGTGTCGACCCTGAGCCGTTTGTGCTCCACCATCACGCCCATGCAGGTGTTGCCAGCGGCGGTCAGCGCTCGAAGATCACCCCCTCCTCCATCCGCGTCAGAATCACCGGCGTCGCCCACTCGCTCTCGTTCGGCGCGAAGAAGATCGCCCGCCGAGCGTCGTTGACGGCAGTGTCGATCGAGCCGTCGTCGGCAAGCGCCCGGTAGAAATCGTCGGCGAAGCGAATCGCTGCTCCGTCGCTGATCGAGAACTGCATGGCGATGGCCGCCGGGACCCCTCGCGCCACCAGCGCGGCCCCGACGCTCGTCAGCGAGTCCTCAGGGGCGGCTCTCGCCCCCTCGCACGAGTTCAGCACCGCCAATCGCAGGGTTGGATGGGCGCAGAAGAGCGTCGCCAGCTCGAAGCCGCTGTGCGCCTGCGAGGTGCCGTTGGCGTTCTCGAAGTTGAGGTAGGTCCCCCCCTCCTCCTGTAGGTAGCGACCGTGACCGATGAAGTGCCAGACGTGGAACGGGCTGCCGGCCACCTCGGCGGCGCGGATCATCCCGGCCAGGGTCGGCAGGGTGCCGTCCGGGGCGACGTCGAGCCGCACCAAGCCGGCCGAGATCAGCGGCGCCAGGGTCGCCTTGAGCGCTTTCACCTCGGTCTCGGAGTCGATCGCGGCGTGGTCGCTCGGCGCGCTGACCGTGACCGCGATCCGCAGCGGCCCCTCGACCCGCAGCGGTCGCACCGGGCGCCGGGCCTCGACCTGGCGCGTCAGGCTGACCGCACCGGTCAGAGCGATGAAGTCGGTGCCGTCGTAGAGGTACTCCCAGGGCAGGGTCGCCAGCCAGGGAGAGGCACCCAGGCGGAGCCGGATGCGCAGCCCGGCGGCGCCGCTGCCGATCGCCGCCGCGTGGGCCATGTAGAGGTCGCGTACGGGGCCGGCGAACAATGCCTCGAAGAGGGCGCCGCCGAAATCGGCGAACGGCTGCACCGACCGCGGCGTCCAGCCGCGGACGCCCCCGCGGAGGGGGTCGCAGTTGCGCAGGACGAAGTTCTCCACCTCCCGCGCGTCAAACGGCACGGTCATCTCTTCGGCGGCCGTGCCCAGGGAGGACTCGGCGAAGACTTCGAACTGCCGGTCTCCCCGCGGCGTGAGCTTGACACTTAGGTCCTCGAACCGGCGCCGTGAACGCGGGTCCAGCAGCGAGAAGCACTCGCGGGCCTCCTCCAAGAGCGTCAGCTGATAGCCGACCAACTGCGAGGACTCGAGCTCGAACATCTCCCGCCAGACCTCGTCGGTGACGTCGGTTGCGACCCGTCGCAAGGCGAAGAAGGAGCTCATCACCCCGAATGCTTCGTCGAAGGCCGCGAGCTGGGCCGCGGGATCGCGATCCAGGAACGGCCGGACCCGGTCGAACCAGCGTCGGTAACCCTCCAGCAGGGCGATGCTCGCCTGCTGCTGGCGCAGGGAGGGCACAAGGCGCACGACGCCCCGCGGTTCGCCCTCGTTCTCGCCGACCAGCTCGCCTTCGCGCATCACCGCGAGCAGGTCGCCGTGCAGCCGCGCCAGTTCGTCGGCCAGTGAGCGGCGGAACCGCAGCGACCGAGGTTCCGCCTCGATCGCTGCGGTGTCCGGGAGGATGATCCTGCCCGCCATCGCCATCGCCTCCTCACTCGCCTTCGGCGAGTTCGTAGGTGATCCTGGTGCTGCCGGACTTGTTCCTCAGCCGGCGAACCTTCAGGCCGGTGAGCTCGCCCGTCCGTTCCAGGTGGGTGCCACCGCACGGCGACCGGTAGCCGAAGGTCGTCACCACCCGGGTCGGCTTGTCGGTGGGGACCGCCGCGGGCATGAACACTCCTTCCGCGCGCAGCTCGTCGATCGTCGTCGACTCCACCTCGATACCGGCGTCGGCGGCGACCATCTCATCGAGGCGACGCTGCAGGCTGTCGAGCAGCTCCGCCTTCTCGTCCTCGTCGAGGACGCCGTCGAACATCACGTACGGCCCGTCCGGGAAATGGTGGCCCTTTACCGCCCGCAAGTCGGCCAGCTCGTACATCGCGGTCATCACCAGATGACCGCCGGTGTGCAGAGCCGCATGCACGGCGCGCCGCTGCGGGTCGACCCTTGCATACGCATCGCCGCACGTCGGCTCACCTTGCAGCGGCTCGCCGAAGTGGCGGACGACGCCATCGACCAAGACCGCCTTGGAGACGGCGAAGACGAACCCCTCGCCGGCGATCGTGCCGACGTCGCTCGGTTGGCCGCCGCCCTGCGGGTAGAACGGAGTGCGATCGAGCACCAGGAAGGTGGCCTCGCCCTCCTGCTCGACGGCGTCGACACGCACCTCAACCTCGAGGAGCGCTGGCTCATCCATGTACATGAGAGTGGTCATAGTTCCGATTCCTTTCTTTTCAGGAGAACGCCCGCAGCGGAGCGGCCGGCCCGGAGTAACCGAGGAAGCCGGACACGCTGAGGCGCTGCCCGTCCCCGCGGCAGGCGCTCACCGCGTGCGGTTTGCTGGCGTTGGCGATCACCAACGTGCCGGTCTCGATGCTGACCGTCCTCGCTGGCTCGGGGAGCAGCCGGCAGTCGAGCGCATAGTTCGGGTCGGCTGCACGCAGCCGCTCGTAGTCAGCCTGCGCGGGCACCTCGAAATCCCACAACTCGAGGTCGCCGCCGCCGTCGCTGGTGGTGCTGAGGTAGATGTTGATGAACAGCTGAGCCGAGAAGGCGAGCGTCTCCGCACACGGATAGTCCCAATCGGCCCTATCGGTGTGAACCTCGAGCTCGCCGCCTGACTCGAAATAGCGGGAGAGCCCGAAGAACGCGGGACGGCCGTCGACCCGCAGCAGGGACGTCCCGCCCGGCCACTCGTTGTCCAGCTCGATCCGCACGCGGTCGGCCGGATTCGCATACGGCGCGGTCGCTGCACGCAGCGCCCGGTTGCGCTCCGGGGCCTTCTCCCAGTAGTCCTTGCACTCCTCCGACATCTCGTCGCCGAAGCAGCCGTACAGCGGCGTGCCGGAGATCCCGATGCCCTCGGCACCGGTACTGGCCGGGTAGGTCGTCCACAGGTGCTTCGCGGCGAGCAGCAGCGCGGTCAGCTCGGCGCAAGCCTCGGCGGAGTAGTAGCCGGGGACCAGGATCGCCAGGGCTCTGCCTTCGGCGACCGCACGCACGTCCTCGGCGCGGACCCGATGCCGCTCCAACACCGGCGGGTGGTGGTGGCGCCGGGTAAGTCCCTCGAAACGTACTTCGTTGTTTTTGTCGTCAACCTTGTCGATGCTTGCAACGGGCATGACTCGCCTCCTGTCGGGTGTGGCTGTTTCCACCCAGAGGACGACGCACCTCGAAGTAAGTCAAGGCAGGCCGACTGAACGTTCAGTGAACGTTCAGTGGCGATCATGATCTGAAAGACTGCCCGCGATGGGGCACCGGGTGCAGCCAAAATCCGAGTTGGGTCTCCTCGTCAAGGAGCTCAAGTACGTAGCTAAATGGGATTGGCACGAAACCAACGCGTTCGATTTCGACGAGATCCCGATCCTTACCGGGATCTTCGGGCTTTCCGGCCGCCCCGAGGATGTGAAGGAACTGAAGGTGGGGCTACTGCGAGTTCGGAACGAACTCTCCGAGGAGGAGAAGGGTCATGCGGGTCCCAACCATCGCCCGCTCTCCGAGGCAGCGACGATCTACCTACGACTGTCCGACGAGTGGGCGGGGAAATCGATGGAGCAGCGACATGGAGGTCTGCGCCAAGCCTGGCGCAACCGCGATGGGACGGAGATCGCCTCAGCCAGAAGTGTCAGGAGCAACCACCAGAACGACTTCTGGCTCGACTTCGCTGCTCGTCTCCTGCGAGAGCCCGGCGCTGCAGCGGCCACCGGCTCCGGCCGCCGCATCGAACCGAAGCCGATGCCGTCTGTCGCTGCCGCGCCTTGGCCTGTGAAAGGCCATGAGCCTTCCCGCGACCAGGAGATAGTGATCCTGATGGCCGCCCGGGCGTTCCGGGAAGGCCCGACCAGCGGCCTGGCCAGGCTGGTCCGCGAGTTCGAGCCGTACTGGCGAGCCAGCGAAGCGATGATCTATGCGCTCGAGGGCTCTTATAAGGAGATCTGGAAGGCCGGCCTGCTGCACGGCTACGAGGACTTCGTCCTCCTTCCCGCCGGCTTCGAAGGGGGGCTCGTCCATGCGACCGAGATCGTCGTCGCCGCCGATGAGCGCGGCGCGGTCTGCCACGTCGTCTACCTGAGCGACCCGCACGACGACAGCTCGCTCTATCCGGCGACCGCCTCGATCAAGCGCGAGTGCCTGCTGACCGGAGCGCCTTTTCTTTCGACCCACCAGGGTGCCGCCCGCTGGTTCGGGCTGGAGTGGACACGCCGCGCCGCCGACGACAAGGGGCTGGAGACGAAAGGCCTACTGCTGAGCCGGCCGGTGGGCGATTTCGCCGGGGAAGGGAGCCGGAGCGGCGGCTCCCTGGCACTGGCTGCCCATGACCGGCACAAGCGATCGATGATGGACTTCGTCGATGCCCACGTCGACTTGTTCGAGAGCGACTTCCCACAGCGCTGGGCCACCCGGGTCACCGGCCACATCCTCAACGGCGGCTCGATCTGGGACTACGAGGAGGACGTTCTCTACGACGTCAAAGGCGAAAAACGGACTGACCTGATGAACCGCATCGAGGACAAGTCGGTCGAGTGGGAGGCGGAGGAGCGCGATAGCGGCCCCGGCAGCCCGGGCTGGGTGCGGCAGCTGACCCGCGGCCGGCAAGGCGGAGTGATCCAACTGGCTCGCAAAATCCTCGACGAGGAATGCGAGACGATCGTCTTCTTCCAGGACGCCGAGGCTGCCAGCGAGCAGGACATGGAGATCCAGGTGCTGGACCGCGCTGCCCAGCTTGCGGACCGCGGCGCCCTGCTCCTCTATGACGAGCGCTCGGCCACCCGCTGGGCCGAGAATCGGGCGGCCTGCCGCGGTCCCGATGGGACGTTCGACGCGGCCACGCTGATCGAGGCCTACCGCGACGTCTTCGACGTCGAGCTCGTCCTCGCCCACCCGGCGCCCGCCCAGAGCAACGGCCGCAACCGCCGCGGCGCGGAGGCGGCTCGAGCGGTCTGGGGTCAGATCACCCGCACCGCGGCAATCCACGTGGTCGGGGCGCTGTCCGCGATGGCCAAGCAAAAAGGCCCGGTTCGGTTCGGATTCCATTGGGGGGGCGCGATTCGAGACATCCTCGGCGAACTCGGCGGCCCCGGTGACCCAGACGCGCTTGCGGGAGCGCTCACCTTGCACCACTATGTCAAGAACCACGAGGCCGGCGAGCTCGCACGAGCCACCTTGGACTCTCTCCTTGCTGACGAGAGGCGCTCGGCCCCAGAGCCGCTGTTCGGTCGCGACGAGCTCAAGGTCGTGCCGACCGTGGGAGTGATCGGAGCCAAGGACCGCTCGCAGGAGGCCCACTCCCTCGTCTCCCGGGCGACCAAGGTTCTCGGCGGAGACGGTGTGCTCTTCCCCGAGTCGGCCTTCGCGCTGAAAGGGGGCGTGGAGGATCCGCTCGGGCGGGGCATCGACGACGATTGGGAACAGCTTGACGTCCTTCTGCTGAGTGCCGCTCCGCTTCAAAAGCGAGACAAGGCAGCGCTGGCCACCGCACTGCCCGCCGACCTTGCCACCTTCTACAAGGACTGCGCCGCAGCGGTCGGGACCATCTACCTCGAATTCGATGCCGACGGGGGCGAGGTGAAGCAGCCGCAGCACCCGATGTACGAGCAGGTAGGCATCACGCCACAGCAGATCGCGAGCCTCAAAGGCGCGGGCTCAGAGGTAGTGCTCGTAAACGGCGCCGAACTGAAGACCCCCAGAATCGAAGCGTGCCGGGCAGCCCTGAAAGCCGAATTCGTCTCGACGCTGATCAGCGACCAGGCCTTCGCCTGGGAGGTGCTCAAGTGCGAGGTGCCGGACTTGGATTCACTGAGCGACGCGCCCTGACCCCCGACCGAGCGGGGCCGCTTCTCGCGCGATGCGGGAGCGGTGCGAAGTCAGCGGGTCTGAGACACTCTTAACAGTGGAGTCATCGGGACCAACGGCGGTGCGAGGGTGGAGGTTTCGCCTAGCGCGGCTGGTGGCACCGGCAGCACAGGTTCCGAAGCTGGAACAGTCTGCCGCGCAGCGTGCGATGGTCGATACGTCGGATTGGGCAAGCGCTTCCCCGATCAGATTTGGCCTTTTGACGGCGGTAAGCGCCGGAGGACTGGCGGCACTAGCTGCTTGGCTTACTAGCGATCTCGCGGTTGGATGGCAGATCGCGGTGGGCATCGCTGGTGGCGGAGTCGGATTTCTACTCCCTGTGGTCGTCATCTTTGCGGGTGCGTGGGCGAAAGCGTTTCCGCGACAGCGGAACGAAGCCCGGGCGGCGCTTAGAGGGCGCTCGGACGTAAGAAATCAAGCGTATGCGGAGGCATTGGGTGTCAGATCTGAGGTTGACCGTCGTACGGGCTTTGCTCAACGATGGCTCGACGATGAACTCGACTTGGCAGGGCTCAAAGCAGCAGTGGTCCCGATGGGCAATTGGCAGGCAAGCCAACTCCTCTTCTCTGAACTACTCGCACCGGAGGACTGGAGGGCCCTCGTCAGGGTCGTTGACGATTTCGAGAGGGATTGGGACCGTCTCCTCACTGTCGCCCAGCGGGATTCCCCGGAAATGAAGGTCACTGAGCAGCGGGCCCTTATTACAGACCTGCGCGGGGCCAGCGAGAGCCTGATCACCAAGAGTCGGGAGGTCGACTTGGCTTTGCAACCACTGATTGAACTTTCCGAGGAGTCGAGCCAGGAGGACCCCTGATATGCAGCACGGGACTCCTCCATTCGCGTGAAAGCGAGAGCGCGGAAGACTCCCGGTGTCTTTCGCGGTACCCCTGAATTGCAGGGTTGCGGGGAGAAGTGAGGAGCACAGAATCGGATGGGGAACCCACGCTGACCCTCGGTTTCCCACAAGGACGGTCCGATGATGAGCCCGAACCAAGAGATTGGCCGGCCTGTGTAGAGCTAAGTTTCAAGCCGTTTTCGCGAGATCGAGATCGGATCGGCTGGATTCGGTGGGGCTTCTCGCCCCATGAGGCGTTCGGTATACCTGGGTATACTGATCTCATGGCAAAGGTCATGGTCTCCCTTCCCGACGATCTTCTCGCCGAGGTGGATGCCGAGGCGCGGCGCCGTGGCACGACCCGCAGCGCCGTCATGAGGGACTTCGCCGATGCGGCGCTGCGCCGGCGCCGCGAGAGCCGGGCGGCGGCGATGCGATCGCTGCTCAGTGACGCCTCGCCCCATGGCGGCCGTGCCGCGGAGCAAGTGAAGGCAACGCGGCCCGGTCCGTGACGACGCTGCTTCTCGACGCGAGCGTCCTGCTCGCCGCATTCGATCCCGAGGACGATCACCACCAGCCCGCTCGAACGCTGCTGGAAGACGATGAGGCAACTCTCGCCACCCTCGACCTCGCCCGCTATGAGGTCGCCAACGTCGCCGTGCGGGCGTGGCGCGCACCTGAAGCGGTGGCGGCTCTGCTTGCCTCGGTCGAGAGGCTTGCCGACGACGGTGGCGTCATTTCATCCACGGACACTCTCCTAACGAGAGCGGCGGAAATCGCCGAACGCCACACGATCTCTGTTTATGACGCTGCCTATGCGGCTGCTGCTGACGAGGGCGGCCATCGACTTGTTAGTTGCGATGAAGGCGACTTGGTTTCGAAGGACCTCGCAGCGCTCCCCGCAACTGCTCGGTCGGAGTAAGCAACGAGGTCATCGCCTATGCCTGACCCCGACCTTCGGGTATGAGGCGCCCGAACGGTGCCCTGATGAGCCAGTGGGGTGCGCTCACGGGCCGCACGGTGAGGTGGACATCCTGCGCCGGGGCCCGTAGGAGGGCGGGGTGTCGGCGGCGGAGCTTCCCCACTTGCGGTTCGGCCGGGAGCTCAGCCGGTACTGGAGGCGGGCTCCGGCGGCGAGTTCGCAGTAGCCGATCCAGGGGCGGCCGTGCGGCTTACCGCTTACGGTGAGGGAGCTGACGTAGATGCCGTGCCCGCTGGTCGAGAGCAGCGCCCGGCGGCCGTGGGCAAGGTGGATTTCCGCGCTCGGGAAGAGCGGGGTCGAGAGCGCGAGCACGCCGACGCCGGGGATCTCCGGGTAGAGACCGAGCGCGCCGAGCACGTACCAGGCGGAGAGCGTCCCGAGGTCGTCGTTGCCGGGGTAGCCGGCGGGGGTGGGGCTGTAGAGGCCGAGCGCGCGGCGCACCGCCCGCTGAGTGCGGTACGGGCGGCCCATCCAGTCGTAGAGCCAGGGCGTCTGCAGGGTCGGCTCGTTGCCGAGCAGGGCGTGGTCGGAGTGCATCCCGGGCAGGCCGGCGTTGAGGTTCCGCAGGAAGCGGCCGAGCCTCGCCGCGGCCTTCGCTTTGCCGCCCATGCGGCGGATCAGCCCGGCCGGGTCCTGGGGGACCATCCAGGTGTACTGCGCCGAGTCCCCCTCGACGAACCCGGGGCCGGTGAGATTGCTGTACGGGTGGGGGAAGGATCCGTCCGCGTAGCGCGGCTCGATCATCCCGCTCGCCGGGTCGTAGAGGCGGTGCCACCAGGAGGAGCGCTGCATGAACTGCCCATAGGTCGAACGGTCGTGGAGCGAGCGGGCGGCGAACTGGGCGGTCGAGAAGTCGTCGAGGTAGTACTCGAGCGAGGTCGCCGCCGAGCCCCACACCGATTCGGGGTCGCCGTAGATCGAGTTCGCGTTCTTCATCTGGGTGTCGACGTCGAAGGGCACGTAGCCGTGGGCCAGGTATTCGGCCAGCCCCTGGCGCTCGACGTATTCGCCGTTCGCGCTCCGGCACGGTTCGCTCGCCCCCCGGACCATCGCTTCCAGCGCCGCCCCGCGGTCGAACCCCCCGGCGCCGAAGGCCGCCGCCGAGGCGATGATCGGGTCCGAGGGGTCGCCGACCATGGTCATGCTCTGGCCGTTGGCGTAGGGCCAGCGCGGCAGGCAGCCGCTCTGGTCCGCGTCGGCGAGCAGCGAGCGGATCATGTCCCCGGTCCGCTGGGGCGTCAGCATCGCGAGCAGCTGGATCTCGCTGCGGTAGATGTCCCAGCCGGAGAAGTCGGCGTACTGGATGTGCCCCCCGGCGTTGTGGATCTGCCCGTCCATGCCGAGGTAGTCGCCGTTGACGTCGCTGAAGGTCCGCGGCGCCATGAACACGTGGTAGAGCGCCGTGTAGAAGCTCGCCTGCTGGGCGCTCGAGCCGCCGCTGACCCGGATTTTCCCCAGCGCGCCATTCCAGCTTCGCTGCGCCCTGGCCGCGACCTGGCCGAACGGCCTGCCGGAGTTTTCGGCGGCGAGGTTGAGGCGCGCGTCTTCGACGCTGACGAAGGAGACGCCGACGCGGGCCAGCACCACCCGGTTGCGGCTCGTGTCGAAGCTCGCGTAGGCGCCGGCCGCCGCCGTCGAGCGCGGGTGGACCGCCGGCTTTTCGGTCGCGCTCGCCGTGGTCGCGCCCGGCTTCAGCCGGTTTCCTTCCCAGCTGCCGTATTCCTGGAACGGCCGGTTGAAGACGGCGGCGAAGTAGACCCGGTAACGCGGCCGCTGGCCGCAGAAGAGCCCGCTGGACGCGGTCCCGGAGATTTCCCGGGCGCCGGGATCGAGGTTGACTTCGGCGAAGTCGTCGGGCTGGGCGCTGCCGCCGGCGTCGATCAGGACGCTGGCGTGCGGGCTCGCCGGGAAGGTGAAGCGCGCCATCCCGGTCCGCGTCGTCGCGGTCAGCTCGGTGGTGATCGCGCCGCCGTGGACCGGATTGAGGCGGACCGAGTAGTAGCCCGGCCGCGCCGACTCGTCGGCGTGTGAGAAACCGGGCTGGAAGTTGCCGTCGAGGCGCCCACCCGTACCCTGCGGCGAGCTGTCGATCGGCTCGGTGGTGGGCATGAAGGGGAAGTCGCCGTAGAGCGAGCAGCCGGCGCCGCTGAGGTGGGTGAGGCTGAACCCGGTCAGGTGGTGATCGCGGTACCTGTAGCCGGCGAGGCGCCCCGGGGGGGTGGTCGTGTCAGGGCTCCACTGGACCATCCCGAAGGGGACCGTCGCGCCCGGGAACGTGTTGCCGCGGCCGAAGCTGTGAGGCCCGTCGACGGTGCCGGCGAAGGGGTCGACGCGGCTGGCGAAGCTCGCCGCCGATGCCGCCGGGACGGCGATCGCGCAGCCGAGCAGGACGAGGAGGGCGACTAGGCCGATGCGCGCAGGTGGAGTACGTGGCTCGCTCGTGGGCACGGAAAGATATCTACACCCCGCCGCACCCGACCCGCACGACGCGTTCGACTCGGGCCCGGTCGTAGGCGGAGAGCTCTACCGCCATCTTCATCCCCCGCCCGCAGAGGGCGCCGCCGGCCCCGCGGAGGAAGTTCGCGCCGAGTGCGGAGTGCCGTCCCCTCGGAAGGACGAGGGCGAAGCTCGAGATCGGCGCGTCCGGCATGCCGGCGAAGGTCGCCGACGTCGCCCCCCTCCTGGAGAGGTGCAGCGACCCGAAGAGCTCGAGCGTCGCTCCTTCGGCGCCCATGACGAGGACGATGCGCGGCAGCGCTTCGGTCCCCCGGGAAACGAGGTAGGCGGACCCTTCCAGTGCGGTTGCGAAGATCGGGCTTCGGATCCTTGCGATCCCGACCGCCGACGTGGAGGGGCAGTGCTCCGGGCCGGCGGCGAACACGGCGGCAGGGCAGGCCCCCTGAATCGCGGAGAGCCGGGGCGAGAGCTGCGGAGGGAAGCCGATCGTCACCGAGCGAAGGTTGGACCGATCGCCGAGGCGATTGCGGATCGCCAGTCGCAGGGCCGTGCCTCCACGACGGCTGGCGCTTCCTTCGGTCGAGGCTGAGACCTGGGGCGAGAACCCGAGCTTGCCGCAGCCGCCGAGGAAGAACGGCGTCGACAGCGGGGCGGAGTCTCCCGTCTCGCCGACCGCCCGCCCGCTGATTTCCTGCTCCTCGCAGGAGGTGGGGAGGGCGAACGTCCCCGGCTTCTCGGCCGTCGTCAGTTCCAGGCTCTGGACCCGGAGCGGGATTCCCTGCACGACCCGGGGCAGGCCGTCGGTCGAGATCGTCAAGCGGGCGCTGCGAGGGTCGACCAGGGCCTTGGCCCGGACCACGATGACGCCGAGGTCGTAGGGCCCGATCGCCGCGGGAATCGCTATCGCCAGCCCGAACGGGGCCCCCTTGTACGGGTCCGTGAGGAAGACCGGGCCCTGGAGGTGGAAGGGGTGAGACCCCGCGCCGGCGGCGACGTCGACCGAGCCGATCCTGCTCGCGGGCAGGCAGTTTCCTTCCCGCGCCAGAGGTTCCGGGCAGCGCGGAAGAGCGCCGAGAAGCGGCACCAGGCCGCGAGGAAGGGTTACGGAAAACCGGCTGATCCCCTCTTCTCCTTCAGCACGGGAGAGCCGCAGCGTCAGCCCGGCCCGCTGGCCCGCGAGCGAGCTCGTGGCGCCGCTGAGGAAGCCGGGCGAGAAGCCGCCGCCGCAGTTGCGATCGACGGTGAAGCTGCTCTGGAGGACGGAGGGTTCGGCCCCTTCGCCGGCCGAATAAGCGGTGACTCGAGCGGAGCCGGTGAAGGTTCCGCAGTGCGCCGGCAGGGCCAGCGGCGCGCGAGGGCCCCCGTCGAACCGGAGCGAGAAGCCCGAGAACGGCAGCTGCGGCAGATCCTCCAGGCGCATGGTCAGCTGGCCGTCGCCGCCGTCGGCGTCTATGCGGCCGGGGACCTTGGCCAGGATCCCGTCTCCTTCGGCCACGAGATAGGCGGCGAACATGCTTCCGAAGGGGTTCCGGCCCGGAGTGGCGAGGTAGATGGCTCCTCGGAGCGGTTCGGCCGTCAGTGGGCTGGCCATCGTTACCGAGCCGATTCGCGACGAGTCTGGGCAGGTGGGTGGGGCGACGCTCTTCAGCGCGATCTGCTCGGGCGAGCAGGCGCCGAGCCCGTCTCCCGCTGCCGGGTTGAGCGAGAGCCCCGGCGGAAGGTCGAGAACCACGCTGCTCGGCTCGCCCTCGCCGAGACCATCGGGGTTTTCGCTCTGCGGAAGCCGCAGGTCGATCCCCAATGCCGAGGGAGCGTCGGCAGCGCTGCTTTCCGGGCGGACGTCGACTTCGGGGCTGAAATCGAGCGAGTCGCAGCCCTCCAGGGCGAGTTCGTGGCCTTCCGCGTCCAGCGGCGCCGCCACGCCGGAGACGAACTCCCCGGGGTTTTCCCAGGAATCCATCCGGAACCTCGCCACCGGCGGCTCGCCGCAGCGGACGGGAAGGGTCAGGAAGGGCCGGCGGGGAACGCCCGCCGGACATTTGCCCAGGGACTGGCCTTCGAGGCCGAGGCACTTCCCGCGCAGGGTGTCGTGCCCGGAGTCCGCCGGAACCCCCCAGAGGTTCAGCGAGCCTCCGACCAGCGGCAGGAACTGGGGAAGGTTGTGCAGCGTCATCCTCAGGCCGTAGTCGCCGTCGCTTCGGACCGAGGCGGTCATCACCATCGGCGTGAGCAGCACGAAGACTCCGAACTGCGCCGTCTCGCCGGGCGGGGGCTCGAGGTTGAAGACGGGCAGCGTGAAGTGCGCCAGGGTGGTGTCGAGCCTCAGGGTCCCGATCTGAGTGCCCGCCGGGCAGCCCTTTTCAGAGAAGAGCGAGCCGCTCTCGAATTCTTCTCGCAGGCATTGGGGCACGGCGAGCGGGTTCCCGATCAGCCCCGCGGGCAAATCGACTTCGAGGTCCTTTGCGGCTTCGTCCGGCACCGGCCGGCCTTCCGAATCGGTCGTCTGATCGAAGGCGAAGGAGAACCTCGCCTCGTAGGGGTGCGACCCTGCCTGCAGCTGCGGCGGTCCCACCGAGCCGGGTTCGGCTTCCGGCGGGGGCGCGGAGTAGATCGAGAATTCGGTCGATTCGAAGCCCAGCGAGGCATGTGCGACCGCGGCGGGAACGGCGAGCGCCGCCACGAGGACGACGGCCAGCACCATCGCTCGTGCCCTCGCCGCGGTCATCGTTTCCTGCCACACCGCTTCGAGGCTTTGCGATCCGCCCTGTGGCCATGCCTGTGGCACCGCTTGCGCGCATGGCGTTTCGGGGGCGTTTCCGTCTCCGCTCCCGGAACGGCCGTGGCCGGGACGGATCCGGGCCCGGGGGATTCCGTAAGGGGACCGCGACAGGCTTCCCCCGTGCACGGCAGCGGTTCCGGCGGGGGCGCCGGGAAGCCACCGCCGACGCGGGCGTCATATATGTCCGCGTTGTCGTCGCGGTCGCTCGGAACCAGTTGCGACCTCGTCGTGAAGAACACGTCGCGACCGCCCCCGCCGACGTCCACCAGCGCCGAGATGTCGCTGCTGGTCCCGGTCGAGATCAATCGTGGGCTTCCGTTCTCGAACTCGTAGACGTCCTGGCGGTGGTTGCCGTCGGTGGGGACCAGCGCGTCGGCGCTGTCGAAGAAGACCTGACCGCCGTCGGCGGAGAAGATGTTCGCCCGGTAGTCGGAGAAGGTCCCGATCGGCAGGCTTGCCGGCCCGATCGGGCGGGCGCCGCTGGGATTGCAGGAGACGCAGGTGAGGCGATCACCCTCCGGCTCGTAGACGAAGAGCTCCGGGTCCGCGGCTTCGCTGCGCGCATCGGTGTTGTCGTATCCCGTCAGGCTCCTGCGGGAGAGGAAGGCCAGGTGCCTGCCGTCGGGCGTCAGCCGCGAGCTCTGTTCTTCGAAGGATCCGCTCCAGTCCTGCGAGTCTTCGCCGGAAAGGGTGGCGACGAGCTCCAGCGCCCCCGCTCGCGACACGTAGAGGTTCGGCGCTTCTTCCTGGGCCCCGGGTGCGAGCACGGCGCTGCTCACGAAGTAGGCCAGCGAACCGTCTTCGGAGGCGCCGAGCATGCCTTCGACGTGGGGTTCTCCTCCGGGGTCGGGCGTGAGGAGACGGAGGCTTTCGCTTTCGAGGTCGTATTCGTAAAGCCCGCCGTGGTCGTCGGGCGCGTCCGTGAGGCTCGTGGCGTCGGAGAAGAAGGCGGTCGAGCCGTCGGCTGAGATCGCCAGCAGATCGGCGCTGCCGTCGCCCAGGGAGACTTCCCGGCGCGAAGCGTTGAGCTGCACGGTCCGCACCCCGCCTTCGCGGACGTAGAGCTGGCCCTCGGCGGTCCAGAACACACGCGAGCCGTCGGCAGAGATCACCTCGGAGTAGTCGCCAGTGCCGGGGCTTCCCGCCTGGGCTTCGGGCGCGGCTTCCCCCGAGGGAAGGACGCTCACCAACCGCAGGCCCGCGGGCGACCATTCGTAGACGCTCGTGGCTTCGGCCGGGGCTTCGGGGAGCAGCGCGTCGTCGGCTTCGAAGACGACGTGGCTCAGGTCGGGGGTCGCCCCGGCGAATCTCGCGAAGTAGGAGTCCGGCGAGCGGTTCGGGGGAGTGGTTTCGGTGAGAAGGCGGTAGCTGCCGTCGGCGTGACGCAGGTAGAGGCTGGTGTATTCCGGCGGGGCTTCCGGGGTGAGCAGAGGTTCCTTCCATTCGAGCACCGAAGCCGAGAGGTCCGGGGCGAAGGCGCGGAAAGGCGGTGGTTCGATCAGCCGCGAGGGCTGGGCCGCCGGCGGAGAGATCGCGTGGGTCGACCAGCCGGTGCCGCTACGGGTGGAGATGTAGCTGGTGAAAAGTTCGGAGCCGAGGGCATCGGCGAAGCTGGAGAAGGAGGCGTAGCCGATCGCATCGCCATCGGTGGCGCTCTGCCCGAAGGCGTTGGCGAATCGCCCTTCGAAGCTGGGCCCGCCGACGTCGCCGCCGTTCTTGTCGGCCGGGGTCACCTGCTCGTAGGCCCGGTTGTCCGGGAGCGGGACGGCTAGAGAGGACGCCGGGTGGGTAAGGGCGACGATCGCCACCGCCAACAGGCACAGCGGTCCGCTGAGGTTCCTCGTCCCCATCGTTCAGTTGCGCTCCGCTCCGCCCCCGCGGTGGCGGGCATGCGAGGTGGGGCAGGGGATGGCCGCGCGGGCGTCGGTCCGGCTGCCGTCCTGGAAGCGGAAGCTGGCGGCGAAGCGAAAGCCGCCGGGGGGGCAGCGATCGGGGAGGCTCAGGCCTTCGGGGCGATAGGGGACCCGGCGGTGGTTCACCCGCCGGAAGTAGCGCAGGGTGGAGGGCCCGATCGTGGAGCGCAGCGCCACCATCCTCGCTTCCGGCCCGTCCGGCGCCGTCGGAATCGTCTGCACCGGCGTGTCGAGGATCGAATCGGAGGACCCTTCCGGCGTCACGATCTGGCTCTGCAGGACGATCGGGGCGATCACCGGTCTCCTGCCGTCGAAGTAGAAGAGCGTCGTCGTCTGTTCGGCGACCGGCCTTGCCATGAAGATGAAGACGCGGGCCCTCTCCCGCACGACCTGGTTGCTGAACGGAACCCGAACTTGAGCGGAGCCGGTGCCCATCAGCGATTCCCGCGGGCAACCCCGGACGCCCGAGGAGAGCAGGCTCGATTCCGAGCAGGTGGCGAGGCCCAGTTCCGAGGCGCCGAATCCCATCCCCCGCGGGAGGCGCAGGGCGAAGTCGGTGAGCGCGGGAAGAGCTTCCCCGGAAGCGGCGTGGAGGTGGAAGGCGAGCGAAACGGCGGTGGGGGCGCCCAGCCTCTCGGGCCGGAACTTCGCCTTCAGCGTCGCCTGCGGCGTCGCGACCGCCGGGCCGGCCGAGGTCGCCAGGGCGAAGGCCGCCAATGCCAGCGAGAGCGCCGGCACCCGCGGCTTGACGGCCCTCCTACGCATGCCACCTGCCGGTGAGGCTTCCGGTCACCTTGTGCGACCGCCGGTTGACCGTTCCGGAAAAGCTGATCCCGAGGCTCTTCGCATGGGCGTAGCGGCCGGTTCCGGTCAGGCTCGTGATCCTCCCGGTGTAGCGGGAGATCGCCCCGCTCACCCTGTACCTGGCCGCGATGGTCCCGCTGAGCGTGCCATGGGAGTTGCGCCCGAAGAAGGTCGCCCTGGCTTTCGAGCCGGTGATGAGGTGCAGCTTGAGCGTGGCCTTCGCGTCGACGGTGCCGCTGGCGCCTCCCTTTGCCGTGAGGCGGTTGCCGTGCTTCTTCTTGATCCGCATCCCCAGGCTCTCTTCGAAGTTCTGGCCCGAGGCCCTGGCCCGCGGCAGGGTGTGGGCGCTCGGGCTTTCCGCGGCTGCGCAGGCGGGCGCGAGGATCGCGATCAAGGCGATCCCCCCGACGGCCAGCGGCCGCCGAAGGTTGCAAACTGCGCTGACGAGCATTTCCCTCTCCTTTGTCGCTGTCGATCCCTGGTGTCGTACGCGGCCGGTGGTCTGCTCACCGGAGGTACTCGAAGTCCCCAGCTTCGAACTCGAGTCTAGACCGTCATCAAGGGTCCTCTTGTAATCAGGATTTCTAAAAATCCCCGGTCAAGGATCGGGACGCGTGCTCCAGAGGACCTCGATCGAGGCGCGTAGCAGCGTCTGCTCCTCTGAGTTGCGCACGATCCAGCGCAGGGTTACGAGGGCGATCTCGGGCGTGAGCTCACGCCCGTCGATGACCGCGGCGTCCACGTGGATCTTGTCCCCGAAGCGAGTCGGGCGCTTGAACACCACGTTCCGCAGGCGACGGAGCGCCAGTACCCGCCCGTAGTCGAACTCGACCAGCCCGATCGAGAAGGAGAGGACGAGCATGCCCGGGGCGATCCGCTCTTCGAACATGCCGGACTCCTGGGCCCACTCTTCGTCCAGGTGGATCGGATGGAGGTCGCCGGTGAGCCGCGCGAACGCCTCGACGTCGGCCGCGGTGACCGTGCGCTCCTCGCTGCGGAGGCGAAGGCCGGTGTCGGGCGGATTGGCGGAGCTCATCGTGCCTCCGGGACCCGGCCGGCGGGCGCTCTCTCGCAGATCACTTCGCAGCCGTTCCGCGGCGCCAGCGTGATCGCCCGGCGGGCGGTCGGCTCCGGGAACGGGCCGACCGGCTCGAGGCGCAGTTCTTCGCAGAGCGCCTTCAGCACGGTCTTCATCTCGAGGATCGCGAAGCTGCTGCCGATGCACCGGCGGACCCCTCCTCCGAAGGGAATCCAGCCATACGTTTCGATCGAATCCTCGAGGAAGCGCTCCGGCCGGAAGCGATAGGGCTGCGGATAGATCCTCGGGTCGTGATGGGTGAGGAAGCTGCACACCGTGACCATCGTCCCGGCGGGAATCGTGTGTTCCCGCAGCTCGAACGGCGCCTTCAGCACGCGGCTGGTGACGGGGAGCACGCAGCCGATCCGCAGCGTCTCCTTCACCACGGCGTCGAGGTAGGCCTCCTCTCCGGCCATCACCTCCGACCTGAGCCGCGCCAGCGCCTGGGGAGAATGCGAGAGCCGCTCGATCCCCCAGGAGAGGGCCGTCGCCGTGGTCTCGTGCCCGCCGATCAGCAGCGTGACCAGTTGGTCTCTCACCTCGACCGGGGTGATCGGGGTGCCGTCCTCGTGTTCGGTCGTCAGCAGCATCGAGAGGACGTCGGGCCGCTCGGCGAAGTCGGGATCGGCCTGGCGCGCCGCGATCTCTTCGTAGATGAGCGTGTCCACGTCGTCGAGGAGCTTGCGCACCAGCGGGATCCGCGGTGCCCTGTCCGGCCCGAGCAGCATCAGCGGCGTCATCCGCATGATGCTGGAGGTGAAATCCAGTAGCCGCAGCGTCGCCGCCCGCAGCGGCTCGGCGCGCCGGGGGTCGTCGATGCCGAAGACGGCGCGGATGATGATTTCGAGCGCGATCGAGCGCAGCACCGGCGCGAACTTCACCGGCGTTCCCGTCACGCACTCGGCGAGCTCGGCCCGCGTTATCTCGTCGACGAGATCTTCGTAGACGCTCAGCCGGTCGCCGTGAAAGGGCTGCAGCAGCAGGCGGCGCTGCGCCTGGTGGGGCTCCTCGTCCAGGCACACCACCGAGTTCTCGCCGAAGATCGGCGCCATCAGCCGGCGCCCCTCGCCGGCGTGCACGACCGCGGGGTCCGCGGTGAAGATCCGCTGCACGTCTCCCGGGTGGGAGATCATCACGGTGGTCCCCTCATGCAGGAAGCGGACGGTGAAGACGTCTCCGTAGCGCGCCCGGCAGCCCTCCATCATGGCGACCGGCCTCAGCAGCCACCTCAGGGTCGCGCCGGCCGGCGACCACGGCGGGCCCGGCGGCAGAGCGGATGAGCGACGCTTCGCCATCGCGCTACCCCGCGACCCGCGTCCGCACCGCCCGGCCGACGTCCAGCCGCGCGATCCGCGAGCTCGTCTGCAGCGCCACGATCAGGCCGAGCAGGAGCGCCGGCCCGATCACGACCAGGAAGTTCGTCGCCTGCAGGTCGTAGCCGATGTGGAACCACGCCGAGTTGATCTTGTCCATCAAGGGCGAGGCGATCGCCGGCGAGATCAGGGACCCGACGATTCCGCCGCACGCGGTCAGCGCCAGGCTCTCGACGGCGATGACCGTCGCCAGGTCCCGCATTCCCCATCCCAGCGCGCGCAGGACGGCGAACTCCCCCTGGCGCTCCAGCACCGACATCGCCAGGGTCGAGATCAGGAACAGCGCGCCGACCGCCAGGCCGATCCCGACCACCGTGTTCATCAGCAGCGTCAGCTGTTCGATGACGTAGCCGATGCCCGACTTGAGGCTTTCCTTGGAGACGACTTTGGAGACGTCGAGAGACCTGCGGAGGGCCGTGGCGGTTCGATGGTCGCCTTCGACGAGCAGGCTGGTGATCTTCCCGTCCTGGCCGAGCACGCTTTGCGCCGCGCCCAGCGGGAGATAGGCATCCTGCTCGGCGATCGTGTTCGCGGTTCCGACGATGACCACGCTCGTCGGTCCCTGCGGGCCGATCAGCTCGAGGTGCTGGCCGGTCTTCAGGTCGAACTGGGTCGCGAGCTGCTTGCTCACGTAGGCGGTGCCCCGACGGATGCCGCCGGGGGGGAGGCCGACCGACTGAAGCTGCGGCGCTCGAGGCAGGCCCACGACGTTCACGTTGCCGAGCCTCCCCGAGCCGTCCGCCAGCTGGACCGATCCGCTGACGATCGGCTCGGTGCGGCGAGCGTGGGCCTTTTCCGCGACTCTCACCGCGGCGGCTTCGGGCAGCGGTTCCTGCAGGATGCCCGTCTGGGTCCAGGACTGTTGGGAGAACCAGGCATCGTTCGTCGCCTGCACCGAGCTCGCCACGATGTGCAGGGAGATCCCGAGGCCGATCGCGCCACCGAGGCTGAGCACCGTCAGCGTCGAGCGCACCGGCGTGCGAAGCACGTTCCTGAGGCCATAGGCCCACGCCGTGCCCGCCGTGCCGGTCGCCGCGCGGGCCCACTTCGGCAACCGCTGCGAGGAGGGGGCGTCGCCGCGCAGCGCCTCCGCGGGGGCGAGGCGGCTCAGCGCGAGGGCGGGGAAGATCACCGAGACGAGGCTCGTCACCACCGCCAGCCCGAACGCCAGAGCCGCGGCGCCGAGCGTGAGCCTCGCGGGCACTTCGAGGAAGCCGTAGCTCGAGGAGAACTGGTTCGCCATCAGCTTGGCGACCCCGACGCACGCGGGGATCGCCAGAACGCCTCCGATCAGCCCGAGCGCCAGCCCCGGGAGTATCGCGGTGAGGACCACAGTGGAGCGTTTGTGCCCCAGGGCCAGCATCGTCCCGAGCTCCCGGCGCTGGTTCTGTACCAGGCGCATCATCGTGACGGCGATGAGGAGGATCGCCACGGCCGCCAGGACCGTCGTCAGGACCGGGGTGAACGAAGCGAGCTCGGAGAGGTTCAGCCGCGTGCCGCGGTATCCGGGCTGCTGGTTCTTCGGCACCACCTGTTCGACCGGGAGCCCCCTGGTCAGGACCCGTTCACCGCTCGACAGGTGGCCTGGGGGGAGGTCGACCAGCAACTGGTCCACCCGGTCGGGACCGGCGAAGGGGGAGACGGCACGCTGGACTTTGCTCAGCGGAACGTAGACGTAGGCGAGCGACCCGCGCTGCAGCACGAAGTACTGGGGGTCGGCGCTGGCGAACAGCGAATCGGGGGTGCGCCCGATGCCTTCCACCCTCGCTTTGGTGGTCGAGCCCTCCACCTGCAACTTGACGCGACTGCCGATCGAGAGGTGATGCACGCGGGCGAAGTCCTTCTCGATCACGACGCCGTGCTTGCCGAGCTGCGCCAGCCCTTTCCCTTCCAGCATCTGGAGTTGGTCGAGCGGTGCCTTCACCGGCATCCCGACGACCAGCGCCGAGGAGGCGGCCTTCCCGGTCCTGATCTTGCCCGGGAAGACCAGCCGGGTCGAGGCGCGGGTCGCACCGGCGCGCTTCGCGCGGGCGAGCAGCTCGGATCTGGGGCGCAGATTCCACAGTGACATTTCGACGTCGGCGAGGTGATACTTGGAGTAGTAGGAATCCAGCGCTCCCTGTACGTTGGTGAAGGTGAGCGACGCGCCGCCGCCGGTGCCGGCCGCCATCGCGATCGCGAGCACGAGGAGAACCGCTCGGGGGCCCAGCGCGCGCAGGTCGCGCGCCGCCCGCCGCAGGATCACCGCTCGTGCCCCTCGAGCACCCCGTGGGTCATCTGGAGGGTGCGGGTCGCGATCGCCCGCAGCGAGACGTCGTGGGTGACCAGCATCACCCCGGTGCCGACCTCGGCAGCCAGCTCGCGAACCAGGGCGATGACGCTCCCGGCCGTCTCGTCGTCGAGGTTGCCGGTCGGCTCGTCGGCGAGCAGGAGGCGCGGATGGCGGGCGAATGCCCGGGCGATCGCGACCCGCTGCTGCTCGCCGCCCGAGAGCTGGTTGGGGAACTTCTCGGCTGCGTCCGCCAGCCCGACCCGCGCCAGCATGCGATGCGTCTCGCCCCTGGACTCCTCGCGCCCCAGGCCGGTGACGCGCAGGCCCGCTTCGATGTTCTCCGCCGCGGTCAGGGTCGGAAGCAGGTTGTAGAACTGGAAGACGAAGCCGATCGCCTTCGCCCGGTAGGAGACGAGTTGCTTGGTGCTGGCGGTGGTCAGGTCGAGCCCGCAGGAGGTGACCTCGCCTCGGTCGGCGCGGTCCAGCGTCCCGATCACGTTGAGGAGCGTCGTCTTGCCCGAGCCCGACCTTCCGAGGATCACCACGGTTTCACCCGGAAACAGCTGCAGGTGCACACCCCTCAGGACGCGCTGGGACCTGTCGCCGCCCCGGTAGGACTTCTCGACGTCGACGAGCGAGACGAGCGGCGCCGGCGTGGCGCGGTCGTCGGCGACGTCCTCTGCGGGGATCTGAGCGAGGCGGCCGACTCCGGTATCTGATCGTGCGTCGTCCATCGCCTCCCCGTCGGGTCGCTCCCGCATCCGCGGGCGATTCTACCCCCCGAAAACACGGGTCAGTCGATTGCCAAAACTCTACTGAATGAAATATAGTCCCTACATCAAATGGCGACTGCGGAATGAGGGTTAGTGGCCAAACCGCAATCGAGAGGGAGAGGGGGGAGGCCGTGAGCGCGGAGAGCCTGGCGGAGCCCTCCGAGGGGGGATGTGCACTGGTGACGGGAGCCTCGCGGGGCATCGGCGCCGAGACGGCTCGCCTCCTCGCGCAGGACGGGTGGACCGTCGGCGTCAACTACCGCGCCGACGCGGACGGGGCCGGCGAAGTGGTGCGCCAGATCACCGATGCCGGGGGAAGGGCGTTGATGGTCGAGGGCGACGTCAGCGAGAGCGGCGCCGTCGACGGCATCTTCCGGCAGCTGGAGGAGAGCGTGGGGGCCGTGCGGGTCCTCGTCAACAACGCCGGGATGCGCGAGGACATGCTGACGGTCTCCCTCGGCGAGGAGGCCTGGCTGAAGGTGGTCGACACGAACCTCTCGGCGGCCTTTCGGACGACCCGACGGGCGCTGATGCCGATGGTGCGCGGGCGCTGGGGGAGGATCGTCAACGTCGCCTCGATCGTCGGCATGCGCGCCAATCCCGGGCAGGCGAACTACGCCGCTTCGAAGGCCGGCCTGATCGGCTTCACCAAGACCGTCGCCGCCGAGGTCGCGAGGCGGAACGTGACCGTCAACGCCGTCGCCCCGGGCTTCATCCGCACGGCGATGACCTCGGACGTCGGCGAGGAGCTGCTGCGGGCGATACCCGCCCGCCGCGCCGGCGCCCCCGGCGAGGTCGCCGCCTGCATTCGATTTCTCGTCTCTCCGGGGGCCGGCTACATCACCGGCGCCACGATTCCGATCGACGGCGGCCTCAGCGCCTAGCCCAACCAACCACAGGGAGCCTTCATGTCATCGAACAACCACCAGGACGTCCAGAAATTCGTCTTCGACTCCATCGCCATCTTCGGCCCCGAGCCGGAGGAAATATCCCGGGAGGCGACGCTCGAGAGCCTCGACGTCGACTCGCTGGACCTGGTCGAGCTCGGGCAGCTCGTCGAGGAGAAATACGGGGTGCGCCTGCAGCCCCAGGACTTCGAAGACGTCTCGACCGTCGGTGACGCGGTCGACATCATCGCCACCAAGGTGCGGTGACCGAGCCGGTCGTAATCACCGGCATCGGCGCCGTGACGCCGCTCGGCGTGGGTGCGTCGGTGCTGCACGATCGCTGGGCGGCGGGGGAATGCGGGATCGAGGACGGGGTGGGGCGATGCGCCGATTTCGAGCCGACCGACTGGCTCTCGAAGAAGGAGATCCGCCGCACGCCGCGCTTCGCCCAGCTGACGCTGGCGGCGACCGAGGAGGCCTGCACGCAGGCTCGATGGACCGAGGGATTGCCCTGCGAGCCCGAGCGGGTCGGCTGCGTGATCGGCACCGGGCTCGGCGCCCAGACCACGCTCGAGACGCAGGCGGTCACCTACGTCGAGCGGGGGGCGATCGGGATCCCGCCCCTCCAGGTGGCCACGGCTCTCGGCAACACGGCGGCGGTGAGCGTGCAGCTTCGCTACGGCCTCAAGGGCGAGTCCTACGGCGTGGTCGGAGCGTGCGCGGCCGGCGCCCAGGCGATCGGCGCCGCCTTGAGGATGATCCGCGGCGGCGAGGTCGACGCGGTGGTCGTGGGCGGCGCCGAGGCGGCGATCTCCGACATCGTGATCTCCTCGCTGCAGATAATCGGGGCGATATCGGAGCTCGGCATATCGCGCCCGTTCGACCGGCGCCGTGACGGATTCGTGCTGGGCGAGGGCGCCGGCGTGCTCGTCCTCGAGTCGGCCGACCTCGCGCGGCGGCGCGGCGCCCCCGAGCTGGGGCGCATCGTCGGCTATGGCGCCTCTTCGGATGCCTTCCACGTCACCGCCCCGCCGCCGGACGGCGGGGGCTCGATCCAGGCGCTGTTCGCGGCCTTCCGCCAAGCCGGCATCGAGCCGGGCGACGTCCAGTACGTCAACGCCCACGGCACCTCGACTCCGCTGAACGACCGCACCGAGACGCTGGCCCTGAAGGAGGTCTTCGACAGGCATGCCTACGAGATCCAGGTGTCTTCGACGAAGTCCGTGATCGGGCACCTGGTCGGGGCGGCCGGCGCGGTCGAGGCGATCGCGACCCTGTGCGCGCTCAAGACCGGGACGGTGGCCCCCACGGTCGGCCTGGAAGAGCCCGAGGAGGGGCTCGACCTGAACTTCGTCCCAGGCGACGCGCAGCCGCTTCGAGAGCCCGGCCCCGGTCGTCCCCCGATCGCGATCAGCAACTCCTTCGGCTTCGGGGGCCACAACACCGTGCTGGTGATGGAACCGGGGGAGACGCCGCTGGGCAACGGCGGTCCCGCGGGGAAGGGCGCGGAGTCGAGCAATGGATCCCGATAGCCGGAGACCGTGCCTGGTCGGGCTGTGGGGTGAGACGCAGGACGAGCTGCGTGCGGGCGCCGCCGCCGCCTCGAAGAGCCTGCGCGGTTCCGCCCCGGCATCGATCTCCGCCGGCCTCGGCGAGGGGGGGATCCGGTTGCTCGCCCGCGGCGCCGACGCCGGCGCGGTGTCGGAATGCCTCGCCGCGTTCGCCTCCGGGGAGCCGGACTCGGGAGTGGAGGCGAGGGAGCAAGCCGGGGCGCCGGCACGTCTCGCCTTCGTCTTCGCCGGGCAGAGCGAAGTGCGCGCCGGGATGGGGGCCGAGCTCTACCGGGAGAGCCCGTGCTTCGCGGAGGTGATCGATCGCTGCAGCCTCGTGCTGGGGGAGACGCTCGGCACCACGCTGGCCGCGGCCGTCTACGACGCCGACGGCGAGGACCTGCTGGACGACGCCCGCCTCGCCCAACCCGCGCTGTTCGCGCTGCAGGTCGCCCTGGTGGCGCTGTGGAGGCGGTGGGGCGTGGCTCCCGAGATGGTCAGCGGGCACAGCCTCGGCGAGTACGCGGCTGCCTGCGCGGCGGGAGCCTTCGGCCTCGAGGACGGCATGCTCCTCGTCGGAGCGCGCGGCGCCCTCACCGCGTCGCGGGCCCGCAGGGGCTTGATGGCGGTCGTCTTCGCCGACGAGGAGCGGGTCGCCGAGGCCCTGGTCGGAAGCGGGGAGGGCGTCTCGATGGCGGCGGTCAACGCGCCGGGCGTGGTGGTCGTCTCCGGCGAGGAGGATGCCGTCACCGCGAGCCTGGCCGCGCTCGACGCGCTGGGCATCGGCGGCAAGCCGTTGCACATCTCCCATCCGTTCCACTCCGCCTGCGTCGACCCGATGCTCGACGGGCTCGAAGAGGTGGCGGCGAAGACGCCGATGAGCCCGCCGGGCATCCCGTTCGCCTCGGCCCTGAAGGGAGGGCTCCTCGAGCCGGACGAGCCGCTCGACGCCGCCTACTGGCGCCGTCACGCCCGCGAGCCCGTCCGCTTCCTGGACGCGACGCGAGAGCTCGCCCGAGCCGGCTGCACGGCCTTCCTCGAGCTGGGCCCGCACGCCACGCTCACCGGCCTCGGGCCGCGCTGCGTGGAGGGGCAGGCGACCACCTGGCTTCCCTCGCTGAAGCGGACGGGCGACGACCGTCGCGTGCTTGCCGACACCGCCGCCAAGCTCTGGCTCGCGGGGGTGGACGTCGACCTCGCCGCGATGGCGGACGACTGCGGATGGGATCTCCTGGCGCCGTCGGGGGTCGCGGAGGGGTCGGGCGTGAGATGAGCGACGCCGTCGCGATCACCGGCGTGGGCGCGGTCACCCCGCTGGGGACCGGGGCGGAGGAGCTGTTTTCCGGTTGGCTGGCCGGTCGCAGCGCGATCGTCGACGGCGAGGCGCGATGCGACTTCGACCCGGCCGATTTCCTCAGCCGCCGCGAGGTGCGCAACGCCGACCGCTTCGCGGCGCTCGCCATCGCCGCCGCCGAGGAGGCGATCGAGCAGGCGGGCTGGCACGAGGGTCCCCCCGACCCCGAGCGGACGGTCTGCGTGATCGCGACCGCGGCCGGGGGGATGTACGCGCTGGAAGAGGAGCGCGCGCGGTTCTTCGATCGGGGCCCCGGGGGCGTCTCCCCGCTCGGGGTGACCCGGCAGATGGCCAACGGCGCCGCGGCGATGCTCTCGATCCGCCACGGTTGGACCGGTGAGTCCTTCGGCCTCGTCTCGGCCTGCGCCGCCGGCGCGCAGGCGGTCGGCGCCGGCGTTCGGATGATCCGTTCCGGCGCCGCCGACGCCGCCGTCGTCGGCGGCAGCGACTCGGGGTTCATCGACCTCTACCGCGCCTTCTTCGACGTCCTCGGAGCGATCTCGCCCAGTGGGACGTGCCGTCCCTTCGACCACCGCCACGACGGTTTCATCCCCGGCGAGGGCGCGGGGGTCATGCTGCTCGAGGACGCGGCCGCCGCAGCCGCTCGCGGCGCCTCCGTGCTGGGCCACGTCGTCGGCTATGGGGCGAGCAGCGACGCCAGCCATCTCGCGGTGCCGAGGGCCGACGGCCAGGGCGCGCGGAGCGCGATGAAGCGCGCGATCGAGGACGCGGACATCACCGCCGAGCAGGTCTCCTACGTGAACGCGCACGGCACCTCGACCCCCCGCAACGACGGCCCCGAGGCCGTCGCGATCCGCGACGTCCTCGGCCCGAACACCGCCAAGGTCTCCTCGCTGAAGTCGTCGACCGGGCACCTGCAGGGCGCCGCCGGCGCGGTCGAGGCCGTCGCCACCCTGTACGCGCTGCGCGCCGGGCTCGCCCCGGCGACGGTCGGGCTCGAGGAGCCGATCGACTGCGAGCTCGACCTGGTGCGCGGCGAGGCCGCGGAGCTGGAGCGCTCCGAGGCCGGGCTCATCGGCCTGAGCAACTCGCTGGGCCTCGGTGGACACAACGCGACGCTTGCGATCAAGGCGGCGTGAGGACGATGCTCGAAGGCAAGAAGATCCTCGTCACCGGCCTGCTGACGCGGCACTCGATCGCCTACGCGGTCGCCGAGGCCGCCCAGCGCCACGGCGCCGAGATCCTGCTCACCTCGTTCGGCAAGGCGCGGCGGATCACCGAACGGGCCGCCGGGTCGCTGCCGGTCACCCCCGAAGTGCTGGAGCTCGACGTCACCCGCGAGGAGGACTTTCCCCGCTTGCGCGCCGAGGTGCGGGAGCGCTGGGACCGGATCGACGGCATCGTCCATGCGATCGCCGCGGCGCCGCCCGACGCGCTGGGCGGAAACTTCCTGAACACGCCGGCTGCCAGCGCCGAGCTCGGCTTCAGGACCAGCGCCTTCTCGCTGAAGGAGCTGACCACCGCGCTGCTGCCCCTCTTCGACCGCGGCGGCGCGGTCGTCGGCCTGGACTTCGACGCCTCGCTGGCCTGGCCGGGCTATGACTGGATGGGCGTGTCGAAGGCGGCGCTGGAGTCGGTCAGCCGCTACCTGGCGCGCGACGTCGGCGCGCGCGGGCTCCGCGTCAACCTCGTCTCGGCCGGGCCGCTCGAGACGGTCGCCGCCAGCGCCTTCGCCGGCTTCGAAATGCTCACCGACGGCTGGGACTCGCAGGCGCCGCTGGGATGGGACAGCAAAGACGCCTCCGTCGTGGCCGATCCGATCTGCTTCCTGCTCTCCGACCATGCCCGCGGGATCACCGGCGAGATCGTCCACGTCGACGGAGGGTTCCATGCCGTGCGTGGCATCTGAGGCGCCGCGAGCTATGGTCGAAGCCTGATGCTCGGCGTTCGCGATGCCATCGGGTTGCTCACCGCCCGCCAGATCGTCTACGCCGTCTCGGCGACCTTCGCCGCCTGTTTCCTGACGATGGCGCTGATCGGCGTCACCACCGACGTCATCTCGAATCCCTGGTTCGAACGCAAGGTCCCGGTCGAGACGTTCGACTGGATCGTCCTGGTCGCCATCAGCCTCCTCACCGGCGCGCTGGCCGGCACCTACTTCCTCGGCCAGAGCTCGCTGGTCGGCACGCGCATCGGCGCGGGTTCCGGGGTGCTCGGCTGGTTCGCGGTCAGCTGCCCGCTGTGCAACAAGGTCGTGTTGGTCCTGCTCGGCACCTCGGGGGCGACGAGCGTCTTCGAGCCGCTGCAGCCGGTGCTCGGTGGGCTGGCCGTGGCGCTGGCCCTCGTCGCGCTCGCGGTGCGGATCCGGATGCTCCTGCGCGGGACCTGCCCGGTCCCGGCCCCGCCGCCGATGGCTTCGGCCAAGCCCAAGCCCTAGAGCGCTGTGCGCCCGCCTACATCAGGTTCGGCGTGTGCAGGTCGGAGATGAGCTGGGCCTCGATCTCGTCGAACCCGGCGGAGCGCAGCCGCCGGATCCGGTTTCGCTCCATCGTCCCCATCAGCTCGCGAACCGCTCCGGCCCCTTCGCCGAGGGCGCGGGGGCGCAGGCTCCCGGCGGCCATGATCGTCAGGCCTTCGGTCAGGAGCGGGCTCAGCGACATCTCCGTCAGCTTCGAGGCGCGCTGTTCGGCGGAGTGGACCAGCATCGCGCGCTGCTCCGGGTCGCCCTCGAGGACGTGGCGCACGTGCGAGATGCCGAAGTGCACGTGCCGGCGCTCGTCGCGATGGGCCAGGCGCGCCGCGGTCGCCGTCGCCGCGTCGGGCGCGTAGCGTTCCACGAAGCGCAGCAGGTCGAGGAACGTGCCCTCTCCCAGGACGTTCAGGAGCAGTGCCGAGGCGGTGAAGTCGCGCTCGTCCAGCAGGCTGCGAAGCGAGAGTTCGGTCGAGGCCATCGCGTAGCCCTCGAAGCCGCCGATCAAGGCGCGCTTCGTGAAGACCTCGATGTGGCGCGCCTCGTCGTTGACGTGGCTCGAGAGCCACATCACGAGCTCGGCGAACGAGGGATGCATCTGCGGCAGGAAGCCGGCGGGCACGTAGAGCGCGGCGTACTCGTTCTGGGCGATGAAGGTCATCACCTGCGCCACGGCGCGCTCGAGGTGCTCCGGCAGGCCGCGGGCCGCCTCCCATGGAACGTCGTGGGAGGCGTCCCACTGCTCTCCGGAGGCCTGCTCGGCCAGGCTGGCCACCTCCGGCGCCCACACCTCGTCCCGCCGGTGCAGCCGCCAGTAGAACCTGGGCGCGCCCTGCTCGGCGACGGCTCCCACCGGGACGAAGCCGACCTCGGGGTCGACGTCGGCGGGGATCTCCGCCTCGCCGCGCATGTCGGCGCTGTGGAACACCCCGCCGGGACGGATCGGGGGCGGCTCGCGGCGGTCGACCGGTCGCTCGCCGAGCACGCGCCGGCCCTCGCCCCGGCAGATCCGGATCATGTAACCGGCGGCGCCGCGATCGAGCTCGTCCACGACCTCGTGGCCGTGGAGGCGAGCCCACCCGGGCATTTCCAGCGCGGTGGCGCGCGAAGCGACCGCGACGTCGAGGAGATGGTTCGGCTGGAGCCCGGTCAGCGTCGCCTGGAGGAGCACCTCCAGGCCGCCGCCGAACTCGAGCTGTTCGGCGTCGAGCCGATGCGGGCTCGCCGGTCTCACCCCGCGGCGGCAGCCTCTCTCTGCATCGCGGCCTCCAGCGAGGCGTAGCCGCTGCGATCGCCCGGCAACCAGCGCCGGACGCCCTCGAGCGTCATCGCGTTGCGCATCGAGGGATCGTCGAAGCTCATTCGAAGCAGCGCCGCTTGCCACCGGTCGGCGAGCTCGCGGTCGAAGGACGGCAAGGCGGTGAAGTTGCAGTGGTAGTAGGTGGGCGAGCGCCAGGTGACCTCCAGCTCCGCGGCCGCCGGCAGGCCTTCGGTCCGGAACCGCGCCCAGGTCGCGTCGCCGAGCGCCCCGGCCTCGGCGTCGCCTTCCGCCACCGCCTGCACGACTTTCAGCTCGGAGTCCCCGGTGTCGCCGTGCTTGCCGATGTCGGTGTCGAACCGGATCAGCTCCCCCAGCGAGTCCGGGGGCAGGCCCTGCTCCTCCAGGTAATGGAGCGGCAGGATCGCGGCATGGCCGGAATCGCGGCTGCCGAGGGCCAGCCGCCGCCCGGCCAGCTCTCCGACGTCGTCGAACGTCCGGTCGCGCCGGGTGACGATCACCGTCGCGAATTCGGCGTCGATGTCGCGCATGCCGAGGATCTGCGCTTCGGCGCCGAGCTCGCGCTCGAGGGAGACGAAGGCGGTGTTCGTGTTCCAGCCGATCTCCACCGAGCCCTCCAGGACCGCTCGAACCAGCCGCTCGTAGTTCGAGTAGAGGACGTAGTCGGTCGGTACGCCGCGCTCGCGGAAGTAGTCCCGGAAGCTCTCCCAGATCGTGACCACGCGCGGGTGGTAGGCGACCGCCCCGACCGTGATCTCGCCCGGCGTGCTCACGGCACCGGGAGGCCGGTCAGAGCCTTGCCGATCCAGCTGCGCAACACCGCGTTGGTCGGCGCCATAACCGCGCCCGCGCGGGCGTCGCGGAGGTCTCGCTCGATCGGCAGGGCCGGCGTGTAGCCCTGGCCGCCGCAGACTTCCAGCGCGCGCTGCGTCACCTCCGCGGCCGTGTCGGTCGCGCTGACCTTCGCCTCCATGATCGGCACCAGCGCCCCCTCGTCGCCCGCGTCCCCCAGTCGGGCCGCCTCGTGGACGAGCAGCCGGGACCGGCGCACGGCGATGTCCATGTCGGCGAGCTGCTGCTGGATGCCCTGGACCTCGGCCAGGAGGCTCCCGTCGGGATAGCGCCTGCCGGCGGCATGCTCGGCGGCGGCCTTCAGGGCGTTGCCGGCGATGCCGACGTTGACCGAGGCGAGACCGATCAGGAAGAAGGGGGCGACGACCGAGAAGACCAGGTCCCCGCCTTTCCCGGCTTCGCCGATCAGCGCGCCGGCGTCGATCGCGACCTCGTCGAGCTCCATCGCGATGCTCGAGTTACCGGCCATGCCGAGGCCCTGCCACTCGCCGTCGAAGCGGATGCCGTCGGCGGTCCGCTCGACGGCGAAGCAATCCAGGCCCTCGCCGCTGCCGCTCTGCACGAGCACGAGATAGACGTCCGCGTGCCCGCCCGAGGTGACGAAGCTCTTGCGCCCGGAGATCTTCACGCCGCCGTTGCTCTGCACCGCCTGCAGTTCGGGAGCGTAGAAGTGCGCCCCGGTGCCGCGCTCGCTGAAGGCCAGGGTCCCGAGCATCCGCCCGGACGCGAGCCCTTCCAGGTAGTCCGCGGCTCGTTCTCCGCCGCCGCCGCCGATCGTCGCGGCGGTGATCGCGTGCATCAGATAGACCATCCCGGTCGAAGCGCAGGCTTCCCCGATCGCCTCGCACGCTTCGGCGAGCGCCAGCAGCCCGCCCCCGGCGCCCCCCTGCTCCTCGGGAACGACGATTCCGAGCCCGCCGACGGCGGCAAGCGCCTGCAGGCCGGCCGAGGGAAACGTGCGATCGCGGTCGACCTGAGTCGCCTGCGGCGCGATCTCGTCTTTCGCCACCTTCCGTATCGCGCCTACCAGGTCCTCCACTGGTGGTGCCAAATCTCTCCCTCCCTCGATCTCGCCTGGACTGGTTTACACCTGATGAGTTTGAGTACTCTCGCGCCGTTGCCACAACTTGTCAATAGTGCGGTCGCAGCCGATCCGCGGTGGAGCGGTTGCGCTCGTCGGGGACAGGGACTATCCTCGGCTTGCTCAGCAATAGCTGAGGCATTCAACAGTGGTTACTCAATCCGCAGTAGATAGGGGGCCATATGGCCATTGACGCAGGGTTCCCAAGACCCGCATTGCTTGGGGCCGACGAGGAGGTCGCGGACCGTGTGATGGTTCGTACCTCCGGGTTCTTCGCGTTCGTTCGCGAGGCTGTGCAGGTCCCGGTTTCGCCGACGGAGTCGATCGACTCCGGGGCGATCCTGATGACGCTGGACCCCGAGACCGACGCGTCCTCGAACGTGGGCGTCGCCGATTTCAACGAAAACAAGATGCGGATGCGCAACACCATTCAGCTCGCCTTTCACGGGCTCCGCGGACTGGCTGTCAGCGGAGACTACGATCGGGCGCTGCTGAACCCGCCTCGCGGCGTGATGATCACCGACGCCAGGATCAACCCGGACTATTCGGGTTGGGAAGCTCAGTCCTGTCTGGATTTCCTCCCTGGCTCCATGTGGTCGGGCGCAGGCGGTGGCTGAGCGGGTCGCGGATTCTCCAGTTCGGAGAACAACATCTCGAATCTCATCGAGGGGCGACCGGCTTGGGTCGACTGGACCACGCATTTCGTGCTCCAGTGGCCGGAGCTGCTTGGCGGCGGCATCGTCGAGGTCGACATCGAGGGCTCGATGGAACTGAGCCCGATCCTCGACGGCGTGTGAGTGGTGGCCATGGGCGCCTCGCCGACTGATGCCGGGAGACACCCAAGGCCGGACACCCCGCATAGCAGACACCCGATGGCCCCCGCTGGGGGCCATCGGGTGCCCTGGTTCGCCTTCGTCATCCACCTGCGCTCGCGCGGCGACCTCGACAAGTGGAGCACGACCGCGAAGATGAAGGGCGCGGAGGCCGGAGATTGGCGCGATCGCGTGCTCCGGGGACCTCCGCTCCACGCCAGCACGTTCAGCTTTCGCTCGAGCCCGGCGATCGGGGACCTGATCGTGATCCCCCGGCTGCCGGAGGACGTCATCTACGGAGACGGGCCCAGGCTGGTCGCCCGCGCCGTGGAGATCGCCCATGCCCGCGGTGCCGGGGTCGTCGGATTGGGGGGCCTGACCGCCCCCGCCACGCGCGGGGGGACGTCGCTCTTGCCTTCGCTGCCCCCCGGCCTGACGCTCACCAACGGCAACTCCTTCACGGCGGCTGCGGTGCGGGCGAACGTGCTCGACGCCGCCGAGTTCCTCGGCCGCCCCCGCCCGCTGGTCGCGATCCTGGGCTCGACTGGATCGGTCGGCGTTGCGGCTTCCCGGCTTCTCGCCGAAGACGACGTCGACCTGTTGCTGATCGGCCGCTCGACCGAGCGCGCCCGCCGGGCGGGTCCTCCGGCGACGAAGCGGATCCGCTATTCCGGGGAGCTCGCGGACGTCGCCGAGGCGGACGTGGTCCTCGTCCTCACCAGCGGCACGAACGCGGCGCTCGAGCCCGGGCATTTCGACCGCGCTCGCGAGCGGGTCGTCATCGACGTCGCCCAGCCCGCGAACATCGCCCTCGAGCGCCGCGAGGAGTTTCGCCGGCGTCGTGTTCGAGTCGTCCGGGGGGGCTGGGTGCGGATGTCCGGGGCGATCAGCTCGCACGCCCACGAGGAGGTGATGGCCGACGGTGAACCGGATGCCGTGCCGGGGTCGGCTCCCGCCTGCCTGGCGGAGACCTGCCTGTTCGCCACGGACGGGATTCGCGAGCACGCCGTCGGCCCGGGCTCGGCCGAGCTGGCCGGCCTGCTCGAGCGGATCGCCAAGAGGAGGGGCGTGCGGGTGTGCCCGCTGCCGCTCGAGACGGCGCAATCCGGCGGCCTTCGGAACGATGCCGTCGGCGTCTGACACCGAACGCTACGGCCGATCGCGTCCCGGGATCTGCGTCACCGGGATGGGAGCGGTGACTCCGCTCGGGAACGACGCCGTCGTCTCGCACGAGCGCTGGACCGCCGGCGAATGCGCGATCGAGAACGGCTTCGGCAGATGTCACGAGTTCGTCCCCCAGGAACGGCTGTCGCGCAAGCAGGTCCGGCGCCTCGACCGCTTCGCGCAGATCGCGCTCTGCGCCGCTCAGGAGGCGATGGAGCAGGCCGGCTGGGCTCACGAGCTGCCGAGCGACCCGCGCCGGATCGGCTGCGTGCTCGGAACCGGGGGCGGGCCGATGACGAGCATGCTGGAGATGTACGAGGTCTTCTACGGCAAGGCGCAGGGGCACATCCCGCCGGTCGCGCCGATCATGGCGATGGCCAACGGCGCCTGCGCGGCGATCACGCTGGGCCACGGCCTCAAGGGGGAGTCGTTCGCGATCGTCGCCGCCTGCTCCGCCGGATCGCAGGCGATCGGCGCCGCGATGCGGATGCTGCAGCTCGGCCAGCTCGACGCGGTGATCGCCGGCGGCTCCGACTGCTGCACCAACGACTGGTCATACAAGGCTTTCACCGCCACCGGAGCGCTTTCGCCGAGTGGGGTGGTGAGGCCGTTCGACCGCAACCGCGACGGCTTCGTGCTGGGCGAGGGGGGTGCCGTGCTGGTGCTGGAGCGCCGGGACGTCGCCGAGCGCCGAGGTGCTCCGATCCTTGCCGAAGTGCTCGGCTACGGCGCCTCCACGGACGCCTTCCACGTCACCAAGCCGGATCCCGACGGTCCCGCTCGCGCGATCGAAAGCGCGCTCGGGGACGCCGGCCTGCGAGCCGAGGACATCGATTGGGTCAACGCCCACGCGACCGGCACGCGGCTCAACGATCCCTGCGAGACGCTGGCCCTGAAGACCGCCCTCGGCGAGCGGGCCTACGAAATCCCGATCTCGGCGCCGAAGGCGGCGATGGGGCACCTGATCGGAGGCGCCGGGGCCGTCGAGTCGGTGGCGACGATCAGCGCGATGCGGGCGCGGGTGGCGCCGCCGACGCTGCATCTGACCGAACCGGACGACGACCTCGACCTCGATTACGTGCCGCTGCGGGCGGCGCCGCTGCCGAGCCGGCAGGAAAAGGAACGGATCGTGGCGATGAACAACTCCTTCGCGTTCGGTGGCCACAACGCGATCCTGATCTTTGCCAGCGATGGGTAGCCCGTCCACGAGACTCCGACCCGGCGCCTCGCCGACCGCGCTCTCCTCGACCTCGGTCTCTTGATCATGGACGTCTTCCTCCGTAACACCGTGGAGCGGCCCGGGGCCGGTGCCCCAATCGGCCTTCAAAGCCGGTGGCGGCGCAACTCGTGCGCTGGAAGGTTCGACTCCTTCGCCGCTCCGTCGAGGGTCGCCCGGTCGTGAGCGGCGGGCCGCTCACGCTCGGGACCGCGGGTCACATCGACCACGGCAAGACGGCCCTGATCGAAGCGCTCACCGGCGTCGACACCGATCGCCTGCCGGAAGAGAAGGAGCGCGGGATCTCGATCGCGCTCGGGTACGCGCCGCTCAGAACCCGCACGGGGCGGCCGCTCTCGATCATCGACGTGCCCGGCCACGAGCGCTTCGTCCGCACGATGGTCGCCGGAGCGAGCGGCATCGACTTCTTCTTGATGGTCGTGGCGGCCGACGACGGCGTGATGCCGCAGACGATCGAGCACGCGACGGTGCTGCGGGCGCTGGACGTGCGCTCGGGCATCGTCGCGATCACCAAGGTCGACGTCGCCGACCCGCAGGTCGCGATGGCGGAAGCGCGCGAGCTGTTCCCCGACAGCGAGCATGTCGCCTGCTCCTCGCGAACCGGGGAGGGCATCGACGCGCTCCATGACGCGATCGAGCGGATGGGCGCGAAGCTCTCGAGCCGCGCCGCCGGGAGGGGCGAGCCGGTGCTCCACATCGACCGCAGCTTCACCCTGCGCGGCCAGGGGACGATCGTCACCGGCACGCTCCTGTCGGGGGAGATCTCCCGGGGAGACACCTTGTCGCTGCTGCCGGCAGAGGTGCTCGTGCGGGTTCGCGGGCTGCAGGTGCACGACGAGCCGACTTCGCGGGCCGAGGCCGGACAGAGGGTGGCGGTGAACCTCTCGGGCATCCGCGTCCGCGAGGTCGATCGCGGCGACGTCCTCTCCGCTCCGGGCCTGCTGCGCGAGACCACGACCCTCGACTGCGCGCTGCGGATGCGCGAAGCCGAGCACAACGAACGGGTGCACGTGCACCATGGGACCCGCGAGGCGCCGGGCCGCCTCGCGTTGCTGGCCGAGGACCTCTGGCAGGTGCGCCTGAGCCGCCCCGTCTTCGCCGCCGATGGAGATCGGCTCGTGATCCGCCGCTCCTCGCCCCCCGACACCCTCGGCGGCGGGATCGTCCTCGACGCCCACGCGCAGCGGCACGGTCGGCGGCCCGAGATCCTCGATCGCCTCCGCCGGCGCCGCGACGGCATCCCCGAGCCGGCCCCGGTCGAAAGCGCTCCCGCCCGCCCCGAGCCCGTGCCCACACCCGAGGTGCCGGAGGTGGATGCGGCAGAGCTCGGCGAGCTCGAGCGGGCCTTGGCGGAGAGCTGGCTCCGTCCGCTCACCGCCGCTCAGCTCGAGGCGAGCCCCGGCGCGCTCGCCGCTCTGTGCGAGCGGGGCGAGGCGGTGCGCCTCGGCGGCAAGCTCTACATCCACGCGCGTGCCCTTGCCGAGGCGCGCGATCGCACGGTGCGGATCCTCGAGCGGGACGACGAAGTGACGCTCTCGCGCTTGCGCGACGAGCTCGGCGTTTCGCGCAAGTCGGCGCAGGCGCTGCTCGAGCACTTCGATTCCACCCGCGTCACGCACCGGCTGCCAGACGACAGGCGGGTGCCCTCGGTCCAGCTTCGACGAGAGCAGGGACGGACGTGAGCGCGATGGGCTCGACTCCACCCGATGCGGCCGGCGAGCTGCGCCGCCTCCCCTCCGTCGACCGCCTCGCTGCCGACCTGCTCGCCGAGAACGGCGGCGCGGCCACCCCGCACGATGTCATCGCGGCTGCGAGAGCGGTCATCGCCGAGCGCCGTCGCGAGCTGCTGGCCGGCGACCGTGCCGAGGTCGACCTGCGGGAGCGAGCGCGGGCGCGGATCGCCTCCCGGTTGCGGCGGGTGCTCAACGCCAGCGGCGTGATCGTGCACACCAACCTGGGCCGCGCTCCCCTTGCCGACGCAGCCGCCGAAGCGGTGGCGGCCGCCGCGCGCGGTTACGCCAACCTCGAGCTGGACCTCGCCGGCGGGCGCCGCTCACGGAGGGACGCGCACATATCCGAGCTGCTCTGCGAGCTGACCGGCGCCGAGGACGCGGTGGCGGTCAACAACGGCGCCGGGGCGCTGCTGCTCGCCGCTGCGGCGCTGGCGGGCCCGGACCGCTCGATCGTGGTTTCCCGCGGGCAGCTGGTGGAGATCGGCGGCGGGTTTCGCATCCCCGAGGTGGTCGCCCAGGCCGGCGCGAAGCTGTTGGAGGTCGGGACCACCAACCGCACCACGGTCGCCGATTACCGGACGGCGCTCGAGCGGGGCGCGGATCTGATCCTGCGCGTGCACCCGTCGAACTTCCGCGCGCTCGGCTTCGTGAGCGAAGCGTCGATCGAGGAGCTGTGCGCGCTCGGGGCCCCGGTCGTCGACGACGTCGGCTCGGGCGTCCTCGCCCGCGGCCTCGAGGTGGTGGACTCGGAGCCCCCGGTGGAGCGCTCCATCCGGGCCGGCGCGACGCTCGTCTGCTTCAGCGGCGACAAGCTGCTCGGCGCTCCCCAGGCCGGGATCCTCGTCGGGCGGGCCGACGCGATCGCGGCATGCCGCAAGCACCCCTTGATGCGGGCGCTGAGGATCGGCCGCCTTCCCCTCGCCGGCCTGGTCGCGACGCTGCGCCTCTACCGAGAGCCAGATCGCGCGCTGGAGGAGATCCCCGTCCTGGCGATGCTCGCGACCGACCCCGCGGTGCTGCAGCGGCGGGCCTCGCGCTTGGCCGAGGCCGCGGGGGGCGAGGTCGTGCGCGAGGTCGCGCGGGTGGGCGGCGGCGCGTTGCCGCTGGTCGAGCTCGAGGGGCCGGTCGTGGCGCTCGACCGCCGCCATGACCCCGCTCGCCTCGCCGCCAGGCTGCGTCTCGGCGACCCGGCGCTGCTCCCTCGGGTCGCGCACGACCGGGTCCTGATCGACCCGCGCACGTTGCTGGAGGAAGAGATCGAGCCGGCGGCAGAGGCGCTACGCCGCGCTCTGTCCGAGGAAGCCGATGCCGCGTCCGCGTAGAAGAGATCCCGCCGCCGCGCCCGCCTCAGGGCCGTCGCGCGATCCCGAGGAGGTGGGGGTCCCGCGGCATGAAGAAGGTGAGGCTCACCGGAAAGCGCTTGCACTCCTCGATGCGGAAGCCCTCCGCCTCGATGTTGGCCCTGGTGTCGCGAGCGAGGTGGCAGCCGCCGGCCACGTGCGGCCAGATGGTCGCGTCCGCAAGTCTCTGCAGTCGCACGGCCGACGGCCTTTCGGCGATCACGTGCTCGAAGAAACGGAATTCCCCGCCGGGGCGGATCACCCGAAAGAGCTCGGCGATGGCCCGCCGGGGGTCGGGCACGGTGCAGAGCAGCAGGGAAACCACGCCCGCGTCGAAGGACCCGGGTTTGCCGGGCAGCCGGGCGGCGTCGCCGTCGATCACCCTGACCGGGACCGGCGCCTCGGCGGCCGCCCGCTCGGCGCGCTCGCGAAGCCACGGTTCCGGCTCGATCGCCACCACTTCTTCGACGGTCCGCGGGTAGTACTTGAAGTTCGCGCCGATGCCGACGCCTACTTCGATGACTTTCCCGCTCAGCCCCGCGACGAGCTCGGCGCGGTTTCTCTCGTCGCCGCGGCCCTCGCGCATCCTCGTGAACAGCGGGTGAAGTCGCGAGAAGAGGGGATACGAATTTCGCTCGGCCACGATCAGAGGGACTTCAATTTTGGCAAAAGTCTTGATTAAAAGTGAGACGGCTGGCACCATCCGTGACGGGAGCGCCGGTTCGCGCTGGACGAGGAAGAGGGAGATGAGATGAGCAGTTCGATTTCGCCGCGGCTGCGGGTTGCACTGGTACAGCAGGGCTACTGGCGCATGGATCTGGAGTCGCTTCCGCTGGCCTCCGGGTACCTGAAGGCGACGGCCATGGCCGACCCCCGCCTGTCCGACTCGGTGGACATCGAGATCTACAGCTTCGACGGCTCCCGCACCGCGCTGGAAATGGCGAACGAACTCCTCGTCGAGGACCCGCCGGACGTGCTGGCGTTCTCGGTGGTGGCGTGGAATTACCACTCCTTCGGGGCGGTTGCCGAGACCTATCGGCAGATGCGGCCGGACGGATGGGTGATCTGGGGCGGCAACCACGTGGCGCACCAGGGAAGCAGGGCCTTCCGCCTCTATCCGCCCGTCGACGTCGTGGTCGACGGAGAGGGGGAGTTCGTCTTCGCGGACCTGCTCGCCGCCCGGCTGGCGGGGGAGTCGCCTCGCGAGCTCGACGCGATCGACGGCATCACCTTCAGGCGCGAGAACGGGGAGGTGGTGGAAACCGCGTCGCGGGAGCGGATCCAGGACATCGAGGAAATCCCCTCCCCGTTCCTGACGGGCGCCATCCCCCTTGCCGCCGCCGACGGCAGCTTCCGATACGAGGCGGCGCTGATGGAGACCAACCGCGGCTGTCCCTACCACTGCGCGTTCTGCTACTGGGGCGGAGCGGTCGGGCAGAAGGTGCGGCGCTTCTCGCGCGAGCGGCTTCGCGAAGAGGCGGAAATGATCGGCTCGATGAAGGTCGAGACGCTGGCGCTCTGCGACGCGAACTTCGGGATGCTCCCGAACGACGTGGATTTCGTCACCGATTTGATCGACGTCAAACGCCGCTATGGCTACCCGAAAGCCATCGAGTCCTCCTGGGCGAAGAACAAGTCGGAAGTCTTCTACGAGGTGGTCGAGCGCCTCTACGAGGGCGGGTTGCGCACCACCTTCACCTTCTCGCTGCAGAGCCTCGACGAAGAGGTACTTCAGCACGCCGGCAGGCGCAACATGCCGATCAACCGCTGGGAGGAGCTCGCCTCGTGGTTGGACGAAAAAGGCGTCAAGTGCAACGCCGAGCTGATCTGGGGACTGCCCGGAGAGACCCCGGAATCATTCCTCGCGGGTTACGACGAACTGGCGAGCCGCGTCTCGCAGATCTCGGTGTATCCGCTGATGCTGATGCCCAACACGGACTACTGGAACCGGCGCGAGGAGTTCGGGTTCGTCGCGACGCGGGGAGACGAAAACGACTTCGAATTCCCGATCGCCCACAACACGATGTCGGTGCGAGACAACCAGAGGATGCAGCAGTTCATGTTCCGCGCCCGCGTCCTCCCCGAGGCCTCTTTCTTCACCGAGATCTTCCGTGCGCTCAACGTCCTCGCCGGCCTCACTCAGTCCGAAGTGCTGCTGAGCATCGCCGATTTCTTCGACACCTGCGAACACCCCGACGCAGCGTTCCTGCGCTGGGACGGCAATCGCCCGGTCGATGGCGATGCCGTCTCGGAGGCGCTGCGAAACCTCTACGTCTCCACGGCGATCCCCGGCTTGTTCGAGCAGTGGTGGGACGAGCCGGGGGGCCCCCGCGTCCCCGCCGCGCGGAGGCTGCGCGCCCCCGCGCTCATTCGCTACGACCAGCGGACC
>JBQCDH010000031.1:0-11371 GCA_051961435.1 Solirubrobacterales bacterium
GAGTCGGTCACTCCTCGGGCGAATTTGCATGTCGCGCCCTTCGCGGACATTCGCCCAGGGGACGACCGGACCCCTCTCTCGACACGTTGCGTGGTTCCTTTTGCACGACATAGGTGCATAAGGAACCACGGAACTCGGAGCAGCCTTTCGTCGGCTGACGGCAGCCGGAGCTCTGTGGTGGAGGGGACCGGCACTCCTCCGGAGGAATGTTCGGCGACATGCAATCTGTCTCTTGCGCGGCCGAAGGCCGCGCAGCAGGTTCTCCCCGCAGCAAAGCGGAGGGGAGGTCGATTCCGGAGGAGGAGGGCCGGTCCCTGTACCGGGTGAGGCTCGTCCCTCGCGCTAGCGCGGTTCGAGCACGACGATCGGGATCTCGCGGCCGGCGCGGGCTTTGTATTCCTCGTAGGGGCGGTACATGCGCACTGCCTTCGCCCAGAGGCGCCCGCGCTCCTCGGGGTCGGTGACCACGCGGGCGTGGACCGGATGCCGCTCGGAACCGATCTGGGCGGTGGTGTCCGGGTGCGCCTTGAGATTGTGGAGCCAAGCGGGGTGCTTCGAGTATCCGCCCTTGGAGGCGATCACCGCCACGTTCTCGCCGTCCTCGACGTACTGCAGCGGCGAGGTGCGGTGAGTGCCGCTCTTGGCGCCGACGTGGTCGAGCAGCAGGAAGCGGTTCGGCAGCTTGGGAAGGGTGTGGCCGAGGCGCCCACCGGTCCTCCGATAGAGGAACGTGTGGGCGCCCATGACGCGCCGGGTGACGGGCCAGATGCGGTCGGCGATGTCCAGGTAGTTCATGGGCGCTCCTGAGGGCGCGAAAACCGAGCAGATCGGGGGATGCAGGAAGGCCGGCGAGGGGAGCGCACATTTAGTGCGTGACCCTTGCCGGCCGACCGAAGACCCCGAGATGCGACGGTTTGCAGCGTCCTCAGCTCAGGTGTACATCCCCCCGAACATCCCGCCCGTGACATTGAGAACTTGGCCGTGCATGTAGTTCGCCAGCGGCGAGGAGAGGAACAGGACCGGGCCGGAGGCCTCCTGCGGGGTGGCCGGGCGGCCGAGCGGGATGATCGCCGAGGCCATCGCCCGCATCTGCTCGGGGATGCCGAGCTCGATCTTCTCGCCGCTCGGGGCGGTCATCTCTTCGCCGGCCTCTTTGGCGGCGGTGAGGCGGGTTTCGACGAAGCCGAAGGCGACCGCGTTGACGTTGATCTTGAACTGGCCCCACTCCTTGGCCAGCGTTTTCGTCAGGCCGACGACGCCCATCTTCGCGGCCGAGTAGTTGACCTGGCCGGCGTTGCCCATCATCCCAGAGGTCGAGGAGACGTTGACGATCTTGCGGAAGACCTCCTTGCCTTCGTTGCGCTCGGCCTTCGCCGACTCGCGCCAGGTCGGGGCGAGCGCCCGGGCGACGCGGAAGGGGACGATCGTGTGGATGTCCAGCATCGCCTGGAACTGCTCGTCGGTCATCTTGTGGGCGACCCCGTCCCAGGTGTAGCCGGCGTTGTTGACGACGATGTCGACGGCGCCGAAGGCGTCGTTGGCGGCCTTGACCAGCTCGTCGGCGGCGCCCTCCTTGGTCAGGTCGCCGGCGTGGACGGCGGTCTCGCCGTCGATCTCACCCGCCGCCTGCTCGGCGACGTCGGCGTCGAGGTCGTTGATCAGCACCTTCGCGCCCTCGCTGACGAACAGCTCCGCGGTCGCGCGGCCGATCCCCCGGGCCGACCCGGTGACGATCGCCGCTTTCCCATCCAGAAGTCCCATCAGTCCGCTTCTCCTTTGAGTCGTGAAAAGTCGCGCGCGGAGGCTACCGGGATCGCAGCGGTACTGGTTGACCGGCCAGTCGGTCAGGTGAGCCGGACACCGCCGTCCTCGGTCAAGGTCCAGTGCGGGTTGTGGGCGATCTCCCACGGGTGGCCGTCGGGATCGACGAAGACGCCGCTGTAGCCGCCCCAGAAGGTCTCGGCCGGCTCGCGGCCGATCCCCGCCCCGGCCGCGCGCGCCTCCTCGATCGCGGCGTCGACCTCCGCCGGGGAGCCGAGGTTGAGCGCCAGCGTCGTGCCGCCCCAGCCGCCGCCGTCCTCGACGCAGCTGTCCTCGGCCAGCTTCGCCCGGTCCCAGAGCGCCAGGATCATCTCGCCGGCCTGGAAGAAGACAACGTCGTCCCCCGGCTCGGCGCCGGTGCTCCAGCCGAGCGCCTCGTAGAAGCGGCGCGCCCGCCCGAGGTCGGCGACGCCGAGGGTGATCAGGCTGACCCGCTGCTTCATCGCGTCCGAGTATCCCAGGGAGAATCCCCCCGTGGCCGAAGTCTTCGCCCTCGCGCTCCTGGCGATGCTGAACCCGACGCTGCTGACGGCGGTGACGGTGATGATGCTGCTGCCGGGGACGAAGAAGCTGATGCTCGGCTACCTGCTCGGGGCCTACCTGACCAGCATCTCGGTGGGGATGCTGGTCGTCTTCTCCCTGCACGACAGCGGCGCCACCGAGACCGCCCGCAACTCGCTGACGCCTGGTGAGGACCTGGTTTTCGGGGCGATCGTGCTGACGGTGGGCGTGGCGCTGCGGACGGGCCGGGCCCACGAACTGAGGGAGCGGCGGCGGCAGCGCCGGGGCGACGAGGAGAAGAAGGAACCGTGGCCGCTGCGGATGCTGGGGCGGGGCTCGACGCGGGTCACCTTCGCCGTCGGCGCCTTGCTGAGCTTCCCGGGCGCCTCGTACCTGGTCGGCCTCGACCGGATCGCGCACCTCGACGTCGCAGCGGCGGAGGCGGCGGCGCTGGTGATCGCCTTCTGCCTGATCCAGCTGATGCTGCTGGAGCTGCCCCTGATCGGCTTTGCGGTCGCGCCGGAGCGGACGCAGGACGCGGTGAACCGGTTCCGCGCCTGGATCGCGCGCAGCGGCGTCCGGGTGGCCGGCGACGTCGCGATCGCGCTCGGCGCCCTGCTCCTCCTACGCGGAGCGATCGAGCTGCTGGTCTGAGCGCCGCGGCTCGAGCTTGCCGACGCTTTCGAGGTAGCCGTCCAGCGCTTTCGCCTTTTCGCTGTCCTCGTAGACCTCGTAGGCGCGCATCTTCCCCCAGGCCAGGTGCCCCCAGATCACGTAGCGGTTCTCGTAGACCCGCTGGCCGTCAGGGGTATCGAAGGTGGTGACGCCGCGGACGCAGACGGTCTGGCGCCAGGGCCACCCCTGCAGCACGACCTCGTCCGGCCTGATCTGGACGCCGACGTCGGCGAAGCGCCGCAGCCACCGTCCCAGGTCCTCCTTGCCCTCGATCTCCCCGGCCCAGGAGTTGTCGCCGGGGAACCTGAAGCGGACGTCCTCGGCGTACATCCGCACCGTGGGAGCGGGGTCCCCTTCGCTCAGCTTCCGCATGTTGTGGGCGATCAGCTTGCCGGCCAGCCATGAGAGCATCGGTGCCTCCTCGCGTCGACGGGAAGGACCTCAACGTAGCGCGCCGCCAGAGTCACCGGGCACTGCCGCAGACTTCTGTGGGCAATGTCCGGATGACACCCTGTCCAGCAATCGGCAAAATCGGTGGCGATGACCGTTTTGGTCGCTTACTCCTCCAAGCGCGGCTCCACCGCGGAGATCGCCGAGACCGTGGCGGCGACGCTGCGCCGGACCGGCCTCGACGTCGACCTGGAGCCGGCCGAGGAGGTGAAGAGCCTCGAGCCATTCGACGCCGTCGTCCTCGGCAGCGCCGTCTACATGAAGCGCTGGCGGGGCGATGCGCGGCATTTCCTCAAGCGGCACCGCAAGGCGCTGCGGCAGCTTCCCTTCTGGGCGTTCAGCTCGGGACCCGTGGGCGATCCCGCCAACGACAACCCGGAGTGGGTGGAGCCGCCGAAGCTGGCCGTCAAGGTCGAGGAATTGGGAGGAAGGGGGCACGTCGTCTTCGGCGGCTGTCTGCCGGCCGAGCCAAAGGGCTTCATGGAGAGGGCGATGGTGGAGGGGACGCCGAAGGAGCACCGCGACCGCCGCGACTGGGCCGAGATCCGGGCGTGGGCGGGCGAGGTGGCCGCCGAGCTGGTGGCCGTCCCCTCCACCTAGTTTCCTAGCTAGTCGCGGCTCTTCGCCAGCGCGGCCAGGTCGCGCGGGCGCAAGAGCGCCGTCAGGGTCGACCCGTCGACGATCGCGAGGCCGCCCTTGCGCAGCTTCACCCGCGCGCCGGTGAGGCGAGCGACCTCGGCGGAGAAGTCGGGCTCGTGGCCGACGAGGAGGACGTTCCCCCGCCCGGCGGCAAGCGAGAGCGAGTCGAAGCGGCCGCCGCGGAGCTCGTTCGCGGTCTCGGGCTCGAGCGACAGCGCCTCGCAGGCGAGGCGGGCGGTGTCGGCGGCACGCACCTTGGGGCTGGTCAGGCAGGCGTCGATCTCGGCTCCCGTCGCGACGAGGGCGGCGCCGGCGGTCAGCGCCTGGCGCTCTCCCTTCGGCGTAAGCCGGCGCGCCGCGTCGTCGCCATTGCCCTCCTCGGCGTCTCCGTGTCTAAGCAAATAGAGCAATTTGCCGATGAATTGTGCAGGAAACGACGGGGAACGAATGTTTCTCTTAAGTCTGCGTTTTGTTAGCCGATGCACACGATTAAGATGATCCCGATGCGATTCCCTCTCCGCCGCAAGCTTTGGGCCGGGGTGCTTGCGGCCGTCGCCCTGTTGGCGCTGCCGGCCGTTGCCAACACCGCCGGCCTGATCGTCATCTACGGCGCCCGCTCGGGCTCGACGCTGAACCTGAGCATGCGGGGGCACAAGCTCGTGGTCAAAGGCAACATGGCCCACCGCCACCCGCCCGGCTGCCGCTTCACCCGCGGCCACCGCGTCGCCGTCTGCCGGGTTGCGGGCCACTCGGCGATCGAAGTGGACATGGGTCCCTCCGGCGACTTCGTCCGGGTCGACAAGCGGCTGCCGCTGCCGCTGACGGTCCACCTGGGGGCGGGCTCCGACAAGTTCATCGGCAACGGCGAGCGGGACGTCTGCTACGGCGAAGGCTCCCGCCGCAATCGCTGCGTCGGCGGTCCCAACAACGACGTCTGCATCTCCGGGCCCCGCAACAGCGACTGCGTCGGCGGCGCCGGCAACGACTACTGCCGCACCAGCACCGGCAGCGACGGCTGCTGGGGCGGCCCCGGCAACGACATCTGCATCATGGGCCCCGGCGAGGACGGCTGCCACGGCGAAGGCGGCAACGACCGCCTCTACGGCGGCGCCCAGCCCGACCAGCTCTACGGCGGCCCCGGCTACGACTACTGCAACGGCGGCCCCGGCATCGGCAAATCCCACGACTGCAACGCCGGCCCGGGCCACTGAGCCTCAGGAGCCGAGCTTCTCCGTCCTCTCTCCGAGGAAGGTCGGCAGGAACTCCCAGAGAACGCGGGTGACCGCACCCCGGACCGCGGTGTGGTTGGGAAAGCGCGATTGATGGATGCCGCCGACGTTTACGTCCTCCAGGGCGGAGGGGACGGCCTGGTGCCGCAGCCCCCGCTCGAGCCCAGCGTTGCGGACGAGGTCGAAGACGGCATATCCGAAGGCGCCTCCGATCACGATCCCCTCCGGGTTGAGGACGTGGAGGCAGGTCCCCAGCACCCGACCGAGCTGAAACGCGCCCTCGTCGAGGGCGGCGAAGGCCGCCGAGCCGCTGTCCCTGGCCTCTGCCACGAACTTGCCGATGGCATCGAGGCTGTACTCGCGCTCCAGTGAGGCGAGGATCGCGCCTCCCGACGCCACCGTCTCCAGGCAGCCGAGGAGGCCGCACCGCGGGCAGCGCTCGGCATCGGGGTCGTCGCTGACCGACATGTGGCCGATCGCTCCGGCGACGCCCCCGACGCCGGGGTCGACCTCGCCGCGGACGATCAGCCCGGAGCCGATTCCGTCGGCCCAGTGAAGATAGAGGGCGTGCTCCATGCCGCGCAAGGAGCCCCAGCGGCTTTCGCCGAAGGCGCTGAAGTTGGCGTCGTTGTCGGCGATGAACCGCTCTAGGCCGGGCGATCCCGACCCCGACCAGCGCAGGCGCTGGCGCAGCTGCTGCCGCACGTCGCCCATCCCCTCCCAAAGGTGCCAGGCGTGGTCCTCGGTCATGTTCAGTGCCCGCACCATGCCGCTGTGGCGGGGATCGACAGGATGGGCGAGGCTCAGGCCGAGACCCACCACCTCCTCCTCGCTACGGCCGGCCTCGCCGAGGCAGTCTTCGACCAGGGTCACCGCTCGATCGAGGGTCTCCCGGGGATCCTCCTCCAGCGTCTTCGCTTCCTGCCTCGGCTCGCTCAAGGGATCGCCGAGGAGGTCCGTCAGCAGAACCGTCAGTTCGTCCTGGCGGATTTCCACCCCGATCGCGACCCCTTGACTCGGGTCGAGCGCGATCGTCTGCGAGGAAGAGGTGCGGCCCGCTGCCGCGAGCACCGGTCGCAACCGGTCGCGGACGGTGACTACAGAGGGGCGCGATAGGCCGGCTCGCTGTGCCGCCTGGGCCAGGGTCAGCTCTCGCGGCTCCTGATCGAAAGCGCTTTGCAGGAGGGCATGGACCAAGCGGACACGGGCGCTCTCTCCCGCGCGGGAAGTGCTTTTCTCGCTCATTCCGCACTGAGTCTAGACGATTGCGAAAGCAGAATTGAAAATGATTTCGCAATCACTTTCCCAACTTGTTACATTTGACCTTGTGTCCGAGAGCCCGATCGACCAAAAGGACCTTCTGCTCCTGGCGATGGCATGGCTGTTGCAAGACCTGAATCCCCTGAAGGTCCTTCTCCTCTTCCTGCTTCTCGGCGCCTCGCTCAGGCTCCGCCGCTCCGACGCCAACCGGGACCGCTGACTCCCTAACCTCGCCTGTGTGCCTCTCGCTCTCGGCCAGCGCCTCCTCTTCCACCACCTCTTCCGCGGCGGCGGCTGGCTCGTGATCGTCGCCATCGTCGCGGCGGTCCTCCTCCTGCGCTTCTGGCCGGTGATCGTCGCCTGGGTCGAGCAGCGCTGGTTCAGGCGCTGACCACAAAGCAATCCGCCGCCGCAGACAATATGTTGCGGGTGCAATGGCAGGAGATTTCGAGAAACTGGCCTACCGGGAAGCGGTACGCGGTCTCGACAAGCGGGAGGGATTGCTGAAGCTTTGAGGACTCGAACGGGAGTCTCATGGCGGCACGAGTGGGTGGAGAAATCCGAAAAGGAATCGCAGGTGGCGGCTCGCGCAATAGCTGCCGAACTTGGCGATGGATGGGCTGCTGACGATCCCGATATCGGCGAGATCAGGGTCCGTGACGGCGTTCAAGGGCGAGGAGCTGCCGTCCGGATTCCAGTTCTCGAATGGCTAAGCACTGAAGCTGTCGGTGGGGTGGTTGGCTGCGGCGCGGCCAAGCGTTTGGTGCCGGTGTCAGAAGAATTTGGGCCAAGATCAAGGAGGCGAGGTCCGCCAACCACCGAGTGATGGTTTCGCGAGGGTTAGCGGCGATGCTCGCCGTGAAGCATGTTTGGAGAACAGCGATGAGACGGGGGTGCTTCAGGTTGAGTTCGCCGAGGAGCCCTCTTCCCCCGGGTCGAGTAGCGCAGTTGATTCCTGCTCGGCTTTTCACAACCCCATCGTCTTGCCGATGATCTCTTTCATGATCTCGTCGGTGCCGCCGCCGATGGGGCCCAGGCGGGCGTCGCGGACGGCGCGCTCGATGCCGTACTCGCGCATGTAGCCGTAACCGCCGTGGATCTGGAGGGACTGGTCGGCGATGTCGAGGACGGCGCGCTGGGTCATCAGCTTCGCCATCGAGACCTCCTGGATGCAGTCCTGGCCTTCGTGGAAGAGGCGGAGGGCGTTGTAGGTGAGGGCGCGGGCGGCTTCGGCGCGGGTCGCCATCTCGGCGACGTGGTGGCGGATCGCCTGGAACTTGCCGATCGGCCGGCCGAAGGCTTCGCGGTCGAGGGCGTAGGCGACGGTGGTCTCTATGAGCCGCTGCATCGCCCCGACGGCGCCGATCGCCATCAGCAGCCGCTCCCAGGCGAAGTTGGCCATGATCAGCTTGAAGCCGCCGTTCTCCTCTCCGAGCAGGTTCTCGGCCGGCACCTCGACGTCGGCGAAGGAGATTTCGCCGGTATCCGACGAGTGCCAGCCCATCTTCTCCAGCTTGCGGCTGACCTCGTAGCCGGGCATCTCGCGCTCGAGGACGAGGAAGGAGATGCCGCCGTGGCCGCCCTCCTCGCTCGTCTTGCAGGCGCAGACGAGAAAGTCGGCGCGGACGCCGTTGGTGATGAAGGTCTTGGCCCCGTTGACGATGTAGCTGTGGCCCTCGCGGCGGGCGATGGTGGAGAGGGAAGCGACGTCGGAGCCGGCGCCGGGCTCGGTGATCCCGAGGGCGCCGATCTTCTCGCCGGCGATCCCCGGCACCAGCCAGCGCCGCTTCTGCTCGGCGGTGCCGAAGTTGAAGATCGGCGGCATCGCGATCGAGGCGTGGGCGTTGAGTCCGGCGGCGACGCCGCCGGAGCCGCCGGAGCGCGCCAGCTCCTCGACCCAGACCGCGTCGTGCAGGTGAGTGCCCCCTTGGCCGCCCAGCTCCTCGGGGAACTTGAGGCCGAGGAAGCCGAGCTCGGCGCAGCGGCCGAACAGCTCGCGGGGGAATTCGCGCGCCTTCTCCCACTCGTCGACGTGCGGGGCGATCTCGCTGGCGACGAAGCGAGCGACGGTCTGCCGCAGCTCCTCGTGCTCCTCGCCGAAGGGCGGCAGGACGGCGCGGGCGCCGCTGTCCTTGACGACGGTCATCCCGCGTCCTCGTCGGTGACGCCGTCCTCGACGGCTCGCGCCGGTGCCTGCCAGTCCTGCAGCATCCGGTAGCCGCGGCCCTCGTGGTCGAAGCCGAGCAGGTCGCCCTGCGGGTTCTTCTTGCCGCCGTGGTGGTAGGCGCGGACCTCGGCGATCTTGCCGTCGCGGATGAGGAACCACTCGGTGCCGCGGTCGAGCCGCCGCTCGCCGCTCTTCGGGTCGCGCCAGGTCATCGTCCACTCGATCGCGACCTGGTCGCCCTGCTCGATCGCGTTCTCGAGGTACCACTGCGCGTCGATCGCCGAAACGCCGAGCGCGGCGTGGCCGCCGATCGTCTCCGCCCCCTCGTGCGGGCCGAGGCGCGTGTAGTAGTGGACGGCGTCGTCGGTGAAGTGCGCCGAGACCGCCTCGGCGTCGCCCGTGTTCAGGTCTTCGTAGTAGGCGCGGACGCGCTCCGTGCCGGTCATCGGGTGCCTTGCATCGCGGTGTTCCTTTTCATTGCATATCAGCGAAAAGGAACACCGATTCGCCTACAGCCCGTAGCTCCGCCCGATCACGTCGAGCATCACCTCGTCGGTGCCGGCGCCGATGCGGTTGAGGCGGACGTCGCGGTAGGCGCGCTCGATCTCGTACTCCTTCATGTAGCCGTAGCCGCCGAGGATCTGGACGCACTCGTCGGCGACCTCGCAGGCGATGCGGGAGGCGAAGAGCTTGGCCATCGTGATCTCGCGCACCGGGTACTCGCCGTTGCCGAAGCGCCAGGCGGTCGCATAGGTGAACTGCTTGGCGGCCTCGACCTTCGTCGCCATCTCGGCGAACTTGTGGCGGATCGCCTGGAACTTGCCGATCGGCCGCCCGAAGGCTTCGCGCTCCTTCGCGTACTCGAGGGTCTTCTCGATCATCCGCTCGGCCCCCGCGTGGCAGCCGGCGGCGGCGACCAGGCGCTCGCCCTGGAGCTCCCAGGCGATGTGGTAGAAGCCCTTGCCGACCTCGCCCAGCACGGCGTCGGCCGGCACGCGGACGTCTTCGAAGGCGAGTTCGCCGGTATCGGAGGCGTGCATCCCCATCTTCTCCAGCTCCTTGGAGACGGTGAAGCCGGGGACCTTCTCGCCGCTGGAGTCGCGCAGGTCGACGACGAAGAGGGTGATGCCGGCGTGGCGCTCGCCCGGGTCGGTCTTCGCCACGAGGACGATGAAGTCGGCGCGCGTGCCGTTGGTGATGAAGGTCTTGGAGCCGTTGATCACGTATTCGTCGCCGTCGCGGATCGCGCTGGTGCGGATCCCGGCGACGTCGGAGCCGGCGCCCGGCTCGGTGATCCCGAGGCAGGCGACCTTCTCGCCCTTCAGCCCCGGTTCGAGGTAGCGGCGCTTCTGCTCGTCGGTCCCGAGCAGGTGGATGGGGGGGAGGGCCATGTCGGTCTGCACCGCGAAGCCCATGTTGGTGCCGCCGGAGCCCGAGTAGCTCATGCACTCGGCCCGGACCAGCGAGTAGAAGTAGTCGCCGCCCTGGCCGCCGTACTCCTCCGGGAAGCAGAGGCCGAGGAAGCCGAGGTCGCCGGCCCGCTTCATCGCCTCGGTCGGCCAGTAGGTCTCCTCCCACTCGTTGCGGTGCGGCCAGAGCTCCTTTTCGACCCAGGAGCGCATCGACTCGCGCAGGTCTTCGTGCTCCTGGCTGAAGATGAAGTGCTTGCGCCCGGACTCGAAGTCGGGCTTGATGACGCTGGAGCCGTCGCTGGTCGCGGTCGCCACTGTCTCTCTCCTCCTGATCGTTCCCGTTAGGTGAAGTGGACAGTAGCACTTCCTACTTTCAGCGATGCTATGGTCCTGCTGATGGCCCAGGGAGATTTCGAGAAGGTCGCCTACGAGGTGGCCGGCGGCGTCGCCACGGTGACGCTGAACGACCCGGAGAAGCGCAACATGCTCTCCGGCCAGATGCTGGTCGAGCTGGTCGAGGCGATGAAGATGGCCAAGGCCTCCGAGGAGGTGCGGGCGGTCGTCCTCACCGGGGCGGGCGCCAAGGCCTTCTGCGCCGGCGCCGACCTCGGCGGCTTCGCCGCCGAGGTGCCGCTCGTCGCCAAACACTTCGCCTCCGACCTCTTCCTCGAGTTCTTCCGGCTGATGCCGCGGTTCGGCAAGCCCTCGCTCTGCGCCGTCAACGGCCACGTGCTGGCGGGCGGGATGGGCCTCGCCCTCTCCTGCGACCTGGTGATCGCCAAGGAGGGCGCCACCTTCGGCACGCCGGAGATCAACGTCGGCGCCTTCCCCTACATGATCATGTCGATCATCTACCGCAACGTCCCGCGCAAGAAGGTCAACGAGATGATGCTGCTGGGCGAGCGGCTGACTGCCGAGCAGGCGGTCGAGTTCGGCCTCGCCAACAAGGTCGTCCCGGCGGACGAGTTCGACGACGCGGTCGCCGAGTGGGCGGGCAAGCTCGCTTCCAAGAGCCCGGTGCTGATGCGGCTCGGCCACGACGCGATGTACCGCCAGCAGGACATGGCGCTCGACGACGCGCTCGAGTACCTGCGCTCGCAGCTCTCGCTCACCTTCTCCACGGAGGACATACGGGAGGGCGTCGCCGCCTTCTTCGAGAAGCGCGAGCCCGAATGGAAGGGGCGCTGAAGCGGAGCAGGGACGCTGGAGCGGAGCGG
>JBQCDH010000032.1:0-9808 GCA_051961435.1 Solirubrobacterales bacterium
CGTCGAGGCCGCGGGGCAGCGCCACCCGCACACACGCTTCGTCAGCGTCCGCTTCGGCAACGTGCTCGCCTCCTCCGGCAGCGTGGTGCCGATCTTCCGCGGGCAGATCGAGCGCGGCGGCCCGGTCACGGTCACCCACCCGGAGATGACGCGGTACTTCATGACGATCCCGGAGGCGGTGCAGCTGGTCATCCGCGCGGGCGACATCGGGGCGGGCAAAGGCGAGGTGTTCGTCCTCGACATGGGGGAACCGGTGAAGATCGTCGACCTCGCCCACAACATGATCCGGCTCGCCGGCTACGAGCCCGAAAAGGACATCGCGATCGAGTTCACGCAGCCGCGCGCGGGGGAGAAGCTGCACGAGGTCCTCTTCTCCGACGACGAGGAGGTGCAGCCGACGGCGGCGCGGCGGATCAACCGGGCGGTGCGGCGGACCGGCCGCGACCCGGAGTGGGTGGAGTCGACCCTGAACTCACTCGAACACCTGGTTCTGGCCGGCGACGAGGCTAATTTGGCCGAGCGAGTGGTGGAGATGATCGCCGCGCCGGGGGGCGACGCTGCGACGGTCGTCCCCAACGAATAGCCTCTCGCAGCCACTTTGGTCCATGCGATCGAACAAATCGGCGCCTTCGCCGGCCTGGCTGCGTTCCTCGGCCTCGCCGTCCTGGCTCTGCTCTCCTTCACCCACGGGCGCGACATCCGCCGCCTGCGCGACTGGGCGGGCTCGGCGCCCGAGCGCGACGCCGAGCGCAAGGAGCAGACCTCGACGATCGCCGCCCAGCGCGCCGAAGAGCTGCGGGCGCTGGAGGAAGCGAGGACCGCGGAGCACCAGGCGGTCAGCGGCCGCGAGGAGCGGCGGCGGCGGCGCGAGGCGGGCCTGCCGGAACAGAGCCGGAGCGAACGGCTGCGGGGTCGCCTCTCCGGCGTCGGCGAGTGGGCGGCGCGGCCGATCTCGCTGGTGGCGCTCTTCGTCGTCCTCCTGGTGGTCGTCGGCGCGGCGGTCTTCCTCCTTCTCGGCGGCTCCGGCAGCAGCTCCGGCGGGGGGAACGGGAAGCAGGCCGCGGCGAAGGTCAAGCCGAGCGAAATCAAGGTCACCGTGCTCAACGGCACCGCCGTCCCCGGCCTCGCCGCGACCTTCGCCGACAAGGTCGAAAGCAAGGGCTTCCAGCGCGGCGCCGTCACCAACAGCAGCTCCAGCTTCGCCACCAGCGTCGTCATGTTCAAGCGCGGCCACAAGCCGGAAGCGCGCAAGGTGGCCAAGCAGCTGCGGATCTCCAAGCTGGAACTGATGACGGGGGAAATCGAATCCGCCTCGGCCGGAGCCCCCGTCGCCGTGATCGTCGGCGAGGACAATGCCGAAGCGGCGGAATGAGGGCGGGGGACTTCTCTCCCCACGGCCTGCCGCCCTGGTCTTCGCGCTCCTCGTCCTCGCCACGGTAGCCGCCTTCGCCTACGCCCAGAGGGTCAAGCGGGACCCGCTCGTGCTCGACCGCGTCACCTTCGTCGGCGCTCCGCGGCACAAGGGCGCACCGGTCGTCCACAGCTTCACCCCCAACGGCGACTGCCGCTACGACCTGATCCGGATCCGCTTTCGCACCACGGTCTCCGGCCAGGGCACGGTGCAGGTGATCAAGCCCGGCGGCCGCGTCGCCCTCACCCTCGCCCGGGACACGTTCCTCAAGCGCTACCACTTCCACACGTACTACTGGGACGGGCGCCAGCGAGGCGACGGCATCGCTCCCCCGGGCCGCTACAAGCTGCGGGTCAAATTCGACGGGCGGACGCTGGTCACGCCCGGCGTGATCCGCCTCCACCCGCCCGGGCACGCGAAGTCCCGCTGCGCCACGTCCGGTGGGACGGGCGGCTCGAACGCGGAGCCGAAGCCGTGAGCAACTTCCTCGCCGGCGCCGGCGTCCTCGTCGCCGCCGCCGCCAGCGCCGCCGCGATCCTGCTGCCGCCGGGCCGCCGCCGCTCGGTGGCGATGCTGATCGCGCTCGTCCTCTTCCCGGTCCTGATCGTGGGCGACCAGTGGCACAACCCACAGATCGTCGACCTGCGCCATCACGCCGGCCGGCTCGTCGTGCTGCTGGCGATCGCAGCCATCGCGGTGGGCGCGCTCGCCTACCTTTTCCGTCGCCAGCAGATCCTGCTGCCGCTGGCAGTCGTCTTCACGTTGCCGTTCCGGGTGCCACTCCACGCTGGCGGCGAAACCGCGAACCTGCTTGTCCCCCTCTATCTCGTGATAGCCGGCGGCGTAGTAGCCGCCTTCCTGCGCGACTGGGCGCCCCCTCGGGCGGGTGGCGCGGATTTGGGGGACCACCCCGATAGGGGTGGTGGCACCAAATCGGCGACAGGACCCGCCCGCCGGCTGCCTCTCGTCCTGGCAGCAGTGGTTCTTCTCTACGCGATTCAGACGTGGTATTCGGCTGACTTCTCGAAGGGGCTGGAGAACGTCTGCTTCTTCTTGGTGCCCTTCACGGTGGCGTTTGCATTGCTGCGGGACGTTCGATGGGATGCTCGGTTGCTGCGGTGGGTGCTGATCGTGCTCGGGGTCGAGGCGGTTGCGTTCGTGTTGATCGGCGGCGTCGAGTACGCGAGCCGGAGCCTGTTCTGGAACGACCAGGTGATCCGGTCGAACGAATTCCACACCTACTTCAGGGTCAACTCGGTGTTCTGGGATCCGAACGTCTACGGTCGCTACCTGGCTTTGGTGACGGTCGTGGCGACGGCGGCGATGCTGTGGGCGCGGACGCGGGAGGCGTTCTGGTTGCTCAGCGGCCTGATCCTCGTGCTGTGGCTCGGCCTCGTGCCGACCTTCTCGCAGTCGAGCTTCCTGGCGCTGCTGGCAGGGCTGGCGATGCTGGCGGCGATCCGCTGGAGCTGGCGCTGGACCCTGGGCGTTGTGGTCGTGGGCGCGATCGGCGCCGTCCTCGTCGTCCTCCTCGTCGGCGGCTCCGGCAAGATCACCTCCGACCGCCTCAACGTCGACCTCAGCGGCCGGGGCAACCTGGTCTCCGGCGGCGTCGATCTCTTCGGCGAACGTCCCATCCAGGGCTACGGCTCGGGCTCCTTCCAGGCCGCCTACCGCGAGCACCGCAAGAACAAAGACCTCCCCGTCACCGCCTCTCACACGGAGCCGGTCACGGTTGCGGCAGAGCAGGGCCTAATCGGCTTAGCCGCCTACATCGCCCTGATAGTCGTAGCCCTCTGGACCCTGGGCCGAGGCCTATGGACGCCCCGTCCCGCCGGCCCAGCGGCCCGCGCCGCAATCCTCGCGGCCTTCGTAGCCCTCCTGGTCCACACCCTCGCCTACGCCGGCTTCTTCGAGGACCCGATCACCTGGGTGCTGCTCGCCGTCGGCACCTCGCTCGCCGCGGCACCCGCAGTCCGCGACCCCGCGTAGGGTCCCCGCATGTCCGGATACCTGCGCCGGCTGGCGACGACGGGTGCCGCCTACACGGCCGCGAGCATCCTCTCCAAAGTCATCGCGGTCGCGCTGCTTCCGCTCTACACGCGCTACCTCACCACCACCGACTTCGGTGCCGCCGAAGTCCTGTTCGTCGGGGTCGTCTCCGTCAGCATCGTCGTCCGCCTCGGCCTGATCGAGGCGATCCTGCGCTTCTACTACCTCGACGAGGAGGACTCGCGGGAGGTGGTGCGCAGCACCTTCGCCGGCCTCTTCTGGCTGACGACGATCGCCTCGCTCCTGCTGCTGCCGTTCGCCGAGCCGATTTCCGAAGCGCTGCTCAACCCCAAGACCGCGGCCGAAGCCGGGCAGATGGTCGAGCTGGCGCGGATCGCGATCGGCGGCCTCTGGGTGCTGACGATGTACGAGTTCATGCTGACCCTGTTCCGGCTCGAGGAGCGGGCGCGCGCCTACTTCGTGACGACGCTCCTCAACGTCCTCGCCACGATCGCCCTCACCGTCGTCCTCGTCGTCGGCTTCGAAGACGGCGCCCGCGGCCTGCTGATCGGCACCTACGCGACCGGAGCCGCCTTCCTCGTCGGCCTGATCGTCTTGCAGTGGCGGCGCCTGTCACTGCGCTTCGACCGCGGCCTTCTGCGCCGCCTCTTCCGCTTCGGCCTGCCGACGATGCCGGCCGAGGCCTCGCTCTACCTGCTCAACTTCGCCGACCGCCTGATCATCGTCCGCTCGCTCGGCCTCGCCGAGGCGGGCCTCTACTCGCTGGCGGTGAAGTTCGCGCAGGCGGTCAACGTCCTCGTCCGCGGCTTCCAGCTCGCCTGGCCGCCGCTCGCCTACTCGATCCGCGACGACGACGAGGCCCGCCGCGCCTATGCCGCGGTCGTGACCCTCTTCGCCACCGGCTGCGCCTGGATCGTCGCCGGCATGTGGCTGTTCTCGCGCTGGATCGTGCGCGCGCTGGCCGCTCCGAAGTTCTTCGACTCCTTCGAAGCCATCGGCCTCGTCTCCACCGCCGTCACCCTCTATGCGCTGTACCTGGTGCTGGTCGTGATCCTCGGCAGAACGGGCCGCACCGAGTTCAACTTCCCGGCGGCGCTCGGGGCCCTGGTCGCCAACGTCGCCCTCAACCTGGTCCTCGTGCCGGCCTGGGGGATCGTCGGCGCCGGCGTCGCACTCGTCGTCTCTTACCTGGTCGTGCTGGGGCTGATGTACGCGTTCACGCAGCGCCTCTTCGCGGTGCCCTACGAATGGGGGCGCCTGGCGCGCGTCGTGCTCACCGTCGCCATCCTCGTCGGCGTCGCCGAACTGCTGGTCCCGACCTCCGGCGCCCTCGGCCTGCTGATCCGCATCGCCCTCTTCGCCGCCTACCCGCTGACCCTCCTCGCCTCCGGCTTCTTCACCGAAGGCGAGCGCCGCTGGCTCGCCAAGCTCCGCCATCCCGGCGTCGTCATCGCCGGCCTTGCTTCCCTGCGCGCCCGGCCCGCGGCGGTGGACGGGAACATCCCCGAGGTCTACGAGGCCGAGCGCATGGACGAAGACGCCCGCCTCTGACGGACCCAGGCGCCGCCAGGCGGCGTCCTCGGTCGCTCGCGTGCAGAGCACGCCACGCTCCCTGCGTCCTTGCCTGGCGACGCCTGGATCTCGTCAGGCTCGCGCGCGGTCGCGGATCGATTCTCCGCGGTCGGGGAAAAGCGCTTGGCGGGCGTGGGCCCGGTAGACCCGGGCGGGCTGGTTGGGGAGGGCGGTTGCGGCTAGGGCGCGGAGCGCGTAGGACCACGCAGTAAGAAGGCGCACTGCCAACGCCGCCCCGCGCCTGTGGTGCTTGTGCATGTAGAGGTCGCGATTGCGGTGGAATTCGACGATGCGGGGGAGGCCCTTGGCGAGGTCGGTCGAGAGCTGGTCGTGGTGGACCGCCCGTGCGGCGGGGACGAAGAGGGAGTGCCAGCCGGCCTCCGCCAAGCGCTTGGCGAAGTCGCACTCGTCGTAGTAGACGAAGAAAGCCGGGTCCATGTAGCCGACTTCCTCGGCCGCCTCGCGGCGGACCAGCAGCGCGCTCGACTGCCCCCAGTCGACCCGGCGGGTCTCGCTCCCCTTGCTCTGGACCGTCAGCCGGCGATGGAGGAAGAACGCCCCCGCCAGGGCCGTCCCCACCCCGGGGAAGCGCCAGGCGCAGGAGACGGGACGGCCGGCGGAATCGAGCAACTGCGCCGTCGCCGCGGCCGCCCTCGGTTCGGCGTCCAGAGCGGCTACCAACGCCGCCGCCGCTCCCGGCCGCAGCTCCGAGTCCTCGTTCAGCAGCAGGCAGTACCGGCCCCGGGCCTCGCGCATCAGAGTCGAGTCGTTCTCGGCCTTGCCGGTCCGCCGCTGCAGCGCGATCAGGCGGATCTCGCCGCCGAGCGCGCGCACCGCCTCCGCCGAGCCGTCCTCGGAGGCGTTGTCGAGGACGAGGACCTCGCGCTCGATCCCGGCGGGATGGGTGCGCTCGATCGCCGCCAGGCAGGCGAGCAGGTATTCGCGGCCGTTCGTGTTCACGACGCAGTAGGAGAGCGTGGGCGCCAAGGGGCATCACGATAATCCGCCGCGGACTGTCAGATTCCTGTCAGGCCCGTCCGCATATGAAGGTCCAACTCGTCGATCCCTCCGCGTTCACGCCGCCCTACGACCGCGCTCTCGCGGCCGCCCTCGCGCGCGCCGGGGCCGAGGTCGAGCTGCTGACCACCCGCTTCCTCTACGGCCCGGTCCCTCCGGCCGAGGGCTACCGCGTCGAGGAGCGCTTCTACCGCCGCAGCGCCGCCCGCGGCCTCGAGGCGCGGGCGCGCCTCCCCTTCAAGGCCGTCGAGCACCTCGGCGACATGCTCCGCCTCCGCCGCGAGGCCGGCGCCGACGTCGTCCATTACCAGTGGCTGACGATCCCGCCGCTCGACGCGCGGCTGCTGCCGCCGCTGCGGCCGCGGGTGATGACCGCGCACTACGTCCTGCCGCCGCGGCCGGGCCGCCGGGCGATCGCCTCCGCCCGCCGCGTCTTCGGCGCGATGGACGCCCTCGTCGCCCACTCCGAGCACGGCGCCGCCCGCCTCCGCGACGAGGTCGGCATCGCCGCCGAGAAGGTCCGCGTCGTCCCCCATGGCGCCTTCGACTACCTGACCAGGTTGCCCGAGGAGAAGCCGCTCCCCGCCGAGCTCGAGGGTGCGGAAGGGCCGGTGATCCTCTCCTTCGGCCTGCTCCGCCCCTACAAGGGCCTCGAGAACCTGCTCGAGGCCTTCCGCCGGGTGCGCGGCACCGAGCTCTGGATCGTCGGCAACCCGCGCATGGACGTCGGGCCGCTGCGCGAGCTCGCCGCCGAGGCCGAAGGCCGCGTCCGCTTCGTCACCCGCTTCGTCGAGGACGCCGAGATCCCGGCGATCTTCCGCCGCGCCGACCTCGTCGTCCTCCCCTACCTCGACGCCGAGCACTCCGGCGTCCTCTACACCGGCCTCGCTTTCGGCAAGCCGCTCGTGCTGAGCGCGGTCGGCGGGTTCCCCGAGGTGGCCGAGGCCGGAGCCGCCCGCCTCGTCCCGCCGGGCGACACTGTGGCGCTGGTCGAGGCATTGCAGGAGCTGACGACGGACGAGGCCGCCCGCGCCGAGCTCGCCGCCGCCGCGGCCCGGGCTGCCGCCGGTCCCTTCTCCTGGGACGAGGCCGCCCGCCGCACGCTCGACCTCTACCGCGAGCTGCTGGAGGCGCGGAGATGACCACCGTCGCCGCGATCCTCTTCTGGCTCAGCGCCGGCTCGCTCGTCTACACGCACCTCGGCTACCCGCTCGTGCTGGCGGGCTTGGTGCGGGTGAAGAAAGAGCGGCGGCCTTTTAAGCCGCGCGGGGCGGGTTCCGACCCAGAGCATCTCCCCACCGTCTCCCTGATCGTCCCCGCCTACGACGAGGAGGAGGTGATCGCGGCCAAAGTCGCCAACGCGCTCGCCCTCGACTACCCGCGCGAGCGGCTGCAGGTGATCGTCGCCTCCGACGGCTCCGGCGACGCCACCGCCGAGCGCGCCCGCGCCGCCGGCGCCGGCCTCGTCCTCGAGCTGCCGCCGGGCGGCAAGGTCGCCGCCCTCGACGCCGCCGCCGAGCAGGCGGCCGGCGAGGTGCTGGCCTTCTCCGACGCCAACAGCGTCTGGGCGCGCGACGCGCTGCGCCGCCTCGTCGCTCCCTTCGCCGATCCCGGCGTCGGCTACGTCTGCGGCCAGGTCCGCTTCCACGACCCGGAGGGCAACAACCTCGAGGGGGCCTACTGGCGCTACGAGATGGCGGTGCGGGAGATGGAGTCGGCGCTGGCCGGAGTCACCGCCGGCAACGGCGCGATCTACGCGGTTCGCCGCGACGCCTACGTCCCGCTCCCGCCCTCCGGCAGCCACGACCTCAGCTTTCCCTTCCTCCTCGCCAAGCGCCGCCTGCGCTCGCTGTACGCGCCCGGGGCGCGGGCCGAGGAGAAGATGGTGCCGACGATCGAGGGGGAGTTCGCCCGCAAACGCCGGATGATGGTCGGCCTCTGGGACATCGTCGTCGGCGAAGGGATGCTCTCGCCGCGCCGCTACCCGCCGCTGTTCGCCTTCGAGATCGCCTCGCACCGGCTGCTCCGCTACCTCAGCCCGCTGCTCCACCTCCTCGCCTTCGTCGCCAACGCCTTCCTGCTCGGCGCCGGCTGGTTCTACGTCCTCACCTTCCTCTTCCAACTCGGCTTCATCGGCGCCGCCCTGCTCGGGCGCTCCGTCCCGATCGCCCCCTTTCGCGTCGCCCGCTACTACGCCCTGACCACGGCCTCGATCGCCGCCGGCGCCTGGGACCGCCTCCGCCACGGCGCCGGAGGGCGCTGGGAGAAGGCGGAAGGAACCCGCTGATGCCGCGCGCCTTCGACCTCTTCGTCGCCGCGCTCGCGCTCGCGCTCCTCTCGCCGCTCCTCCTCGCCGCCGCGATCGCGATCAAGCTGACCAGCCGGGGCCCGGTGGTCTACCGCCAGCGCCGTGTCGGCCACGGCGGCCGCGAGTTCGAGATGTGGAAGCTGCGGACGATGGTCCAGGGCTCCGACCCGGTCGGCGTCGGCAGGGTCGTCTACCGCGACGACCCCCGCGTCACCGGCCCCGGCCGCTTCCTCCGCCGCACCTCCCTCGACGAGATCCCGAACCTGGTCAACGTGCTGCGGGGCGAGATGGCGATCGTCGGCCCGCGCCCGACGATCCCGGCCCAGGTCGAGGCCTACACCCCCCACCAGAAGCGGCGCCACGAGGTGCTGCCGGGGATCACCGGTTGGGCCCAGGTCCAGGGCCGCGCCGGCATCCCCTGGGAGGAGCGGATCGAGCTCGACGTCTGGTACGTCGACCATCGCAGCCCCGCCCTCGACCTTCGCATCCTCGCCAAGACCGCCTGGCTCGTCCTCACCGGCCAGGGGTTGGCCCCGGATTGAGCGGGATAGGGTTCGGGCGTGAGACGCCCTGTGTCAACCCCGCGCCGGATAGAGCCTTCCACGCATTCATCCCCGGAGTGCTCCCGTCATTTGTTCCGCATCGCGGCAAAAATGACGGGAGCACCCGCCGCGCACGGAGACCGCAAGAAGAACAAAGGGAAGGCGCTCCTATGAGCGACCGGCCTGAGGTGAGACTGCGTCCCTTCCAGCCCGAGGATGCGCGGGCCGTGCACCGCTGGTTCAACAACCCGGAGGCGACGGAGACGCTGATGGAGCAGCGGGACGAGTTCACGCTGGAGCAGGCCGAGGCCTGGACGCGGCGGGCGATGGACGACTCCGGCGAGGACCGCAAGTTCGCGATCGTCGTCGAGGGCCACGAGGAGCCGGTCGGCTTCACCGCGCTCTACGGGCTCTTCCGGCAGACCGCCCCCGAGCTCGGCGCTCTGATCGGCGACGACGTCCGCGGCAAGGGCGTCGGCCGCCGTGCCGAGGCGCTGACGATCGCCAAGGCCTTCGACGAGTACGGCGCCCACCGCGTCTACGGGCGCATCCCCGCCCGCAACGAGGTGGCGAAGAAGACCGTCGCCGGCCTCGGCTGGAAGCACGAGGGGACGATGCGCGCCCACCTCGCCCGCCGCGACGGGCCGCCCGACGACTGCGAGGTCTGGGGCGTGCTCCCGGACGAGTTCCGCGCCGCCGCCGCGGACCTGCTGCGGTGAGCGTCGCCAGGGCGGAGCTGATCGAGGACCGCGGGGAGGCGGCGGTCTCGAACGAGTTCTTCCGCTCCCGCGCTTTTCTTGATGCCGAGGGGGTTACTCACACGCTGCGGATCGAGGGCGACGGGGGAGTGCTGCTGGCGCCGCTGATCGTCCGCGAGATCGAAGAGACGGGAGAGAGGGACGGGCTCTCTCCGTATGGGTATCCGGGGGTGGTTGGAGGGGAGGG
>JBQCDH010000033.1:0-66130 GCA_051961435.1 Solirubrobacterales bacterium
CCGCGCTCGCCCACGAGCTCCCGCTCGATCTCGAACAAGGGGCCTTCGGCGTTGTCGACGAGAATGAGCCGCGACGGCCGCACCCGCGCGATCTGGCGGCAGAGCTCCGAGCCGATCGAGCCGCCGGCGCCGGTGACGAGCACCGTGTGCCCCTCGAGGTAGCCGGCGAGCCGGATCAGGTTGTGGGCGAGGTCGACGATCTTCACCGGCTCGCCCATGTCGAGGACGAAGACCTCGCCCTTGCCGGTGCCGATGTCGCCGGCGCGGATCACCAGCTGCACCGCCTCCGGGATCGTCATGAAGTAGCGGGTCATCTCCCGGTGGGTGACCGTGACCGGCCCGCCGCGCTCGATCTGGCTGCGGAAGATCGGCACCACGCTGCCGGAGGAGGCGAGGACGTTGCCGAAGCGAACCGAGGCGAAGCGCGTCTCGGGGTGCTTTTCGCCCGCGGCCTGGACGATCCACTCGGCCATCGCCTTCGAGGCGCCCATCACCGTCTGCGGGTTGACCGCCTTGTCGGTGGAGATGAGGACGAAGCGCTCGACCTTGGAGGCGGCTGCGGTCTCGGCGGTTACCCGGGTGGCGATCGCGTTGTTGCGGACGGCCTCCAGCGGGTTTGCCTCCATCAGCGGCACGTGCTTGTAGGCGGCGGCGTGGAAGACGACGTCGGGCTTGAAGCGCTGCATCACCTCCAGCATCCGGTGCGGCTCCTTGCAGTCGGCCAGCACCGCCTCGCAGCCGGCGAAGTGGCGCTCCTCGACCATCTCGCGGTCGATCTGGAAGAGGTTGTCCTCGGCGTGGTCGAGCATCACCAGCAGGCGCGGCTTCACCTGGGCGATCTGGCGGCAGAGCTCGGAGCCGATCGAGCCGCCGGCGCCGGTGACGAGGACGATGCGGTCGCGCAGGTAGGCGCCGACCCGGTCGAGCTCGCGGACGATCGGCTCGCGGCCGAGCACGTCCTCGACCTGGACCTCGCGCAGCTGGCGGTTGAGCTGGACGCCGCCGCGCAGCAGCTCGAAGACGGTCGGCAGGGTGCGGACGCGGACCTCGCGCTCGCGGCAGGCGGCGACGATGCGGCCGCGCAGCGTCCCCGGCGCCGAGGGGATCGCGATCACGACTTCGTCGGGCTCGGTCTCGTCGAGGATCGCCTCGATCTGCCGGGTCGAGCCCAGCACCTTCAGGCCCAGCATCCGCATCCCGCGCTTGCGCGGGTCGTCGTCGACGAAGCCGATCGCGGTGGCGCCGAGGTTTGGGTTGAGCTGCAGCTCGCGGACCACCATCTGGCCGCCGGAGCCGGCGCCGACCACAAGCACCTCGTGCTTGGGCAGCCGGCCGCCGCGCGTCGGCCGCTCGACGATCAGCCGCACGCCGAGGCGCGCGCCGGCGATCAGGATCAGGGTGAGGACGAAGTCGGTGACCTCGACCGAGCGCGGCAGCGTGTGCGCGAACGGCTTGGCGACGGCGAAGATCACGACCAGCAGGGCGCTGGCGACGGCGACGGCGCGGAGGATCAGCATGAAGTCGCGGCCGCTGACGTAGCGCCACCACTTCTGGTAGAGCCCGAAGCCGGCGAAGACGACGAGCTTGCCGGCGACGACGAAGCCGACCGACTGGGCGAAGAGGATCTCGTAGCGGTGCGGCCAGCCGTGCGGGTCGTCGAGGAAGCGGAGCTGGAAGGCGAGGAAAAAGGCCAGCGCGACGAGCACGGCGTCGGCCGCGATCTGCAGAACCCGGTTGCGGTAGACGGGGTGGTTCAACCGGCGCATCAACCCGCTCAGTTTAGGGGCTGCGTGCTCTAGGATCACCAATCTCCTCATGCCGCACCCATTCCTCTACGCGGACCTGACCGGGCCGGTCGTCGACTTCTGCGTCAACGTGATCAAGGACACCGGCCTCGCCGGGGTCTTCCTGCTGATGGCCGCCGGCAGCGCCTGCATCCCGATCCCCAGCGAGGCGGTGATGCTGTTCGCCGGGTTCAGCGTCTCCAACGGCGACCAGACCCTGATCGGCGTCACCCTCGCCGGCCTGGCCGGGAACATGGCCGGCTCCTGGCTCACCTACGCGATCGGCTACTACGGCCGCATCGACCTGCTCGAGAAGAACCGGCTGATCCACCTCAGCCCGAGCCGCCTCGCCTGGGTCGACAGCTGGTTCAAGCGCCACGGCGACGCCACCGTCTTCTTCGCCCGGCTGCTGCCGCTGGTGCGGGCGTTCATCTCGCTGCCCGCCGGCGTCGCCGAGATGCCGTTCTGGCGCTTCACCTGGCTGACGGCGCTGGGCTCGCTGCCGTGGGTGCTCGTCTTCGCGCTGATCGGCCAGGCGGTCGGCGACAACTGGGAAAAGTGGCGCCACCACCTCCAGATCCTCGACTACCTGGTGGTCGCGGCGATCGTGGTCCTGGCGGTCTACTGGGTCGTCCAGCGGCGGCGCGGGGGCGGGTCCGGCGACGGCGAGGGCGGGCGCGAGGAAGAGCGACCCGCGCCGCAGCCGGCCAACCCGACCGAGGTTTGAGCAGGGGAGGGATTCCCGCCCACCGCGCGGCGGCGCTGGGGCTGGTGCAGGGCCCGGCGGAGCTGCTGCCCGTCTCCAGCTCGGCCCACATCGTCCTCGTCCCCTGGCTGGCGGGATGGGACTGGGACGAGGTCGACCCGGAGCTGCGCAAGAGCTTCGAGGTGGCGCTGCACACCGGCGCCGCGGCGGCGCTGCTGGTCGGCCAGCGGCGGCTGATCGCCGAGGAGCTGCGCCAGTTCGACGGGCGCCGGGCGCTGCTGCTGGGCCTCTCCTTCCTGCCGGCGGCGGTGGTCGGCTACACGCTCGAGCGGCCGATCGAGCGGCGGCTGGGCGGGCCGCGGGCGACCGCCTACGGGCTGCTGGCGGGCGCGGCGGCGATGCTGATCGCGGACCGGCGGCCGCAGCGGCGGGGACGCGGCGAGGCGACCGCGGCCGACGGGCTGGCGCTGGGGATCGCCCAGGCGGCGGCGCTTGCGCCCGGCGTCTCCCGCAACGGCGTCACCCTGGCGGCGGCGCGCTGGCGGCGCTTCTCCCGCGACCAGGCGAACCTGCTCTCGCGCACGATCGCCCTGCCGATCATCGTCGGCGCCACGGCGCTGAAGGGCGTGCGGCTGGCGCGCCGGGGGACGACGCCGGCGCTGCGCCGCTCGCTCGCCGTCGGCGTCGGCGCCTCCTTCGCCTCCACCCTCGCCTCGCAGCGTCTGATCCAGCTGGTCGAGCGCGACCGGGCGCTCTGGCCCTACGCCGCCTACCGGATCGGCCTGGCGGCCGTGGTTCTTGCAAAGCTAGGGCGCGAGTGAGCGCGAGCGACGCCTACGCGAAAGCCGGGGTCGACCAGGGGGCGGCCGATTCGGCCGTGGCCCGGCTGGTGCGGGCGCTGGGGGCGATCGAGCTCGGGCGGCCCTCGGCGCAGGTGCCGCTGCCGGGGCATTACGCGAGCGTGATCAGGCTCGACGAGACGACCGGCATCGCCTTCTCGACCGACGGCGTCGGCACCAAGCTGGTGGTCGCCGAGGAACTGGGGAAGTTCGACACGGTCGGGATCGACTGCGTGGCGATGAACGTCAACGACGTGATCTGCGTCGGCGCCGAGCCGCTGGCGATGGTCGATTACATCGCCGTCGACAAGGCCGACCCGGAGGTCTGCGAGGAAGTCGGCGCCGGCCTGGCGCGGGGGGCGGAACTGGCGGGGATCGAGATCCCGGGAGGCGAGCTGGCCCAGCTCGGCGAGCTGGTGCGCGGCATCGACGTCTCCGGCGCCTGCATCGGCAAGGTCGAGCTCGACGCGATCGTCGACGGCTCGGCCGTGTCTCCCGGCGACGTCGTCATCGGCCTCCCCTCCACCGGGCTGCACTCCAACGGCTACACCCTCGCCCGCTCGGCGCTGGCGGGGATCGGCCTGGACGAGGACCCGGAAGGGCGCCTCGGCCGGCCGCTCGGCGAGGTGCTGCTCGAGCCGACCGAGATCTACGTCAAGCCGATCGTCGAGCTGCTGCGCTCCGAGGTCGACGTCCGCGGCCTCGCCCACATCACCTCCGGCGGCACCAAGAACCTGCTGCGCCTCGCCGCCGAGGTCGGCTACGAGATCGACGACCCGCTCCCGGCGCCGCCGGTCTTCGGCCTGATCCAGGAGCGCGGCGAGGTCTCCGACGCGGAGATGCGGGAGGTCTTCAACATGGGCTGCGGCTTCTGCGTCGTCGTCCCGGCCGCCGACGAAGAGGCGGCGCTGGCGCTGCTGCGCGCGCACTACCCCGGGGCGAAGCGGATCGGCCGCGCAACCGGAGGCCCACCGCGAATCCTCTGAGTCGCCTCCGCCCCCGCCGCGTCGTAACGTAGGCCGCGCAAAGTGATCGACCCGGCCTCGACCAGCTCCCAGATGATCGGCACCGTGCTCTCCGGCCGCTACAGGCTGGAGGCGAAGCTCGGCAGCGGCGGGATGTCGACCGTCTACCTCGCCCGTGACACCACGCTCGACCGGTCGGTGGCGGTGAAGGTGATGCACCGGGAGATGTCCGAGCAGGCCGACCAGCTGCAGCGCTTCCGCCAGGAGGCGCGGGCGGTGGCGAAGCTCTCGCACCCGAACGTCGTCGCCGTGATCGACGCCGGCGAGGACGGCGGCTACCCCTACATCGTCTTCGAGTACGTCGAAGGGGAGACGCTGAAGCAGCGGATCAACCGGGTCGGGGCGCTCGACCCGCAGGAGGCGCTCGCCTACGCGATCGAGATCGCCCGCGGGCTCACCGTCGCCCACGCCCGCAACATGGTCCACCGCGACATCAAGCCGCAAAACGTGCTGATCGACTCCGAGGGGCGGGCGAAGCTGACCGATTTCGGGATCTCGCGCCAGCTCGAGCAGGACGGGATGACCGCGACCGGGCGCGTGCTCGGGACCACCGACTACGTGGCGCCGGAGCAGGCGATGGGGCACCCGGTCGACCAGCGCTCGGACGTCTACTCGCTCGGCGTCGTCCTCTACGAGATGCTGATCGGGCAGGTCCCCTTCCACGCCGACAGCCAGGTCGGGGTGGCGATGAAACACGTCAACGAGGAGATGCCCGACGTCCAGCAGCGGCGGCCGGAGCTCTCGGCGGCGGCGGCCCTGGTGGTCGAGCGGGCTACCGCCAAGGACCCGGCCGAGCGCTACCAGGAGGTCGGGGAGATGATCGCCGACCTCTCGACCGCGCTCGAGGTCGAGGCGGCGCGGGCCGGCTCGACCAGCGGCGAGGCGACGACCGTGCTGGAGGCGGTGCCGCCGGCCCAGCGCGAGCTGACCGGCGGGCACCGGCGCTCATGGCTGGCGATCGGGGCGCTGGCCGCGGTCGTGGTCGCCGTCCTGGCGGCTGTGCAGCTGATCGGCAACGGCGACAGCGGCGGCGGGGGCGGCGCGCTGAAGGGCAAGGGCAACACGATCCCACTTGCCAGCGCCACCGACTACGACCCGCAGGGGGATGGCGAAGAGGACCCGGAAGCGGTCGGCTTCGCGATCGACGGCAACCCGACCGGCACCGCCTGGTCGAGCGAGCACTACGACACCGACACTTTCGCCGGCACCAAGACGGGACCGGATCCCGGCGTCGGCCTCTACGTCACCGCCAAGTCGACGGTGAAACCAGCGGAAATGATCATCCGCACCCCCTCGCCCGGCTGGGACGCGGAGATCTTCGCCTCCCCCTCCGGCCCGCCGGCAGAACTGCAGGGATGGGGCGAACCGGTCGGCACCGTGACCGACGCCAAGAGCCTGAACGAAGTGGAGCTCCACCTGGAAGAACCGGCGAAGTACTTCCTGCTCTGGTTCAACAAGGCCGCTCCCGCCCAGGACCAGGAAGGCCGCTACCAGGTCGAAATCAGCGACGTGAAGCTGATCGACTGATCCGGCCCGGGGGCGGGTATAGGTGTGACCGGCTTCACAAACCTCTACACCGATCTGTGCAACTATGAACCGTGGCTGAGCGCGGTGCCAAACCCCAGGTCTCGAAGACGCGGCGGCGGGCGCTGGACGCGGTGCGCTCCCTCTTCACGCCGCTGCTGCCGGACGACTACCTCGAACTGATCAACCCGCTCTGGTCGACGCAGGAGCTGCGCGGCCGGATCGAGCGGATCGAGAAGGAGACGGCCGACGCGGTCACGGTCCTGATCCGCCCCGGCTACGAATGGGAGGGGCACCGGCCCGGCCAGTACCTGCGGATCGGCGTCATCGTCGACGGCGTCCACCACTGGCGGGCCTACTCGCTGACCACCGAGCCCGACCATCCGGAGGGCTTGATCGGGATCACGCCGAAGCTGGTCGACGCCGGCAAGGTCTCGCCCTACCTCGTCTACCGGGCGCGGCCGGGAGACGTCGTCCGGCTCGGCGGCGTCGAAGGCACCTTCGTCCTCCCCGACCCCCCGCCCGAGCGCCTGCTCTTCATCAGCGCCGGCAGCGGCATCACGCCGATCATGAGCATGCTGCGCAGCCTCGACCGGGCCGGCGCGGTGCACGACGCCGTCCACGTCCACTCGGCGCGCACGGCCGACGGCGTCATCTTCGGCGCGCGCCTGCGCGACCTCGACGAGCGCCGGCCGGGCTACCGCCTGCACCTGAGGATCACCGGCGAAGCCGGCCGCATGAGCCCGCCGGAGCTCGATCGCCTCTGCCCGGACTGGCGCGAGCGCCACGCCTACGTCTCCGGCCCCGGGGAGATGCTCGACGCGCTGGCCGGGCACTGGCGGGCGGAGGGGGATCCGGAGCTGCTGGAGATGGAGCGCTTCCAGCCGGTGATCGGCGGCGACACCGTCGCCGGAGAGGGCGGGGCGATCCGCTTCACGAAAAGCGGCGTCGAGGCGCGCTCGGACGGAGGCACGCCGATCCTCGTCGCCGGCGAGGAGGCGGGCGCCGAGCTGCCGTTCGGCTGCCGGATGGGTATCTGCCACACCTGCATCGGCCGGCTCTGCGCCGGCGAAGTGAGGGACCTGCGGACCGGGGAGGTCTACGGGCAGGAGGGAGAAATGGTCCGGACCTGTGTCAACGCGCCGGAAGGCGACGTCGCTATCGCACTTTGAGAAGGAGGGAATGAGATGACCACGACCGTCCCACCCCGCACCGCCCCGATCGACACCCACGGAGAGAGCCCGCTCGCCCACCTCTCTCCCGAGCAGCTGGACGAGCTGGCGCGCGAGTTCGACGCGATCCGCGACCGGGTCATGGACGAGCTCGGCGACCGCGACCGGCGCTACATCGAGAGCATGATCGAGATGCAGCGGCGGCTGGCCGTGCTCGGCCGCGCCGTCCTGCTCGGCTCGCGCAACCGCTTCGCCTGGCTGGCCGGGACCTCGGCGCTGTCCGCCGCGAAGATCCTCGAGAACATGGAGATCGGCCACAACGTCATGCACGGGCAGTGGGACTGGATGAACGACCCGCGCATCCACTCCTCCACCTGGGACTGGGACACCGCCTCCACCGCCGAGGCCTGGAAGCACTCCCACAACTACGTCCACCACACCTACACCAACATCCGCGGCAAGGACAAGGACCTGGGCTACGAGATCATGCGGATCGATCCCGAGCAGCGCTGGCACCCGGTGTACCTGCTGCAGCCCTTCTACAACCTGATCCTGATGGCGCTGTTCGAGTGGGGCGTGGCGCTGCACGACCTCGACTTCGAGGCGATCCGCAAGGGGAAGAAATCGAAGTCGCAGCTGAAGCGGGAGCTGAAGGGAATCGCCGGCAAGGCCAAGAGCCAGGTCGTCAAGGACTACGTCGCCTGGCCGCTCGTCAGCGCTCTTGCGGCCGCCGCGGTCGACGGGGCGCTGGAGGCACGGCGGCAGGTGCAGAAGCCGCGGGGGTGGCGCGACCGGTTGCGCCACCGGCGCGGCGGTCGCTGGGCGCCGGTGGTGGAAGCTGCGCTGGAGAGCGGGGCGAAGACCTTCCGCGCGACCGCCAAGGCCGACGCGACCGCCAACGTCGTCCGCAACGTCTGGGCCTACGCGATCATCTTCTGCGGCCACTTTCCCGACCAGACCTACACCTTCTCCCAGCAGGAGGTCGAGGGCGAGACCCGGGGCGGCTGGTACGTGCGCCAGCTCACCGGCTCGGCCAACATCGAGGGCAGTCCCCTCTTCCACGTCGCCAGCGGCAACCTCGGCTACCAGGTCGAGCACCACCTCTTCCCCGACATGCCGAGCACCCGCTACGCCGAGATCGCCCCCCAGGTCAAAGACGTCTGCGAGCGCTACGGCCTCCCCTACAACAGCGGCCCCTTCATGCAGCAGCTGGGGATGGTCCAGCGCACGATCCTCCGCCTCGCCTTCCCCGGCGGCAGGCCGCGGCCGAAGCCCGGCCCCTACCGGGGCAGCGAGAACGGCGCCTGATTTCGGGTTCCGCGACGCTTCACCCCACTTCTCGCCGCTACGGCTCCGGCGCGGATTCTTCAGCCACTATGACCAAGGCACCAAGAGAAATATCAAGAGCTTTGGTGAGGGCACGGAGGCCGCCCCACCACTCGTCCAACTCGCCGCGTTCGATCTTCTCCAGTTCAGCTCGCGTCATTTCGGCTTTTGCCGCGAGCGTGTCCCGGTCCATGCCGCGCCGCTCGCGAATGATCGTGATGGCTGTCCCATGCCCTTGAATGCGGCCGCCTCCTCGTCATCGCGTGGTGGTTTCGGTCGCTGCCGCCTCGTCATTCGGCTGGAAGCAACTCAGCGGGTGGGCGAGCGCCTGCGCTACATCGGCATGAACATGGTGGCGATCAAAAGGCATGAGTCTGGTCCTTTCTCAGGGGTCTAAGGGGACCGGCTACCGCCCAGTTAATGACGGCGACTCAATGCCGAGCAACCCGACCGTTACCCAAATTGGCTTCTCTTCTGATTTGCCGAGGCGCTCGCCAGCGTCTGAGCAGATGCGCTTCAACTTTTCCTCACAGCTGGAAAGAGCCGCAACCGTCAGCGCCCAACCCTGCTCATCCAGCTTGGCTCCGAGCCATGAAAGCCGCCTGTCAGGCCGGCGGTCACAGGTCCCCTCCGCCATCGACCACTCCATTCGGGCGGCAAGGCCCTGATAAATCGTTCTTGACCTGACGCTGCGTTCCTTGAGCGTCAACTGCTCGAACTCTTCGCCTAAGTACTGACGTGCCTTACCCCGATAAATGTGCTCATTGGCGCCCCGCTTCTGGACCGTACGCAGAATGGCGATGCAATCTGCTTCCTCCAGAATTCGAAAGTGGTAAGACGCTTGCGAGAGAGCAATCTTTGGATCATCGAGCTCTGGCGCCAATCCCCGCTTTACGAACTGCACGGGCGATATCGGACTTTCATTCACGATTGCCAGGATCCGAGCACGCAAAGGGTGTGCGACTACGCTCGACGCATTGGATTCTCGATTCCGAGTCATTCAAGGCCCTTTCGAGGAACGTCGACAACCGGGGCGACATAGCCGCTCCTTAGGCTCGCAATGCGCCCCCACCTGGCGGCGACCCGCTAGGCGCTGCTGGTCAGAACCAAGAATCGCTATTTCCATTGAGTGATAGGCAAGCGCCATTCACTCGAATCTATCTAAGTTCCTTTTAGTGACACGAAACTATTTGGAAGGATTGGACCCACCATTTGCGCCGCTGATTCGCTCGAATTGGATGTAAGCCGCCGTAGTCAAAATCGAGCCCGTTGAGGTGCCAGCTGCGCGCCTGGCATGGACGTTGGCCTGAATTCCGTAAGTGCGCTCTTCTATTTCAATCAGCAAAGAGTTGAGTTCTTTCCATCCCACCTCATCGAGATCGAGATCTGGATGTCGAATCAGCACTCGGTCATGTCGGGCATCAAACGTCCCGGTCTCCAGAGCGAGACTGAGTTCGGCGACAAGGCGCTGGAGGATGTCCCTCGAGATGTTGAGCCGTTCCTCTATGGAGAGCTGTTTCCATTCCTCATCAGTGACCATTGGTCGCTCGGTCGCTCGGTAGAAATGCTCAGTCGCACCGCGGACGGGCCTGCTTTCGATTTCCTCGATCGCGCCTAGTCTTTTCAGTTTTCGAACGTGATAACTAACTTTGCTTAGATCTTCAGCGAACTGCTCCGCCAGTTCGTTGGGGCTCGCGGTGGTTTCAGCCAGTCGCATGTAGCAGGCCACGGTTAGTGGATGGGCAGCGATAGCGGCCAAGGTCGAGACCTCGGCCCTGATGTATTGGTCTGCAGCCTGCACGGGACGCCTAGCTCCTTTCAGTTGGGCACAAGTCGAAATCCTAGAGCAGGATTGAGCAGTCGAGCTGATTCCAGTTCACTTTCTTGCTTTGGTGCGCCTCATTGCTGAGCGGCGTTGAATTACTGAGATTCAACCCCGCAATTGGCAAAGGAGGTGAGCAGCGTGATGACCACGACTACTGCGTCGGTCGCCCCGGCGGCGGCCCACACCAAGGGCGTCTAAACGCCCCTTAATGCCCCTCGACCCGAAGAGTGGGGTCGAGGGGCAGCTATGGCTCCTGGCTACCCCCCGTTGGTCGGCGCGATCGGGGTGCAGAGCGGGTGGCGCGGGTGCAGGGGGTCGAGCGCGGTCAGCACGTCGGCGTCGGCGATGTGGTCGTAGGGCATCGAGAGGTGGTCGCCGAGGTCGAGGATGCACTGGTTCTGGAGCAGGACGTCGTGCACGTTCGGGCCGGAGAGGAAGGCCGAGGTGTAGGGGGTGACGACCTGGTCGTAGAGGGTCTGGATCACCGTGTATTCGACCCCGGGCACGGTGTCGCCGCCGGCGTTCAGTTCGGCGAGGAAGGCGGAGCCGACGATCTGCTCCTCGCAGGCCGGGCAGAGGGCGCCGGTGAACTGTTCGCCGCCCGGGAAGAAGCGGGCGAGGACGCCGATCCCGTCGACGGTGGTGCCGTGGTTGGAGGGCGAGAGGCCGACCAGCGCGTGGACCTTGGCCGCGATCAGGGTGAGGAACAGGGCGGCGAGGCTGCGGCGCATTGGATCTCCTCCGGCTGCTGTTGACTGGTTCTACTCAGAAGTTAGTACAAGCTTGCGCGGCTCATAGCCGCGAACTATCTTGACCATATTCGGGGAGCGCCGGGCCGATCCGCGATAGTGGGCGCATGCGGATCGCCAGCCTCGTCCCCTCGGCCACCGAGATGCTGTTCGCGCTCGGCCTCGGCGAGAGCGTCGTCGGCGTCACCCACGAGTGCGACCACCCGGCGGCGGCGCGCGAGCTGCCGCACCTGACCGCGACGGTGCTGCCGGCCGGGCTCTCCGCCGGCGAGATCGACGCCGCGGTGAAGGAGGTTGTCGGGGAAGGCCGCGCCCTCTACAGCCTCGACGAGGAGCGGCTCGCCGAGCTCGCCCCAGACCTGATCGTGACCCAGGCGGTCTGCGACGTCTGCGCCGTCTCCTACGAGGACGTCGTCGCGGTCGCGGCCCGGCTGCCGGGCCGGCCGCGGGTGGTGCAGCAGGACCCGAGCACGCTCGGCGAGGTGCTGGACGACGTCGTCCGGCTGGGCGAGGCGGCTGGGATTCCTGCCAGGGCCCAAGGCCTGCGGGAAGACATCGAGCGCCGACTCGCCGAAGTCCGGGACGCGGTCGCGGGAGCCCCACGGCCGCGGGTGCTCGCGCTCGAGTGGCTCGACCCACCCTTCCTCGGCGGCCACTGGATCCCGGAGATGATCGAGATCGCCGGTGGCGAGGACGTGATCGGGCGTAGAGGCGAGAAGTCGCCGCAGGTCGAGTGGGAGGACCTCCGCGGCGTCGACCCCGACGTGATCGTGACGATGCCGTGCGGCTGGTACCTCGACGACTCCCGCGCCCAGGCGCTCGCGCACCGCGACCGGCTCGACGCGCTGGGCGCCCGGCGCCTCTTCGCCGTCGACGCCGCCTCGACCTTCTCCCGCCCCGGCCCCCGCCTCGTCGACGGCGTCGAGCTGCTCGGCCACCTCTTTCACCCCGGGCGGGTGCAGCCGCCGCAGGGCATCGGCTTCGCCCGTATAGAAACAAACTCTGGTGTTTTTGACTAGATACCAGGTGTCGGGGACGATGGTCTCTCGTATCTATTCGGCGCTTGCGCCGAACCGAAGGGAGAGCACTCATGAGATACCTGCAGATGATTGGGCTGGCCGCGGTTGCCGCGGCGGCTCTGATGGCATTCAGCGGCTCCGCCTCAGCAACGACGCTGACATGCGGCGCCGGCCTTACCTGCCCGCCCGGCACCCAGATCAAAGCCAAACTGAAAGAAGGCGCGTCAGTGGTTGCCGGCAGCGGCATGACCAGCAAAGCTCAATGCCTGGAATCAACGATCACGGGCAAAACCCAGAATGTCGGAAGCTCAACCGAAACAGTCACCATCGCGATCGAAGGGCTTACCTTCGCATCATGCAACTGCGGCGACAAAATCTTGAAAAAAGGAACGCTGGAAGTTCACACACAGGGCATGACCGAAAACAACAACGGCACAGTCACATCAAGCGGGACAGAAGTCACATTCAACTGCAGCGGGTTTGACTGCGCCTGGACCACCGCGAGCACCGATCTCGGCGTTCTCACCGGAGGGAAACCGGCGGTTCTCGCCATCAAAGCGACGCTGAATGGACCCGGTGGACTTGCTTGCGGCATGACCGCTACGTGGGAAGCTGAATACGAAATAACCGAACCCACCACTCTTCTCGTTGATTGAGTGAGATCGATTCAGACCTCTCGCTCGTAATAGAGCATAGGCGGTCCTTCGGGACCGCCTTCTCTGTTGGTGAAGCCGAATTTCTCGTAGAGGGCGCGGGCGGCCACGTCGGACTCGCCGGTGTTCAGCTCGATCCAGGCGGCGTTCGCCCTGCGGCTCGTCTCGATCGCCGCTTCGAGCAGCGCTTCGCCGATCCCCTGCCCTCGCCGCTGCGGCACCACATAGAGCTCCTGCAGGTAGGCCTCGCGCTTCTCGGTCCAGACCGAGGGGCGGAAGCGGAGCAGGGCCAACCCATCGCCCTCGCCGGCGAGCAGCACCGTCATCTCGCCCTCGCTCAGCATCCGCGTCGCGTGCCGGGTCAGCTCGGCCACCCCCGGCGTCTCCTCCTCGTATTCGGTGTTGAAGTCGTGCAGGAGGCGGGCGATCGTCGGGGCGTCCGCCACGGCCGCCTCGCGAATCGGTATCTGTGGCTGGCTCATGACCTCAGTTTCGCTGCCCGACGAAGTCCGCGCCGCCTGCGCCTGGGTGATGGAGCGGGCGCGCTGGGTGCGGGTGGACGAGGGGCGGGTCGCCGGCTACGCGAGCGAGCTGGTCGAGGCTGGCGGGGCAGGGCCCGGCGACGCCCGCCCAGCTCCTGCGCCTGAGGACCGGGAAACCGTCGCCGCCTTCGCGATCTGCATGAACGCGGTCAACTTCGGCTCCGGCTGGTGGCCGACGATCCGCAAGCGCCCCGGCCACAGCGGCTACGCGACGATGGCGGCGGGCGTGGCCGAGCGCTTCGCCGAGGCGGGAGCCTGGACCGCGGCCGAGCTGCTGGCGATGGACGCCGCCGGGATCGCCGCCGTGGTCGGCCAGGACCCCGGGCATCCGCTGATGGCGCAGTTCGCGGCAGCGCTGCGGGACGTCGGCGCCCACCTGCGATCCGAGCACGGCGACCGCTTCCTCGGCCCGGTCGAAGCCGCCGACTCGATCCCCGCCCTCGCCGCGACCTTCGCCGCCTGGGAGGCCTTTGCCGACGTCTCCCGCTACGAGGGGCGTGAGGCCCCTTTCTACAAGCGCGCCCAGCTCGCCGCCGCCGACCTGCACCGGGCCGGCGTCGCCGGCCTGCCCGGCCTCGAGTGCCTCACCGCCTTCGCCGACAACCTCGTCCCCCACGTCCTCCGCGTCGACGGCGTCCTCCGGCTCGACCCCGAGCTCACTGCGCGAATCGAAGCCGAAGCGCTCCTTCCTCACGGCTCGCCCGAGGAGGTCGAGTTGCGCGCCGCCGCCGTCCACGCCGTCGAGCTCCTGGCCGCCGCCGACGGTGCCCTCAGCCCCGCCGCGATCGACAGCGCCCTCTGGAACCGCGGCCGTGCCCCCGCTACAAGTCCCTCCCACGCCCCCGCTCCCACAACACGGCCTACTGACGACTGGTGAGTTTGCCGGCCTATAGCCCTCTCAATTCACCAATCGCGACTCCTCAGAACTCGTAGGAGCGCGCCGCCTCGTGGCGTTCGACCGCGAGCTCGACCAGGCGGTCGCAGAGCTCGGGGTAGCCGACGCCGGTCGCCTCGAAGAGCTTGGCGTAGACGCTGGTGTCGGTGAAGCCGGGCATGGTGTTGATCTCGTTGACGAGGACCGAGCCGTCGGGTTCGACGAAGAAGTCGCAGCGGGCGAGGCCGGAGCAGCCGGCGAGGCTGAAGACCGAGACGGCCATCTCGCGGACGCCCGCGATCGCCTCGTCGCCGATCGGGGCGGGGACGCGCAGCTCCATCCCGCCCTCGGTGTACTTGGCCTCGAAGTCGTACCAGGCGCTGTGGGCGACGATCTCGCCGGGCAGCGAGGCCTGCGGCTCGGCGTTGCCGAGCACCGAGCACTCGACCTCGCGCCCGGGCGAGGAGGCCTCGACGATCACCCGCGGGTCGTGGCGCAGCGCCCGCTCGACTGCGGCGTCGAGCTCGTCGAGCCTGGCGACGCGGGTGATGCCGACGCTGGAGCCCATTCGCGAGGGCTTGACCCAGAGCGGCAGCCCCATCTGCTCGCAGCGCCCCCACCAGTCGCTGCCCTCGACCGCGGTGAACTCGACCTGCGGCACCCCGTGGGCGGCGAAGAGCCGCTTCAGCGTCAGCTTGTCCATGCAGATCGCCGAGGCGAGGACGTCGGAGCCGACGTAGGGCACGTCGAGCCACTCGAGCAGGCCCTGGATGCTGCCGTCCTCGCCGAAGGCGCCGTGGAGGGCGGGGAAGGCCGCGTCGGCGCCGAGCAGGCCGCCGCCGGGGACGAGCGCGACCGCGCCGCCGGCGGTGCCCCAGCCACCGTCGCGGCCGATCGTCACCTCGACCGCCTCGTGGCCGGCCTCGCGCAGGCCGCGCGCCACCGCCGCCCCCGAGCGCAGCGAGACCTCGTGCTCGGAGGAGCGGCCGCCGGAGAGGACCGCCACCCTCATTTTTCTTCCCCTTCTTCTTCGAACGCTTCGGCCGCCCGCTTGCCGACGACGATCGTCACCGTCGAGCCCGGTTCGGCTTCGGTGCCCGGCGGCGGGAACTGGTCGGTGACGCGGCCGACCTGGCTCGGCACTTCGGTTTCTTCTTCTTCGACTTCGGGCTGCAGGCCGGCGGCGCGGATCGCTTCCACCGCCGCCCGCCGTTCCTTGCCGATCAGCGCCGGCACCTTCGCCTGCTTTTCTTCTTCGCCCCTGGAGACGACGATCGAGACCGTCGAGCCGGGTTCGATTTCGCTGCCGGCGCTGGGCGACTGGCTGATCACCTGGCCCCGCGGCGCCGGGTTTTCTTCTTCGCTGACGCTGGGGACGAGGCCGCGGCCGCGGATCTGCTGCACCGCCAGCCGCCGCTGGCTGCCGACCAGGACCGGCACCTTGGTCAGCTTCGGCCCGCGCGAGACGAAGAGGGTGACGGTGGAGCCCTTGGTCGCGGTGGCGCCGCTCTTCGGTTCGGAGTGGACGACCAGCCCTTCTTCGACCGCGGCGGAGTTGACCTTGCGGACGGCGACTTCGAACCCGGCCGCTTCCACCTTCTTCGTCGCGTCCGCCTGAGTTTCCCCGGCGGTCGCGGGGACCTGCGCCTGGCCGGGGCCGGCGCTGACGGTCAGGTTCACCTTCGGCTTCGAGCAGAAGAAGGTGATGAAGGCGCAATCTTCTTCGGCCTGCTTGGCCGGCGGCGAGGCCGCCGGTTCCTGCTCGAGCACTTCGTTGGCCGGCGCCTGGCGCTGGACCCGGATCACTTCGCCGACCTCGAAGCCGTTCTGCTGCAGCAGGGTGACGGCGACGTTGAGCGGGGTTCCGGTCACGTTCGGCACCTTCGTCGTCGTGTCGCGGGTCAGCGCCAGCCCGGCGAGGATGCCGATCACGATCGCCGCGACCAGCAGCGCCCACAGCCACCAGTTGCGTCTGCGGTCTTCCTCCGGCGGCACCTCCTCCTCGACCGGAGCGGCGACGACCGGCGGCAGCGGCGCCATCGCCGCGGTGTCGCGACCGACCCCCGGTTCCTTCATCGCCGCGTCGAGGGCGGCGATGAAGGCGTCGGCGCTCTGGAAGCGGTTGCCGGGGTCCTTCTCCAGCGCCCTCATCACCACCGCGTCGAGCGCCGGCGAGACCTGCGGGTTGATCGAGCTCGGCAGCTGCGGCGTCTGCGAGACCTGTTTCATCGCCACCGCCACCGCGCTTTCTCCCTCGAAGGGGACGCGGCCGGTGAGCGCCTCGTAGAGGATCACGCCGATCGAGTAGAGGTCGGAGACCGAGGTGACGTCGTGCCCCTGCGCCTGCTCGGGCGAGAGGTAGTGCGGCGTCCCCATCACCGAGCCGGTCTGGGTGATCTCGGAGACGCCGGCGCGGGCGATGCCGAAGTCGGTGACGACGGCCTTCCCCTCCTCGTCGACGATCACGTTCTGCGGCTTCAGGTCGCGGTGGACGATCCCGTGGCGGTGGGCGAAGCGGGCTCCCTCGAGCACCTGGCGGACCAGCGCCACCGCCTGCGGCGGGGTGAGGCCACGGTCGATCAGCTCCTTCAGGGTCGGGCCCTCGACGTAGCGCATCGCGATGTAGTTGACGTCGCCGTCGGCGCCGCGGTCGAAGACGGCGACGATGTTCGGGTGCTGCAGGCCGGCGGCGGACTCGGCCTCGCGCTGGAAGCGGGCGACGAACTGCTGGTCCTGGAGGTAGCGGCGGTGCAGGACCTTCAGCGCCACCTGCCGCTGCAGGTGGCTGTCTTCGGCCAGCCAGACGTCGGCCATGCCGCCGCTGCCGATCCGGCGCAGGACCCGGTAGCGGTTGTCGACGACGCTGCCCTCGGCTATCTCAGCCACCGTTCCTCCTCATTCCCCGTTCAGGATCGTTTCCGCCACGTCGCGGAAGATCGGCGCGGCGACGTCGTTGCCGAACTGTTCGGTGCACTCGATCGTGGCGGCGATCGCGATCTTCGGCTTCTGCGCCGGCGCGAAGCCCATGAACCAGGCCTGGTTCTCGTTTTCGCCGCCGCCGCAGGCTTCGTTGCCGGGCGTTTCCGCGGTGCCGGTCTTGCCGGCGACGGGCACGCCGGGGATCGCCGCGTTGGTGCCGGTCCCGGCGCTGACCACGCCTTCCATCGCCGTCGTCAGCTCTTCGGCGGTCTGGGCGGTGACCGCTTCGCTGTAGACGGAAGGGCTGAGCCTCTTCACCACCCGGCCGTCGGGGTCGATCACCCGGTTCCAGATCTGGGGTTTCATCAGCTTGCCCTTGTTGGCGATCGCCGCGGCGACCTCGGCCATCTGCAGCGGCGTCGCCAGCAGCCGCTCCTGCCCGATCGCGAGACGAGCGAGGTCGACCGGGTCGTTCTTGTGCAGCAGGCCGCGTTCTTCGTCGAAGACGCCGCTCGGGGAGAGCTCTTCGCTCGGCAGGTCGATCGCCGGGATCGCGTTGAAGCCGAACTTGTCCATCTGTTCGAACAGCGCGTCCTGCCCGACTTTCTGGCCGAGCTGGCCGAACCAGGTGTTGACCGAGAAGGTCAGGGCGGTGTCGAGGGAGATCGGGCCGAAGCTCTGGTTGAAGTCGTTCTGCAGCGGCGTCCCTTCGACTTCGATCGAGCCCGGCGCGTCGATCGTCGTTTCCGGCGTGATCACCCCGCTTTCGAGCCCGGCCGCCGCCGTCACCACCTTGAAGGTCGAGCCCGGCGGCTCCTGGCCCTGGGTCGCCCGGTTGAACAGCGGCGATTCGGGTTCGGCGGTGTTCAGCTTCGACTGTTCGAACGGGATGCGGTTGGGGTCGTACGACGGGTTCGAGACCATCGCCTTGACTTCGCCGGTCTGGGGGACGAGGGCGACCACGGCGCCGTAGTAGCCGCCTTCCTGCAGGTCGGCCGTCGCCACCTTCTGGGCGGCGGTGTCGATGTTGGTGACGATGTCGTTGCCTTCCTGGGTCTGCCCGAGGATTTCTTCGAGGATCGAGCCGAATTCCGATTCTTCGCCGATCAGCTCTTCGTTGTGGAACTGCTCGAATTCGGAATCTCCGTTGCCGACGAAGCTGTACCCGATCGGGTGACCGAAGAGGGCGCCTTCCGGGTAACGCCGCACGTAGCGCTTCGCCGAGCCCTTCCCCTTGGCCACCGACTTGGCGATCACGGTGCCGTCGGCGGCGAGGATGCGCCCGCGGGGGATCTGCTGCTGCTCGAGCAGCGGCCGCCGGTTGACTTCCTTTTCCTTCAGCGCCTTGGCGTCGAAGACCGACCAGTAGGACGTGAAGCCGACCAGGATCGCGAAGAGGACGACGATGAAGGCGAACAGTTTGACGATCTGCCTGTTCACAGCGTCGCCTCCGGTCGGCGGCCCGCCTCGGCGGCCTCGCGGCGGGCGCGGTCGCTGACCAGCAGCAGCAGCGCCAGCAGCACGAAGTTGGCGACGATCGAGCTACCCCCGTAGCTGATCAGCGGCAGGGTGACGCCGGTCAGCGGGATCACCCTGGTGACCCCGCCGATGATCACGAAGGCCTGGATCGCGAAGACCGCGGTCAGCCCGGTCGCCAGCAGCTTCGAGAAGCCGTCGCTGGCCAGCAGCGCGATCTTGAAGCCGCGGGCGGTGATCAGCAGGTAGACGAGGATCAGGCCGACGGCGCCGAAGAGGCCGACCTCGTTGACGATCAGCGAGTAGATCGTGTCGGTCTGCGCCGCCGGCAGCAGCGGCGAGCTCGTCCCCGGCACCGTCAGCAGCGCCTGCCCGAAGCCCTTGCCGAAGAGGCCGCCGTCGGCCTGGGAGAAGATCGACTGCAGGATCTGGTACCCGCTCCCCTGCGGGTCGCTGTAGGGGTGGAGCCAGACCTCGACCCGGTCGTGGACGTGGGGGACGGTGGTGGCGAAGAACCAGGCTCCGACCAGGAACATCGCCATCCCGATCACGACGAAGGAGAAGCGCCCGGTCGCCACGTAGAGCAGGGCGAGGAAGGCGGCGAAGAACATCAGCGAGCTGCCGAGGTCGCGGATGAAGACGAGCATGAACATCGAGGCGCCCCAGACGACCAGCATCGGCCCGAAGTGCTTCAGCGGCGGCAGCGTCACCCCGAGCACGCGGCGGGCGCCGACGATCAGCACCTCGCGGTGCTCGCGCAGGTAGCTGGCGAGGAAGACGACGATCGCGATCTTCGAGAACTCGGCCGGCTGGAAGGCGACCGGCCCCAGCTTGACGCCGAGGTAGGCGCCGTTGACCTGCTGGCCGATCCCCGGCAGCCGCGGCGCCAGCAGCAGCAGCAGGCCGCCGATCGCGATCGTGTAGCGGTAGCGCTCCAGCACGTCGTAGTCGCGCAGGAAGTAGATCGTCAGCGCGAAGAGGACCAGCCCGAGCAGGAACCAGTTGGCCTGGTCGCGGGCCAGCGTTTCTTCGATCCGGTAGATCATCACGAAGCCGAAGGCGGTCAGCGTCGCCATCAGCGGGAACAGGTAGGGGTCGGCGTTGGGAAGGCGGAAGCGCAGGAAGACGTGGGTGGCGAGGCAGACGGCGAAGAAGTAGGCGCCGTAGGTGAGGCTGAGGTTGCCGAGCGTGGTGCTCTCCTGCGAGAAGACCGCGGCGAAGCCGGCGGTGAGCAGGAGGGCGACGGGAACCAGCGCGACGAGCTCGCGGTTCCGGGCAGACGTCAACGAAGCCCCGCCGTCTTTTCGATTTCTTCGAGCAGGGAGACGGCGTCGCCGCGCGAGCGGAAGGAGTGGCCGGTGACCGCGTCGCGGCGGCGCCCCGGCAGCGATTTGGTCTGGACCGGGATCGCGTAGCGCTCGCTGTAGAGCTTGATCCCGAACGGCAGTTCATAGGGGGCGCCGCGATAGAGGGCGACGCGGCCGGCGCCGTCGGTGCCGAGGAACCAGATCTGGCGGTTGCCGTACCAGGCGCCGAAGGCGAGCGCCGCCAGGACCAGGGCCACGCCGAGGACCTTCGCCGCCGTGCGCAGGCGCCGGCCCCGCGGCTGCGCCGCCAGCTCCTCGCGCCGCTTGCGCGCCGCCTCGGCGGCGGCGCGGCGGCGGACCTCGGTCGCGGTCAGGCCTTCGCGTTCGGCGTCGGGGCCGATCAGCGTCGCCCCCTCGGCCATCTTCGCCGGCGCCGCCGCGTCCTCGAGCCGGAAGGCGACGACGGTGATGTTGTCGCGGCCGCCGGCGCGGTTGGCTTCGTCGACCAGCGTCCGCACCGCCGCCGGCAGCGAGGTGGCTCGGGTGAGGACGCGGGCGATCTGCTCGTCGCCCAGCATCGTCGTCAGCCCGTCGGAGCAGATCAGGAAGACGTCGCCGGCCTGGGCGGGCACGGTGTGCACGTCGACCTGGACCTCCGGTTCGGGGCCGAGCGCGCGGGTGATGATCGAGCGCTGCGGGTGGTCCTCGGCCTGGGCGTCGGTGAGCTGGCCTTTGCGCCGCATCTCCTCGACCAGCGAGTGGTCGCGGGTCAGCTGCTCGAGCTTCCCCCGCCGCAGCCGGTAGGCGCGGCTGTCGCCGACGTGGCCGATCGCCACCTCTTCGGCCTCGAGGTCGACGATCGCGGCGGTGGTCGTCGTCCCCATGCCGGCCAGGCCGGGGTCCTTGCGGGCGAGCTCGTGGATCGTCCGGTTGGCACCCTCGATCGTCTGCTCGAGCACCCGCTCCGGCGGGCCTTTGGGAAGCTCGCCGGCGAACGACTCGGCCGCCGCTTTCGAGGCGACCTCGCCGGCCTGGGCGCCCCCCATCCCGTCGGCGACGACGAACAGCGGCGCGCTGGTGTAGAGCGAGTCCTCGTTGGCGTTGCGCTGGCGCCCGGTGTCGGTGCGGACCGCTTCCTCCTCGATGCGCAGCGCCACTCAGATCACCCGACCTCGAGGCGGAAGACGGTGTCGCCGATCTGCACCGTGTCGCCGTCGATCAGCTCCGCCTCCCCTTGCAGGGTGGCGCCGTTGAGCAGGGTCCCGTTGGTCGAGTTCATGTCCTCGACGTAGAACCTCCCCTCGCGGGAGAAGACGCGGGCGTGGATGCTCGACGCATAGCGGTCGTCGATTCGCACGTCCGCGTCCTTCGAGCGCCCGACCGAGAGCCCCCCGATCAGGTCGAAGCGCTGGTCCCGCTCGAGGCCGCCGCCGCGCTCGGCGACCAGCCAGCCGTCGGGGCCGCGCGGGGCGGCGGCGAAGGCGGGCGCGGCGTGGAAGCCGGTCGCGTCCGGAGCCGGCGAGACCGTCCGCCGCAGGTCCTTGAACGCGCTGCGGGCGATCACCAGCACGAACAGGTAGAGGACGGCGAGGAAGCCGAATTTCAGAGCAACCGATACGGGGTCGTATTGCACGCGTCCAGCACCTTAATGAGAGCGGCAGCCGCCGCTACTGCTCGATGTCGAAGGTGAAGGTGGTGGTGCCGAGGGTGACCTGGTCGCCGGGGCTGAGCCGGGTCGAGGCGACGCGGCGGCCGTTGACCTTGATTCCGTTGGTGGAGCCGAGGTCGACGATCTGCCAGTCGCCGTTCTCGGCGCGCCGCAGCTCGGCGTGGCGGCGCGAGACGTTGGGGTCGGCGAGCACGCACTCGGCCGACTTCGAGCGCCCGATCGTCGCCCGCGGGCCGTCGAGCACGTAGCGGCGCTCTTCGAGCGAGACGACGGCGCGGGTGGAGACCAGCGCTCCCACCGCCTGCTCGGGCCGTTTCGGCCGGTTGCGGTCGCGCTCGCGGACCGCCGAGTAGACCATCGTGTGTCCCTCTTCGCCCTGTTCGGGCGCCTGTCCCTCGTGGGCGGGCGGCTTCACCAGCCGCGCCTGGATCCCGAACTCTCCCAGCCGCAGCCGGTTGTCGGTGCTGAACTCGACCGCGGGCCGGGTCAGCAGGTCGTAGCCGCGCCGCCGCGCGTGCTCCAGCAGGTAGCCGGAGAGCTCCTGCTCGAGCGAGCGCTCGTAGCCCTCGAGCTTGCTGCGGTCCTGGCGCGAGAGGAAGACCGTGTACTCGTTGGGGACGTAGACGCGCTGGACCGAGGCGGTCTTGTGGGCGTCCATTTCCTTGGCCAGCTTGCGGGCGAGTTCGACCGGCTGCACCTCCGAGCTGAAGGCACGGCTGAACACCCCCTCGACGAGGCCTTCGATCCGCGACTCGAGACTCCGTAGAACGCCGATGGCGAAATCCTAGAGATGCCTGCTTAAGGGAGAGCTGCCCCGTGCAGCGCCAGGAAGCCGCCGAGGGTCGCGGCGGCGGCGAGGGCGCCGAAGCGGGCGAGGCGAGTCGAGCCGGCCGGCGGGTGGTCGGCGAGCTGGTCGAGGCAGTCCTCGATCGTCGTCCCCAGCTCCTCCAGCGAGGGGCGGTGGTTGGGCCGGGGCGAGAGGCAGGCGTCGATCGTCTCGGTCAGCTCGCGCGGAAGGTCGGGGCGGAGGCGGCGCAGGCGGCGGGCGCGGCCGCCGATCGCCCGCGCGGTGGCGGCGGGGGTGGAGCGGCGGTGCGGGTTCTCGCCGCTCCAGCACTCGTACAGGGTGAGCGCGAGCGAGTAGACGTCGGCTTCGGGACCGGCCGCGCGCCCCTCCGCCTGCTCGGGCGCCATGTAGGCGAGGGTGCCGACCACGTCGCCGGCCGCGGTCAGGGGGACGTCGTCGGCGAGATGGGCGACGCCGAAGTCCATCAGCTTCGCCCGCGGTTCGGAGTCGGGGATCACCTGCACGTTCTGCGGCTTGATGTCGCGGTGGACGACGCCGCGCGAGTGGGCGTGGTCGAGCGCCTCGCAGAGGTCGGCGCCGATCTCGCCGATCTCGCGGTCGCAGAGCTCGCCGGCGTGGGAGAGCCGGGCGAGCGTCGAGCCCTCGACCAGCTCGGTGACCAGCAGGGCGTTGCCGTCCTCTTCGCCGAGCTCGTAGAGGGTGACGATGCCGGGGTGGTTGAGCCGGGCGGCGGCCTGCGCCTCGCGCAGCACCCGGCGGCCGGCCTCGCCCCGCTGCTCGATCGCCTTCACCGCGACGGGGCGCTCGAGGCGGCCGTCCCAGGCCTCGTAGACGACGCCGAAGCCGCCGCTGCCGATGCGGCGCTCGATCAGGAATCGGTTGAGTACCAGCGAGCCAACCACAGCCTCTCCCACTTCGCCGCCGCAGGTCGCTCTCCTGCGCCCCGCGGACTGGGAAAAACCCACCGTTTGCGGCATCTCCTGACGTCGCGGCCACGCGAGCGTTCATACTCTCGCCCCCGTGGAGGACTTCGCCTCACGACGCCCGCCCCGGCGCGAGCGCCCCCGACGTCGCCCCGAACGCCAGCAGATCATGCTGCGGCGCGGGCTCGCCCTCGGCGGCGGCCTGATCCTCGTGATCCTGATCGTGCTCGGGATCAAGGGTTGTCTCGACGCCCGCGCCGAATCGGAACTGAGCGACTACGCCGACAAGGTCACCGAGATCCTCGAAGAAACCGAACAGACGAGCAAGGACTTCTTCGGCAACCTCGAAAGCCCGGGCGGCCTCTCGGTCACCGAGTTCACCGCCAAGGTCCATGCCGACGCCAGCGCGATGGACAACTACGCCTCGCGGGTCGACGGGCTGGGCGCGCCCGGGGACATGAGCCGGGCCCAGCAGAACCTCGAGCTGACCTACGAGCTGCGGGCCAACGCGATGACCGAAATCGCCGAAAAGATGAGCACCGCGCTCGGCGCCGCCGGCGCCGCGAAGGCGATGACGGCGATCGCCAGGCAGATGCAGAAGCTGTTCGCCGCCGACGTCGTCTACGAACAGGTGGTGCGGCCGGAAATCGACGGCGTCCTCACCGCGAAGGGGATCAGCGGCCACGACGTCCCGAAGAGCTCCTTCGTCCCCGACGAAAAATGGCTCGAAGCGAGCACCGTCAGCAATGCGCTCGGCGCGATCAGCGGCAACAGCGGCGCCTCCACGCCCGGCGTCCACGGCCTCGGGCTGGCCGGAGTGAGCGTCAACGGCACCGAACTGGTCGAAGGCGAAGTCGCGTCGATCACCGCCGAAGAAGGGGTCGAAGTCGAAGTGACGGTGCAGAACCAGGGCGAATCGACCGAGAACGGCGTCAATGTCTCGGTCACCGTCGAAGGCAACACGCTGCAGGGCGAAATCGAAGAAATCGCCGCCGGCGAAGAAGCGACGGTGACGATCCCGCTGACGCCGACGCCAAAAGGCGAAGTGACGCTCGAAATCGAAGCCGAACCGGTCCCGGGCGAGCACCTCACCGAAAACAACGAAGCGACCTACACGCTCTTGGTCGAATAAACCCGCCCTCTGCTTTGATCCGGCGATGCGGATCGCCTACTTAGGACCGGCTGGGACGTTCACCGAGGACGCGCTCGGGGAGGCGTTGCCCGGCGGGGGTTTCGAGCCGCTGCGGACGCGGACCATCCCCGATGCGATCCTGGCGGTCGAGCGAGGGGAGGCGGACCGGGCGCTGGTGCCGATCGAGAACTCGCTCGAGGGATCGATCCGGCCGACCCTCGACACCCTCGCCTTCGAGGCGAGCGGGGTGACGATCCTCGGCGAGCACGACTACCGGGTGCGGGTGCACCTGATCGCCCGCGAGGGGATTCAGGTCGGCGACGTCGAGGCGGTGCTCTCGCACCCCCAGCCGCTCGCCCAGTGCGCCCGCTACCTGCGCGACAACCTGGCCGACGTGGAACTGCGCAGCGTCAGCAGCACCGCGGCGGCGGTGCGGATGGTGAGCGAGTCCTCCCGGCCCTGGGCGGCGCTCGGGGCGCGGGCGGCGGCGGCGATGTACGGCTGCGAGCTGCTGCAGGAGGGGGTCGAGGACTCCGACGACAACGTCACCCGCTTCGTCTGGATCGCGCCGGCGGGGTCCGAGCCCGAAGGCGAGGGGCCGTGGAAGACCTCGCTCGTCTTCTCCGAGCTCGGCGCCGACCATCCGGGGGCGCTGGTCAACGCGCTGAGCGAGTTCTCCGACCGCGGGATCAACCTCACCCGGATCGAGTCGCGGCCGCTGCGCCAGGGGCTCGGGCGCTACATGTTCTTCTGCGACCTCGAGGGCGGGGAGGCCGATCCGCCCGTCGCCGAGGCGATCGCCGAGCTGCGGGCGAAGGCCGAGTCGGTGCGGATCCTCGGTTCCTACCCGCTGGCCCCTACAATTTCCGGGCAGCATGGCCAGGGTCCTGGTACTCAACGCGACGTATGAGCCGATCAACGTCTGCACGTTGAGACGAGCCGCTGTCCTGCTCCTGAAGGAAAAGGCGGAATTGCTCGAGCAGCGCGAAGGCGCGGCGCTGCACTCGGAGCGGATGACGATGGAGCGCCCCGACGTGATCCGCCTCGTCAACTACGTGCGGATCCCCCGCGAGGCCCACCGCCGCAAGATCACCCGCCGCGCCGTCCTCGCCCGCGACTCCTGGACCTGCCAGTACTGCGGCTCGACCAAGCCCGGCCTCACCGTCGACCACGTCATCCCACGCTCCCGCGGCGGCAAATCGGTCTGGGAGAACATCGTCGCCGCCTGCGCCGCCTGCAACCGCCGCAAGGGCAACCGCCTCCCCCGCGAGATCCACATGCACCCGGCGAAGACGCCGAAGGCTCCTCCGCCCACCGTCTTCATCCAGGTCGCCAGCCCGAAGATCCCGCCGGCCTGGGAGCAGTACCTGCCGCAGGCCGCCTGACGGGCTCGGATAGGCATCGGGTACGCCAGTAGACTCCGGTCGATGACGCGGTGGCCAGGCGGGGGTCGACGAGTGCGCGTAGGCGCGCTTCTGGTCCTGTCCGCCTTGGGGGCGATCTTCGCCGGCGCAGCGCCGGCGGCCGCGGCCAGCGGCATCTGGACGCCAGCTGTTTCGGCCCGCGAAGCTGATGCGTTCTGGACGCCGCAGCGGATGCGGGAGGCGAAGCCGGTGGAGGTCGGGCGACCGCACCTCCATCCCGCCTCCGGCTCGGCCCCTCGCCGTCGGGGACGGCCGCACCGGGTCGCGCCCGAGGCGCCGCGCCTGTCGATCGAGGCCTCCGGGTTCGAACAGGTCGCCGATCCCACCGCACCCGAATTCAGGATCCACGGGGCGATCTTCCTCTCGCTCGGGATCTTCGGCTACGGGCGCTGCTCCGGCACCGCCGTCCACTCCGGCAACCAGAGCGTCGTCTTCACCGCCGCCCACTGCATCAACAGCGGCGGGCGGGAAGGGCGCTGGTTCCCCGGGCGGTGGGTCTTCGTCCCGGCCTACCGCTACGGGCAGCGGCCGTTCGGGGTGTTCCCGGCCCGCTGGCTCGACACGACCAGGCAATGGCGGCGCAGCGGCAGCGAGAACTTCGACGTCGGTGCGGCCGTGGTCGGGCGCAACGGACGCGGCGAAACGCTTGGCGAAGCGGTCGGCGGCGCCGGGATCGCCTGGAACCTGAAGGCGCGGCAGACGTTCGACGTGCACGGCTACCCGGCGGAAGAACCGTTCGACGGGGAAACCCAGCGGATCTGCCGCAACATGCCGTTCATCGGGCACGACCCGAGCTCGTTCCTCTGGCCCGGGCCCCTCAACCTCGCCGTCCCCTGCGGGGTGACCGGGGGCGCCTCCGGCGGCGGCTGGACGATCGACGGCGACACGCTGAACGGCGTCACCAACTACGGCTACTTCGACGACACGACTCCGGACTTCGGCGCCTACTTCGGCAAGGAAGTCGCGCGGCTGTACGGGCGGGCGGCGAAGGTGCGATGAGGCCCCGGCTCGCGCTCCTCGCCCTCTCCGCGCTGGCTGTTGCGCTGCTCGCGGCGCCCCCCGCGCAAGCGGGACAGCTGCTGCCGCCGCTGCTGCCGCGCAAGCTGATGACCCAGGTCGGGGCACCCGTGCCACCCGCCCCCCTCTTCCGCTCCGGGTTCCAGGTGGAACCCTCGTCCGGCGGCTACGAGGTGGGCGTCTCGACCTCCGGCGGCGCGGTGAGCCTGGTGGTCTCGAAAAAGAGCGGCAAAGACCTCAGCGAGACGATCTACGCAGCCCGCGGAGTGGGCACGCGGGAGCGTCTGCAGGCGACCTTCGGTCGGTTCGGCAAGGTGCTGATGCGCTTCCACGAATCGAGCAAGCACGCGGTCTGCGAGGGCACGCAGCGGCTGGTCAGGCACAAGGGCGTCTTCGCGGGGAGCTTCCGCTTCCGAGGGGAAAACGGGTACGTCTCGGTCCACGTCCACAGGGCCGCCGGTGGAATCCTGGAACCGGCTGGGAGGTGCCCGCGTCGTCGACACCACCACGGAAGCTTCGACATCTCCATCCTCTTCGAAACTCCCGCCGCGTTCCTGGCCGACTCACGCCACGGGGTCGACTCGACCGGCCTCCTCGCGCTCGAATTCGGCCCGATATCGGAGGTCATGGCGGTCCACGAAGAGAGCAGGGGGAAGCTGGCGATCCTCAGGGGCGCCTTCGTCGACACCAAGAAGGCGTTTCACGTCAACGAAGCCGCCACCGCCGTCGACGTCTCGCCCCACGGTCCCTTCCACGGCGCCGGCCACTACCGCGCCGCCCCCGACGGCACCACCACCTGGACCGGCGACCTCACCGTCAACTTCCCGGGCGCCCCCCGCTTCCCCCTCACGGGCCCGGATTTCAAGACCGTCCTCGAAGCCCCGTTCTAGAGGCTGGCGAAGCCCGCGTACGCGCCTGGCGGCGCGGGCTCGGCAGCTACTCGCCGGCGCCGTCGGGCGAGGAGTCGATCAGCTCTCCCTGCCCGTCGTCCTCGGGGACCGCGGCTTCCCCCTCTTCGGACTCGACCACCAGGGCGACCGCGCTGACGCGGTCGTCGTCCTTGATGTTCATCACCTTGACGCCCTGGGTGGCGCGGCCCATCTGCGAGATGCCGCCGACCGAGGTGCGCTGGACCATGCCGTTCTGCGAGATGAAGAGGAGGTCCTGGTGCTCGCCGACGATCAGGGCGCCGGCAAGGCCACCCTTCTTCTCGGTCAGCTTCGCGGTGAGGACGCCTTTCGTGCCGCGGCCCTTGACCGGGTACTCGGAGACCGGCGTGCGCTTGCCGTAGCCGTTCTCGGTGACGACGAAGAGTTCGGTGTCGTTGCGGGCGACGTCCATCGCCAGCACCCGGTTGTCCTTGCCGGAGACGTTCATCCCTTTGACGCCGCTGGTGTCGCGGCCCATCTCCCGCACGTGCCCCTCGGAGAAGCGGGAGGCGTGGCCGGAGTGGGAGACCATGAGGATGTCGTCTTCGCCCGAGGTGAGGCGGACCTGGACCAGCTCGTCGCCGTCGCGGACCTTGATCGCGATGATCCCGTCGGCGCGGATCGGCGTGTTGTAGGCCTCGAACTTCGTTTTCTTCACCAGCCCCTGGGCGGTGGCGAACGCCAGGAACTTGTTCTCTTTGAAGTCCCGGGTCGGGATCACCGCCATCACCCGCTCGCCTTCGCGCAGCGGCAGCAGGTTGTTGAGCGAGCTGCCTTTCGAGGTGCGCGAGCCCTCCGGCAGCTCGTAGACCTTGAGCCGGTAGACCTTGCCGCGGTTGGTGAAGAAGAGCAGGAAGTCGTGGGTCGAGCAGATGTGGAGGTGGGCGATGTAGTCGTCCTCTTTCAGGTTCATCCCCATCACCCCGACGCCGCCGCGGCGCTGCTGGCGGTAGGTGGCGAGCGGCAGCCGCTTCACGTAGCCGGAGGCGGTCAGCGAGATCACCATCTGCTGGTCGGCGATCATGTCCTCGATGCCGACGTCGCCCTCGAAGTGGGCGAGCTCGGTGCGGCGCTCGTCGCCGTAGGACTCGACGACTTCCCCCAGCTCGTCCTTGACGATGCCCATCACTTTCGCTTCGTCGCCGAGGATCGCGCGCAGTTCGCCGATCCGCTCGACCAGGTCGGCGTGCTCGGCGCGGACCTTGTCGGCCTCCAGCGCGGTCAGGCGCTGCAGGCGCATGTCGAGGATCGCCTGCGCCTGCTCGCGCGAGAGCTCGAATTTGCTCATCAGCCCCTCGCGGGCGGCGTCCGGGTCGTCGGAGCCGCGGATCAGCGCGATCACCGCGTCGAGATTGTCGAGCGCGACCAGCAGCCCCTCGAGGATGTGGGCGCGAGCCTCGGCCCGGCGCAGTTCGTACTGGGTGCGGCGGGTGACGACGTCGCGCTGGTGCTCGACGTAGTGGTGGACCAGTTCGCGCAGGCTCAGCGTCTTCGGCACGCCGTCGACCAGCGCCACCATGTTGGCGCCGAAGGTCGTCTGCATCGCGGTTTTCTTGTAGAGGTTGTTGAGCACGACTTTCGCCGGCGGGCCGCCGCGCTTGAGCTCGATCACCAGCCGCATCCCGGAGCGGTCCGACTCGTCGCGCAGGTCGGAGATGCCCTCGAGCTTCTTGTCCCGGACGAGGTCGGCGATCTTCGTGATCAGGCCGCCGTCGCCGCCCTTCTTGACCATGAAGGGGAGCTCGGTGACGACGATCGCCTCCTTGCCGCCTTTGAGCGGCTCGACGTGGGCGCGCGCGCGGACGCGGATGCTGCCCCGGCCCGAGCGGTAGGCGTCGGCGATCCCCTCGCGGCTCATGATCCCGCCGCCCGGGAAGTCCGGGCCCTTGACGTGCTGCATCAGGCCCTCGAGGTCGATCTGCGGTTCGTCGATGTAGGCGCTGACCGCGGCGGCGACCTCGCGCAGGTTGTGCGGCGGGATGTTGGTCGCCATGCCGACGGCGATGCCGGAGGTGCCGTTGACCAGGAGGTTCGGGAAGCGCGCCGGCAGGACCAGCGGTTCCTGCGCCTTCTCGTCGTAGTTGGGGCCGAAGTCGACGGTGTCGGCGTCGATGTCCCGCAGCATCTCGGTCGCGAGGCGGCCGAGCCGCGCCTCGGTGTTGTGGCTGACGAAGCCGTTGGTGAGGAAGGAATGGTCTTCGCTGTCGACCCGGATCGAATAGACCGGCTGGACACCGGCATCCGTGACCGACTCGACCTCCGCGTAGTAGTAATCGCCCGTCATCAGCGGCGTTACGACGTCACGAACCTCTTGCGAGGCAATCCTCTCCAGGATCGCGGTGCCGCCCTGCTCCCAGCGCTCGATCCGATCGAAGTTATGTCGGCGAAGCCAACTGCTTTCGGGGCCGTCGCCTGCTTCCGACCGTACGTAGGCGGCGACGAAGGGGACGTGGTCTCGGCTCAGGGCGCGGCTGCTGATCGGGACTCGTGCGAGATCTCCAGCGAGCTTCGCCTGCTTGACCCCGAGGAAGCCGACGTTGTCGGCGAAGACGCGCGCGTCGCGGCGGTTGCTGATGACGACCTTGTGCTCGCCCTTCGCATAGCGGCAGATCCGTGAGACCACTCCGGACTCGAGCAGGAGGAGCTGAACGTCTCGCGCCAGCTGAGGGCTGTAGGTCGAGTAAGAGACCTGAATCGTCTTCCGCGGCAGGAGTGAGGAGGAGCCATCGCCAGTGAACAACGCCCGCAGGAATTCCCGCTTGAAAGCGCCGGTGCCACGCCAGACGAACTCCGGCACCGCCTTCTCGCGCGCCGCGCCGCGCAGCTCGTGAAGGGGCGACTGCCGGAACCGGTCCAGGTTCTGGACGTCGAGCTCGTGCAGCAGGCTGCCGGAGGCGATCTGCCGCGAAGACACATATCGCGGCCCTCCGACGATCGCGTCGTAGGCGGCGACGACCCGGCCGAAGAAGTCCTCGTCGACGTTGTTGAAACCGGCGCGTCCGGGGCCAACCCATCCCTCCGAGACGAAAGCGCCCGCGAGGAGCGCCAGCTGACGATCCTCCTCTTTCAACTCTCCAACCTCTTGCTGAGTCCGGGAGATCAGCACTCGGTCCCCGGGCTGGACCTCCTCGAGCAGTTTCCACAGCAACAGCGGAACGCCGGCCATGTCCACGAGGCAGAGAACGGGATGGTTATGGGTTCCGGTCAGCTCGTGACCTTGCCGCGTTTGCAGACGCAGAGTGGGGTGTTCACCGGAGTGGAAGAGCTTGCTGGCATGAACCGGACGGCCAAGGCGGTCGAGCACCTCGAAGTCGAGGTCGGCGTCGGAGTTGGGTTCGACGTCGTCCGCGATCGAGTCGATCCGAACGGTTCCCGCCGGGGTGGCGACCCGCGTGTCGCCGGTGACGCAATACCGCATCGCAGCGGCCGGGTCGTCGTCGATCGAGCCGAAGTTGCCCTGGCCGTCGACGAGCATGTAGCGCAGCGAGAAGTCCTGCGCCATCCGCACCAGGGTGTCGTAGATCGCCGAGTCGCCGTGCGGGTGGTACTTGCCCATCACCTCGCCGACGATGTAGGCGCACTTGCGGTAGGGACGGGTCGGCTGCAGGCCGATGTCGTGCATCGCGAAGAGGACGCGCCGGTGCACCGGCTTGAGCCCGTCGCGGACGTCCGGCAGCGCCCGCCCCACGATCACGCTCATCGCGTAGTCGAGGTAGGACGAGCGCATCTCCTTCTCGAGCTCGCGCTCTTCTATCCGCCCCGTGAGCGCCTCCAGCGCCATCAGCTCAGCTCCCCGTGGAGCGCCGTCGTTCGCTTAGACATCAAGGAACCTCACTTCTTTCGCATGCGTCTCGATGAAGTCGCGTCTGGGACCGACCTGATCGCCCATCAGCATCGAGAAGATCTGGTCGGCGGCGGTCGCGTCCTCGAGCGTCACCCGGGCCAGCGTCCGCGTCGCCGGGTCCATCGTCGTCTCGCGCAGCTGGTCGGGGTTCATCTCGCCCAGCCCCTTGAAGCGCTGCACCTCTATCCCTTTCCGCGCGAGCTCCATCACCGCGCCGCGCAGGGCCTGGAAGGAGAGGGCGACGTTCCGCCTCTCGCCGAACTCGATCTCGAACGGCGGCCGGCCGACCTGTTTGAGCAGGGCCCCGTGGACCTCGGTGAACTTGCGGTAGTCGTGGTGGCCGAACAGGGCGGCGGGTAGGCGATGGGTCCGGGCGAGCCCGGTCTTCCGCTCGGTCGCCTTGACGACGAGCAGCTCGTCGTCCTCGGAGAGCACCTCGGTCTCGAACGGCTCCCCCTCCGGGGCCTCCTTGGCCAACAGCTTCGCCGCCGCGCCCAGGGTGACGACCCCTTCGTCGAGCAGGCTCGACTCCTCGAGGAAGCGCACGACCTCGTGACCGAACTCGGCCTGCAGCGAGGATCCCCACCCCTCGTACTCCTTCGAGCGCCGGATGTAGGCCTGCCAGCGGCTCGAAGTCAGCTTCGTCTTCTTGCCGTTGGCGTCGACGAGCTCGAAGTCCTCGAGCTTGTCGCGCAGCAGCACCTCTTCGAGTTCGGAGTCGCGCTCGAGGTAGGTCACCTGGTTGCCCTGTTTGACCCGGTAGAGCGGCGGTTTGGCGATGTATACGTAGCCGGCGTCGATCAGGTCCGGCATCTGCCGGTAGAGGAAGGTGAGGACGAGGGTGCGGATGTGGGCGCCGTCGACGTCGGCGTCGGTCGCCATCACGATTTTGTGGTACCGCGCCTCCTCGAGGTTGAACTCGTCGTGGACGCCCGTGCCGATCGCCGTGATCAGCGCCTGGATCTCGTTGTTGGCGAGCACCTTGTCGATGCGGCTCTTCTCGACGTTGATGATCTTGCCGCGCAGCGGCAGCACCGCCTGCGTGTTGCGGTCGCGCGCCTGCTTCGCCGAGCCGCCGGCGGAGTCGCCCTCGACCACGAAGATCTCGGCCAGGCTCGGGTCCTTGACCGTGCAGTCGGCGAGCTTGCCCGGCAGGGTCGAGTTCTCCAGCGCCGACTTGCGGCGGGTGAGGTCGCGGGCCTTGCGGGCCGCGTCGCGGGCGCGGGAGGCGTCGATCGCCTTGCTGATGATCCGCCGCGCGTCGCCCGGGTTCTCCTCGAGGTACTCGGCCAGCTTGCGGTTGACCGTCTCCTCGACCAGGCCTTTGATCGGCGGGTTGCCGAGTTTGGTCTTGGTCTGGCCCTCGAACTGGGGGTCGTGGAGCTTGACCGAGATCACCGCGGTCAGCCCCTCGCGCACGTCCTCGCCGGCGAGGTTGTCGTCTTTCTCTTTCAGCAGCCCTTTGTTGCGCGCGTAGGCGTTCAGCGTCCGCGTCAGCGCGGCGCGGAAGCCGGAGAGGTGGGTACCGCCCTCGTGGGTGTTGATGTTGTTGGCGAAGCTGAAGATCGACTCCTGGTAGGAGCTGTTCCACTGCATCGCCAGCTCGACTTCGCCCTCCTCCTCGCTGCCCTCGAAGTAGATGACCTTGCGGTGCAGCTCGTCCTTGTTCTCGTTGAGGTGGCGGACGAAGTCCTCGATGCCCCCCTCGTACTGGAAGGCGACGCTGTTGGTGGCGCCGCGCTCGTCGACCAGCTCGATCTTCAGGCCGCGGGTGAGGAAGGCCGTCTCGCGCAGGCGCTCGGCCAGGGTCTGGAAGTCGAACTCGATCTCCTCGAAGATCTCGAGGTCGGGCAGGAAGGTGATCTTGGTGCCGTGGGCTTCGGTCTTCGCGCCTTTGCCTAGGTCGTTCTGCGGTTTCCCCCGCTCATAGTCCTGCGACCAGACGTGGCCGTCGCGGCTGATCTCGAGGTGGAGCCGCTCGGAGAGCGCGTTGACGACCGAGACGCCGACGCCGTGCAGGCCGCCGGAGACCTTGTAGCCGCCGCCGTCCCCGAACTTGCCGCCGGCGTGCAGCACGGTGAGCACGACCTCGGCGGCCGGTCTTCCCTCTTTCTCCATCGTCTCGACCGGGATGCCGCGCCCGTCGTCTTCGACCGTGCAGGCGTTGTCCGGGTGGAGGACCACGCGGACGCTGTCGCAGTAACCGGCCAGGGCCTCGTCGACGGAGTTGTCGACGATCTCGTAGACGAGGTGGTGCAGCCCCCGTGGGCCCGTCGAGCCGATGTACATGCCGGGGCGTTTGCGAACCGCTTCCAGGCCCTCGAGGACCGTGATGTCTTTGGCGCCGTAGGAGTCGCCGCTGGCTTTTTTGTCAGGCAAGGAGTCCCTTCCGGTTGACACGGAAACACACAAAGCCCCGACGCCCGGAGACTTGCTCCACGGTTGGTCGGGGCGTAAATGCGAGTTGCCATAAGAATACCAGTTCGGGCTCGCGGACATCCCGCCGGGAAAGTTAAATATCCCTGCAAATCGTGGAAAACTGGGCCTAGACTCAGTCAGATTTGACGCGAAAGCGCAACGCCTGCGGCGCCCGCTCTCCCACCTCGGCTCGCAGGCGCTCCAGCAGGGTCTCCTGCATCAGGTCCAGCTCCTGCGCCCAGACCGCGTCGGTGCACTCGATCGTCAGCGTCCCGTCGCGTTCGGAGACGGGCGTGGCGACCGCCGCGAGCTGCTCGCCCACCGCTGCCGTCCAGGTGGTTTGAACGGCGGCGAGGGAGGTTTTCGGCGCCGCCCGCTGGAGCGCCGCCTGGAAGGCGGTGGCGGCAGGCCGGGGGGCTCGGCGTCGGCTCACGCTCCGGAACCTCCTGTCTGCGGCATCCGCACCACCGACCTCCGAGCCGCCTCGGGAACCGACTCCGCGTCGGCGGCGGTGATCAGGACCTGCCCCCCCTCCTGCAGGCGGGCGACGAGCCGGTCGCGACGGCCGGGGTCGAGCTCGCTCATCACGTCGTCGAGCAATAACAGAGGGATCACCCGCCGCGCCTCCCGCAGCGCCTGCCGCTCGGCGAAGAGCAGGGCGAGCAGGGCAGCGCGTTGCTGCCCCTGCGATCCATAGCGGCGCAGCGAGCGGCCTGCCGCGTCGAGCTTGAGCTCGTCGAGGTGGGGGCCCCAGGAGCTGCGTCCCAGCTTGACGTCCTGCTCGCGGCGCTGCTCCAGGCCGGCGCGGATCTCCTCAGCCGATCCCGATGCCCGGGGGGCGTAGGCGAGGGAGGCATGCTCGAGGCCCAGCTCCGCCGCGGCATCGGCGAAGGATCCCGCGAGCTCGTCGACGGCGTCCGCCCGTGCCTCGATCAGCGGCGCCGCGGCATCGGCGAAGCCGGCGTCCCAGATCCGCAGGTCCTCGGGAGAGCCCTGTCCGGCGCCGAGGCGCGAGAGCAGGGCGTTGCGCTGCGCCACCGCCTGCCCGAAACGCTTGCGCAGCTCCCCCCGCGCCGGCCAACGCGCGGCGACGAAGCCGTCCAGGTGGGCGCGGCGCTCGGCCGGCGGGCCCTTCACCAGGGTCAGCCGGTCGGGGGCGAAGACCGCCACCGGCGGGCGGCTGCGCGCGAGCGTGGCCGGGTCGGCGGGGTTGCCGTCGAGCAGGTGCCGGCGGCCTTCGCTCCGGCTGACCGCCGCCAGCAGCCGGTGCTCGACTTCGTCCTCGTCGCGGATCGTCGCTTCCGCCCGCGCCAGCGAGCCCCCGAACGGAATCAGGTCGCGGCGGTCGGAGGTGCGGAAGGACCGGCCGGTGAGGGCGAAGTACAGCGCCTCCACGAGGTTCGTCTTGCCGGTGCCGTTGGGGCCGATGACGCTGACGATCCCGGGTGCCAGCTCGACCCGGACCCGGTCCAGGTTGCGCAGCGGCTTCGCCTCGATCGCGGTGACGAGCACCGCGCTCCTCAGATGGCCGGCACCGCGGCCATCTAGACGTTGAGGCGGATCGGCATCACCAGGTAGCGGAAGTCGTCGCCCTCGACCGGCTCCAGCAGCCCCGGCCGCAGCGGCGAGATCAACCGCATCAGCACCTCCTCGCCGGAGACGCTTTCGATCCCCTCGCGGAGGAACTCGGGGTTGAAGCCGATCTCCAGCGGCTCCCCCTCGAAGGCCGCGGGCATCGTCTCGCGCGCGTCGCCGATGTCCGGCGTCTCCGCCGCGATCGTCAGCTCGCCCGAGGAGAAGGACAAGCGTAGGGGCGCGTTGCGCTGCGCCAGCTGGCTGACGCGGCGGGTGACGTCGAGGAAGTCCGAGCGCGGCAGGCGCACGTCGTGCTCGAAGGACTCCGGCAGGAGCTGCCGAAAGTTCGGGAACTGGCCGTCGATCAGCCTCGTCGAGAGGAGGATCGACCCTGCGACGAAGACGGCCTGGTTCGGCAGCAGCCAGATCGAGGCCTCTCCCGCTCCTTCGGCGGAGAGGATTCGCCCCAGCTCGCGCAGCGCCCGCGCCGGGATGTTCGCCTCGAGCTCGCCGCCGAGCTCGGCCTCCAACTCGGTCCGCTTCACCGCGAGCCGGTAGGAGTCCGTGGCGACCATCGTCATCTCCTTGCCGCTGGCGGTGACGAAGACGCCGGTGAGCACGGGGCGCATGTCGTCGCGGGAGGCCGCCCGCGCCACCAGCTCGATGCTCTCTTCCAGGGCGGCGGCCGGGAGCTTCAGCCCGGCCTCCTCCTGCGGCTGCGGCAGCTTCGGGAAGTCCTCTACCGGCAGCACCCGCAGGTGGAAGCTGGAGCTGCCGCTGCGGATCTCGACGTCGTGCTCGGCCTCGCGCGACTCGATCTCCACCGCCGGATCGGCCAGCGAGCGCGCGACCTCGGCGAAGAGGCGCCCGGGGAGGAGGACCGAGCCGCTCGCCTCGACGTCCGCCTCGAGACCCGTCTCCAGGCCGAGGTCGAGATCGGTCGCGGCGAGGGTGACCCGTCCGTCGGCGGCGGTGAGGAGGACGCCCGACAACGCTTGGGTGGCGGCGCGAGTGGAAACGGCTCTGGAAACGGTGGAGAGCTTGGAGACGAGGTCGTCGCGTTTGGTCGTGAGCTTCACTGATTGCCTTCTTGAGTTGGGTTAGGACCTGTGGAAAGAGGTTGGGGGGCGGGGGATTTGGCGTCCCGCCGCGGATTTCGGGGTGTGGAAGCCGCTGTGGGAGGTTGGGGATTCTTACAGCGCCGGCGGTTGTCAGCGCTCCCCTGGAACTGGATTGTGGATTGCTCCGCGCAACTCGCGGACCTTCTCGGCGAGCTCGGCGTCCTCGACGAGGCCGACTTCGATCCGGCGCAGCGAGTTGAGGACGGTGGTGTGGTCGCGCCCCCCGTAGAGGCGGCCGATCTGGGGCAGCGAGAGGTCGGTGAGCTCGCGGGTGAGGAAGATCGCCACCTGGCGGGCGCGGAGGGGGGTGGCGGCGCGGCTGGAGCCGACCAGCTCGGCCCGGGAGATGCCGAAGCGCTCGGCGACCCGCTGCTGGATCTCCTCGACCGAGGTGCGCTTGGGGGCGCGGCTGATGCCGGGGACGACCTCGGCGATCAACTCCGAGCTGAGCGGCCGCGCCATCATCGAAGCGTGCGCGATGACCCGGGTGAGGGCGCCGTGGAGCTGGCGGACGTTGACGTCGATCCGGTTGGCGAGCTCGACCAGGGCGTCGGCGTCGGCGATTTCGACCCCCGCCTCCTCGACCAGGCGGCGCAGCACGGTGAGCCGCGTGGCGAGGTTGGGCGGCTCCACCGCCACCGTCAGGCCCCACTCGAAGCGGTCGCGGAGCCGGGCGGCGAGGGTCGAGAGCTCGCTGGGGATCCGGTCGGCGGAGAGCACGAGCTGGCTGCCGGACTCGTACAGCGCGTTGAAGGTGTGGAAGAACTCCTCCTCGGTCGCCGGCTTGCCCTCGAGGAACTGGACGTCGTCGATGAGCAGCACGTCGATGTCCCGATAGCGCGCCTTGAAGGCCTCGCTCCCCGAGGATTTCAGCGCTGCGACGAACTCGTTGGTGAACGACTCCGCGGTGGTGTAACGGGCGCTGAGGCCGGGGGCGTTGTCGCGCAGGTAATTGGCGATCGCCGCCAGCAGGTGGGTCTTGCCGAGCCCGGGGGGGCCATGGAGAAAGAGGGGGTTGTAGGCCTCCGACGGGGCCTCGGCGACCGCCAGCGCGGCGCCGTGGGCGAGGCGATTGCCAGGGCCGATCACGAAGCGCTCGAAGGTGTAATTGGGGTTGAGCTCGACGTCCGACCCGGCCTCTGCGCCCCCGGGGAGCTCGGCGAAGCTGACCCGTTGCAGCGCGGGATCGACGTCGCGCAGCGCTTCTGCGATCAGCGTCGAGTAACGCCGTTCGCTCCACGTCCGGATCTTCTCCGGGGCGGTCAGATAGAGGGTGTCTCCCTCGGCCCCTGCTACTTCGAGCGGCTCGAGCCAAAGGCGGTACGTGGACTCCGGGATCGAGGCCGCGAGTCGGTCCTGGACCGCCCGCCAGAGGGCTTCGAGATGGCGTTGTGAGGAGTCATCGGGCACCGGTGGGCGACCATAGCGCCGTGCCTGAGACCCCCTCCCGGAGCGCCTCGCAAATGCCGGAGAAAAGATTTTCGGCGCCCGTCCGTATACTTCCGCCGGCATGAAGCGCACGTACCAGCCAAAGAAGCGGAAGCGGGCGAAGACCCACGGTTTTCGCGCCCGCATGAGCAGCCGCGGCGGCCGCGCCGTCCTCAAGCGCCGGCGCCGTAAAGGGCGCAAGCGCCTCACCCCTTAATGCCCCCTCGGCGACGGCGCCTCTCGCGCAGCGGCGAGTTCGATCGCGTCTATCGCGACGGCTCCTCGCACGCGACCAGGTACCTGGTCCTCTACACGTTTCCCCGCCAGGACGAGGAGCGCGAGGACGTGCGGCTGGGAGTATCGGTCAGCCGCAAGGTTGGCGGCGCCGTAGATCGCAACAAGGTCAAGCGGGCTCTGCGAGAGGCGTTCTGGAGCCTCTCCGACCGCCTGCCCCCGCGACACGACTTCGTCATCGTCGCCCGCGCCGAGATCAACGACCTGATCGAGAAAGAGGGGACCAACGGGGTCGCGGCCAACCTGGAAGAGGCGCTGGCGGGGAGGCGTTCCACGTGAAACGGGTCTTCCTGGCGTCGATCCGCGCCTATCAGCGCTGGATCTCCCCAGCTTTTCCGCGGCGCTGCCGGTACGAGCCCACCTGCTCCGCCTACGCGGTGGAAGCGGTCCAGCGCTTCGGCTTGACCCGCGGTTTTCTCCTTGCGGGATGGCGTGTTCTGCGCTGCAATCCGTTCAGTCACGGCGGCTTCGACCCCGTGCCCGATAGATTCACGCTCCGCACCGGCCCCGTCCACCCGGCCGACCACCACCGACGCGGCGCCCACCCATGATCCTGCCCGACGCCAACATCCTGCAGCCGCTGATCGACCTCGTCAACTCGATCCTCAAGTTCTTCCACGACGACGCCGGCCTCAGCTGGGGAATGTCAATCATCGCCCTCACCGTCCTCACCCGAGCGGTGCTGATCCCCCTCACCTACAAACAGCTGAAAGGGATGCGCGCTCTGCAGGCGCTGCAGCCTCAAATCAAAGAGCTACAGGAGAAGTACAAGAACGACAAACAGCGCATGCAGCAGGAAATGATGCGCTTCTACAAAGAGAACAAAGTCAACCCCTTCGCCTCCTGCCTGCCGCTGCTGGCACAGCTTCCCGTCTTCTTCACCCTCTTCCAGGTCCTGCGCAACGAGCTGCCCGAAGACATCGGTTGCCAGGCAGGCCACTGCGGCGCCGAAGCCTCGTTCCTGTTCATCCACGACCTGACCGCGAAGGCGACGGGGGGCGAACTGATCGCGCTGCTGATCCTCTACGTCGGCACCCAGCTCGTCTCGGGCATGGTGATGTCGATCACGGCTGACAAAAGCCAGCGGACGATGATGTTCGTGCTGCCGCTGATCTTCGTCCCGCTGGTCATCAACTTCCCCGCCGGGCTGATCCTCTACTGGATCACCACCAACTTCTGGACGATCGGGCAGTCCTTCGTGATCCAGAAAATCGTGCCGCCGCCGGTCGCCGCCACGGCGGAGGGCGCCGCCGCCATCCAGGCCGCCAAAGCACCACCCCCTCCTCCGCGGAAGAAAAAGAAGCGCCGGTAAACGCTTCGCGCTGGCGCGCTCAGCCCTTGGGGCGCTTCTTGGCGATTCCGGGCCGGCGCGGAAGGTTGGCGGGAGTGGCTCCCGACTTGCGGATTACGTGGAGGTGACGGTGTTTCGAGCCGGCGCGGTCGCCTACGTCGAGGATCTGCTCGGGGCTCATGGCCAGGTCCGCAGCGGCGCGCTCGAGCTGCTCCTCCTCGCCTTCGTCGCGCTTGCCCTTCCAGGCGGCGAGGACGCCGTTTGGCTTCAGAAGCGGGGATGCGAGCTCGGCCAGGGTCGAGAGGCGGCCGACGGCGCGGGCGGTGACGGCGTCGTAGGCCTCGCGCCCCTCTGAGGAGGCCCAATCCTCCGAGCGGGTGTTGAGCACGCGCGCATTGGCGATGCTGCCGGTCTCGATCGCCCGGCGCATGAACTCGCACTTGCGCCCGACCGACTCGATCAGGTCGACCTGGGCGCCGGGAAGGGCGGCGGCCAGCACCAGGCCCGGAAAGCCGGCCCCGGCGCCGATGTCGCCGATGCGGGTGGCCTCGCGCAGCTCGGCGACCTCCAGCCCGGTGAGGCTGTCGAGGACGTGCACCTGCCAGGCCCGCTCGTCGACCACCGAGCTGACCGAGGCCCGCTCCTCGGCGAGCAGCTCCAAGACCGTCTCCAGCTGCCGCCGGGCAACCTCGCCTAGCGCCGCCGCGGGATCGCGGCTCACTCGGGCAGGAGCGGCGCGACGATCACGCAGCGATGGGGCTCGTCGCCCTCGCTGTAGGTCTCGATGCCCTGCCGCTCTTTCAGCCGTTCGTGGACGACGCGCCGTTCCTGCGCGCTCATCGGGTCCATCTCGACCAGGCGGTTGTTGGCCAGGGCCTGCTCGGCGGCGCGGTCTGCGCGCCCCTCGAGCGTCTCGCGGCGCCGCTCCCGGTAGCCGGCGGCGTCGACGATCACCCGCTTGCGGTCGCGCAGGCCGCGGAAGGCCGCCTGGTAGCAGAGCAGCTGCAGGGCGTCGATGGTCTGGCCCCGCTTGCCGATCAGGAGGCCGTAGTCGTCGTCCCCCTCGACGGTGAGCAGGATCCGCTCCTCGTCCTCCTCGACGACCACCTCGCCGTCGAGGTCGAGCTCGTCCAGCACTCCCTCGACGAGCTCCTGCGCTCGCTCTGCGGGATCGTCGGGCCAGTCGAAGGTCTCGGACACGGGAGGCAGGCTATCCCACCGCCTGCCGACGCGCTCGGGGAGCGCACCATCTAGGCTGGGCCGCGATGGGAAAGGTCTATGCCGTGGCGAACCAGAAGGGCGGCGTCGGGAAGACGACGACCGCCGTCAACCTCGCCTCCTGCGCCGCCGCCGAGGGCCAGCAGACGCTCCTCGTCGACCTCGATCCCCAGTGCAACGCCACCGTCGCCCTGGGCGGCGGCCGCGACATGCACCCCTCCTCCTACGATTGCCTCACCGGCGAGGTCTCAGTCGCCGAGGCGGCGCGCCCGGCGGGACCGGACAACCTCTGGCTCGTCCCCGCCAACCGGGACCTGGCGGGCGCCGCGGTGGAGCTGCCGCGCCTGGAGGGGTCGGAGTCCCGGCTGCGCGAGCGCCTCGGCCCGGTGCGCGAGCGCTTCGCCGTCACCCTGCTCGACTGCCCCCCCTCCCTGGGGCCGGTCAGCGTCAACGCGCTCGTCGCCGCCGATCGCGTCATCGTTCCCGTCCAGGCCGAGTACCTGGCCCTGGAGGGATTGGTCCAGTTCCTGGAAACCCTGGGCCTGATCCGGCGCCAGCTCAACCCTCGACTAGAGGTTTCGGGTTTGCTGATCACGATGCACGACGAGCGCACGAGGCTGGCCCAGGACGTGGAGGCGGAGCTGCGCGACCACTTCGACGGGATGGTCTTCGAGACGGTCATCCCCCGCAGCGTCCGAGTCGCCGAGTCGCCGAGTTATGGTCTCCCCGTGACCGAGCACGCCCCCGCTTCCCACGGCGCCGTCGCCTACCGGGCCCTGGCGAAGGAGCTGGCGACCCGTGGCTAGCGGTCGCCGCGGGATCGGTCGCGGCCTGGCGGCGATCCTTCCCGAAGCGGAGGCCGCGGGGGCCGGGGAGCTGCGCGAGCTGCCGGTCGAGCTGATCAAGCCCAATCCCTCCCAGCCCCGCACCAACTTCGACGAGGAGGCGCTGGCCGCCCTCGCCGCCTCGATCGAGGCCAGCGGCGTGGTTCAGCCGCTGCTGGTCCGCCCCCTCGCCGACGGCAGCTACGAGCTGGTCGCCGGCGAGCGGCGCTGGCGGGCGGCGCAGCAGGCCGGGCTGGCGAAGGTGCCGGCGGTGGTCCGCGACCAGGCCGAGGCGGAGCGGCTGCAGGCGGCGCTGATCGAGAACATGGTCCGCGAGGACCTCAACCCGGTCGAGGAGGCGAAGGCCTGTGCCGCCCTGGTCGAGGAGCTGGGCCTGACCAAAGAGGAGCTGGCGCGCCGCGTCGGCCGCAGCCGCCCCGCGGTCTCCAACCTGATCAGGCTGCTGGAGCTGCCCGACGAGGCCCTGGAGCTGCTGGAGAGCGGCGAGCTCAGCGAGGGACACGGCAGGGCTCTCCTGGGGGCCGGCGGCAACGACGTCCGCCGCCGCCTGGCGCGCGACGCGGCCCGCGGTGGATGGTCGGTCCGCGAGACCGAGGAGAGGGTTCGGCTGGCTGGCCAGCCAAAAGCGAGACCGAGGCGAGCGCCTGCCGACCCCGACGCCCTCGCCGCCCTCCGCGACGTCGCCGACGCCCTCGAGGAGGCCCTCGGCCACGAAGTCAGCGCCCGCGCGAAGGGGGAGGGGATCGTCGCCGAGTTGCGCTTCGACGACGTCCGCGAGGCCCATGCCCTGGCCCGGCGCCTCCGCAAGCGCACCGGCTGAGCCCTTCGCGTCGCCGCCGCTATCATCGCCCTCCGCGGGCGATTAGCTCAGTTGGTTAGAGCGCATCTCTGATAAGGATGAGGTCCCTGGTTCGAATCCAGGATCGCCCATCGACTCCGCGGTAAAGCTTCCTCCAGGGCGGGTAGATGCCAGACCTATACTTGGCGCTCAACCACGTCCGGGAGCTTTCTCTTGCAGCAGATGCAGATTTACGGCGTCAGTTTCGACATGGTCGGCAAGCAGCCGATCGTGCTGCTGAAGACCGTCGACGGGAACCGCTTCTTGCCGATCTGGATCGGCCACCCGGAGGCGGCGGCGATCCTGATGAAGCTGCAGGGCGCCTCGACGCCGCGGCCGATGACCCACGACCTGCTCTCCGACGTGCTCGAGAATCTCGACGCCAAGTGCGAGCGTGTCGCCGTCACCGAGCTGCGCGACAACACCTTCTACGCCTCGATCACCGTCTCGGTCAACGGCTCGGAGATCGAGATCGACTCGCGCCCCTCCGACGCGCTGGCCCTGGCGGTCCGGGTGGCGGCGCCGATCTTCGCGGCCGAGGAGGTGATCGAGGAGTCGGCGATCGAGTTCGAGCACGAGGTCGAGGACACCGAGGAAGTCGTCGACAGGTTCAAAGAGTTCCTCGACGAGGTCACCCCCGACGACTTCGCCCAGGGCGACTCGTAGAGAGTCAGTGCGGCGCCGGCGCTAGAGCGAGATCCAGGATCTTTTCCACCAGCTGCTCGAAGGACAACCCCGCCGCCTCGGCGGCCTGGGGGAGGAGGCTGGTGTCGGTGAGGCCGGGGATCGCGTTGGCCTCCAGCAGCCAGGGCCCGTCGTCGCCGAGGATCAGGTCGATGCGGGCGAAGCCGGTGCAGCCGAGCGCGCGGTAGGTGGCGATCGCCGCCTCTGTGACCGCGCGCTCCTCCTTGTCACCCAGCTCGGCCGGGCAGGCGAAGCGGGTGCGGCCGATCTCGTAGCGCGCCTCGAAGTCGTAGCGGTCGCCCTCGAGCAGGATCGCCTCCACCACCGGCAGCGGCTCGTCGGCGAGGACGCTGACCGCGAGCTCGCGGCCCTCGACGTAGCGCTCCAGCAGGACCCGCTCGTCATAGCTGAAGGCCGAGACCAGCGCCTGCGGCACCTCCGCCGCGGAAGCGGCGAACTTGACCCCGAGCGAGGAGCCGCCGCGGCTGGGCTTGACCACGAGCGGGAAGCCGAGGGTCTCTTCCAGCCGGCCGAGCGCGTCGGCGGCGCCGAGCTCGCGGAAGGCGGTCTGGTTGAAGGCGAACCACTCGGGCGTCGGCAGCCCCGCCTCCTCGATCGCGTGCTTGGCCAGGACCTTGTCCATGCAGCGGGCGCAGGCGGCGGCGCCGGGCCCGGTGAAGGGGATGCCGAGGATCTCCAGCAGCTCCTGCACGGTGCCGTCCTCGCCGCCGACCCCGTGCATGGCGACGAAGGCGACGTCGGGCCGCTCGGCGCTCAGCCGCTTGACCAGGTCACTGCCGGCGTCGATCGGCAGCACCTCGTGGCCGAGCCGCTCCAGCGCGTCCTCGACCCGCGCCCCCGAGCGCAGCGAGACCCCGCGCTCGAGCGAGCGCCCGCCCTTGAGGACGGCGACCTTCACGCTTCCTCCGCCTTGCGGAACGGCAGCACGTTGCGCTCCGGCTCCTCGGCGGGCTCCGGCAGCCGCCGTTCGCCGGTCAGCGCCCCGTAGAGCTCGACCTGCTCGGCGATCGTCTTGCCGATCCGCCGCACCCCCTCGCGGATCTCCTCGTCGCCGACGCCGGAGAAGTTGAGCCGCATCGACTGGCGCCCGCGGCCGTCGAGGTAGGCGGCGCCGCCCGGCACGAAGGCGACGTCGGCGCGCAGCGCCTTCGCCAGCAGGTCGCCGGTGTCGATGTAGTCGGGGAGCGTCGCCCAGATGAAGAGCCCGCCCTCGGGCTCGGTCCAGGTCGCCTCCGCCGGGAAGTAGGTGCGCAGCGCCTCGAACATCGTGTCGCGGCGGCCGCGGTAGATCTCGACCAGGTCGTCGATGTAGCGCTGCCAGCGCCGTTCGGCGAAGTACTCGCGGACGAAGTACTGGGTCAGGGTCGAGGTGCAGAGGTCGGCGGCCTGCTTGCCGAGGACGATCTTCTCCATCACCGGCGGCGGCGCCACCGCCCAGCCGAGGCGGATGCCGGGGGAGAGGATCTTCGAGAAGGTGCCGACGTAGATGACGAAGTCGCCGCCGTCGAGCTGGTAGAGCGGCGGCATCGGCTCGCCGCCGTAGCGAAGCAGCCCGTAGGGGTTGTCCTCGACGACCAGCAGCTCCTGCGCCCGCGCCAGCTCGACCAGCCGGTGACGGCGCTCCAGCGACATCGTCACCCCCGCGGGGTTCTGGAAGCTCGGCACCGAGTAGACGAACTTCGGCCGCCGCCCCTCCCTGCGCAGCTCGCCGAGCAGGCGCTCCAGCGCCTCCACCTGCATCCCGTCCTCGTCGCACTCGACCTGGACCACGTCGGCCTGGTAGCTGGAGAAGACCGAGAGCGCGCCCGGGTAGGTCGGCGCCTCGGCGATGATCACGTCGCCGGGGTCGATGAGCGTCTTGCAGACGAGGTCGATCGCCTGCTGGCCGCCGGTGGTGACGATCACGTCGTCGGGGTCGGGCAGCATCCCCTCGCCGCCCATCACCTCGAGGATGCAGTCCTTGGTCTCCTCGAAGCCCTCGGTCGGCCCGTACTGGAGCGCCTCGGCCGCCGACTCCTGGGCGATCCGGGTCATCTGCGCGGCGAAGCTCTGCGGCGGGAAGGTCGAGGTGTCGGGGAGGCCGCCGGCGAGCGAGATCACTTCCGGGCGGGCGGTGATCGCCATCAGGTCCCGCATCGCCGAGGAGCGCATCATCCCGGTCCGCTCCGCGAACAGGCCCGCGTAGCGCTCGAGGTCGCGGGTGCCGGCGTGGGCGCGGCGTCGATGGGTCGGCTCGGGCACTTCGCTCATCCCGGAAGTGTGGCGGATCGACGCGCGGTCGCCGTGCCGGTTAGGTTTTCGCACGTGGACATTCTCACTTCTCTCGGAATCGGCGTCGCGATCGGCATGCTCGCCGGCACCGCCGGCACCCACGGCTCCGCCCGCGGCCGGATGACCGTCCTCGCCGCCGTGATCGGCATCGTCGCCGGCTTCCTGATCGACGGACCCGTCGGCGCGCTGGTGGCGCTGGCCGGCGCCGCCGTCGCCTGCATCGTCGTCAGCGACGTCGTCTACGGCGCCAGCCGCCGCGAGGGCGGTGGCGGCGGAGCGCTCGGCTTCATCGTCGGCCTGGTGGCGCTCGTCGTCGTCGCGATCGCCCTGCTGGTGCCGATCCTCGACCTCGTCGTCCTGCTGGGGCTGGTCTGGCTGGGGATCGCCCGCCACCGTCGCGCCCAGCGCAAACACGCGGGCTTGCGCGTCCTCCGGTAGACGCGCCGGAAACGCGGCCGCAGTCGCGGCCGCACGGCGGGCATCATTCGGACCATGGCTCCCCCGCGGAAGCTCGTCCTCACCTACGTCGACTCGCTGCGCACCGACATGCTCGAACGCGCCGTCGCCGAGGGCCGCGCGCCGACCTTCGCCGCCCTGCTCGAGCGCGGCGTCCTCGTCCCCGACTGCGTCTCCAGCTTCCCCTCGGTGACGCCGGTCGCCTGCGCGGAGATGGTCACCGGCGTCGGCGCCGACCGCCACTGGATCAGCGGCATGAACTGGTACCACCGGCTCGAGCGGCGCTACGTCGAGTACGGCTCTTCGCTGGAGGCGACGCGCGCCTTCGGCGTCTTCCGCGCCCTCTACGACCTCGTCTACAACATGAACCTCGGCCACCTCAGCCCCGAGGTGGAGACCCTCTTCGAGAGCCTCGAAGACGCGGGCACCCGCACCGCCTGCACGCCGTTCCTGATCTACCGCGGCCGGCAGCGGCACGCGGTGACGCTGGAGGGCCTCCTGCGCCGCGCCGTCGACGCGACCAGGCTCAAGTTCCACCACCACACCTACGGCCCGACCGACCTCTTCTACGGCGACCTCTACGCCAGCCGCGCGGTGCCCTGCCGCTCGACCTCGATCCCCGGCAACCGCGACGGCTACGCCGCCTGCTGCGCCGCCGAGCTGCTGCGCGAGGACCTCTACGACTTCCTCCTGCTCTCGCTGCCCGACAACGACCACTACTCGCACCGCTTCGGGCCGGAGGCGAGCGTCGAGTCGATCGCCAAGGCCGACGCCTGCTTCGCCGGCTTCGTCGAGGAGGCCGGCGGTCTCGACGAGTTCCTCGCCGGCCACGCGGTGGTCCTGCTCGCCGACCACTCGCAGAGCGACGTCCACCGTGGGCTGCCGCTGGCCGAGCTGCTCGCCTCGGAGTGGTCGGTGCTGCAGCCCTCCGAGGAGCGGCCGGAGCGCTCGCAGCTGGCGGTCAGCCCGACCGGCCGCGCCGCCCACGTCTACCTGCTGCCGGGCGAGGGGAAGCGGGCCGAGCCGGCCGAGGTGGGGGCGCGGCTGAACGTGATCGAGGGAGTGGATCTGGTCTGCCGGCTGGAGGGGGAGGACGGCCTGCCGCTGCGGCGCGAGAGCCCGGGGCTGCCCCTCGCCGGCGGTGAGTGGGCCGCGGTCGAGCGCGGCGACGCGGTGCTGCGCTTCCGCCCCGGCGGGAAGATCGCCGACCTGCGCGGCGGCGGCTGGGAGGTCGAGGGGGACCTGGCGGCGCTCGAGGCTTCGGTGGCCGACGGACGCCTCGCCAGCGAGGAATACCCCGATCCCCTGGCGCGCGTCTGGTCGGCGCTGACGGCGCCGCACGCCGGCGACTTCGTCGTCTCGCTGGCGCCCGGCTTCGAGGCGGTCGACTGGGGAGGGGTCAGCCACGCCGGCGGCGGCAGCCACGGCGCCCTGCACGCCGGCGACTCGCTGGGGCCGTTGCTCTTCGTCGGCTGCGGCCCCGAGTCGGCCGGCGAGAGGGAGCAGTGGACGCTGCGCGACGTGGCACCGGTCGTCCGCGAGCACTTCGGGGTGGCGGCGCGCGAGTGAGGCGGACGGCGCTCCTCGTCCTCCTGGTGGCGCTGGCCTCGCTGCCGGCGCCGGCGGCTGCCGCCGCGCGGCAGATCGACCGCGCCGAAGCGATCGCCGCCGCCGACCGCGACTCGAAGGTCCGCGAAGAGAGGCGGGAGCACCCGGGCCTCGCCCCGAGCGCGCTGATCGACGAAGGGCACTGGGAAGTCGCCTACTTCGCCGCCGGCAACGAGCTGGCGGTGGTCCTGGTCGACCGCCACAGCGGCGAAGTGCTCGAGTCCTGGACCGGCTACCAGGTCAACTGGAAGATGGCCCGCGGCTACTCCGGCGCCTTCGGCCACAAGCTCAACGCCCCCTACGTCTTCCTGCCCCTCTGCGCGATCTTCCTGATCGGCCTGGTCGACTGGCGGCGGCTGTGGCGGGTCGCCAACCTCGACCTGCTGGCCCTGCTCGGCTTCGGCGTCTCCCACTATTTCTTCAACCGCGCCGACATCGGCGTCTCGGTCCCGCTCGTCTACCCGGTGCTGCTCTATCTCCTCGGTCGCTGCCTCTGGATCGGGCTGCGGGGGAGGGGAGAGGGATTGCGGCCGGTCTGGCCGGTCGCCTGGATGGTCGTCGCGGCGCTCTTCCTGATGGGCTTCCGCGTCGGCCTCAACGTCGCCGACTCGGGGGTGATCGACGTCGGCTACGCCGGCGTGGTGGGAGCCGACCGGATCAGCCACGGGGAACCGATCTACGACAACTTCCCGTCCGACATCTCGCAGGGCGACACCTATGGCCCGGTCGACTACCTCGCCTACGTCCCCTTCGAGCGGATCTGGCCCTGGTCGGGGAGCTGGGACGATCTCCCCGCCGCCCACGCCGCCGCGGTCGTCTTCGACGTCGCCACCTTCGCCCTCCTGCTCTGGCTGGGGATCCGGATCCGGCCCGGGCCGGCCGGCCAGCGCCTCGCCGCCACCCTCGCCTTCGGCTGGGCCGCCTACCCCTACACCGCCTACGTGCTGGAGTCGAACTCCAACGACTCGCTGGTCGCAGCCCTCCTAGTGCTGACCCTCGTGCTGGCAGCCAGGCCCCTGGCCCGCGGCGCGGCTCTTGCAGCTGCAACCTGGGCGAAGTTTGCCCCAGCTGTCCTTGGCCCGATGCTTCTCACCTACCGCCCGCCGGAGAAAGCCTCGAATCAAGCGCAGCTGGCGCGGGTGGCAGGGGGTGGGGATGCCGAGCATCCAGCGCAGGCGTCCCCACCCCCTGACAGGACCCGCGCCCTGCTCACCTTTGTCTTGGGCTTCGTCGTGGTGACGGTCGCCGTGATGCTGTGGCCGGCGATCGATCCAGGGCTGCAGACGTTCTACGACAGGACGATCGGCTCACAGGCCGGCCGCGAATCTCCGTTCAGCATCTGGGGTCAGGTGCCTTCGCTGGAACCAGTTCGCATTGCGTTGCTGGTTCTCACGGGAGTTCTTTCCCTGCTTTTCGCGTTCGTCCCGAAACGCAAGTCACTCATTCAGCTCGCAGCTCTTTCGGCGGCGCTGCTGATCTCACTCCAGCTCACGCTCCATCACTGGTTCTACCTCTACATCGTCTGGTTCTTCCCGTTGCTGCTGGCGGCGCTGGCGGCGCTCGAGAACCCGGCGGCTACGGAGCCGGAGCCGGAACCAGCACCTGCTCGAACGAGTCAGCCAGCCCCTGCCGGTTGACCTCGACCAGGGCGCCCATCACCCAGACGTCGTCGTCGGCGGTCTCGAAGCGGGTCGGCATCTGGGTGATCAGCGAGCGCAGCGCCTGCTCGGGCTTCACCCCGAGGACGCTGGTCCGCGAGCCGGTCATGCCGACGTCGGAGATGAAGGCGGTGCCGCCGGGGAGGACCCGTCCGTCGGCGGTGGGGACGTGGGTATGGGTGCCGAAGACCGCCGCCACCCGCCCGTCGAGATGCCAGCCCATCGCCACCTTCTCGCTGGTGACTTCGGCGTGGAAGTCGACGATCGTCGCGTCCTGGTCGTGGTGGCCGAGGATCGAGTCGACGGTGTCGAAGGGCGAGCGGGCGACGCGCAGGCCGACGCCGCCGCTGAGGTTGACCACCCGCACCCGCATCCCGCCGACCTCGACCACGGTGTGACCGCGGCCGGGGTTCGCCTGCGGGTAGTTGGCCGGCCGCACCACCCGCTCCTCGCGGTCGAGGAAGTCGTAGGCCTCCCGGTGGCGGTAGACGTGGTTGCCGGTGGTGATCACGTCGGCGCCCGATTCGAAGAGGTCGCGGGCGGTGCGCTCGGTGATCCCGACCCCGCCGGCCGAGTTTTCGCCGTTGACGATCACCAGGTCGGGCGCGTGGCGCTCGCGCAACGCGGGCATCGCTTCGCGCAGGCCCTGCCGGCCCGGGCTGCCGACCACGTCGCCGATGAAGAGAACCCGCATCGCCGATGACCCTATCTGCGAGATTGGGCGAGGTGGCCGAGCGGGAGGAGACGACAGCGATCTTGAGGCGGGCGCTGGAGTACCCCTACGCGACGCCGGAGGCCTCCTACCTCTACCGCGAAGGTGAGGCAGCGGAGCTGCCGGCGGGCGGACCCGACCTCGCCGGGCGCACGCCGCTCCTCTCCTACGGGGCGAATGCCGCCCCCGCGGCGCTCGCCCTGAAGCTGGCCTCGCTGCCGGGGCTGGAGCTGCCGGTCCTGCGGGCCGGGCTGGAGGGTTTCGACGTCGTCTACTCCGCCCACGTCTCTCCCTACGGCGCCGTGCCGGCGACCGTGGTCGAGAGCCCGGGGACCGTGGCGCCGGTCTTCGTCCTCCACCCGACCCCGGAGCAGCGGGCGCTGCTGGCGGCGAGCGAGCTCAACTACGACCTCGTCGAGGTGGGCGGGACGGAGGCTTTCCGCAGCAAGCACGGCTGCCTCTCGCTCGACGGCTCGCCGGTGGCGCTGGCGGCGATCCGCTCGCAGGGGCGGACGCTGCCGGAGCTAGACGAGCCGGCGGTGCTCGAGCGCGTCCGCGCAGCGCTCGAGCCGGAGCTGACGCTCGAAGAGTTCATCCGCGCCTGCATCGAGCGCGGTGGGATCAAACCGCTGAGAATCGACGCAGGGCGAAACGAGCGATGAGGGAGTAGGCGACGAAGAGGATCGCCAGGTGCAGGAGCGGGCCGCCGATTCCCGGCCCCGCCGCGTCGAGCGCGGCGGTGATCGCCTGCAGCGCCGGCTTGAACGGGAAGAGCGCGGTGAAGTAGCGGATCAGGTCGAAGAGGGTGGGGCTGACCGCGCCCGAGGGCACCAGCGAGAGGAAGGCGAGCGGGAGGGTGACCATGAACGCCAGCAGCGAGACCGCGCGCACCTCCCGCGCCGCCGCGCCCAGCGCCGCTCCTGCCGCGCCCAGCGCCGCCCCGGCGGCGACGATCGCGACGAGCCACAGCCACACCCGCCCCCATTCCAGGGAGACGAAGAGCTGCATCCCCAGCAGCATCAGCAACGTCACCGCCAGCCCGACGACGGTGCCGAGCAGCACCTTCTCCCCGAGCAGCCCGCCGGGCGAGACCAGGCCGCGGGTCAGCCGTGGGAAGGCGTTCTCCTCCCGCTCCAGCGCCAGCGATCCCGCGACCAGGAGGACGACGACGAAGGCCAGCGTCAGGGTCGCGGCGACGGCGATCGCGAAGATTTCCAGCGGCGGGCTTTCGCCGCCGACCGCGACCTTGTCGACCTCGATCGGCTGCGAGAGGCGGTCGATCAGCGGCTTGGCGACGTCGAGGTTGTTGCGCGCCTCGGTGGCGAATTCGGTCACCTCTTCCAGCGACGGCCGCAGCGGCTTCGGCAGCGCCGGCGTCACCGCTTGGAGGATGTCGACGGTGGCCCGCATGCCGAGGATGTGGATCGTTTCGCCGAGCACGTGGAAGTCGCCGCCGTTGACGATCAGGTCCAGGTAGTGGCCGCCTTCGGAGCCGATCCGCCGCGCGATCGCCAGGTTCGCCTGCGCCAGCAGGGAGGAGATCCGGTCGTCGACCAGTTCGGCCTTGACCGGGTTTTCTTCGTTGACGAGGACTTCGACTTCGGGGACCCCCGGCGTCAGGGTCGAGAGCGAGTTGATCTTGTCGACGAGGTTGGCGGGGAGGATCAGCGCCGCCAGCGCGTCTCCCGACTTCACCTTCGCTTCGGCCTCTTCGCGGTCCTTGACGAAGATGCATTCGACCCGCCGGCAGACCCGCCCCTTCACGTTCGCCTGCGGCAGCTCCTGGCCGCCGACGTCGATCCGCGTCCCGGCGGGCACTTCGTTGAGGAAGGCGACCCGCGGCTTTTCCGGCCCGCGCGAGATCGCGAAGCCGACCAGGACCGCGATCAGGATCGGGTAGGCGACCAGCAGCAACGCCTGCAGCGGCGAGCGGCGCAGGATCTGCAGGTCCTTCAGCAGCAGCCAGCGCACGCCCCGCATCAGTGCCCCCGGTGGTGCAGGTAGGCGACGAAGGCGGTCTCGAAATCGCGGTCGGCGGCCTCGGGCGCCTCGCGGCGGACCGCCTCGCGCAGCTCCTCGGGAGGCCCGTCGAAGAGGGCCTCGCCGTCGGCCAGGACCAGCAGCCGCCCGCCGTAGCGCTCGGCCTCCTGGATGTCGTGGGTGGAGAAGATCACCGTCGTGCCGCGGCCGGCGAGGCCGGAGACGAACTCCCACAGCCGCGCCCGCTGGCGCGGGTCGAGGCCGACGCTCGGCTCGTCGAGCAGCAGCGCCGCCGGCCGCGAGAGCAGCCCGATCGCGATGTTGATCCGCTGCTGGTTGCCCCCGGAGAGCCGGGCGACGATCTCGTCGCGGCGCTCGCGCAGCCCGGCCAGCTCGAGCATCTCCGCCGTCGAGGCGTGCGGGTCCTCGTGCCCCTCCAGCCGCGCGAACAGCAGCAGGTTCTCTTCCACGGTCAGCCGCCGGTAGAGCGCCGCCTGCTGCGGCACCCAACCCACCTCCCCGCTCGGCGTCTCCACCTCGCCCTCGTCCGGCTTCGCGATCCCCGCCAGGATCGACAGCAGCGTCGTCTTCCCCGCCCCGTTCGGCCCGATGACCGCGACCTGCTCCCCGGCAGCTGCCTCGAAGCTGACCCCCCGCAGAGCTTCGCGATCTCCGTAGCGCTTGACAATGCCGCTGGCCCGCACGGCCGAACAAGCTACTGCGCGAGCGGCAGGGAGGGGCGGGGGTGCCCTCTACCGGACGCGCTCGCTTCGCTCGCTTTGGGGAGTGTCCGTACGGGGGTGCCCCTGACCCTCCATCCGGCCGCGATTAACTTCGCCCGGACGGGCCTGGTCAGTGTGTTCCTTCGGCATGCGCTCGGGCCGTCGCCGTTGGCAGGGGCGACCGAGCGCAATGTCGTTCAGATTGCCGATCCGTCCTTGCCGCCGAAGAGCCGGCCCAGCGACCGGCGACAGGTCCGGCGCAACCTCGAAGCGGGTTACAGGCTGGAGCTGGTGCCGGGGGTTGAGACGAGTGCCGAGCAGCGGGCCGGGTTCAACGATGTCTACGAGCAGACGATGCGCAGGACGGGCGCCGCCAGCCACTACTTCTTCGGCGGCGCCTACTTCGACCGCATCCTCGAAGCCGACCGCGCCTGGCTCGCTCTCGCCCACGGTCCCGGCGGCGAGCTCGCCGCCGCTTCGATCGCCGTCGTCAGCGACGGCTACCTCCACTACTACCTCAGCGGCAGCGCCGACGCGCATCTCCGCGCAGCCCCGATGAAGAACGTCGTCTCCCGCCTCGTCGAGCACTCCGCCGAGCTCGGCCTGCCGCTCAACCTCGGCGGCGGCATCTCCCCCGGCGACGCGCTCGAGGAATTCAAGCGCGGCTTCGCAAACCGCCGGCAGGCCTGGCTCACCTCGGAGCTAATCTGCGACCGCGAGAAGTACGACCGGCTCAGCGCGGGCCGCGATGCCGGCGGCTTCTTCCCCGCCTACCGCGCTTAGTCCCTATTCGGGCTGTGCCGGTTCGACCGGCGTCGGCCCGGTGAAGGTGAAGGCGAAGACTTCCTCGCCGCCGAACCTGCCCCAGGTGGCCTTGCCGAAGTCGCGGATCGCGTCGAGCGTGATCGCGCCCTTGTAGGTGGGACAGGCCAGCATGTTGGTCCAGGTCGTCGCCGCCACCTGGTAGGGCATTTTGGTGTTGGGGAAGAGCAGCGTGGCCCCGTACATCGTGTCGTAAACGCCCTTCAGCGCCAGCTGGTCCCTTTCGGGAAGCGTCGGCGCGTACTGGATCTCCATCCGCCCGTGCTCGAGCGAGTGGACGAAGTCGATCGGTTCCGGCATTTCGTCGTAGGCGCCGTCGGCCTGCTGGTAGGGCGGTTCGACGTGCGGGCCCGAGGTCGGCGGGTTCGTTTTGTATTCCGGTTCCGGGGAGCCGGGCGGGATGTGTTCGTGCCCCTCGTCCTTGAGCCCCAGTTTCAGTTCGCAGCCGGCCTGCTTCGCCGCCGTCTGCAGGTTGGCCACCTTCACCGGCGGCGGCACGATCCCCGCTCGTTCGTCGGGGTGCACCCCGTTGGTCGAGCCGACTTCGGTGCGGAGGTTGATGTGCGCTCCCCCTTCGTCCAGTTCACCGGCGGCTGCGCCGCTTCCGCTGCTGCTCCCCCCGCCCCCGCTGGCGAGGATGAAGACGACCACCGCCACCGCCAGGACCGCCACCGAGATCACCGCGTAGCCGACGATCAGCCGGTTGCGGTTGGAGCGCTCCTCGCCCTCTTCGCCGGCGATCCGCTCCCGCCGGAGCTGCTCCCTGTCTTTGTCTCCCGTCGCCATCGGCAGTGCAGCCTATTCGGCCCGCTCCATCTCGGCGGCGTCGCCCCGCACCCGCTCCCAGGGCCGCGAGGCCCGCAGCGCTCCCAGCACCGCCCGCGTCGCCGGCGCCCGGTTGAGCGCGTAGAAGTGGATCCCCGGCGCCCCGGCGATCAGCAGCTCGGCGCACTGCTGGGCCGCGTAAGCGATGCCGAGCTCGAACTCCCGCTCCGGGTCGCCGCCGGCGGCCGCGAAGGCGGCTTCCAGCGCCGGCGGGATCGTCGCGTCGCAGAGCTCGCAGATCCGCTTCGTCTGGGCGAAGCCGGCGACCGGGATGATGCCCGCGAGGATCGGCACCTCGATCCCCTGCGCCCGCGCCGCCCGCACGAAGTCGAAGTAGACCTGGTTGTCGAAGAAGAGCTGGGTGATCAGGAAGCCGGCGCCGGAGTCGACCTTCGTCTTCAGGTAGCGCAGGTCGGTCTCCCGGTCGGAAGCCTCGGGATGCACCTCGGGGAAGCAGGCGCCGCCGATCCCGAAGCTCCAGCCGGCCGAGATGAAGGCGGCGAGCTCAGCGGCGCTGCCCAGCCCGCCCTCGGGCTGGACGAAGTCCTCCTGTCCCCGCGGCGGGTCGCCGCGCAGGGCGAAGACGTTTTCGATCCCCGCCGCCTCGATCCGGTCGAGCGTCGTCGCCAGCCCCTCGGTCGTCTCGCCGACGCAGCTGAGATGGGCCATCGTCTCGAACCCGATCTCGTCCTTCAGCGCCGCCGTGATCTCCACCGTGCCGTCGCGGGTCGAGCCGCCCGCGCCGTAGGTGACCGAGACGAAATCGGGCTCCAGCGCCCGCAGCTCACGGGCCGTCTCGTAGAGCTGCTCGGTCGCCTCCGCCGTCTTCGGCGGGAAGAACTCGACCGAGAAGGTCGGCCGGCGCGCAGCGATGATCTCGTCGATTCGCACGGGACGAGGGTAGCCGTCCCCCGCCGTCTAGGGCTTCACCCGCGCCTCGAAGTAGGCCTGGATCTCCTCCAGGTGCTTGCCCTTCGTCTCCGGCACAAGCTTCCAGCAGAAGACGAGGGTGAGGATGCCGATCGCGCCGTAGAACCAGAAGGCGCCCGGCCGCCCCAGCGCTTCGATCAGCAGCAGGAAGGTGAGGGAGACGACGAAGTTGAACGTCCAGTTGGCCATCGTCCCGATCCCGGCCGCCTTGCTGCGCACGCTGAGCGGGTAGATCTCGGCGTTCAGCAGCCAGAAGATCGGCCCGAGGCTGATCGCGAAGCTGGCGACGTAGGCCATCAGGCTGACGATCGCCACCACCGAGGAGGCGGTGCCGCCCCCGCCGCCGACGAAGGCCAGGCCCAGCGCGAAGAGGGAGACGACCATCCCGGAGACGCCGACCATCAGCAGCGTGCGGCGGCCGGCGCGGTCGAGCAGGCGCAGCGCCACCACCGTCATCGCCACGTTGATCACCCCGACCCCGACCGCGGCGAGGATCGAGCCGGCGGAGGAGTTGACGCCGGTGAATTCGACGATCGTCGGCGCGTAGTAGATGACGGTGTTGATGCCGGTGACCTGCTGCAGGATCGCCAGCCCGACGCCGACCACCAGCGCCGCTTTGACCACCGGCTGCAGCAGCTCGCTCCACGCGCCCGGCTTCTCGTCGACGCTCTCCTTGATCTCCTCCAGCTCGCGGTCGATCGTGTCGGGGTCGTCGACCCGGATCTTCGCCAGCGTCGCCCGCGCCGCGAAGTCGTCGCCGGTCATCACCAGCCAGCGCGGGCTCTGCGGCATCCGGACCATCCCGAAGGCGAGCGCCAGCGCCGGCACGCAGCCGAGCCCCAGCATCCAGCGCCAGCCTTCGATCCCGTCGAAGGCGAGCCCGACGAGGTAGGCGACGAGGATGCCGACCGTCACCGCCAGCTGGAAGAAGCTGACCAGGCGGCCCCGACTCTCCGGCGGCGCCACCTCGGAGATGTAGACCGGGGCGGCGGCGGAGGCGAGCCCGATCGCGACGCCGATGACGACGCGGGCGCCGACCAGGACCTCGACGCCGGGCGCGGCGGCGCTGATCAAGGCGCCGACGATGAAGACGGCGGCGGCGGCGAGGATCATCAGCCGGCGGCCGTAGGTGTCGGCCGCGGGCCCGGCGATCGCGGCACCGCCGACAGCCCCGATCGGCACCGCCGCCACCACCAGTCCCTGGGCGAAGCTGCCGAGGCCGAAGTCGGTCTTGATGAAGAGGAGGGCACCGGCGATGACGCCGGTGTCGTAGCCGAACAGGAGTCCGCCGAGCCCGGCGATCGCCGCCGTCAGGACCACGTTGCGCCGCGCCCGCCGCGCGGACGCCTCCGACCCGGTCATCTCGGAAGCAGAACCTATCCTCGCCGCCAGACTCCTTTAGATCGCTCTTTGCGGAATCGGCGGTGACCACCCCCTTGCGCCCGCCCGCCGGGCGGGCTACGTTCATCCTGTGACCGGGAGAGACCGGTTCCCGCGACAGCCAAGCGGGAGCGGGGTCTCGAAGGAGACGCCACGAGCTTCTGAGCGCGAAGGCTACGCGCGAGGCAGGCACCGAGCGTCACCCCCGGTCGCTTTCTCGTAAGGGCCTGGTTTGTCGCTTCTCGTCCGGGCCGGTTCGTAGCGTTGACGGCGGTCTCGGAAGCCCTGCCCTTTCCGGACCGGCGACCGGGGCGCACTCTTGGGAGCCGGCGTCGCCGCGAACCCCGTGACTGCGCGACGACTAGCCCGCCCGCTCCCTCCAAAGGCCTCGCGAGGAGGTCGGGCCTTGTGGGAGGATCTCCCCGATGAGCAGCTCGGAGGTGCGCTACGAGCGGCAAGGAGCCGCTGCGGTCCTGACCATCGACCGGCCGCAGCGGCGCAACGCGATCGACGCCGCGACCGCGCGGGGCCTGCGGCGGGGACTCGACGAGTTCGAGGCGGACGACGGGGCGCGGGCCCTCGTCCTCACCGGGGCGGGTGGCGAGGCCTTCTGCGCCGGCGCGGACCTCAAGGCCATCGATCTCGACGTCGACGATCCCGCCGGCCCCGAGGGCATCACGCGGATGACTCCCTCGAAGCCCGCGATCGCGGCGATCGACGGCTGGTGCCTGGCGGGCGGCCTCGAGCTGGCCCTCTGGTGCGACCTGCGGCTCGCGACCCCGAAATCCGTCTTCGGCTGCTTCGAGCGACGCTGGGGGGTGCCGCTGATCGACGGCGGGACCCAGCGTCTGCCGCGGGCGATCGGGATGGGCCGGGCGCTGGAGATGATCATCACCGGCCGTCCCGTTCCGGCCGAGGAGGCTCACCGGATCGGCCTCGTCAACGAGGTCGTCGAGCCCGGCGCTCATCTGGAGCGAGCGTTGGAGCTGGCCGAGCGGATCGCGTCCTTTCCCCAGGAGACGATGTTGAGCGACCGTCGCGCCGCGCTGGAAGGGGCCGGCCTGTCGCTGGCAGAAGGCTTGGAGCTGGAGCAGCGGCTGGGCCGCGAGGTGCTCGAGGCGGCGGCGCGCGGCGCGGCGCGTTTCGCCGCGGGCGAGGGACGCCACGGCGCAGGCGTATAGACCTAGGAGGGCTTGGCGAAACCCCCGCACGCGCCTGGCGGCGGCGGACACCGCGCGGTGCGGCGTCCTAGGAAGCGCCGCTGGCGTGCATCTCGGCGGCGGCCGCGTCGGGCCCGAAGTAGGGCAGGACGGCCAGGTACATCAGCTCGGGCAGCAGCCGCGAGAGGTCGGCGCCCTCCTGGGCGGAGAGACGGGTGTGGAGGACGGTAAGGATTCCCGCCACCACCGCCTCGGCGGAGATCGCCGGCGCGGTCCCCTCGCTTTCTTCCCGGGCGAGGTCCATCATCGCCGTCGCCCGCCCCATCGCCTCTGCCCGTTTCCCGACCGCATGCCGCCCGGCGGCGTGGACCTCGACCAGGAGCGCTCGCCCCACCGCCGGTCGCTCGTCGAGGAAGGCGAGCAGCCCGGCCAGCGCCCCCCGCAGCCCCCCGCGCCAGGTGGTCTCGCCCGCCGCGGCTTCGCGCATCGCCAGCTCGATCCAGGCGGAGCCCGCGTCGAGCGCCTGCAGGTAGCAATCTTCCTTGTCCTTGAAGGAGTCGTAGAAGGCCTGCCGATACAGACCCGCAGCGGCGAGGGCATCCTGCACCGAAGTGCTCTCGTATCCACGGCTCCCCACCGCCTCGAGCATTCCCTCGAGAATGCGCTCACGCTTTCCGGTCACAGTCCCCGCCCGGTCGAAGTTGGAATGTAAAAACAGCCCGTTTGCCTATTGGTACATGAACGGTATCCGGTCGCGAGCGAATCGAGGCGAGGGCCGCGGTGCGGTACCCTTCCGTTCGTGGCTTCGAAATCAACAGACCGTCCACTTCCCGGTCGGCCCCTTGTCTCGAGGGAGTTCGTCGTCCGGCACCAGCGCGCGAGGATCGTCGCCGCGCTTGCTCAGGAGGTCTCCGAGCGGGGCTACCAGGCGGTCACCGTGGCCGCCCTCGTGAAACGGGCGGGAATCGCCCGCGCGACCTTCTACGAGAACTTCTCCAGCAAGGAGGAGTGCTTCCTCGCCACCCAGAATTTAGCCATGGAAGCGGCTTTGAAGCGCGTCGTGGAGGCAGCTGGAGAGATCGAGGACTGGCCCCGGCGCGTCGTTGCCGGGCTCGCGGCCTTCCTCGACTTCGTGGTCGAGGAGCCGGCCCTCGCCCGCACCTGCATGGTCGAGGCACTGGCAGCCGGGCCCGCTTCCGTGAAGCAGCACGAAGAGTCCCTGCAATCCTTCGTCACCCTGTTCAAACTTGGACGCGATGTCTCCCCGCCTGGGGGCGAGATCCCAGAGGCCTTGGAGGAAGCGACGATCGGGGGCGTCTTCTGGATCGTCCACCGGCGCCTCCTCGACTCCGAGGATGAAGAGATCAAGGGGCTGCTGCCCGGTCTCGTCGAGTTCGCTCTGACGCCCTACGTGGGGGTAGGAGCCGCGAAGGACCTGTCCACGCACTCCCGCCTCTTGCAAAACTCGCAAAAAACTGGCTAATCAGCCAGGAGCAGATGTAATCGCCCAGATCGGTATCGTCGATTCTCTTGAACCAGCCAGCCAAGCCTTCGGCAGACGCTCCCGAGTATCCCCCCGAGCTTTCCCGGTTGCCGCCGGGACGGCATGGCCTGCCGCGGGAGTTCGTCTCCCGCAACCAGTACGAACGGCTGATCGCCGGTCTGGCGGAGGCGGTGGCCGAAAACGGCTACGCCGGCACCACGATCGCCCACATCACCCGCCAGGCCGCGGTCTCCAGGCGCACCTTCTACGAACACTTCAGCAGCAAGGACGAGTGCTTCGTCACCGCCTACGAGACGGTGATGGCCGAGCTGAACCAGCGGGTGGGGGAGGCGTTCGCCCGAGAGGAGGAGTGGCCCCGGGCGGTCAAAGCGGGGATCGCGGCGATGCTGGAGTTCCTCGCCGAAGAGCCGCACCTCGCTCGCCTCAGCATGGTCGAGGCGCTGGTGGCGGGGCCGGTCGTGATCGAGCGCTATGACGCGGCGATCCAGAGCCTCGTGCCCTACTTCCGAGCGGGGCGGGAGGGACGCTCCGCCGACGTCCTGGCCGGACTCTCGCCGACCACCGAGGAAGCCCTGGTCGGCGGCATGGTCTCGCTGATCTCGCGCCGCATCTTCGCCGATCGCGAGGACGAACTCGAAGCCCTCTTGCCGGACCTCGTCGAGTTCACCCTGACGCCTTACCTCGGCAGCGCCGAGGCGGCCAGGGTGGCGCGCGACTGAAGGTTAAGAAGTTTGCGGTTCGGCTCAAACTCGCTTGAAATCTGCGAACATGGACACGAACATGTGTTCGTATGGAGACCGCTTGCGTCATCGACACGCGTTTGGCGGCTCCCTCGCGCCCGGACCGTGCCGGGGGGCCTCGGTCCGGGCGCGCCGGTCTTGACGACCCGGTCGAGGCGGCGGAGGCGACCGAGGCGACGATGCGAGCGCTGGAGGCGCTCGGCGCGGCGGTCGAGTCGGAGCGGCCAGGGGAGGCCTTCTTCGCCGTCGACGGGTTGCGCGGCCTCTACGGCGGTGAGACCGCGGGGGTCCTCGCGGCGGTGCGGCGCGCGATCGGCGCGGAGTGGCGAGTCGGCGTCGGCCGCACCCGCTTTGCCGCCTTCGTCGTTGCGGCCGGGTGGCCGCGACCCGTCCCCGTCGCCGCCCTGCGCACGCGCCTCGCGGTTTCCGGCCGCGAGGCCGATGGGCTGATCGAGGCGCTGGAGCAGCTCGGAATCCAGACGCTGAGCGCGCTGGGACGCCTTTCGGCCGACCAGGCCGCCGATCGCTTCGGCCCACTCGGGCTGCGAGCGCTGCGGCTCTCCCGGGGAGAAGAGGAGCCGCTGCGCCCGCGGGTCCCGCAGGAGGAGCTGAGCGAGGAGATAGAGCTCCCCGAGGGAACCGCCGGTCGCCAGCTCGATCGCGCGCTCGAGCTGCTGGTCGATCGCCTGCTGGCGGCACCGCGACGGCGGGGAAGGACTTTGCTCGGCCTGCGCCTCGGCGCGCTGCTCGCCGGCGGCGGGAGCTGGAGCGTCGAGCAGGGGCTGGGACGGCCGAGCGCCTCGGCCCGGGTGTTGCGCGGCGTCCTCGCTCCTCGACTCGAGGAACTGCCGGGGCCGGCGACGGCATTGCGGCTGCGGGCCGTCGGCTTCGGCCCGCCCGCCCGCGACCAGCTCGAGTTCTCGGTCGGCGGCGGCGAGCCTCGGCGTCGACGGCTGGGGGCGGCGGTGCGGGAGGTCCGCGCGGCCCACGGGGCGGAGGCGTTGCTGAGGATCCTCCCCGTCGACTCCTCCTCGCGGGTCCCCGAGCGCTGGGGCCTCCTCACTCCCTTCCCGGAGACCTGATGCCGGGGCTGCGCCGTCTCTACGCCCCCCGACGGGTGGCGGTCCGAACCGACGCCCGAGGCACCCCCGTGAAGGTCGAGGGGGCTGCGGTCGAGGTCGTCCGCGAGGAGTGGCTGGTCGAGGACCGCTGGTGGACGCCGCGCCCGTTGCGGCGCCACTATTTCGAGCTGGCGCTGGGAGACGGCCGGGCGCTGACCGTCTTCCGGGGCGCCGGCGGCGGTCACTGGTACCGGCAGCGAGCCTAGGCGGTCGCCGGTGTACGTCGAGCTGCATGCGCACTCCGCCTTCTCGTTTCTGGATGGAGCTTCGACGCCGCTGGAGCTGGCTGCCGCGGCTGCCGCGCACGGGTACTCGGCCTTTGCGTTGACCGATCACGACGGGGTGTGGGGGTCGATGGAGTTCGCGCACGCCTGTCGGGGATTCGGCATCCGGGGGATTACCGGGACGGAGCTGACGGTGCGGGTTGGGCCGGCGGGTCCCGCCGGCAGAGACGTGCATGTGACTCTGCTGGCCGAAGACTCGGCCGGATACCGGAATCTCTGCCGGCTGCTGACCGCTGCCCATGCCCATACGCGGGACAACACCGCGCGGGCGCCGATGCAGGCCTGGGCGACGTTGGAGCAGGTGGAGGAGCATGCGGAGGGGCTCGTTTGCCTCTCTGGATGTGCGCGAGACGGGGCCGTGGCGGGGGCGTTCGAGCGGGGGGAGACGGCGGAGGGGGAGCGGCTGGCTCGGCGGTTGCTCGGGGCCTTCGGGCGGGACCGGTTTCGGGTCGAGCTGCAGCGGCCCTACTGGCGGCGGGACCGGGGCCGGAACCGGTGGCTGGCGCTGCTCGCCGAGCGGCTCGGCGTTCCCTGCGTCGCCACCGGCAACGTCCACTGCCACGATCGCCGCCGGGCGCCGCTGCAGGACGCGCTGGTCGCGATCGGCCTCTGCGAGACGCTGGAGGAGTCGGAGCCCCGCCGCCGCGGCAACTCCACTTCCGCCCTCGCCTCTCCCGCGGCGATGGCCGCCCGCTTCGCCGAATACCCCGAGGCCGTCGCCGAGACCGAGCGCCTCGCCGAGCGCCTCCGCTTCGACCTCACCGAGCAGCTCGACTACCGCTACCCCGGCAGCGAAGAGGCCGGCACAGACGCCGAGCTCGCCCGCGTCTGCGCCCACCGCTTCGAGGAGCGCTACGCCGGCAGCGGCCGCCGCCGCGAGGCCGAAGCGCGGCTGGAGGAGGAGCTGGGGACGATCCGCCACCTCGGCCTCTCCGGCTTCTTCCTCCTCCACCGCGACCTGCTCGAGCTCGCCCGCGAGGTCGCCGCCGAGGTGCGCGGCTCAGAATCAGCGCGATCTGTATTGCCTCCCGGGCGCGGGAGGGGCTCCAGCGTCAGCTCGATCGTCTGCTACCTGACCGGCCTCTCCCACGTCGACCCGGTCGAGGCCGAGCTCTTCTCGGGTCGCTTCCTCAACGAGGAAACGACCTCGATGCCGGACATCGACCTCGACTTCCCCCGCGACATCCGCGAGGTCCTGATCCCCCGCGCGCACGAGCGCTATGGCCGCGACCGCTCCGCCCTCGTCGCCGCCTTCCCCACCTACCGCCCGCGCGGCGCCGTCCGCGACCTCGGCAAGGCGCTCGGCCTGCCGCCGGCGGAGGTCGACCGGGTGGCGAAGACGGTCCCCTTCCACGGCGACGCCGAGGAGATCGGGCGCGACCTCGTCGCCGTCCTCGGACCCGAGCGCGCAGGCGAGCCGCGCTGGCGGGCGTTGCTCGCGCTCGCCGGGGAGATCATGGGCCTGCCCCGCCATTCCTCCCAGCACCCCGGCGGGATGGTGATCTCGACCCGGCCGCTGATCGACGTCTGCCCGGTCGTGCCGGCGGCGATGAAAGGGCGCCAGACGGTGCAATGGGACAAGGACTCCTGCGCCGACGCCGGCTTCCTCAAGATCGACCTGCTGGGGCTGGGGATGCTCTCGGCGGTCGAGCGCTGCGTCGAGGAGATCGGCCGCGCCCGCGGCGAGCGGCTCGACCTCTCGCGGATCCCGCTGGACGACGCGGAGACCTTCGAGTCGATCCGCGCCGCCGACACCACCGGCGTCTTCCAGATCGAGAGCCGGGCGCAGATGCAGATGCTGCCGCGCACGCGCCCGCGCGACCTCGATGACCTCATCGTCCAGGTGGCGCTGGTCCGGCCCGGGCCGATCCAGGGCGGCGCCGTCCACCCCTACATAGAGCGGCGGAAGCTGCTGCGCGAGGACCCGGGCTACCGGATCCCCTACCCGCACCCGCTGCTGGAGCCGGTGCTGGAGGAGACGCTGGGGACGATCGTCTTCCAGGAGCAGGTGATCGAAACGGCGATGGCGCTCGCCGGCTTCAGCTCCTCCGAAGCGGAGGGGCTGCGGCGGGCGATGAGCCGCAAGCGCTCCGAGGAGGCGATCGAGGAGCACCACCGGCGCTTCGTCGAGGGCGCCGTCGCGGGCGGCGTCCCGGAAGAGACGGCCGAACGGGTCTGGTCGCAGATCCAGGGCTTCTCCGGCTACGGCTTCCCGAAGGCGCACTCGGCAGCCTTCGGCCTGCTCGCCTACCAGTCGGCCTGGCTCCGCGTCCACTACGGCCCGGAGTTCCTCTGCTCGCTGCTGAACGAGCAGCCGATGGGTTTCTACCCGCCCAGCTCCCTCGTCCACGAGGCTCAGCGCCGCGGCATCCGCGTAGCGCCGCCCTGCGCCAACCGCAGCAAGGTCCTCTGCCATGTCGAATCGCCGCGCGAGGAAGGGGTGCGCGGCGGCCTGCAGGTGCGAGTCGGGCTGGGCTACGTGAAGGGGGTGCGCAAGGAGGAGATGGAGGCGCTGGTCGCCGAGCGCGAGCGCGGCGGCCCCTACCGGGGGATCGCCGAGCTGGCCTCGCGCTCGGGCGCCGGGCTGCCGAGCCTCGAGCGGCTCGCCTGGGCCGGCGCCCTCGACGGCATTCCCGCGGAGTCCGAGGACGAGCGGCGCGAGGCGCTCTGGCGGGTCGGCGTCACCGGTGCCGGGCGCGTCGCCGGCAGAGGCACGCAGCTGGCGCTGCCGATCGAGCCGCCGCAACCCCCCGAGCTGCAACCGCTGAGCGATTGGGAGAAGCTGGTCGCCGACTACCGATCGACGGGGATGAGCGTCGAGAAGCACCCGATGGCGCTGCTGCGCCCGGGCCTGGACGCCGGGCTCGCCCGCACCTCCGACCTCGCCCACCTCGACCACGGCTCGACGGTCGAGGTCGCCGGCATGGTGACCGCGCGGCAGCGCCCCGAGACCGCCAACGGAGTCACCTTCGTCCTGCTCGAGGACGAGCGCGGCTCGGTCAACCTCGTCGTTCCGCCGCCCGTCTACGAGCGCCAGCGGGCGCTCGTCCGCACGGCCCCGCTCCTGCGCGCCCGCGGCCGCCTCGAGCGCCGCGACGGCACGGTCAACGTCCTCGTCAGCTCTGTGGCTCCGCTTCGGCGGAAGGCGGCCGCCACCCCGGCTCCACGCTCGTCCACAACACCCTGTGCAGGCGCGATAAGAGCGTTCCGATGAGGGCGCCGTCGCCATCCGCCCGCACCCCTCGCGGAGAGCCGGTGACGAGAGCGTCGAGCCAGGCCCTCACCTTTCCCCGGCCGTGACCGTCGCCGCCCGCGGCGACCGGCTCGCAGACGAGGAGGGCGCCGTCCGGCTGGACGCTCGCCCATACCTCCTCATCGGCGATCTCGACCCCGAAGCACTTCCCGGCGTACTCGGGCAGGGCGACCAGGGGGAGCGCCGTCTGCAGGGCGATGGCGACCTCGGTCGCGGTCATCCCCAGCTCTCCGTCTTCGACGAGGTTCCGCTGCCGCCAGCGGCCGATCCCGAGGACCAGGGCCATTGCCCGGCGCGCTTTTTCGGTCAGGGCATAGCGCCTCCGCGGCCCCGCGTCCACCAGCTCCTGGATGAATCCGCCGATCGCGAAGAGGCTGGCCCGGCGGCTGACCTGGTGGTAGCTGAGGCCATGCGAGCCGCGCGACAGTTCGGTCGGCGAGCGCGGCCCCGAATTCAGCTCCCCGATCATCCCCGCCTCCCAGAGGTCGGCGAGGAGCGCCAGCGACCCCCACGCGTGGGCATCGATTTCGCCGTTGGGAAGCCGGGTGAGGGAAGCGGCGGCATAGGCCTCCACCAGGTCGTGGAGCTCCCGGCCGCGCGGCTTGGTGAGGCTGTGGACGACCTTGGAGGGAACCCCCGGCTGCTCGTCCCGCTCGATCACGCCGCTCGCCGCCAGCTTGCTCGAATAGCGGTAGACGGTCCGCGGCGTGTATCCCCGCACCCGTTCGGTCAGCTCCTTGGTCCGCAGCGACCCGGGCCCCAGCGCCATCAGGATCGCGCCGGCCGCGCCGGCGCTGAGCAGGCGCAAGACCTCCGGAATCGTCAGCCCCTCGGCCTCGTCTCTTGCAGTCTCCGGCTGAGCCGTCGATTCACCGATCGTCACTTCGACCTCCTGGCCCGCGGGCCACCATCCTCAGGCCCCCTGCGGTTTGCCTGCTCGCCCTAGCTCTTGTTGCGTATCCCCTGGCAACGGACTGGTCTTGAGGCGCAGGCTCAAGCGTTGCGCCCGCAGAATAGCCACTACCCATTTTGGTACGGAGTAGTACCGTTACATCAAAGCGTGACAAAGTGTAAGCGTGACAGATGTCACTCTGAGCGTGTCCGCGGATGGGGTTGCTAGGTTCGAAGCCGGCGATGAGTTTTCGCCGGTCCCCGAGTCTTCACCTGCATGAACACGACTGAGAACGACAGAACCCGCTGGCTTGCCCTCTACGTCCTCTGCGCGGGGATGCTGATGATCGTGCTCGACGCGACGATCGTCAACGTCGCCGGCCCCTCCATTCGCCGCGATCTCGGTGGCGGCGCGACCACGCTGCAGTGGCTGGGCGCGGCCTACACCCTGGCCTTCGCCGTATTCCTCGTCACCGGAGCGCGCCTCGGCGACATCTTCGGGCGCCGCCGCCTGTTCCTCGTCGGCTCGTTCGGCTTCACGCTGATGTCCGCGCTCTGCGCGCTCGCCCCATCGCCTGAACTCCTGATCGTCAC
>JBQCDH010000034.1:0-22006 GCA_051961435.1 Solirubrobacterales bacterium
GCGCCTGGCGGCGGCGGACACCGCGCGGTGCGGCGTCCTCGGTCGGCCGAATAGCGCTGCTATTCGGCCTCCCTGCGTCCTTGCCCCGCTTGGTCCGGCGCTCGCCAGATCGCATACGCGGGTTTCGCCAATCCCTCCTAGAGGCGCCGTGCCTGCAGGCGCCGCAGGACCAGCGTGCCGCGGCCCACCGCGGCGGGACCCAGCATCCCCAGGCCCAGCGTGACCCACGCCATTCCGGCCAATGGCCGCTGGCGCAGAGCGGCGCAGGCATGGCGGAACCCGTCGCGACGCCTGCCGAGGAGGAAGGCCTGCACCGCCGCCACCCGCTGGACGTCCGCGAGCTGCCGCGGGCCCCAGCGGCGCAGCGCATCGCCGTGGCGGGCGAGGACCGTCTCGGCCATCCAGAGCATGTCGGGCGCCTCACCGCGCAGGCGGGGCAGCAGTTCGGCGGCGGAGACGCTGCGCAGCCAGCTGTTGGGAGCGTCGCTGTGCTCCAAGCCGAGCACCTCGTCGAGGCAGAGGGTTCTCTCCGCCCGTGCAAGGTCGAGCTCGAACAGCCTCTCCATCGCGCCGCGGCGGTCGGCGAAGTACGGGGTCGATTCGAAGACGGCGGTGCGGATGCAGCGGCCGGCGTCGCTGCCGCCCTCCTCTTCGGCCCAGCGGATTCTCCCCTCGTAGCCGAAGGGCGTCGGCGGGACGAACTTCGGGGTCACCGTGCCGTCGTCCCAGCGCAAGCGGTAGCGGACCACTCGCACGTCCTCGGGCAGCTCGGCGATCGTCTCGTGCAGCCTCTCCAGCGCATTCGGCAACAGCTCCCAGTCGCTGTCGAGGACGACGACCCACTCTCCCCGCGCCGCCTGCGTGCCGGTGTGGCGAGCCGGGTTGATGCCGCGGTTGCGCCCGTGGACGACGGTTCGCAGCCGCGGGTCATCGTGGGCCTTCAGCGCCGCAACCGTCCCGTCGGCGGAGGCGTCGTCGACCACCACCACCTCGAAATCCTCGAACGTCTGCGCCAGGCAGCTGTCGACGCAGCGCCGGACGATTCGCTCGCGGTTGTAGGTGGTGATGACGACGCTGAAGAATGGAGCCGTCATGGCGCGAAGTTAGCCGTCATGGGGGACACGAGGAGCCTCGGGCAAGGCGGAAGGCATGCATGATCCGGCGCGATCCTGTCAGCTGCCGCTGGCGGAACCGATGGTCTTCCTATGCTGCGGCCCGTGGAGTCCGTCCCCGAGACCATTCGCCTGCAGCCGACCCGCGGCTTCAGCCGGGTGCTGGCGCCGCGGGAGCTGTGGCGCTACCGCGACCTGGCGGGGCAGATCGCCCTGCGCGACATCACCGTCCGCTACCGGCAGACGCTGCTGGGGGCGGCCTGGGCGGTGCTGCAGCCGATCGGCTACATGGTCGTCTTCTCGCTGATCTTCGGAAACGTCGCCGAAATCTCCTCGAACGGGCTCCCCTACCCCCTCTTCAGCCTCTCCGGCCTCGTCCCCTGGACCTTCTTCTCCACCGCGATCCTGCTCGGCTCCGACAGCCTCGTCTCCAACTCGGCCCTGGTCTCGAAAATCTATTTCCCGCGGATCTTCATGCCGGCGGGGATCCTGGTCGCGGGCTGCGTCGACATGGCGATCTCGCTGGTGATCCTGCTGGCGATCGTGCTGATCTGGGGCTTCGCGCCCTCGCTGGCGATCCTCTCGCTGCCGCTGCTGATCACGATCGCCCTCGCGGCGGCGCTCGGGGTCAGCACCGCGCTCTCGGCGATCAACGTCCGCTACCGCGACGTCCGCTACGTCATCCCCTTCCTGATCCAGCTCTGGCTCTTCGTCACCCCGATCGTCTATCCCAGCAGCAGCGTCGCCGAGCCGTGGCGGACGCTCTCGGCGATCAACCCGATGGTCGGCGTGGTCGAAGGCTTTCGCTGGGCGACGCTGGGGACCGGCAACGCCCCCTGGGACCTGATCGGGATCTCCGCGCTCTCCGCCGTCGCCCTCCTCCTCGCCGGTCTCGCCTACTTCGACCGCGTCGAGCGCGGCTTCGCCGACTACATCTGAGCCGATGGCGACGGCGATCCAGACCCACGCGCTCGGCAAGCGCTACCGCCTCGGCCTCTACAAGCGCGGCTACGGGACCCTGCGCGAGGCGCTCGCGGAAGCCCTCCGGCGCGGCGGCCCGGACGAATCCGACTACGACGGGCCCGACTTCCTCTGGGCGCTGCGCGACCTCTCGCTGACGATCGAGCCGGGCGAAGTCGTCGGCCTGATCGGCCACAACGGCGCCGGCAAGAGCACGCTGCTGAAACTCCTCTCGCGGATCACCGAGCCGACCGAGGGCTACGCCGACGTGACCGGCCGGGTGGGGTCGCTGCTGGAGGTCGGGACCGGCTTCCACCCGGAGCTGACCGGGCGCGAGAACATCTTCCTCAACGGCTCGATCCTGGGGATGCGGAAAGGCGAGATCCGGGCGCGGTTCGACGAAATCGTCGAGTTCGCCGAGATCGAGCGCTTCCTCGACACGCCGGTGAAGCGCTACTCGAGCGGGATGTCGGTGCGGCTGGCCTTCGCGGTGGCGGCGCACCTGGAGCCGGAGATCCTGCTCGTCGACGAGGTGCTGGCGGTCGGTGACGCCGCCTTCCAGCGCAAGTCGCTGGGGAAGATGACCGAGGTCGCGAGCCAGGGCCGGACGGTGATCTTCGTCTCCCACAACCTGGCGATCATCCAGGCGCTCTGCGAGCGCGGAGTGCTGCTGGAGCGCGGCGAAGCGGTCGCCGACGGGCCGGTGAAAGCGACGATCGACCAGTACCTCGCCTCGCTCGAAGAAGGGGCCTCGAAGGACCTGCTGGAACGGACCGACCGCGACCGTCGCGGCTACTACGACACGCGGATCCGGCGAGTCGAGATCCGCGGCCGCGGCGACGGCCCGCCCGACGTGGTCGTCGCCGGCGAGCCGGCGACGGTCGCGGTCGAGCTGACCGAGCGGCTGGCGACGATGGAGTGCCGGATCACGATCGTCGACGGGCTCGGCCAGCCGGTCACCACTTTCGACAGCGAAATCTCGGCCGCGAGCGACGTCCGCGACCCGGAGCTGGGGGCGCGGATCGAGTGCGAGGTCGCCTCGCTGCCGCTGCTGCCCGGCCGCTACCGGGTCGACCTGCTGCTGAAAGCCGGCCGGCAGATCCAGGACGGCCTCCAGGCCGCGGGCTTCTTCGAGGTGCAGCCCGGGGTCGTCAGCGGCCGCCCCACCCCCGCCGCCGGCTCCGACGGCGACGTCGTCCTCCCCCACGTCTGGCGCCTACCCCCCTGAGCCCGCCGCCAGCTCGGGGATTTCAGCGGGGGCGCCCGGTGGAGCCGGAGACGGTGGCTTCGACCAGGCGGCGCAGGAGGCTCGGGGCGGCGGCTCCGGCGAGGGCGCCGAGGCGGGCGCGGGGGCGGACGGGTTTCGAACCCGCGACCGCGAGCAGTCGACGGCGGGCGTCGGGGGCGCCGGCGGCGACCGCCTCGCGGGCGGCCTGTTCGAGGGCGCGCGCCCGCTGCTCGGCGGCGGCATGCTCGGCGGCCCGGCGCAGCGAGGGAGAGAGCCCCGGCATCGCCGTCGCCTTCTCCAGCATGTAGGCGCGTTCGCGCAGGGTCTCGACCCGGCTCGCGGTGAGGCTCGCCGAGCCCAGCCGGTACTCCAGCAGCGGCTCGTCGACCAGGCCGGCGGCGGAGCCGGTGAGGATGAGGCGGATGCAGACGTCCCAGTCCTCCGCCGTGCGCAGCGCCTCGTCGTAGCCGCCGATCTCGAGCAGGCGCTGCCGCCGCATCGCCGGGCAGATCACGAAGCAGCGTTCGAGGATCGCCTCCGCCTGGTCCTCGAACGCGAACGGCGTGCCTTCGCCGAAGCGGCCGCCGGGCCGGCCGTCGCTGACGAAGGTAGCGTCGGTGGAGAGGACGTCCAGCTCCGGGCGGGCGGCGGCGAGCTCGCCCAGCCGCTGCAGCCGCGCCGGCGCATAGACGTCGTCGGCATCGAGCGGGACGACGAACTCGGCGCCGGCGGCACGCAGGAGCTCGTTGCGGGCGGCGGCGACGCCGCGGTGCTCCTGCCGCAGCAGGGTGACCGCGTCGCCGTAGGGCGCTAGCGCCGCCGCGAGGTCGTCCTCGGAGCCGTCGTCGCAGACGAGGATCTCCGCCGGCGGCCGGGTCTGCGCCAGCAGCGAGTCGATCGCGGCGCCGATCGTCGCCGCCGCTTCGTAGGCGGGGATGAGGACGGCAAAGCTCGGCGCCTCCGCCTGCTTCACCTCGCCCCCAGCCAGACGTTGAGCAGGAAGCGCGGCAGCGATTCCCCCGCACGCACCTCGATCCGCGGCACCCGGAGGGGGTCGTCGAGGAGCGAGACGAGCCGCGGCTCGACGGTGCAGGCGCCGCCGAAGCCGGCGTCGGCGACCGCGCTGACGGCACGCTCGTCGAAGAGCCCGAACGGGTAGGCGAAGGTCGAGACCTCGCCGCCGAGCTCCCCCTCCAGGTCGCGGCGGGAGCCCTCGACCTGCTCGCGGACGGCGGCGTCGGCCTCCTCCGGCAGCGCCGGGTGGCTGCGGGTGTGGGCGCCGATCGCGATCCCCCGCTCGCGCAGCCGCCGCGCCTGAGGCACGGAGAGCAGCGGCCGGTTCGCCAGCGCCCCCTCCCCGGTCCAGTCGTTGACGCCGCCGAGCTTGCCGCTGACGAGGAAGACCGTGGCCGGGAAGCCGTGGCGCCGCAGCACCGGCTCGGCGACCTCGAGGTTGTCGAGGTAACCGTCGTCGATCGTCACCGCCACCGCCCGCCGCGGCGGCAGCCGCCCATCGCGCAGGCAGCGGGCGACCTCGGCGAACTCGATGCCGCGGTAGCCGAGCAGGGAGAGGGCTCGCAGCTGCCGCGAGAGCGCCCGGCGCGAGATCACATAGCGGTCGCCCTCGTCCCGCTCGCCGAAGGCGTGGTACATCAGCACCGGCACGCCGCGGGTCGCCCGCTCCCAGCGCTCGGCGCCGAGCCCCTGGCGGGCGGCGCGCCAGAAGGCGAGGCGGGAGACGAAGTGGAACCAGATCTCCTTGCGGCCCGTGCCGGGGAGGAGGCGCCCGAGCGGCGCCAGCAACTGCGGCGGCACCCGCAGCGCCAGCAGCGCCCGCCGCACCGCGACTTCGCGCCGGCTCGTCGCCCCGAACCAGCCGTAGAGCCTGGCGGTCATCTCCGGGTGGCGCTCGGCGAGGGCGACCTGCCCGCCCCCCTGCCGTCGGGAGTCGGCGAGCAGCTTGCGCCAGCCCTTCTGGTCGTCGTGGACGGCCTTCGCCGCGGGCAGGAAGCGTGGCTCGCACCCCGCGCGTTCGAGCCGGTAGGCGAGCTCCATGTCCTCGCCCACCGGCAGGTCGGTGGCGAAGCCGCCCGCCTCCCGGAAGGCCTCGCGCGGGACCGAGAGGTTGGCGCCGAAGCAGGCGGCCCAGTCGAGCCGCCGCCCCCCCAGCTCCCCGTAGTGGCGGTTCCAGGTCCGGGCGAACATCTGCGCGTACCAGTCGCGCCCGCGCCGGGGGCGCTGTTCGAGGTGGCCGACGCCGAGCAGCCGCGCGTTCCCCCGGTGGGCCGCCAGGTGCTCTGCGACCAGCCGCGGGCCGGCGATCGTGTCGTCGTCGAGGAAGAGGACGACCGGCCCGCTCGCCGCCTCGACGGCGGCGTTCTGCGCCGCCGCCTGCCCCGCCTTCTCCAGCCGCAGGTGCTTCAGGGGGAACGGCGCCTCGAAGCGCCCAACCGCATCGCCGGTGCCGTCGTCAGAGCCGTCGTCGGCGACGATCACCTCGAAGGACCCGGGTGCCGCTTCCTGCGCGTCCAGCGACTCCAGCAGGCGGACCAGCAGCTCGCGCCGGTTGTGGGTCGCGACGACGACGCTCAGCTCCGGTTCCAAGGTGGGCCACACAATAGAGTCAGCCGCGGGATGCAAAACGGCCTTGCGAAGCTCCCCGGCGCCCAGTGGCTGGCCCGCGGCCTCGGCTGGCGGCTGGCGGTTCCGCTGCTCCGCAGCCGCGCCCGCCGGCGCCTCGGCTCGCTGCGTCCCGGCGCGGCGACGATCGTCACCGTCAACTGGAACTCGTGGGAGCACTGCGCGGTGCTGATCGACCTGGTGCGGAGGCGCAGCCCCACCGGGACCGAGATCCTCGTCGTCGACAACGCCTCCGAGGACGGCTCGCGGCAGCGGCTGCGCGAGCGCGACGACGTCCGCCGCCTGCTGCTGCCGGTCAACCTGGGCCACGACCTGGCGATGGACCTCGGCGTCCTCATCTGCGAGACCGAGTTCGCCGTCGCCCTCGACGTCGACGCCTTCCCGCTCCACGACGACTGGCTGGAGCGGCTGCTGAGCCCGCTCTCCGCGGGCGCGCAGGTCTCCGGCGCCCGGCTCAACCGCGAGTACGTCCACCCCTGCTGCTGGGCGATGCGGACCGCCCGCTTCGTCTCCCAAGGCCACTCCTTCCGCTCCCGTTACCGGCCGCGCGAAGAGGGCCGCGACGCCTCCGGCGACGTCGGCGAGGAAATCTCCGCGGCGGAGGCGCCCCACCTCGAGTTCTTCGAGGTCACCAGCCAGCGCGGCCCCGGAGACGTCGGCACCGTCTTCGGCGACCTCGTCTACCACAACTTCTACGCGACCCGGTTCAAGGCGACCGACGAGGGCACCCTCGACGGCGTCGTCGCCGCCGACGACCCGGCGCGGGCCTGGGAGGAGGCGCTAGCGCGCTACGCCGGTGGCGAGCAGGGCGTTCGGCCGTCCCCAGGTGAGGCCCCGGCGCTCGAGGCGGACGGCGGCGGCGAGGAACGGGAAGGCGAGTAGGCGGACCGGGAGGCCGCGGTCCTTGATCCGGTCGCGGATCTCCTGGGCGGCGGCGGCGAGGCTGCGGTAGGTCGGCCGCACCCGGACGTCCTCGAAGCCGGCCTCCGCCAGGGCCGCCTCCAGCTCCGCCGCCGTGTAGCCCTGGCGCACCTGCTCGCGCCAGGTCCCGGCGCTGCCGGGCAGGACGGGCTTCCAACCGCGCTCGGGCACCTGGACGACGAGGAGCCCGCCGGGAGTGAGTGCCTCGCGCATCATCCGCAGCGCCTGGCGGTCGTCGGGGATCTCGCTCAGGCACTCGACCGCCAGCACCGCGTCGCAGCCGCTCTCGGGCAACGGCCGTTCGAGGTTGCCGGCGAGGAAGCGGGCGTTGGGGAGGCCGCGCGCGGCGGCGCGCTCGCGTGCGCCCTCGAGCAGGTCCTCGCGCAGGTCGACGCCGACGATCGCCCAGCTCGGATGGCCCTTGGCGATCGCCAGCGAGAGCAGGCCGTCGCCGCAGCCGGCATCGAGGACGCGCAGGCGGCTGCCCTCGCCGAGCCGCCCCGCCACCTCCCGCTCGGCGAGAGCGAGCCGCAGCCGCCGCGCCGGCGCCATCAGCGCCAAGCGCTCCTCGAGGATCGCCCTCGCCTTGCCGAGGAAGTTCACCGCCCCATCATTTCCAACCGCTCGGCGGGGGCTTCACCATCGACACACCGAGCGCGCCAGCAATGGCCGTCACAGCTCCCCAGGCCGGAACGACTGGATAGCGCTAGGTCCAGGCTCTATGGCTTTGACGCTTTTAGGCAAACGCCTGCGGCCTGCATGGCCGCACCGTTCTTGGGGTGGACGTAGGCGACGACCTTGGCGGCCTTGCTTGGCTGGCGGCGCAGAGATGCCAGCGACACCCGGTACCCCTTCCGGGCCACGTAGTAGACCGCCCAGCCCCCGCTACCACGGCCGTGGTATGCGCCCACGCTCAAGGTCCCGGAGTGATCGGGGTGGAAGCCTTCCCGAGTGACGGCCCACGGCTCAGCGAACCGCAAATCGGAGGGCGTAGCGGCCCTGCGCGCGCCGGCCGCGCTGAGGCAGGCTGAGATTTCAGCCGTCGGGTCCTGGCTCGACCCAGAGCCCCCGCAGCCGGAGGCTGCAAGCGCTAGGGCGACAGCTGCGCCAGCGAGGAGCGACCGCTTCATGCGGCGACTCTAACCGAATCCACTAGAGTCCCGTTCCGGTACTCATCGAACTCTGTCTATTGGTGACGCAGGTACTACCCAATGGACTCAATAAAGGGAGAAAGGGATTTGAAAAAGCGAACGTCGCTTCTGGTCGGCTGCATAGTGGCCGTCCTTTGTCTGCCCGTAGGCTTTGCTCTGGCGCAGTCAACGATTGGCCTGCCGGAAAGCCACCCGGCTGAACCAACGCACGAAGACCCCAACCCAGCCACCGACCCCACCCAGGAGCTACAGGCGCTGGAACAGGCCGACCAGGCGGGCAATAAGTCCGCTGAGGCCGAAGCGGCCGAAGCTGTCCGCCAGGAGATCTTGTCGCGAGACGATCAGGCGGATCGCGAAGCGGCCGAGACCGCGCCCCCGGCGCCGGAAGTGCCGGCTGGCACTAAGAGCTATCTGCCGCCCACGGTGCCGCAGGCGATCGTCTCGCATTGCGAAGAAACGCTCGCCGCAGGCAACACCGATGAACTCTGCGAACTGGTGGTGCTCCACGCCGAAGGCAAGATCCGCTCCGGCGCGTTCAGCCCTGAACAGCAGAACACCATCCTGGTGGAACATCGACCTGTGGAGGCGAAATAAGCATGGGGCCGATTGGAAGCGTGTTCAGGAAGCTCATGAGCCCTTTGCCGGTCTTCGCCATCGTGGTCGGCGCGGCGGTCGGGCTGCTCGGCGGCTCGGCGTTCTCCGCCGAAATCACCTGCTCCCATGTCGAACTCTTTTGCCAGGGGACGAATGGGGCAGACACGATCCAAGGCTGGGAAAACCAGAACGATATTTTCGCTCGCGAAGGTCGCGACAATGCCTTCGGCTATGGCGGCTTGGATGAAATCGACGGCGAAAATGACGCCGACAACATCAATGGCGGTGAAGGTAGCGACGTTCTCTTTGGGGACTACGGCAATGACAGCTACTTCGCTGTCGGCGGCAACAAAGGCATCTACGGCCAATCGGGTCCCGACAACATGTACGGCGGCCATGGCGAAGATTTCCTTGAAGGCAACGCCGGCTCTGACACCATGTACGGGAACGAGGATGCAGACGTCTTCTTCGCTGAGGACGGAACCGGCGACTACGTCAACGGGAACGAAACGTCCGGCGGCAAGGAACAGCCCTGCTACGTCGACGGATACGACACCTGGACGAACTGCACGCCGCACTAGCGGTCAGTCATCGTCGGAAGGAAGCCGCACTCTGGTTATTTGCTGGGGTGCGGCTTCTTTATTTAAGGCGGTTAGCTGAGCATTAGAACGTCAAATGACCATCTGAGTTCTCTAGACGCGCCACCCTTGCCTCTGAGCGGCCTCGACGATCCCCTTGAGTTCCTTCTTTGCCCTCGTTACGCCCAGCCAAGGGCACAGTGGGTGGAGTTTCTCCCCTCCTACTCAAACCCTGCCCAGCTCCTCTTCGACCAGGCCGAGGAACATCCCCCCGCGCAGGTCCTCCGGCCGCGGCGGCGCGACCGACTCGAGCCGGAGGTGGCGGTGGTCGCTGTGGCTGTGGACGAGCCAGCAGAGGAGGCGGAGGCGGCGGAAGTCGTCGGTGTCGATGCCCAGGGCGGTGCAGTACTCCTCGATCGCGCGGGCGGCGACGCGGCCGTACGCGGTGGAAAGATCGAGGAGGCGGGCGTAGGACTCGCGGGTGCGGCCGCTCTCGATCGCGCCGTCGAGGACGAAGGCGCAGTTGGCGAGGAAGTAGACGAGGTCCAGGCCCGGCAGGCCGTCGGGCTCGGCCGACTCCCAGTCGAGCAGGACCGGGTCTCCGGCATCGGTGAGGAGGATGTTCCACGGAGAGCAGTCGCGGTGCTCGGGGGCGCCGGGCAAGGCACCGAGACCGTCCAGCAGGGCGCGGGCGCCCTCGATCGTCGCGGGCTCGACCACGGCACCGAACTCCGCTTCGAAGCGAGTCAGCACGTCCCCGACCAGCTCCGACGCGCGAGCCTGCGATCCGGCACCCATAGGGTGCTCGATTGCAGTGTGGCGAATTTGACCGCTGGCGTTGGCCAACTCGATCAGGACGCTCGTCACCCGCATCGTCACCTCTTCGAAGCTCTCCGGGCGCAGGAGGTCGAGTAGCGACGCGCCCTCGACCGCGTCCTCGACTACGGCGAAGCGGCCGGCGCGGCGGCCCTCGCCCCGCAGGTGCGGGACACCGTCCAACCCCGGCCGCTCCTCACCCAGCCGGCGCAGAACTGCGGCCTCGCGCTCAAGGCCCGCCTCGGCCTCGGCGACGCGGGCGAATTTCACCGCCGCGACCGGCTTCTCCACCCCGGCCTCGAAGGCGAGCCCGACGACCTTGTTGATGCTGCGGCGGCCGCCGGTGAGGAGCAGGAGCGGCGCCGAGGTAGGCAGCGGGAGACCCTCCCCCGCCGAATCGGCGGCCCGTCGGCCGACTACGTAGAGGGGCGCCAGCAGGCCGGTGGCGTGAGCGAGACGCCATAACCCTCGAAGCATTCGTCCTGCGATCGACCCCTCGCGGCGAGTCTCCAACAGGTATCGCACCGCCTCCGGCGATTCGACCGGGAGCCAGAACTGCGGCAAGCGGTGGGGCAGCGGCCCCGCCCAGTAAACCCGCACGTCGCCGTACCCAGCCGCCTCGAATCGGCGCCGGGCGCGCCTGGCGGCGCCGGGGCGCGGCAGCCGCCGTTGCGCCAGAAGCTCAGCATCCGACAGGGCGAAGCGCCAATCCTCTCGCCGCATGACAGCGTTGCGCTGCGACTCCGGCAGCGCTTCCGCCGCCGCCAGAGAGGGTCGCTCTCCCAGCAGCTCGCGATAGACGTCAGTCACCCGGACGGCCATCTGCTCCCGTCGCAGCCCCCCCTCGACCCGCTCGCGCGCCCGCGCCGCCATCTCCTTCCCCAGCCCCGGCTCTGCCAGCACCCGCCGCAGCGCCGCCGCCAGCGCCCCGGCGTCGCCGGGCGGCACCAGCAGGCCGCTGCGCCCGTCCTCGATCAGCTCGTCGGTGCCGCCGATCGCCGAGCTGACGATCGGGATCCCGGCCGCCATCGCCTCCAGCACCGCCAGTGACGATCCCTCGTACAGCGAGGGCAGGGCAAAGACGTCGCAGGCGGCGAGCAGCTGCGGCACGTCCTCGCGGCGGCCGAGGAAGCGGACGCGCTCGGCGATCCCCAGCCGCCGCGCCAGCGCTTCCAGCGGCTCGCGCTCGGGCCCTTCGCCGGCGAGGACGAAGCTCGCGTCGGGCACCCCGGCGATCGCCTCGAAGAGGGTCGCGTGCCCCTTCTGGGCGTCGAGCCGGGCCGGGGTGAGGACCAGCGGCCGCCCCTCCCCCCCGCCCAGCTCCTCGCGCAGGCCGGGCGGCGCCGCCACCGCGAGGCGCTCGGCGTCGACGGCGTTGTAGACGACCTCGATCTTCGCCGCCGGCCAGCCGAGCCGCTCGACCAGTTCGGCGGCGATGTCGCGGGAGACGGCGAGGTAGCGGCCGACCCCGCGCGCCAGCGCCCGCAGCTGCCAGCAGGCGGAGCGGTCCGGCGGCTCGTATTCGCCCACCTGCACCGTCCCCAGCACCGCCGGCACCCGCGCCGCGACCGCCGCCGCCAAGGCCCACTTGCAGGCGACCGGCGAGCTCATGTGGGCGTGGAAGACCGCGGGCCGCTCGCGCCGCAGCAGCCGCACCAGCGCCGGCACTCGCCGCGCCCCGGTCAGCCCCAGCGGCAGCGGCGGCACGCGGCGCACCGGCACCCCCAGCGCCGCCGCGCGCTCGGCGAGTGGCTCCACGCCGCGCGCGTCGTCGAGCAGCAGCGTGGGCTCCCACTCGTCGCGGTCGAGCGATTCGAGCAGCATCAGCATCGCGTTCTCGGCGCCGCCGAGAACGCGGCTATCGGTGTAGAAGAAGGTCGATCGGGCCACGCTTGAGCTCACCCGCGAGCTTCGACAGCTCGCCCTCGTCGTTTGATTCGCGCAGCGCCGCGTCCACCCCTGCCCAGAAGGCGTAATCGAGGACCGGCCGGTAGAAGAGCGGCGAGCGCCAGAGGCCGGCGCGCTCCAGCAGCGAGGCGCCCGCGAAGACCGCCGGCGCCGTCGCCGGCGCCCGCCGCGTCGCCCAGAGCAGGACCGCCCGCGCCGCCAGCCACGGGCGCGACGCCTCGTCGGGTTCTGCCAGCCGCAGGTCGGCGAAGAACTCGGGGTGGGCGCGCGCGAGCAGGACCGTCGTCCGCCCTTTCTCCTGGGTGTCGCGCTGCAGGCCGCCGAGGTCCTTGCCGTACTCCTGGAAGGCGAGCGCCTCGGGGTCGTAGGCCAGCTCGACGCCGGCCTTGCGCAGCCGCAGCGAGAGCTCGACGTCCTCGTTGCCGTAGATCCCGAACGACTCGTCGAAGCCGCCGACCTCGCGCAGCACCTCGGCCCGCAGCGAGGCGTTGCCGGTGTAGAAGGAGCGCGGCAGCGCCAGGTGCGCCGGGTCGGAGAGCCGCGAGAGATGGAGGTCGAACTTGTCCTTGACGTAGCGGGCGGCGTGGGTGCCGCCCTCGCCCAGCTCGACCGGGACGGCGCCGAGCACGCAGCGGCGGGAGCCCGCCGGGTGATGGGCGCGGTGGCGCTCGACGAGCTCGGGGACGACGCGCATGTCGTCGTCGAGGACGATCGCGACCTCGCCCCGCGCCGCCGCCAGCGCCGCGTTGCAGGCCGCCGCCCTCCCCCGCGCCTGCGGCGCGACGCGGCGCAGCTCGTAGGGCACGCCGAGGGCGTCGACCATCTCCGCCGTCCCGTCGCTGCAGGCGTCGAGCGAGGCGACCACCTCGTAGGAGCCGGGCTCGGCGCTCTGCCGCGCCAGCGACTCCAGCGCCCTCCGCAGCGCCTCGCGGCGCTGATGGGTGGGGATCAGGACGCTCACCGCCGGCGCCTCAGCCACGGCCCGCCCCCTCCCGCGCCTCCTCGTAGACCGCGGTCAGCCGCTCCCCCCAGGCCTCGGGGCTGTGGTGGCGCTCGGCGAACTTGCGCGCCCGCCCCCCCAGCGCCAGCCGCGCGTCGTCGTCGGCCAGCAGCGCCGCCGTCGCCGCCGCGATCTCCGCCTCGCCGTCGGCGACCGCCAGCGGCGGCTCCTCCCCGAAGCCGGTGTAGCCCTCGGTGCCGCGCGTCGTCGTCACCACCGCCTTGCCCGCGGCCATCGCCTGCAGCACCTTCATCCGCATCCCGCCGCCGGTCCGCACCGGCGCCATCACCACCGCCGCCTCCTCCAGGTGCGGGAGGACGCTGGGAGCGTCGGCGACCAGCTCGACCCGCGGCCCGGCCAGCGCCCGCACCTCCGGCGTCGGCCCGCTGCCGACGATCCGCAGCCGCGCCTCGGGCCGGCGCGCCAGGACCGCCGGCAGGATCTCCCGCGCCAGCCAGATCGCTGCGTCGCGGTTGGGCGGGTGGGCGAAGTTGCCGACGAAGAGGACCGTCCCGGCCGCCTCGCGGGCCGGGTTCGCGCGCGGCGGCAGGACCAGGCCGAAGGGGTTGACGCGCAGCCGCGGCGCCAGCTCGGGCGCCAGCTCCGTGACCGTATCGGCGTCGCGGCGGCTGAACACCTGGACGCGGTCGAAGCGGCGCCACGCTTCCGGCTGGAAACGCGCCCAGCGCCGCCAGTCGAGCTCGCCGAAGGCCCAGCCGGGCCACTCACGCGGCGGCCCCGGGTGCCAGTCGACCGGCCGCGGCCGCAGCACCTCGTGGTGGGTGAAGACGGTCGGCGTCCCGGCCGGATAGCGGAAGACCGACATCGCGCTGTCCTCGACCGCGACCACGTCGAACTCGCGCTCGGCACTGAGGCGGTCGAGGATCCGCTGGATCCCCGGGTCGGCGAACCAGACCGTACGCCAGGGCCAGCGCGCGCGCGCCCAGCTCGCCGCCATCCGCAGCTGCCGCCGGCGTCGCTCCCGCCCCGGCGGCGGGCGCCGGCGGTCGGCCACGTGCGTCTCGACTTCGCCGCCCACCCGCTCCGCCGCCTCGGTTTCGCCGGGCTCGTCGCCGGCCGCGGTCACCAGCGTCACCTCGTGCCGCCGCGCCAGACCCAGCAGCTCGGCGTGGAGGAGGACGGGGATCGCCCCCGCCCCGTCGGCCTGCGGCGGCACCGGGACGACGAGGAGGACCCTCATGCCGCCGCGATCACGTCCTCGTAGGCCCGCTCGAAGCGCGGGATCACCGCGGTGGCGGCGAAGGAGCGGGCGCGCTCCCTCGCCGTGCGGCCGAAGCGCTCGCGCCGCTCGGGATCGCCGATCAGCTCCCTCATCGCCGCCTCCAGCGCGCCGACGTCGCCCTGCGGCACCAGCATCCCGGCGTCGTCGCCGATCATGTCGACGTGGCCGCCCAGCGTGGTCCCGATCACCGGCTTGCCGCGGTTCATCCCCTCGGCCACGGTCGCCCCGAACGGCTCCGGCCACAGCGACGGCATCACCCCGAACATCGCCCGGTCCCAGGCCGCCATCACCGCCCCGTGGGGCACGTCGGTGAGGACGACCGCATCGGGCGGGAAGCCGTCGGGGGAGTCGCGCTCGTAGGTCCCCATCAGCACCAGCGGCGGCGGCGAGACGAGCCGTTCGTAGGCGGCGAAGAGGGTCTCCAGCCCCTTCACCTTGCGGAAGGCGCCGACATAGAGGATGAACGGCTCGCTCGGCAGCCGCGCCAGGTAGGCGCCGACCTCGCCGTCGGAGCTGTCGACCGGCTGGTCTGGCTCGACGTCCTGGAAGCTCGGGATCGTCACCTGGACCAGGCCCCGCGGCGGCCCGCCCGGCCCGAACAGGTAGCGGGTGGTGACGTCGTGGACGAAAGTGCTGACGCTGTGCAGGCCGGTCATCTTCCGCGCCAGCAGCGGCCGGCACAGGTAGACGCCGGCGGTGGCGGCGAGCCCCTTCGGCGCGCCGCCGTAGTACTCGCTGGCGCAGCTCGCGCACTTCAGCGGCGCCGGCCCCGCGCAGGGCTCGCCCTTGCGCAGCAGCGTCCGGTTGGCGCAGAAGTAGCCGTAATCGCGGGCCGAGATCAGCAGCGGGATGCGCCGGCGCCCCATCGCCACCGCGACCGAGAAGGCGAGCCAGCCGTAGGCGTGGATCACGTCGGGCTCGAACCCCTTGATCAGCCGCCGCAGCCCGGCGACCGTCACCGGGTCGGGGAAGGGCGGCTGGTGGCGCTGCTCCTCGTCGCGGATCAGCGAGCGCACTCCCGTCCGCAGCTGCCGCAGCCGGTGCACGGTCACGTGCTCTTCCCAGTCGAGCGGCGGCAGCCCGCCGTGCCAGGTGGTTGCGACGGCGACGTCGTGCCCCCGCTGCGCCATCCCGGCGGCGAGCAAGCGCGCCTGGCGGTGGGCGCCGCCGATGAAGGGCGGGTAGTGGTCGGTGACGATCAGGATGCGCATCGGGTCAGTCCTTCTCGGCGCCGTCGGCGCCGTGGTGGCGTTGCAATCTTCCCAAGAGGCGGTTGAACCGGGCGCGCCTGCCGGGGAAGAGGAAGAGCTCGGCCAGCGGCCGCGCCAGGCGCCGCGGCGCGGCCGCCTCCAGCGCGAACCAGCCGACCAGGAGCGCCTTCATCGGCAGCGAGACGTCGAAGCGGCGGCGAGCGGCTCGGAGCGCGTCGGCCACCAGCGCCCCGGGCCGGTCCCCGGCGACGGGATGGCGCTCGGGGTCGAGCCTGAGCGAGACCAGCCGGTTGGCGAGGTCGGCGCAGGAGAGGATCGGCCGCTCGTGCGCGAGCCCGAGCTCCTCGGCGAGCGCTTCCAGCGAGCGCGTCGTCGCCCCGGCGAAGCCGATCGCCTCCCGGACGTGGTCGAGGTCGATCTCGTCGCGGTCGAGCTCGTAGGCGTTGCCGCCGTGGACGCGGTACTCGGCGCAGACCTCCTCCAGCAGCGCCGCCTCGCCGAGCAGCGCCGTGAGGTGGACCAGGTACCAGTCGGCACCGCTGCGCGGGTAGTCGGCGGCGGGGATCGGCAGGATGCGCCGCACCGCCTCGGCGCGGAAGCCGGTGCCGCCGCCGGGCATCCAGGGCAGGTCGAACGGGTACGCGAGCTCGGCCCGCCGCTGGTCGCCGGTCGGCGCCCGCAGGTGCCCGCCCGGCTTCACCGCGCCGGTCGGGGCCCCCTCCGCGTCGACGATCGCCATCGGGAACTGGACCTTGGACAGCTCCGGCCGGGCGGCGAAGGCGGCGGCCACCCGCTCGGCGGCCTGCGGCCGCAGCCGGTCGTCGGCGTCGAGGACGAGGAGGACCTCGCCGCGGCAGCGCTCGAGGCCGGCGTTCAGCGCCGCGGCCTGTCCCCCCCGCTCCCGCAGCACCACCTCGACCCGGTTCCCGAAGCCGCGCAGGACCTCGCGCGAGCCGTCGGTCGAGCCGTCGTCGACGACGACGACGTTCACACCGGGGTGCGTCTGGGCGAGGGCGCTCTCGATCGCCTCCGGCAGGAAGCGCGCGTAGTCGTGGTTGGTGACGACGACGTCTACCGCAAGCGAGCTCAAGGGAAGGTCGTCTGCCTCGGTAGCCAGCTGGTCACCCGGCGGTAGACGTGACTCGGCTGCCCGCTGCGATACAGCGAAGCGACCACATGGGTCCTACCGCCGGCGGCGCTTGGAGGGACCTGGACTTCGAACGTCTTTTCCTCCCCCGGGTCGAGGGCGACCCGGTACCGCCGTGACTGGCTTTTCCCCGCTTCAACCTGCAGCGTGTAGGAAGCGGGGCCCTGTTCGCTGCTGAGGACGCCGACCTGGACCGCGTCTTCGCGGCTGTTCGTCGGCAGCATCCAGAGCGCCGTGAAGCCCTCGGCGTTCTCGGCCGGCAGCGGCTTCTGGGCAAGGACGAGCGAGCCGATCGCGATCAGCGCCGCGGCGCTGATCAGCGCCGCGCTGAGGGGCGATACGCGCGGCCGCGGCCACGGCGCCCGCCGTCTCGACTGTGGCCGCCCGCGGCGCAACGCCGCCCCCCGACAGGCGGCGATCACGACCAGCGGCAGCAGCACCGCCCAGCTCGCGGTCGTCAGGCCGAAGGGGAAGACGTTGAGGAGGAGCGAGCCCAGCGCCAGCACCATCAGGCTGGTCCCGACGCTCAGCGTCAGCTGTTTCGGCGGCGCCAGCTCCTGCGAGCCGAAGGCGAGGGCGATGATCGCGTAGCCCGGCAGGAAGAGGGCGAGCGGCACCGCCGCGACGATCCGCACCAGCTCCCACGGCACCAGTGCCGCGACCAGCGCGCAGACGATCGCGGCGACGCTGGCGCGGGTCAGGTCCGCATGCCCCCTCATGGCCTGTCCCTGAGGTCGTAAAGAACGATGCGGCCGCTGTCCCAAACCCGGCCGGCGGGGATGCGGGCGAACTTGTGGACGGCCTCCTTTTCCCGCAGGCCCTCGCCATATTGACCCGGCACCGTGAAGTACTGGCCGCGCAGGGTGTCCTCGGAGCTGAGGCGGCGGTCGGCGACCACGTATGGGAGGTGGTTCTCCTTCAGCAGCGGCAGCTGCCAGGGGGCGAGGCGCGGCCCGTCGACGATGTCTTCCACGTCCGGGCCCTGACCGCCGAAGGCGACCTGCCCCCCCGGCTGCAGCAGCAGCCGGGCGTCGGCTTCGGGGGCGGCGAAGCGACTGCCGGAGATCCGCTTGCGGGCGAATTCGGCCAGCGCCAGGGGCTCGGAATCGATCTCCCGCCCGTGCGCGGTCGCCTGCAGCGGCCGCGCAAGCTGCACGTCCCAGGGCCAGCCCGAGATCGCCCCGCCGACCAGCACGATCCCCAGCCCCGCCACCAGCAGCAGGCGCCGGCGCATCGGGTTCGGCCCCGAGCTCAGCAACTGGGCGGCGGCGTAGATGAGCACGAAGGCGAGGCCGATGAAGAGGAACTCACCGGCGCGGTTGCCGGTCTCCCAGGCGGCCGGGGCGAAGCGCAGCAGCAGCGCCGCGAAGAAGCCGAGGGCGGCGACGCCGAAGACCAGGACCAGGGGCTGATGGCGCTCTCGCCGCCAGAGCTGGCGGATCCCCACCAGCACCCCGATCGCCAGCAGGGCGATCGCGAAGAGGGCGATCGCGCGGGCGCCGAGCGGCGTCGTGCCGACTACTTCGCTGGCGCCGGGTGCCTGGTTGAAGAGCCCGCGGGCCGCCGATTCGCCGGAGATCGTCGTGAAGATCGCCTTCAGCGCGTCGCCGAGGACGGGGAAGAGGTAGCCGACGGTGGAGCGGGCGGCGATCAGCAGCCAGGCGACCGCGGCGCCGGTGGCCAGCAGCGCCAGCGGCCACGGGTTCGGTTTCTCGATCTTCATCACCCGGTAGAGGACCGCGAGGACGATGAGGATGACGGCGAGCGCGTAGGAGGTGAGATGGTGGGTGATCGTGATCGCGAGGATCCCGAGCACGATCGGCACCAGCCAGGCGGAGCGCCCCTCCGGCGGCGCCGCCTCGCGTTCGACGAACGCCATCAGGACAACCACCATCAGCGGCAGCGAGAGCGACTCGTAGGAGAACTGCGCCCCCCAGAAGAGGAAGTTGGAGCTGCCGGTATAGATCGCGACGCCGAGGCCGGCGCCGCGGACAGAGCCGGAGAGACGGGCGAAGAGGAAGAAGAGCGCCGCCATGAAGACGAGGCGGGCGGCGCCGACCAGGAGGATCCCGGCGCCGAAGCTCGACATCCCGGTCAGCATCATCAGCGCCGACGTCGCCCCCTCCAGGCCGGGGTAGTGCGGCGTCGAGGGAATTGCCGGATTGAAGTGGTAGAGGTGGTGGTAGCGCGAGATGTTCTCGGCGTTGAAGGCGTGGACGAACTCGTCGGGGAAGGTGAAGAAGATCGAGTCGTGGACCAGCTTGACGCCGTAGAGCGCCGCCCCCAGCAGCAGGACGAGGCCGAGGCGCTCGCGGTAGCTCGGCTCCTTCGAGCTGAGCCGGAAGAAGATCGGCACCGCAATCACCAACAGTCCCAGCCAGTAGATCGCCGAGTTGGGTTCCTGCGTCGCGCGCGAGAGCGAGTTGGCGAGCGCGCAGAGGAAGAGGCCGACGGCGGCGAGGAGGACGATCACCGGCGGCGATTCGAGCCGCGCCACGGCGGGCAACCGCCGTGCTCGTACCTGCTCGGGTTTAGAGGGCCGGGCCGACACCGTGAAATCTTATGGTCGGCCTTCGGTCGTCACTCCCAAAGCCCTGCATCGATACGGCCGGGACGCCCGTTCGGGCGCCCCGGCCGGACTTCACGTTTCTTCAGGCGAGGCGCCGTTCCAGCGCCTCGAGCTGGGCGCCGACCTCGGCCGGCAGCTTGTCTCCGAATTTGGCCAGGTGCTCCTTCACCTGCGGCAGCTGCTCCCTGACCAGGTCGATGTCGACGCTCAGCAGGTCGCGCATCGCCTCGGCGGAGATGTCGAGCCCCTCGGTGTTGATCTCGCCCTCGGCCGGCAGCAGCCCGACCGGCGTCTCGACCGCCTCGGCCTCGCCCTCGCAGCGGCGGAAGACCCACTCCAGGACGCGGCTGTTCTCGCCGAAGCCGGGCCAGAGGAACTTGCCGTCGGCGTCTTTGCGGAACCAGTTGACGTAGAAGACCCGCGGCAGCCGGGCGCCCTCGCGCTGGCCGATCCTCAGCCAGTGGGCGAAGTAGTCGCCCATGTTGTAGCCGCAGAAGGGCAGCATCGCCATCGGGTCGAAGCGCAGCTGGCCGACCGCGCCGGCCGCGGCGGCGGTCGTCTCCGAGGACATCGTCGCCCCCATGAAGACCGCGTGCTCCCAGTCGAAGGCTTCCTGGACCAGCGGCACCACGGTGGCGCGGCGGCCGCCGAAGAGGAAGGCGTCGATCGGCACGCCGGCGGGGTCCTCCCACTCCGGCGCGATCGAGGGGCACTGCGCGGCGGGGGTGGTAAAGCGCGCGTTGGGGTGCGCGGCGGGGTTGTCGGACTCGGGGGTCCAGTCGTTGCCGTGCCAGTCGATCGCGTGCGCCGGCGGCTCGCCGGTCATGCCCTCCCACCAGATGTCGCCGTCGTCGGTCTTGGCGCAGTTGGTGAAGATGGTGTTGCGCTCGATCGTGTCCATCGCGTTCGGGTTGGTCTTGTGGCTGGTGTTGGGCGCCACGCCGAAGAACCCGGCCTCGGGGTTGACCGCGTAGAGGCGGCCGTCGTCGCCGAACTTCATCCAGGCGATGTCGTCGCCGACCGTCTCCACCTTCCAGCCGGGCAGGGTCGGGACCATCATCGCCAGGTTGGTCTTGCCGCAGGCCGAGGGGAAGGCGCCGGTGACGTACTTGACCTTGCCCTCGGGCGAGGTCAGTTTGAGGATCAGCATGTGCTCGGCCATCCAGCCCTCGTCGCGCGCCATCGCCGAGGCGATCCGCAGCGCGAAGCACTTCTTGCCGAGCAGCGCGTTGCCGCCGTAGCCGGAGCCGAAGGACCAGATTTCGCGCGTCTCGGGATAGTGGACGATGTACTTGTTGGCCTCGTTGCAGGGCCAGGAGACGTCTTCGTCGCCCTCGGCCAGCGGCGCTCCCACCGAGTGGACGCAGGGGACGAACTGGCCGTCGTCGCCCAGCACTTCGAGGGCGCCCTTGCCCATCCGGGTCATGATCCGCATGTTGGTGGCGACGTAGGCGGAGTCGGTCAGCTGGACGCCGATTTCGGAGATCTCGGAGCCGAGCGGACCCATCGAGAAGGGGACGACGTACATCGTGCGACCCTTCATGCAGCCCTTGAAGAGCTCGCCGAGGGTCTCTCGCATCTCGGCCGGGTCGCGCCAGTTGTTGGTCGGGCCGGCGTCCTCCTCCTTCTCGGAGCAGATGAAGGTGCGGTCTTCGACCCGGGCGACGTCGGCGGGGTCGGAGAGGGCGAGGTAGCTGTTCGGCCGCTTCGCGTCGGAGAGGCGCTCGAAGGTGCCGGCGTCGATCAGGACCTGGGCGAGGCGGTCGTACTCCTCGGCGGAGCCGTCGCACCAGTAGACGGAGTCCGGCTCGGTGAGCGCCGCGATCTCACCCACCCATTGCTTCAGCTTGGCATTCGTCGTCAGCTCCGAAGGGGCAGTGGTCAGATCGCTCATTCGCCTCTCTCTATTTTTCGGGTTTGAGGCCGATCATCGAGATGTCGGCCTCCTTGTTTCGGATCTTCAAGGTCGCTACTTCCCGCCTGTCACCGGAAAAAATCACCGTGCACGTGAACGTCGCGCCCGGGTCGACAGGCTGGTCCGAAGGGCATTCGACGGCCTTGATCTTCTCATGAATCGACCTTTTCAGGCTCGCTTGGATCGTGTCCTGGAGCTTTTCCCGGTCGACCACGGTGCCACACCCGTACAGCGTCATCGCGCTGACAAGCAGCGCGATCGCGAGGAAAAAGCGGGGCCGCAAGCGCCTCTTCGGCCCGGGTGAGACGGGGAGCACCGCGGGGAGTAAAGCAGGGCCGGTCGACGCAGCGGCAGCGTGAGGGGGATGCCGATGCACCTGCGCGGGAATTGCGCGGCACGCCGCTTCGCGGCTTAGCCGCAATCGAAGAGCGCGGCCTTTCGGCCGCGCAAGAACGAGATTGCATATCGCCGAACATTCCCGCCTCGGAGCATCGGCATCCCCTCCCTCGGGCCGCTTCCCTCCTTCGAGGAAGGACCCCTGGGCCGCTTCCCAGGTCGTGGTTCCTTTTGCACCGAATACGTGCATAAGGAACCGCGCAACGGCCAGAGGGACGGTTGCTTCCGTTCCGTGGTTCCTTTTGCACCGCATAGGTGCCTAAGGAACCACGGAATCGGGAGCGGGACGACGGGCGGCCGGGTCCGTTGGATAGGGTTCCGCGCCGCGATGCGGTTCTACGAGTACGAGGCACGCAAGATCGTCGAGCTGGCGGGGATTCCCGTCACCAAGTACGGCTTTTGCACGACTGCTGAGGAGGCACGCAAGGTCGCCGAGGAAATCGGCGGGCCGGTCGTGATCAAGAGCCAGGTGCTGACCGGGGGCCGGATGAAGGCCGGCGGCGTCAAGTTCGCCGACGATCCGGACGAGGCGGCCCGGCATGCCGAGGAGATCCTCAAGCTCGAAATCAACGGCCACATGCCGCGTGGGGTCCTCGTCGACCCGAAAGCCGAGGTCA
>JBQCDH010000035.1:0-32894 GCA_051961435.1 Solirubrobacterales bacterium
ACCCGCGTATGCGATCTGGCGAGCGCCGGACCAAGCGGGGCAAGGACGCAGGGAGGCCGAATAGCAGCGCTATTCGGCCGACCGAGGACGCCGCACCGCGCGGTGTCCGCCGCCGCCAGGCGCGTGCGGGGGTTTCGCCAAGCCCTCCTAGTGCTGCAGCAGCCCGGCGACGGCCTGGGCTAGGCGGGCGCCGCGGTCGGTCAGCGTGTACTCGGTGTGGGGCGGGCGGCCGGGGACGAGGCGGCGCTCGACGATCCCGGCTTCCTCCAGCTGCTCGAGTCGCTCGGAGAGGGTGGTGGGGGAGACGCCGGGGAGGGACTGGCGGAACTCGTTGAAGCGGGCGGCGCCGCTGGAACAGGCGTAGATCGTCGCCATCGTCCAGCGGCGCTCGAGGATCCCGGCGGCGGCCCGCAGCTCGGGCGGGACGGGGTTGCAGTTGCGGCAGCGGGGGGACACGGTTCCTCCTACGCCGCCACTGCCTCGTGCCCCTTCTCCGCCGGCTCCAGCGCCAGCGCCAGCACCTCGCCGATGCTCATCACCGGGTGGAAGGTCATCTGCTCGCGCACCTCCTCGGGGACCTCGTCGAGGTCGCCGCGGTTGCGCTCGGGCAGGATCACCTCGGTCAGCCCGGCGGCGTGGGCCGCCAGCACCTTCTGCTTGAGGCCGCCGATCGGCAGCACCCGGCCCTGCAGGGTGACCTCGCCGGTCATCCCGACCGTGTGCTTGACCGCCCGCCCGGTCAGCAGGGAGACCAGCGCAGTCGTCATCGCCGTGCCGGCGCTGGGGCCGTCCTTGGGGATCGCCCCGGCGGGCACGTGCAGGTGGAACTCTCGCTGGAAGCGCTCGGCGTCGATCCCGAGCTCCTCCCGGTGCGCGCGCACGTAGGAGAGGGCGATCCGCGCCGACTCCTTCATCACGTCGCCGAGCTGGCCGGTCAGGACCAGGCCCTTGTCGCCGTCCATCGCGGTCGCCTCGATGAAGAGGATGTCGCCGCCGCTGCCGGTCACGGCGAGGCCGGTGGAGACGCCCGGGATCGCGGTCCGCTCGACCGACTCCTGGAAGAACTTCTGGCGGCCGAGCGCCTCGCGCAGGGCCTCGCTGTCCAGGACGACGGCGCCGGCGGACTCGCCGGAGGCGATCTTCGTCGCCGCCCCGCGCAGCAGCTTGCCCAGCTCGCGCTCGAGCGCTCGCACGCCGGCCTCGCGGGTGTACTCGGAGATCACCGCGCGCAGGACCTCGTCGCCCACCTCGACCTCCTCCGGCTTCAGCCCGTTGCGCTTCAGCTGCCGCGGCAGCAGGTAGCCGCGGGCGATCGCCAACTTCTCCTCGGTCGTGTAGCCGTCGAAGGCGATGATCTCCATGCGGTCGCGCAGCGGCGCCGGGATCGTGTCGAGGAGGTTGGCGGTGGCGATGAAGACGACCTGCGAGAGGTCGACCTCGACGTCCAGGTAGTGGTCGCGGAAGGTGTCGTTCTGGGCCGGGTCCAGGACCTCGAGCAGGGCCGCGGAGGGGTCGCCGCGCCAGTCGGCGCCGACCTTGTCGACCTCGTCGAGGAGGATCACCGGGTTCATCGTGCCGGCGTCGCGCAGGGCGCGGACGATCCGCCCGGGCAGGGCGCCGATGTAGGTGCGGCGATGGCCGCGGATCTCCGCCTCGTCGTGGACGCCGCCGAGGCTGATGCGGACGAACTCGCGGCCGAGGGCGCGGGCGATCGACTCGCCGATCGAGGTCTTGCCGGTCCCGGGCGGCCCGACCAGGGTCAGGATCGCGCCGCCGGCGCGCCCCTCGTCGGTGACCTGCCGCTCCTCGCGCAGCTTGCGCACGGCGATGAACTCGGTGATCCGTTTCTTCACGTCCTCGAGGCCGGCGTGATCGGCGTCCAGCACCTCGCGGGTGTGGGCCGGGTCGAGCCGCTCCTCGGAGCGCTTGCTCCACGGCACCGCGATCAGCCAGTCGAGGTAGCTGCGGATCATCGAGGACTCGGGCGACTGCTCGCCCTGGCGCTCGAGCCGGCGCAGCTCCTTCTCGGCCTGCTCGGCGACCGCCTCCGGCATCCCCGCCTCGGCGATCTTGCGCTCGTACTCCTCGATCAGGTTGCCCTCGTCCTCGCCCAGCTCCTTGCGGATCGACTCCATCTGTTTGCGCAGGAAATAGTCGCGCTGCTGTTTCTGGGCGCCGGACTCGACGTCGTCGCGGATCTTGCTGCGGACCTGCAGCTCGGCCAGCCGCTCGCGCTGCAGCTCGACCGCCAGCTCGAGGCGGGCGCTGACGTCGATCGTCTCCAGCAGCCGCAGCTTGCCCTCGTTGGAGATGTCGGGGGAGAGGCCGGAGGTGTCGGCCAGCGCGCCCGGCTCGTCGATCGTGCGCAGGAAGGCGGCGACCCGCCCGTCGTCGCCGCGGTGCTCGAGGATCTCCTCGACCACGGCGCGGTATTCGCGGCTCAGCTCGCGGGTGTGCTCGTCGTCCGGGTGGCCGTCGCGGATCTCCTGCACCTCGACGCGCAGGGAATCGCCCTCGCCCGGCTGGGCGGCGCCGGCGAGGCCGCGGTGCAGGCCGACCACGGTGGCGACCGGGTTGCCGCGGCGCGAGCGCCCGGTCTCGATCACCTCGGCGACGACGCCGACGCGGCCGTACTCGCCGTCGCGGCGCGGGATCAGGAAGACGCGCTCCTCCTCGCCGACGTCGATCGGCAGGGTCGCGGTCACGGTCGGGAAGACGATCGCCTCGTCAAGCGGTATCAGCAGATAGGTCATAAGCAGATCCAATTTCTGTAGTTAGTCCTCAACCAGGATAGCGCCGATAGTTTCCGCGTCAAGCGGTACGGTGCCCGTGTGAGCAAGGTCAAGTGCCAGATCTCCGTTTCGGCCGACGGCTTCCTCGCCGGGCCGAACCAGAGCGAGGAGCACCCGCTGGGCGAAGGCGGGATGGCGCTGCACGAGTGGGTCTTCAGGCTCGCCGCCTGGCGCGAGCCGCACGGCCGCGAGGGCGGGGAGGTAAACGCCAGCAGCGAGGTGCTCGAAGAAGCGACCGCCGGCGTCGGCGCCGTCATCATGGGGCGCAACATGTTCGGCCCCGTGCGCGGCCCCTGGACCGAGCCCCTGTGGAACGGCTGGTGGGGCGACGAGCCGCCCTTCCGCTGCCCGGTCTTCGTCCTCACCCACCACGAGCGCGAGCCGCTGAAGCTCGGCGAGACCACCTTCCACTTCGTCACCGAGGGAGCCGAGCGGGCGGTCGAGCTGGCCCGCGAGGCGGCCGGCGGCGCGGACGTCTCGGTCGGCGGCGGCGGCGAGACGATCCAGCAGCTGATCCGCGCCGGGCTCCTCGACGAGCTGCTGGTCAACCAGGTGCCGCTGATCCTCGGCGGCGGCGAGCCGTTGCTCGGGGGGCTGCCGCCGAGCGTGAAGCTGGAGCAGACGCGGGTGGTCGAGGCCCCCGGCGTCGCCCACATCTCTTACACCGTGCATTAGCCAGCGGCTAGGGTCGGGGCATGAACCGATCCCGCACCCCCGATCAGGCCGCGACCTTCTACGGCAGCCGCTTCCTCACCGAGGACGCGCCGGACAACGAGTTCCCCGCCAGCGGCATGCCCGCCCTCGACGCGATGCGGCTGGTCGACGAGGAACTGGTCCTGGAGGGGGACCCCTGGCGCAACCTCGCCACCTTCGTCACCACCTGGATGGAGCCGGAGGCGCAGCGGATCGTCAGCGAAAACCTGCACCGCAACTTCATCGACCACGCCGAGTACCCGATCTCGGCCGAGATCGAGCAGCGCTGCATCCGCATGCTCGCCGACCTCTACCACGCCCCCGGCGAGACGACCGGCTGCCGCACCCAGGGCTCCTCGGAGGCGATCATGCTCGGGGCGCTGTCGCTGAAGTGGAAGTGGAAGGAGCGCCGCGAAGCGGCGCGCAAGCCGGTCGACAAGCCGAACCTGGTCTTCGGCGGCGACGTCCACGTGGTCTGGGAAAAGTTCTGCCGCTACTTCGACGTCGAACCGCGGATCGTCCGCCTGCGCGAGGGCAAGTACGTGATCGGGCCCGAGGACGTCGAGCCGCACGTCGACGAGAACACGATCGGCGTCGCCGCCGTCCTCGGCACCACCTTCACCGGCCACGCCGACGACATCCCCGGCATCAACGACCTGCTGCTGCGGATCAAGGAGGAGAAGGGCCTCGACGTGCCGCTCCACGTCGACGCCGCCAGCGGCGGCTTCGTCTGGCCCTTCCTCTATCCCCACTCGGAGTGGGACTTCCGGCTCGAGCAGGTGCGCTCGATCAACGTCTCCGGCCACAAGTTCGGGCTTGTCTACCCGGGGATCGGCTGGCTCGTCTTCCGCGAGAAAGCCGACCTCGCCGAAGACCTCGTCTTCTACGAGAACTACCTCGGGAAAACGGACGCCACCTTCACCCTCAACTTCTCGACCGGCGCCTCGATGGTGCTGGCGCAGTACTACAACTTCGTCCGCCTCGGCCGCGAGGGCTACATCTACGTGATGCAGGCGATGGAGCAGAACGCCAAGGCGCTCGCCGGGAAGCTCGAGGACAACGGCAACTTCGAGCTGATCGGGGCCGAGAAGGAGCAACTGCCGCTGGTCGCCTTCAAGCTGCGCGAGGGCAGGAACTACGACGAGTTCGACGTCTCCTGGCAGCTCTCGGCAGAGCGCGGCTGGATGCTGCCCGCCTACACGATGCCTCCCGACGCCCAGGAGGTGAAGGTGATGCGGGCGCTGGTCAAGGAGACGCTCAGCCGCGCCCAGGTCGACCGCCTCGCCGGCGACGTCGCCGAAGCCTGCGAGACGCTGGAGAAGAAGGGAGGCGCCCACCCCGAAGAGCGCCACATGATGAAACAGAGCCCGGGCTACTGAGCCTGATTCGCTTCCGCAAAAGCGGGTAAACGCGATCGCATGGGATTGAAGCCGCTGCTTTCCGCAGCCCTGGTCGCCCTCTCCCTCGGCCTTGTCGCCTGCGGAGGCAGCGGCTCCGATTCCTCCTCCGAAGCCGAAACGGCACCGCCGTCCGGCGAAGAAACGAGCGGCGCCGCCGGTGGGTCGGCCGAAGAAGGCGAAGCGACCGAAAGCGAACCCGCGCCCAGCGGGGCGGCGGCGAAGTCGGAAAAGGTCCAGATCGTCGAATTCAGCTACGAACCCGACCCGGTCGTGGTCCAGGCCGGCGGCAAGGTGATCTGGCGGAACGAGGACGCCGCCTCCCACACCGCGACCGCCGACGACGGCAGCTTCGACACCGGCACGATCGAAGAAGGCAAGCTCGGCTCGGCCACCTTCAAGGAACCCGGCACCTTCACCTACCACTGCGAAATCCACCCGACGATGCACGGCACCGTCGAAGTGGTCGAATAGCGCCGCCGCACAGATGCCCTTCTGGCTGGCCCGCAAGGCGGCACCCCGGATCTGGAAGCGCGTCCCTTGGAAGATGGTCTGGACCGCCTCCCTCTGGCTCGCCGACAAAGGTCGCGAGCGCGTCCGGCGGAACCTCACCAAGAGCGAGCAGACCGAGTTCTGGAACCTGGCGAAGAAGTCGAAGGGGCGGCCGGGCAACCTCAGCCGGCGCGACCGCACGCGGATGAAGAACATCGTCGGCAAGGCGATCCGCGGCGGCTGACCGAGCGCCGGCTCGCCAAGCAGCTCGGCGGCTGACAAGATCCCTCCGTGCCCGAGGGGGAGCGAGACGACCTGGCGGAGCTGCTGGCGCGGCGGGCGCTGACCGAGGACGCCGCGCGGCCGGAGGCGGTCGAGCGGCGACGCGGGGCCGGCGGGCGCACCGCCCGGGAGAACGTCGAGGATCTGGTCGACGCCGGCTCCTTCGTCGAGTACGGCCGCTTCGCGATCGCCGCCCAGCGAGGGCGCCGCGAGCTCGAGGACCTGATCGCCCGCACCCCCGCCGACGGGCTCGTCGCCGGCACCGCCCGCGTCAACGGCGACCTCTTCGACGCCGAGCGCGCCGCCTGCGCCGTCCTCTCCTACGACTACACGGTGCTGGCCGGGACCCAGGGGGCGCTCGGCCACCGCAAGAAGGACCGCCTCTTCGAGCTGATCGAGCGGATGCGGCTGCCGGTCGTCTTCTACGCCGAGGGCGGCGGCGGCCGGCCCGGCGACACCGACTACCCCGTCGTCTCCGCCCTCGACACCCGCGCCTTCGCGCTCTGGGCGAAGCTCTCCGGGCTGGTGCCCCGGATCGCGATCGTCCACGGCCGCTGCTTCGCCGGCAACGCGGTGATCGCCGGCTGCTCGGATTTGATCGTCGCCACCGAGAGCTCCTCGCTGGGGATGGGCGGGCCGGCGATGATCGCCGGCGGCGGCCTCGGCGACGTCCACCCCGACGAGGTCGGCCCGGTCGACGTGCAGGCGCGGGGCGGGGTGATCGACGTCGTCGCCGCCGGCGAGGCGGAGGCGACCGCGACGACGAAGAAGCTGCTCGCCTATTTCCAGGGCGCGACGCCGCCCGGGCCCGAACCCGACCAGGCGCGCCTGCGCGAGCTCGTCCCCGAGCGCCGGCGCCGCGCGTATGACCCGCGGCCGATCGTCGAGACGCTCTGCGACGAGGGGTCGGTCACCTTCCTGCGCGAGCGCTTCGCGCCGGAGATGGTGACGGCGCTGGCGCGGATCGAGGGCCGCCCGCTCGGCCTGATCGCCAACGACACCCGCCATACCGCCGGCGCCGTCACCAGCGCCGCGGCCGACAAGGCGGCGCGGCTGCTGCAGCTCTGCGACGCCTTCGGCCTGCCGGTCGCCTCCCTCGTCGACACCCCCGGCTACATGGTCGGCCCGGAGGCGGAGGCGACCGGGCTGGTCCGCCGCGCCTCGCGCCTGCTGGTCGCCGGGGCGGCGCTGCGGGTGCCGCTGATCGCGGTGGTTCTGCGGCGCGGCTACGGCCTCGGCGCCCAGGCGATGGTCGGCGGCAGCCTGCACGAGCCGCTGCTGACGGTCGCCTGGCCGGGCGCGCATCTCGGCCCGATGGGGCTGGAGGGGGCGGTGCGGCTGGCGCTGCGCAAGGAGCTGGAGGCGATCGCCGACGAGGCCGAGCGGGAGCAGCGCGTGCGCGACCTCACCGCCGCCGCAGAGGAGAACGCGAGGGCGCTGAACGCGGCGGCGCTGTTCGAGCTGGACGACGTGATCGACCCGGCCGAGACCCGGGGACTGATCGCCTCGACCTTGGTCGCTGCAGGCGACGCCCGGCCGCCCGGATCCCACCGCTTCGTCGACACCTGGTGATCGCGCCGCTGCCAGATGGTTTCGCCGCCGCGGTCTCGGCGCTGCACCGGGTTGCTGAGGAGGTCGTCGCGCCGGCGCGGAAGCCGGACAACGAGATCGCCTTGGAAGCGACGCCGGGCGGCTTCGGCACGCCGCCGTTCAAGTGGGAGGGAGCGACACATCAGGTACGGGTCGAGGGTGCCGAGCTGGTCCGCGAAACCGACGGGCGGCAGGAGCGCGAGCCGCTGGAGGGCGTCGACCAGGAGGCCGCCCGGGTGCTGGCCGCCTGGTACCAGCTCGGGACCGAAGTGCTGGAGGAGCTGCGGGATGAGGCGAGCGCGGCCGATCGGGCCACCGAGCCGGTCCTCTGGCCCGAGCACTTCGACGTCGCGATCGAGATGGGCGACGACGCGGCTGGGGCGCGGGCGACCTACGGCTTCTCGCCCGGCGACGAGAACCATCCCGAGCCCTACGCCTACGTCGCCCCCTGGACCGCCCAGCCGGTGGGTGAGCTCTGGAACGCCACAGGCTTCGGCGGTGCCGAGCTCGGCTACGCGGAGCTGCTCGCGGCAGCCGACCCGGTGCGGACGGCTCTCGACTTCACGCGGAGCCGGCGCGACGCGCTGGCGCAAGCCCAAACCACCGAGGAGGACGAGTGACCGACTACTCCGACCTGAAGGCGCTCTTCGTCAACTGCACGCTGAAGCGCAGCCCCGAGGTCTCGAACACGCAGGGCCTGATGGACAAGTCGATGGAGGTCATGCGGAGCAACGGGGTCGAGGTGGACTGCATCCGCGCGATCGACCACGAGATCGCGGTCGGCGTCTGGCCCGACATGACCGAGCACGGCTGGGAGCGCGACGAGTGGCCCGCGATCTACGAGCGGGTGATGGCGGCCGACATCCTCGTCTTGGGGATGCCGATCTGGCTGGGGGAGAAGTCCTCGGTGGCCACCCACGTGATCGAGCGCCTCTACGGCAATTCGCACCTGCTCAACGACAAAGGCCAGTGGGCCTACTACGGGCGGGTCGGCGGCTGCATCGTCACCGGCAACGAGGACGGGATCAAGCACTGCGCGATGAACGTCCTCTATTCGCTCCAGCACCTCGGCTACACGATCCCGCCCCAGGCCGACTCGGGCTGGATCGGCGAGGCCGGCCCCGGCCCGTCCTACCTCGACGAGGGCTCCGGCGGCCCGGACAACGACTTCACCAACCGCAACACCACCTTCGCCGCCTGGAACCTGATGCACCTGGCGCGGATGCTGAAGGACGCCGGCGGCATCCCCGCCCACGGCAACCAGCCGCGGGAGTGGGAAGCCGGCTGCCGCTTCGATTTCCCGAACCCCGAGCACCGCACCTGAATCACCAGAGCGCGTCGTGCTCCTCCATCACGCCGAGACCTTCGCTCAGCTCGACGCCGCCGAGTGACCCAGAGAAGCTGCCGAAGCGGTGGCGGTAGCGGGAGCGGATCAGCAGGTAGTCGTCGTCGCGGGAGTGCTCGGATTCCTGGGCGAAATCGAGGGACTCACCGGCGAGGTCGACGCCGTCCGCGCGGAAGTGGGCCGGCGGCGGCTCGGAGGGGGTGCCGTCGATCCAGATCGCCCGCTCGCTGCCCTGGGGCGGGTCGTTCACGCCCTCGACCAGGTTCCAGGCGAGACCACGTCCGTCGGCGGCGCGCCCGACGCCGGCCGACCAGCGCCAGCTCGTGCGCCGCTGGTGATGGCCAGCCGACTCGTCGTCGACGCCGCGTCCGGAGACCTGCCAGCGCCGCCCGGGCACCTCGACCGTGCCGTCGATCGGGACGCCGGCGCGCTTGCGGGTCCAGGCCCAGCTCCTGCCGCTGGGGCAGGTGACCTCGACCGGCGCGCACTCGCCGAGCCGGAGGCTGGCGCGGAGGTTCGGGCCGTCGATCTCCAGCCTCTGCCCGTCCAGCGTCACCTCGCGGCTGCCGGGGAGCAGGACCGTGCGCTCCTCCTGTCGCCGCCCCTCTCGGTCCCAAAAGATCCAGAACGACTGCGTCAGCGGGCCGACCTCGGCGCGCGCCGCGCAGAGCATCAGCTCCTCGGCGAAGAGACCGACGTAGCGCCAGCGCTTGCGCAGCTGGCCGCGGTCGAGCAGGGGCATCGAGGCGGTGTCCACCGGGCGAAGGTACTCGGCAAATAGGCTCGGCGCGTGGACCAGGTGATCCAGGTCGTCGGCGCGCTGCTGATCCTCACCGCGTTCGCGGCCGTGCAGTTCAACCGCATGCGTCCCGAGTCGCGCCTCTACCTGACGCTCAACCTCGTCGGCTCGGCGATCCTCGCGGTGCTGGCGGTGATCGCCGCCCAGTGGGGCTTCGTCCTGCTCGAGGGCGTCTGGGCGATCGTCTCGGCCTGGGGGCTAGGCCGCCTTTTGCTCTAGCCGCTCGGCGAGTTTTTTCATCCCGCGCTCGCGGGCCGCGGCGGCGGCGCCGAGCCAGTCGGTGGGGCGGTCGGGCGGGCGCTCGACGCCGGCGTCGCGCAGCGTCGCGATCTCCTTGAAAATGAGCAGGTCCTCGCGACCCTCGATCAGCGCCCCGCGCAGCGCCGGGCGCCGCTCGCGGATCGCGCCGTCGAGGATCGCCTCCAGCGAGCCGTGCGCCCGCAGCAGCTCCGCCGCGGTCTTCGGGCCGACGCCCTTGGCGCCGGGCAGCCCGTCGGCGGGGTCGCCGCGCAGGGCGATGAAGTCGGGGACCAGCTCGGGACCGATCCCGTAGCGCTCGCGCACCTCCGCCGGCCCGACCTCTTCGGCGCCTTTGCCGCCGGTGCGGACGTAGAGGACGGTCACGCCCTCGCCCGCGCACTGGTACATGTCGCGGTCGCCGGTCAGCAGCAGCGCCCGCCCGCCCGCCTCGGCCTCGCGCCGCGCGTAGCTGCCGAGCAGGTCGTCGGCCTCGAGGTCCTCGGCGACGGCCACCGTCCAGCCGAAGGCCTCGAAGAACTGGCGCGAGTCGGCGAACTGGTGCGGCAGCTCGGCCGGCATCGCCTCCTCGCGCTCGGCGTGGTAGGCGGGGTAGAGCTCGGTCCGATAGGCCGCGGCGTCGGGGCCGAAGCAGAGCACCACCGCCCGCGGCTCGTGCAGTTCGACCTCGCGCAGGATCAGGTTGGCGGTGCCGAGCAGCGCGTTCACCGGCCGCCCGTCCGGCCCGACGATCTTGCTCGGCAGCGCATAGAAGGCGCGGAACAGCATCGAGGGCGCATCGACGGCAAGCAGCGGCGCGGGCATGGGGCACTTATACGCGACGTGTGTGAGTTTGTCCCCCACACGCGGTGGGAAGACTCAGACACCCCCGGCGGAGGCCGAGGTCGGCGGCTGGCTAGTGTGGGGCCCGCATGAAGGCCCTCGCCATAGACGACCTGCAGAAGCGCTACCCGAACGGGGTCGAGGCGCTGCGCGGGGTCTCGCTGGAGATCGAGCCCGGCGAGTTCTTCGGCCTGCTCGGCCCCAACGGCGCCGGCAAGTCGACGCTGATCCACTGCACGACCGGGCTCGCGCAGCCGACCGGCGGCTCGATCGAGATCTTCGGCCACGACGCGATCGACCACTACGCCGAGGCGCGCCAGGCGGTCGGGCTGGCGCCGCAGGAGCCGAACATCGACTGGTTCCTCACCGTCGAGGAGACGCTCGACTACCACGCCGGCTACTTCGGGATGCCGCGCAACGATCGCCGCGAGCGCACCAGGGAGCTGCTGGAGACCTTCTCCCTGACCGAGAAGCGCGACGAGCGCACCCGCACCCTCTCGGGCGGGATGAAACGGCGGCTGATCCTGGCCCGGGCGATGATGCACCGGCCGCGGCTGCTGATCCTCGACGAGCCGACCGCCGGCGTCGACGTCGAGCTGCGCCTCGAGCTCTGGCACTACGTCCAGAAAATCAACCAGGAGGGGACGACGATCCTCCTCACCACGCACTACCTGGAGGAGGCGGAGCAGCTCTGCGACCGCATCGCCTTCATCGCCGAGGGGCAGATCGTCGCCGAGGGGACCAGCGAGGAGCTGGCCGAGCGCTTCGAGGTCGCCAACCTCGAGGACGCCTACCTGGCCCTGGTCGGGCGCAAGGAGCTCTCGCGCTCGCACATCGAGCTCGCCTCCGAGGAGGTCGAGGCGTGAGCGCCGCGCAGATCCGCTTCGCGACGCTCTGGCGCCGCGAGGTCAACCGCTTCATGAAGATCAAGAAGCAGACGATCGGCGCGCCGATGCTGGAAACCTTCCTCTACATCACGATCTTCGGCGCGGCGCTGGGCTCGCGGATCAAGCACCTGCACGGGATCGACTACATCCTCTTCGTGATCCCGGGCCTGATCATGATGGCCTTCTCGACCAACGCCTTCTCCAACAACTCCTCCTCGATCCTGCAGCAGAAGTTCCAGGGAGCGATCCAGGACCAGCTCTCCTCGCCGGCCTCGCCGGCCGAGCTGCTGCTCGCCTTCTCGCTCGGCGGCTTCATGCGCGGGCTGATCGTGGCGGTGCTGACCTTCGTCGTCTCGGTGATCCTGGTCGGGCTGCCGGTCGAACACGTCCTCGTGCTGATCCCGTCCCTCTTCCTGGTCGGGTTCTTCTTCAGCCAGCTCGGAGTGCTGATCGGGGTCCGAGCCGAACAGTTCGATGACGTCGCCTTCGCCCAGACCTTCATCCTGCAGCCGCTGATCTTCCTCGGCGGCGTCTTCTACTCGGCCGCGCTCTTGCCGCAGCCCTGGGAGAGCCTGACCCGCTTCAACCCGATCTTCTACATGATCAATCTGGTCCGCTACGGCTTCGTCGGCTTCACCGAAGTCAGCATCGGCCTCTCGCTGCTGGCCCTGACCGCGGCCACGGCGGTGCTCTTCCTCTTCAACCTGCGCCTGTTCAGCCGCGGCTACCGCCTGCGCGCGTAGCGCTCGGTGAGTTGAGCCGCCCATAGCCGGTACAACTCACCGATCGCCGACGTTCTCGTCGATCCAGGCGAGGTAGCCGGGAGAGCCGGCGAGGATCGGGGTGGCGATGATCTCCGGCTCCTCGTAGGAGTGCAGCTCGCGGATCGCCGCCTCCACCGCCGCGTAGGCCGCCCGCGTCGTCTTCGCCATGCACTGCCACTCACGCTCCTCCTCGACCTCGCCCTGCCAGCGATAACGACTCGTGACCGGGCCGGCCACCTGCACGCAGGCGGCGAGCCGCCGCTCGACCAGCAGCGAAGCGATCCGCCCCGCCTCCTCCTCGGAACCCGCCGTGGTCAGAACCTGAATGCAATCGGCCACGCCGGCACTGCATCAGATTCAGCGCTGGAAGGGCGAGCGGGGCACCCTCTCCAGACCCTCAACCGGGAGCCATAGCGAGCGGTGTCTGGAGAGGTGGCCCGCTCGCCCCGCCCACGATCTACCCCGGGTCGGCGACCGGGACGCCCGCTTTGCCGTGGTCGTCGGGCAGGAGCAGGATCGCCCCCTCACCGGTCACGTAGGCCTCCTCGCCGTGCTGGACGACGTCCATTCCCATCGCCTCCTCGCGGTCGCTGGCCCGCAGCGGCGTCACCAGGCCGATCAGCTTCAGCAGGACGAAGGTCATCGCGAACGCGTAGGCCGGTCCCGCCAGCACCGCCAGCACCTGGTGCCAGAGCTGGGCGGCGTTGCCGTAGAAGAGGCCGTCGGCGACCCCGTTCCACGACGCCTGCGCGAAGAAGCCGATGAAGAGGATGCCGCAGAGGCCCGCGGTGCCGTGGGCGGCGAGGACGTCGAGGGTCTCGTCGACCCGGGTCCGCGTCCGGTAGGCGATCACCGCGTAGCTCGGCAGCGCCCCTGCAAACCCAAGCAGCATCGCCCAGCCGGGGCTGATGAAGCCGCCGGCGGGGGTGATCAGCACGCAGCCGACGACGATCGCGGTGGCGGCGCCGATCGCGGTCACTTTCCGCCCCCGGATCAGGTCGAGGGCGAACCAGCCGACCAGCGTGCAGGCGGGGCAGAGGAGCGTGTTGACGAAGGCGAGCACGCTCGGGTTGCCGGTCGAGAAGCCGCTGCCGCCGTTGAAGCCGAACCAGCCGAACCACAGCAGGCCGGCGCCGAGCAGGACGTAGACGGCGTTGTGGGGGAGGAGCGCTTGGCGCCCGTAGTCCTTGCGCGCGCCGACCACCAGCGCCGCCGCCAGGGCCGAGAAGCCGGAGCCCATCTCGACCGGGACGCCGCCGGCGAAGTCGAGCGTCCCGCCCGACGCCAGCCAGCCGTCGCCGAAGGCCCAGTGGGCGAGGACGGCGTAGACCAGCACCGACCACAGCGCCGCGAAGACGAGGAACGGGCCGAAGCGCATCCGCTCGACCACGGCGCCGGAGATCAGCGCCACGGTGATGATGCAGAAGGTCGCCTGGAAGGCGAAGAAGACGAGCTCGGGGATCGTCCCGCCCGCCCGCGGCGCGAAGTCGACGCCGTGAAGGAAGGCCTGCCCGAGACCGCCGATCACCTTGCCTTCGCCGCCGTCGAAGGCGAGCGAGTAGCCGACCGCGGCCCAGGTGACGGCGGCGACGGCGATCGCGGCGACGCTCATCATGAAGGTGTTGAGGACGTTCTTCGAGCGCACCAGCCCGGCGTAGAAGAGCCCCAGCGCCGGCGTCATCATCAGCACCAGCGCGGTGGCGACCAGCATCCAGGCGGTATCGCCCGTGTCGATCGCGGCGATCATTTGCTCACCGGCGTCACGGCGCCTTCGTCGGTGTCCCCGGTGCGGATCCGCACCGCGTGCTCGAGCGGCACGACGAAGATCTTGCCGTCGCCGACCTCGCCGGTGCGGGCGCCTTCGCAGAGCGCTTCCACGGTCTTCTCGACGAAGTTGTCGGAGACGGCGACCTCGAAGCGCACCTTCTCCGAGAGCCCCATCTGCACGGTGGTGCCGCGGTAGGTCTCGACCCGGTCGAGCTCGCCGCCGTGGCCCTGGACCCGGCTGATCGAGAACCCGCGGACCTCCGCCCGGTAGAGCGCCTCGAGAACCTGGTTCGCCTGCTCTGGGCGAACGATCCCGATTACGAGTTTCACTGTCTTTTCCCCTCTCCCGCCGAGTGCCGCTGCCGGCGCGAGCCTATCGGGATGGCAACTGGGATTGCGCGCCGCCTCGGCGGGACGGGCCCGTGCCCCCGCCTCCGTACAATTCCGGCCTCGGATGGCAACTCGAATCCACCGGCGGCGCCGCAAGCATCAGCACCGCATCCGGCGCAAGGTCTTCATCGGGATCGGCGTGCTGGCCCTCGCGGCTCTCGTGGCGGGCGGGATCGCCGCAGCCTGGGCGATCAACATCTACAACTCGGCGCCGCCGCTCTCGAGCCTGAAACCGGTGCAGAAGGGGCGCTCCTCGGCGATCTACGCCGCCGACGGCAGCCTGATCGGCTTCATCCGCTCCGAAAACATCCGCCAGCCGGTGCCGGCGAAAGTGCTTCCGGAAGTGCTGAAAGACGCGACGGTCGCGATCGAGGACAAGCATTTCTGGGAACACGGGGCGCTCGACCCGCAGGGCATCGCCCGCGCCGCCTGGAAGGACCTCGAGGCCGGCGGCAAGCCGGTGCAGGGCGCCTCGACGATCACCCAGCAGCTGGTCCGAAACCTCTACATCCAGAACCCGCAGGAGACGCTGGAACGGAAGATCAAGGAAGCCGCGCTCGCCAACGAACTGTTCGAAAAGCACAGCCGCGGCTGGATCCTCTCCCAGTACCTCAACACCGCTCCCTACGGGACCGTCGAAGGGCAGACCGCGGTCGGGGCCGAAGCGGCGGCGCAGACCTACTTCAGCAAACCGGTGAAAGACCTCGAACTGGCCGAAGCGGCGTTGCTCGCCGGGCTGCCGCAGGCGCCCTCCGAATACAACCCCCTGCTCGACCCGAAGGCGGCGCTGAAGCGGCGAAACGAGGTCCTCAACGCGATGCACGAACAGGGCTACATCAGCGGCGCGGAATACCGCAACGCCCGCACCCACGGCCTCGGGCTCGAACCGGGCAACAAGTACCGGGTGATCAAGGACCCGTTCCTCTTCGACCTGGTCCAGGACGAACTGATCGAAAAGTACGGGATCAACACCGTCCGCAACGGCGGGCTCAAGGCCTACACGACGATCGACCCGAGCCTGCAGGAAAAGGCCGAAAACGCGATCGCCGAATCGTGCTACGTCTGCTACGAAGGCGGCCCGGCGGCCGGCCTCGCCTCCGTCAGCCCCAAGGACGGCGCCATCGTCGCTCTCGCCTCGAGCCCACCGGGCGAAGGCGAAGAAGAATTCAACTACTCCTGGCAGGCCGAACGCCAGCCCGGGTCCTCGTTCAAGACCTTCGTCCTCACGACCGCGATCAAGCAGGGGATCGACCCCTATTCGACCTACTACAACGGGACCTCCCCGATCACCCTGGCGATCCCCGGCGGCGGCTTCTGGACCGTCCACAACGCCGAGCCCGGGGGCGGGGTGATGTCGCTGGCGCAGGCGACCACCGACTCGGTCAACGTCGTCTACGCCCAGCTCGACCTCGACGTCGGCCCGGAAGCGGTGACCGAAACCGCGAAGGAAATGGGGATCGAAACGCCGCTGCAGTCGGTGCCGGCGGAGGCGATCGGCGGTCTCGCCTACGGCGTCAGCCCGCTGGAAATGGCCGACGCCTACGCGACCCTCGCCAACGGCGGCATCCACCACGACCCGACCGCGGTCAGCCGGGTCGAATTCCCCAACGGGAAGGTCGACGACCTGCTGAACGAAACCGGCGAACGCGTCCTCACCCCGGGCCAGGCCTCCGACGTCACCAAGATCCTCGAAACGGTGATCACCGAAGGCACCGGCGCCGGCTACACCTACATGGGCTGCAGCTCGGAGGCCGGCAAGACCGGGACCTCGGAGAACGAGTCCGACGCCTGGTTCGTCGGCTACACGCCGCTGTACTCCACCGCCGTCTGGGTCGGCCACCCGACCTCGCGCGAATACACCGGCTTCGGCGGCCCCACCGCCGGCCCGATCTGGCAGTCCTTCATGTCGGCCGCCCAGGGAAGCGACTGCCCGGAATTCGAACAGCCGAGCTCGCTGCCGGAACTGGAAGCCTTCAACAGCGAACACACCTCTTCATCCTCCTCGGGCTACGAAAGCCCCGAAGGCGAATACGAAGAAGAAGCGGAACCCGAAGAAGAAGGCGAAGAAGGCGGCAGGGAAAAGGGCGGCAACGAAGGCGGCCACGAACCCGCCCCGGAACCGGAACCGGCGCCCGAACCAGCCCCCACGCCCGCTCCCTCGCCGCCCGCCGGCGGCGGCATCAGCGCCGGCTGATCTCGCGAAACCGCAAAAACCCTCCCTGAGGAACGGTTTTTGCGGTTTCGCCGAAAAGTCACTCGCCGATCAGCTCGATGCGGTAGCCGTCGGGGTCACGCACGAAGGCGATGCGGTGGCCCTCGGTGCGGCCGCCGGGGCGGTAGGGGGGCTTCTCGGGCTCGATGCCGGCGCCGGCGAGGCGCTCGAGGGTGCCGTCGAGGCCGTCGACCAGGAGGGCGATGTGGTTGTAGCCGGTGCCGAGGTCGTAGGAGTCGACGCCGTGGTTGTAGGTCAGCTCGAGGCGGGGGTCCTCGCCCGGGAGGGCCATGAAGACGTTGATCGCCTCGTCGCCGATCGGCATCCGCCGCACCTCCTCGAAGCCGAGTTGCTCGTAGAAGGCGACCGAGCGCTCGATGTCGCCGATCCGGTAGCAGGTATGCAGAAACGAAGTCACTGGGCCGTTAGAGGGTAACGGGGTCGTAAATTGACGAAAATTGAGTAGGGGTTGGGAACCGCCCCGGGTGTCCCCTTGCGGGCCGCTTCCCCGAGTACTAGCTTGCAGCGCTCGGGCAACTAGGGATGCCCTGAATCAGTCGTCAACCTCAACACAGAAAGGGACGCTTTTGCATAGCAAGCTTTCACGCCGCGCCCGCCTGCGGGCTCTGGCTCTCGCGGTTCCGGCCGCCGCCGTCCTCGCCGTCGTCCTCGGCGGCACGAGCCTGGCCGGGGCGGCCGGGGCGGTCCAGGAAACCGGCGTCACGGACCAGATCAAGATCGAGCTGACCAAAGGCAAGCTGCACTTCGTCTTCCCGGCGACCGTCGGCTACGGCGACCAGCTCGAAGTCGTCAACGAAACCAACCCGAAACAGGTCGGCCCGCACACCTTCTCGCTGGTCACCAAGGGCTCGATTCCGAAGACCGCCAAGGCGCGGAAAAACTGCTTCACGCCGAAGCACATCTGCCTCGCGATCGCCGAATGGCACGGGTTCAACCCGAAAACGGAAAAGATCACCAAGAACCCGGCGAAAGCGGGCCCCGAAGGCTGGAGCACGATGGGCAACGCCACCGGCAAGAAGGGCGACTCCTGGTTCACCGGTGTGAAGAAGGGGGCCAGCATCACCCAGCAGGTCACCGCTGCTCCCGGCACGACGCTGTACTTCCAGTGCGCCGTCCACCCGTGGATGCACGGCAAGGTGACGGTCACCGCGCCGCCGACCGCCTAGGACGCCTACGGCTGGACAGCGCTCAGCCCCGCACCGCCTGGGGCGCCGAGCCTTTCTCGGCGCCCTGGGCGGCGGCGCTCTTGCCGTCCTCCTGCCCCTGCGGGGCAGGAGCGGCGGCGGCTGGCTGCCGCTCTCCTCGGAGCCGCCCCCGGCGCTAGCCGCCGTCCCCTTCCGCGACCGGCTGCCGATCCCGCCGGTCCTGGACGAAGACCACATCCGCCTCCCGATCCGCGAGGCCGAGCAGCAGATCCTCCCCGGCGCCAAGACCAGGCTCTGGACCTTCGGCGGCAGCTTCCCGGGACCGACGATCCGCCGCCGCGCCGGCCGCCGCACCCGCGTCACCTTCCACCACCAGCTGCCGGAGAGCGTCGGGGAGCTGACCGTCCACCTCCACGGGGGCCACAACCGCACCCAGTTCGACGGCTACCCCGGCGGCCTCACCAAGATGCAGCCGCGCTCCTTCTACTGCGACATCCCGGGCGGGCTCTCGCCGCGCGAGTCCGGCAACGAGTTCCTGATCGAGCCCGGGGGGCGGAAAACCTACGTCTACGACCTGATGGAGGACGGCCGCCCCGAACGCGCCGCCTTCCAGTGGTACCACGACCACCGCCTCGACCGCACCGCCCTGCACAGCTGGCGCGGGCTGGCAGGGATGTGGATCGTCGACGACGCCTTCGACGAGTCGCTGCCGCTGCCGCGCGGCGACCGCGACCTGCCGCTGATGATCGCCGACCGCACCTTCGACCGCCACAACCAGCTGATCAACCCGTTCACCGGCAAACGCCCGCCCGCCGACGGCATCCTCGGCGAGAGCGTCCTCGTCAACGGCGCCTACATGCCGCACCACCGGGTCACCCCGCAGCGCTACCGCCTGCGCATCCTCAACATCTCCGCCTTCCGCAGCTACAACCTGCACCTCTCCAACGGCGCGCCGATGGTCCAGATCGCGACCGAGAGCGGGCTGATGCCGAAGCCGGTCCGCCGCCGCGAGATCCTCCTCGGCCCGGCCGAGCGGGTCGAGGTGATCGTCGACTTCTCGGGCGCGGCGGGGGAGACCGTCGAGCTGCGCAGCAGCAAGCGCCACCCGGGTCGCAACCCCACCGGCGCCCGCACCTACGGCGGCGCGTTGATGCAGTTCCGCGTCGCCCCCGGCCACCTCCCCGACCGCACCCGCGTCCCCCGCCACCTGCGCCCGCTGCCGGAGTGGACGCGCAAGGCGGGGCGCGAGCCCGACCACCGCTGGGAGATCACGATCGGCGGCTTCTTCAAGACCACCTGGCGGATCAACGGCCGCACCTTCAACCCCGCCTACGTCGAGGCCTTCCCGAAGTTGGGGGAGACGGTGACCTGGGAGCTCGTCAACAAGACGAACGTCGCCCACATCATGCACCTGCACCACACCGACTGGTACCTGCTCGAGCGCAACGGCGAGAAGCCGCCCCCCTGGGAAGACTGTCTCAAGGAGACCTTCTTCGTCTTCCCCAATGAAAAAATTCTCCTCGCCGGTCACTTCTCCGATTACACCGGGAAATTCGTGATCCACTGCCACATGCTCGACCACGAGGACCACGGCCTGATGAGCCAATTCCAGGTGGTCCGGGGCTGAAGAGTGTGGATTTACACCTAAAGTAAACAGAGGCGTTTGCCGATCTCCCCACCCATGGGGAATCCCAAAAATCGGGTAAGCCTCCGGCCGGCGGGGCGCAGCAGGGCAAGGGCCGCCGCCGCGCTCCTCGTCGCCGGCGCCGCCCTCGTCGCGATCTCGCTGGTCCTGCCGCACCCGAGCGGCTCCGACGACGTCGCCCTCAGCCTCACCGCGCTGGGAATGGCCCTCGCCGGTGGGATCGTCTGGCTCCTCGCCGGCAAGACCCCGATGTCCGCGGTGCACGCGATCCTCGCCGGCGTCGCGCTCGTCACCTGCGTCCTCATCTACGAGAGCGGCATCGCGGTCGGCCAGTACGGGACGATCTTCGTCTGGGCGACCCTGGTCACCTCCTGCTACTTCCCGCGCCGCGTCGCCATCGCCCATCTCGCCTGGCTGCTCGCGATCTACGGCCTGACCCTGCTGCTGGTCGAAAACACCGCCGGCTACTCGCCGCTGACCCGCTGGTTCTTCAGCGTGATCTCCCTCGGCGTGGTGATGCTGCTGGTCACCGGGATCGTCGCCCGCCGCGCCCGCGCCGACGAGCGCGCCCGCCACTTCTTCGACCTCTCCCGCGACATGCTCTGCACCGCCAACATGGACGGCTACTTCGTCGAGCTCAACGACGCCTGGACGAAGAACCTCGGGTACGGCCTCGAGGAGCTGCGCGCGGTGCCGTTCATCGAGCGCGTCCACCCCGAGGACCGCGAGCGGACCGAAGCGGAGGCGGCCGCGCTCTTCGAGGGAACCGAGACCCTCAGCTTCGAAAACCGCTACCTGGCCAAGGACGGCTCCTGGCATTGGCTGCGCTGGAGCTCGCAACTCTCGCCGGACGAGTCGCTGCTCTACGGCCGCGCGGCGGACGTGACCGAGGTGAAGGGGATCGAAGCCGAGCGCGAGGAGCTGCTGGGGCAGGTGCAGGAGATGGCCCGCCGCGACACGCTGACCGGCCTGCCGAACCGCCGCGCGCTGGAGGAGCAGCTGCCGCGGGAGATGGCGCGCGCCCGCCGCAACCGCTCGCCGCTCTGCGTCGCGATCGTCGACATCGACCACTTCAAGGACTACAACGACACCCACGGCCACCTCGCCGGTGACGAGGTCCTGCGCGGCTGCGCCCGCTCCTGGGACGAGGCGCTGCGGGGCGAGGACACGATCGTCCGTTTCGGCGGCGAGGAGTTCCTGGTCCTGCTCCCCGACACTCGTCCCGAGCAGGCGTGCGAGATCGTCGAGCGACTGCGGATGACCACACCGATGGGCCAGACCTGCTCGGCCGGGCTCGCCTGCTGGGACTTCGCCGAGAGCATCGACGAGCTGCTCGGCCGCGCCGACCAGGCGCTGTACCTGGCCAAGGCCGGCGGCCGCGACCAGATCGCCGAAGCTCCGATGCCCGCGTAATGATTGGCCGATGGGCCGCCCAGAGCACGAACGCGCCGTGCGCTTCCGCACCGCTCGGCGCGATCCCGGGCTGACCGTCGTCGAGGGCTTCCACGCGCTCAAGCACGCGCTGCGCTTCGGCGCCGAGCTGGTCGAGGCGGTCGCGGTCGAGCCCGAGCGGTTGGAGGCGCTGGCGAGCGACCTGGCCCCCGACCTGGCCGGGCAGCTCGCCGGCCGGGTCGAGCGGATCGACGCCGAGACCCTCGCCGACCTGGTGCCGCTGGTCCCCCGCACCGGCGTCGCCGCGATCGCCCGCCGCCCGGCGATCGACCTCGGCACCACCTTCGCCGACCCGGCGCCGGCGCCGGTCGTCCTGCTCGAGCAGCCGCGCAACATGGGCAACATCGGCGCCTGCATCCGCGTTGCCGCCGCGGCCGCGGCGGCGGCCGTCGTCGCCACCGGCGAAAACGACCCCTGGCACCCCGACGCGGTCCGCGGCGCAGCCGGCCTGCACTTCGCGCTGCCGGTCGCGCGGGTCGACGCGCTGCCGGAGAGCGACCGGCCGCTGCTGGCGATCGACCCCGACGGGGAGGAGCTGGCGCCGGAGCGGCTGCCCGCCCGCGCCGTCCTCGCCTTCGGCACCGAGCGCCACGGCCTCAGCGGCGAGGTCTTCGAGCGGGCCGACGCCCGCGTCTCGATCCCGATGCGGGAGAAGGTCTCCAGCCTCAACCTCGCCACCTCGGTGGCGATCGTCCTTTTCGTGATGAAGTTGAGAAATACGGATGACGCAGGCAGGAGCGGCGGTTAGGTTCGAGAATGAAAAGGCGCGGTGGAACGCCGCGTACCCAGTCTCGTAACCGAAAGGACCGTCAATGCCCCTCGCCGACATCAGCTTCGGGGAACTCCTCCTCGTCGCTCTGGAGATCTTCTTCTTCGTGATCTGGATCTGGATCCTGATCACGATCCTCACCGACCTCTTCCGCGACCACGAGCTCTCCGGCTGGGCGAAGGCGGCATGGGTCCTCTTCCTCGTCTTCATCCCCTTCCTGACGGCGCTGATCTACCTGATCGCGCGCGGCGAGGGGATGCGGGACCGGACGATCAAGGCTCAGGCCGACGCGAAAAAGCACTTCGACGAATACGTCCGCCAGCAGGCCCACGCCGCCTCGCCGGCCGACGAACTGCACAAGCTGGCCGAGCTCAAAGACAAAGGCGCCCTCAGCCCGGAGGAGTTCAACCAGGCCAAGGCCAAACTGCTCGCGTAGAAAAAGTCCTGCACCTGCAAGGAAACTTGCGGATTATCGACCACTTGTGAGGCGGCGCGGGGGCTTCGCTACCCTGCGCCGCCGTGCAGTTCGCCTCCGCCACGAGCGCGGTTCGCCGCCGCGCCCTGATCTTCGTAGCGCTGCTCCTCGCAGTCCTCTGCGCGGCTGCCGTCTCCTGGGCGGGCAGCGCCCCGGCGCAGACGCCGCAGGAAAAGCTGGAAGCGACGCGCGACAAGCTCGAAGGCGTCCGCGCGCACTCGAGCGCGCTGGCGGAAACGATCGCCGAACAGAACCGGGCGATCGACTCGATGATCGGCGAAGTCTCGGAACTGCGCCGCAAGCAGGCCGCGGTCGCGGCCGAACTGGCCGAAAAGCAGGCCGAGCTGGAAAAGGCGACGGCGGCGCTGGAAGCCGAAGAAGAACACCTCGAAGAAGTGCGGGAAAAGCTGCAGCGGGCGCTCGCGGTCCTGCGTGGGCGCCTGGTCGCGATCTACGAGGCCGGCTCGCCCGACGTCGTCAACGCGATCCTCGAATCCGAAAACTGGTCCGACATGGCGGCTCAGGCCGAATACCTGAATCAGATCCAAAGCTATGACGATTCGGTCGTCGAACGGGTGAAGACGCTGCGCGACGAGGTCACCGCCGCGGTCGAACGGCTGGCCAAGCAGCGCGCCGAAATCGAAGCAGCGCGCAACGCGGTCGCGGCGATCGAGCGCGAAGTCGCCGCCGCCCGCCGCGAAGCCGAGGCCCGCTTCGCCGAACTGAAGGCCGCCCAGGCGCAGCGGCGCGAAGCGCTGGAAGCGCTGGAGTCGCGGGAAGAAGCGCTCGGCAACAACCTCGCCGCGATCTCCGAACAGGTCGCCTCCGAAGGCGGTGACGCCACCACCGGGTTGATGCCGGCGCCGCTCACCCCCGGCCAGGAAGCGCGGGTGATCAACGAAAGCGAGGCCAGCGCCCCTGCCTCGGCGCCGCAGGCGGTCCAGGAAGTGATCGCCGCCGGCAACTCGATCGCCACCACCCCCTACATCTGGGGCGGCGGCCACGGCTCCTTCGAATCGGAAGGCTACGACTGCTCCGGCGCGGTCAGCTTCGCCCTGCACGGCGGCGGCTTCCTGGAAAGCCCGCTCGACTCGACCGGCCTCGAGACCTGGGGCGAACCCGGCCCCGGCCAGTGGATCACCGTCTACGCCAACGCCGAACACGCCTGGATGGTCGTCGCCGGCATCGCCTTCGACACCGTCGGCGGCCCCGGCCCGCGCTGGCACGACCCCTGGGTCGACTCGCCCGAAGGCTTCGTCGCCCGCCACCCCGCGGGTTATTAACAACTTCGTCACGCCGGTCGAATAGGCTGCGCGCGGCTTGGAACCGATTTCCTACTTCCAGGCGATCGTCCTTGGGGCGCTGCAAGGGATCGCCGAGCCGTTCCCGATCTCCAGCCTCGGCCACGCGGTGATCCTGCCCTCGCTGCTGGGCTGGAACATCCACCAGAACGACGACTTCTTCCTCTCCTTCCTCGTCGCCACCCACTGCGCCACCGCGCTCGTCCTCTTCCTCTTCTTCTGGGAGGACTGGAAGCGGATCTTCCGCGGCTTCGGCCGCTCGCTGCGCGGGCAGGCGACGCCGCGCGACACCGACGCCCGCCTCGCCTGGGTGATCCTGATCGGCACGATTCCCGCCGGGGTCCTCGGGGTCGCGCTCGAGCACAAGCTGCGCACCCTCTTCGCCTCGCCGACCTCGGCGGCGATCTTCCTCACGCTCAACGGCGTGCTGCTGCTGGTCTTCGAGCGCCTGCGGCGGCGCCAGCCGCGCCCCGGCGACTCCGAGGGCGACGGTGACGCCCGCATCGCGACGATGAGCTTCAAGCGCGCCTTCGCGATCGGCACGGCGCAGGCGGCGGCGCTGATCCCGGGGATCTCGCGCTCGGGGGTGACGATGGGAGGTGGGCTGCTCAGCGGCCTCTCCAACGAGGACGCCGCCCGCTACGCCTTCCTGCTGGCGACGCCGATCATCGGCGCCGCCGGGGTGCTGAAGCTGCCCGACCTGCTCGGCTCGGCGGGCGACGGGGTACGCGGGCAGGCGCTGGTGGGGGCGATCGCCGCCGCCATCACCACCTGGTTCGCGGTCAAGTTCCTGCTGCGCTTCTTCGAGACCAACCGCCTCACCCCGTTCGGCGTCTACTGCATCCTCGCCGGGCTCTTCTGCACCCTCGTCTTCGCCCTCTGAGACGATTCGCCGAGCGCCGAAGCGGGTACCTGGGAGACGGTCCTCGGAAGGGGCTGCGCTGGGGGGCGCTCAAAGGGAAGGAGACATCATGGAGTCGCACGCCGTCTCGAGGCACGAGGTAGCGGGGCGTGACGTTCCCGGGCGCGAGCCCAGGCGCGAACCCGCGTCCGAAACCGCCCCGAGCTGGGCGCCCGCCGATCCGGGTCCGCTCGGGCTGGCGGCTTTCGCCCTCACCACCTTCGTGCTGAGCATGTTCAACGCCAACCTCGTCAGCCACGCCGGCGAGCCGGTCGTGCTGGGGATCGCCCTCGCCTACGGCGGGATCGCCCAGATCCTTGCCGGGATGTGGGAGTTCCGCACCGGCAACACCTTCGGCGCCGTCGCCTTCACCTCGTTCGGGGCGTTCTGGATCTCGTTCTGGGCGCTGGTGACGTTCTTCGCCGAAAAGATCCCCGCCGAACACCTCGGCGCGGCGCTCGGCCTCTACCTGATCGCCTGGGGGATCTTCACCGCCTACATGTTCGTCGCCTCGCTGCGGACGACGGCGGCGATCGCGCTCGTTTTCCTCCTGCTTGCCGCGACCTTCTTCCTGCTCGGGATCGGCAACGCGAACGAAAGCGAAAGCCTGGTCGAAGTCGGCGGCTGGTGCGGGCTGGCGACGGCGGCTGCCGCTTGGTATGCATCATTTGCGGCGGTGACCAATTCGACGTTCGGGCGGACGGTGCTGCCGGTGCGGCCGCTCAAACGCTGAGGGAGGAGCAAGCGGGATGGCAATCGAGCAAGGAGAGGGTCGCCTCGAGCACGAGCTCGAGGCGATGCTGGAGATCGAGAGATTCGAGCCGCCGGCGGAGTTCCGCGAGCGGGCGAGCTGGAGCGATCCGAAGGTCTACGAGGAGGCTGCGGCGGACCCGGAGGGCTGGTGGCTGCGGCAGGCGAAGGAGCTACTCGATTGGGACGTCGAGCCCAGCCAGGGGCTCGACGACTCCAACCCGCCCTTCTACGAGTGGTTCGCCGACGGGCGCCTGAACGCCTCGGCCCAGTGCCTCGACCGCCACGTCGCCGCCGGCAACGGCGACCGCGTCGCCTACCACTGGCGCGGCGAGGAGGGCGAGCGGCGGGACGTCACCTACGCCGACCTGTGCCGCGACGTCCAGCGCTTCGCCAACGCGCTCAAGGACCTCGGGGTCGAAAAGGGCGACGTGGTCGGGATCTACCTGCCGATGATCCCCGAGGTGGTCGTCGCGATGCTCGCCTGCGCTCGCATCGGCGCTCCCCACAACGTCGTCTTCGGCGGCTTCTCGGCCGAGTCGGTGCGGGAGCGGATGGAGTTCTCGCAGGCGAAGGCGCTGGTCACCGTCGACGGCGCCCGGCGCAAAGGCAAGACGGCGCCGATCAAGCCCCAGGTCGACGAGTGCATGGGCGCCCTGGAGACGCTGGAGAAGATCGTCGTCGTCCGCCACGCCGGGATCGACTGCCCGATGACCGACGGTCGCGACGTCTTCTACGACGAGGTGATGGAGGCGGCCGCGCCGGAGTGCCCGGCCGAGCCGATGGAGGCCGAGCACCCGCTCTACATCCTCTACACCTCGGGCTCGACCGCGAAGCCGAAGGGGATCCTCCACACCACCGGCGGCTACATGACCGGGGTCACCGCCACCCACCGCTACGTCTTCGACCTGAAGCCCGAGGAGGACGTGTACTGGTGCGCGGCCGACGTCGGCTGGGTCACCGGCCACTCCTACATCGTCTACGGCCCGCTCTCCAACGGCGTGACCTCGGTGATGTGGGAGGGGGCGCCCGACCACCCGCACAAAGGGATCTGGTGGGAGCTGATCCAGGATTACAAGGCGACGATCCTCTACGCGGCGCCGACGGCGATCCGCACCTTCATCAAGTGGGGGGCGGAGATCCCCGGCGAATTCGACCTCTCGTCATTGCGCCTGCTCGGCTCGGTCGGCGAGCCGATCAACCCGAAGGCGTGGCTCTGGTACCACAAGGTGATCGGCGGCGAGCGCTGCCCGATCGTCGACACCTGGTGGCAGACCGAGACCGGCGCGATCATGATCACGCCGCTGCCCGGGATCACCGCGACCAAGCCGGGCTCGGCGACGACGCCGTTCCCGGGCGTCGAGGCGCAGGTGGTCGACGAGAGCGAGGGCCAGCCGGTTGAGGAAGGGCAGGGCCTCTTGGTGCTGGAGCGGCCTTGGCCCTCGATGCTGCGCGGCCTCTACAAAGAGGACGACCGCTTCGTCGAGACCTACTTCTCGCGATTCGGCAGGAAGCGCTACCTGGTCGGCGACGCCGCCCGCCGCGACAGAGACGGTTACTTCTGGGTGATCGGGCGGATCGACGACGTCGTCAACGTCTCCGGCCACCGGCTCTCGACCGCCGAGGTCGAGTCGGCGATCGTCGCCCACCCCGACGTCGCCGAGGCGGCGGTGATCGGCCAGTCCGACGAGGACACCGGCCAGGCGATCTGCGCCTTCGTCACCCTCCGCGGCGGGATCGAGGAGAGCGACGAGCTGGTCGAGGGCATCCGCGGCACGGTCGCCGAGCGGATCGGCAAATTCGCCCGCCCGAAGCGGATCGTCTGGGCCGGCGACCTGCCGAAGACCCGCTCCGGCAAGATCATGCGGCGCCTCCTCCGCGACATCGCCGAGGGCCGGGCGCTGGGCGACGTCACCACGCTGAAAGACCCCGACGTGATGGAGGAGCTGGAGGCGAAGATCGCCGAGGAGCAGGCGAAGGAGAGCTAGCGTCCCCGCTCGGCGATCCGCTCGATCGCCAGCGAGAGCGCCTGCAGCTGCTCCTGGACGCTGCGCAGTTCGCGCAGGGCGAGCGCCTCGGCGCTCAGTTGCTCGTCCTCGAGCTCGCGCTCGATCTCGGCGATTTCGGGGGCGAGGAAGCGCTGGGCGAAGGCGGCGGTGAGGAGGGCGACGAAGCCGATCCCGATCACCAGGACGAGCACGGTGACGATCTCGCCGCCGGTGGTGGTCGGGTAGATGTTGGAGCCGAGCGTGGTCATCGTCGTCGCCGCCCAGTAGATCCCGTCCCATGCGGTGAGGTGCTGGTGGCTCTTCTCGAAGGCGACGAAGAGGCTGCCGCCGCCGACCACGGTGAGGACGGTGAGCAGCAGCGCGTAGCGCAGGCCTTCCAGCGAGAAGACCTCGCGCGAGAGCTGGGCCAGGCGCAGGAGGCGGAGGAGGCGCAGCAGGCGCAGCGCCCGCAGGCCCTGCAGCCCCGCCGGCAGGACGGGCGGCGTCAGCACCACGATCACGAGGTCGAGCGGGTGACGGCGCAGCCACAGCCGCCGGTCCGGGACCACCCACAGCATCGCCACCAGCTCGACCAGGAAGGCGGTCCAGGTGATCCAGTTGAGGGCGATCGCCACGTCCTTCAGCCCGCCCCCCGGGTGCGACTCGGCGATCGCCACCGTAGGGATCGTCAGCGCCGCCGCGATCAGCATCGGCGTGTTCAGCCTTTCCTGCACCCGCGTGCTGCGGGCGTCCATCCCCGGCTCGTAGCGCACGGCCTCTGCGGCGATGGAGCTCACCGCGACTGATTCGACGCGGGGGGCGGCGGCCCTTGCCGCGTATCGAGCGATTCAGATCCTAGAAACGACAAGACCCGCCGTGTGGCGGGTCGAGTCTGGTGAAGCGGGGAACCACCCCCGCAGCCAACTGACACCTGACCCCAAAGGTAGCACGGCATTCGTGCTACCGCTCGACCCGCTCGGCCGACCCTAGAGGCAGGAATTAGCTACTTCAATAGGTGTTACTTAATTGGTTCAAAGAAATGACACTTCCGTGTCACTTCTGCTTGCTTTGCGGCTGGCTTAACCCTGGCGGGCGGCCTTGACCAGGGCCGGGCCGGGCTCGACCACTTGGAACGGGGCGAAGGTCTTCCTGGCGACCGAGACGGTGATCGGCCCTACGCTCGGGTCGCCGCTGGGAAGGATGTCGAAGCTGCCGGTGATGCCGTTGTGGACCTTGGTCGACCGCACCGCTTCGATCACTCCGGTGCGGTCGCCGCCGCTGCCGATCGCGTCCAGCAGGACGCTCGCCGCCTGGCCGGCGTAGGGCGCGTACAGTTCGACCGGCCCGCCGAGTTCCTTTTCGAGCTCGCCGACCAGCTTCTTGCCCGGCCCCTTCAGGTTCTGCGGAACCTCTCCCGGGACGCTCGCGAACATTCCCTTCGCCGCCTTCCCGGCGAGTTCGATCGTCGATTGCTGGGCGAAGCCGTCGGGCGCGAGGAGCTTGACGCCGCTATTGGGGCCGAGCACCGCGACCTTGTCCTTGATCAGGCGAGCGCCGTTCTCCTCGGTCAGGCCCGCCAGGAGGACGGCGTCCGGAGCCGTCTTGGCGACCGTCTTCATCAGCCCGCGATAGCTGGAGGCCTTCGGGTTCCAAGCTTTGAAGCCGTCGAGGTGGAGGCCGAGCTTGCGGGCGGCGCCGCGGAAGGTCTTCGCCTGGCCGAGGCTGGTCGGGTCCTTGCCCGCGTAGAGGACGTAGGCGTCCTTGACTCCCTGTCCCTTGGCGAAGCTCGCCAGGCCGGCGCCCTGGTAGGCGTCGTTGGGGACGACGCGGGCGTAGTTGTGCCGCTTCGGATAGAGGCTCTTGGGCTCTCCCTTGCTGCAGCTCGGGCTGGACTGGGTGAGGCAGATCAGGGTGTTGCCGGGGGAGACCATCGCCACTCCGCCTCCGGGCGCCTTGCCGAGGATCGGGATCATCACCTCGGCGCAGCCGGAGTTGTAGGTGCCGACGACGCCGAGGACGCTGGGGTCGGCCGCGTAGGCTCGCGCGTTCGCCTGGCAGCGCGCCTTGGTCCAGAGGCCGGTCTTGGCGCTGGAGTCGTCGCAGGCCTGGAAGGCGATCCTCTTGCCGCGCGCCTTCCAGTCGGCGCCTTCGAGGACGAGCCGGATCGCGTCGTTCATCTGCAACGAGCGCTGGCGCGAGTCCCCCTGCAGCGGCAGGTCGGAGACGATCAGCGCTTCGGCGCTGCCGCTGCCCCCGTACTGGAGGGGTCCGCAGTTGGCCGAGCCGACGGCGCTGACGCCCGGCGGGGCGGCGCGGCCGTGGGCGCTCAGCGCGAGGGCCCCCAGCCCGATCAGGATCAGCGCGGCGAAGCTCGAAGTTCGCAGGCGGAGCGACAAGACATTGCCACCATAGCCGCAAGGGGGGACGCGGTCGAGGGCAAGGTCCTCAAAAACGACAAGACCCGCCGGAGCGGGTCGAGTCGAGTTGAAGCGGGGAACCACCCCGCACGCAGCTGATACCTGCACTCAGGGTAACACGCGACTGCTCGTGCTCCCACCCAACCTGCTCACGGCGGTCTATGTCTGCGGAGGGCGCCGGACTCGAACCGGATCCGGTTGGTTGGACCGGACACTGTAGGTATCAGCTACGTAGAGGCACCTGCCTTCCTTCACCCTCCGGCGGCCGACCCTAGACACAGGAAATCGCCACTTCAATAGGCGTTACTGAATTGGTTCAAAGAAATGACACTTCCGTGTCATTTCGTCACTACTTCGCGTCTTCGAGCGCCACTTCCGTGCCCAGTTCGACGTGCGCTCGGCTGTCGGCGCTGCGGATCAGGAAGAGGGTGGCGAGAAGGCCGAGGACGGCGAAGGCGGCACCGACGAGGAAGGCGGACTGGAAGCCTTCGGTGAGGACGGCGGGGTCCTGGGAGCTGCCGATGATCGAGTTGGCGATCGCGGCGAGGACGGCGAGGCCGAGCGCGCCGCCGACCTGCTGGGAGGTGTTGATCAGGCCGCTCGCCAGGCCCTGCTCGCGATCCTCGATGCCGGAGACGGCGGCGATCGTGACCGGGACGAAGCCGAAGCCGAGGCCGACCGCGGCGAGCAGGGAGGGGCCGAGGATGTCGGCGAGGAAGCTGCCGTCGGCTGAGATCTGGCTGAACCAGACGAGACCGGCGGCGATCAGGGCCATGCCGGCGGCGAGGATCGGCTTGAAGCCGACCTTGGTCACCAGGCTCGAGGCGATGCCGGCGGAGAGGATGATCGAGACCGCCAGCGGCAGGTAGGAGAGCCCGGCGTGGATCGGGCTGTAGCGGAGCACCTGCTGCATGTAGAGGGAGATGAAGAAGAACATCGAGAACAGCGAAGCCCCGACCAGGAGGCCGACCACGTTGGCGCCGGTGATGGTGCGGACGCGGAAGATCGAGAAGGGGACGAGCGGCGCCCGCGAGCGCCGCTCGATCGCGACGAAGGCCGCCAGCAGGAGCGCCGAGGCGATCAGGATCAGGATCGTCTGCGCCGAGCCCCAGCCGGCGTTTTCGGCGTCGAGCAGGGCGAAGACGAGGGCGGAGAGGCCGAGGGTGATCGTGGCGGCGCCCGCGAGGTCGAAGTGGCGCACCTCGTCCTCGTTGCGGGATTCGGCGATCAGCGCGGGGGCGATCGCGGCGGCGGCGATCCCGATCGGGACGTTGACCCAGAGCACCCATTCCCAGCCCAGCCCTTCGGTGAGGACGCCACCGAGGAGGACGCCGGCGGCGCCGCCGGAGCCGGCGACCGCGCCCCAGATCCCCAGCGCTTTGTTGCGCTCGGCGCCGTCGCGGAAGGTGGTGGCGACGATCGAGAGGGCCGAGGGGGAGAGGATCGCGGCGCCCAGTCCCTGCACGGCGCGGGCGGCGATCAGCTGACCGGTGCTCGAGGCGAGCCCGCCCGCCAGCGAGGCGAGCGCGAACAGCACCAGCCCGAACATGAAGACGCGGCGGCGTCCGAGCAGGTCGGCCATCCGCCCGCCGAGCAGCAGGAAGCCGCCGAAGGTGAGGACGTAGGCGTTGACCACCCAGGCGACGCTGCTCTCCGAGAAGCCGAGCGCGTCTTTGATCGTCGGCAGCGCCACGTTGACGATCGAGGCGTCGAGGACGACGACGAACTGGGCCGAGCAGAGCAGGATCAGCGCGATCCAGCGGCGGTCGCGGGCCTCGGCTACGTCGGTCATTCGGGGCTGCCTCGCATCCCTGCGAGGATTTCACACCGGCTGCTTCAGCTTCGTGAGGAACTCGACGAAGATCCGCTCGACCGTCTCCGGCGCGTCGGCGAAGGGCCAGTGACCGCTCGCGGGAAGGACATGGATGTCGGCCGCGGGGAACGCCTGGCGCTGGCGCTGGGCGTAGGAGGAAGGGAGGTAGGCGTCGTGTTCGCCCCAGATCACCAGTGCCGGGATCTCGCGGTCCCTGAACAGCCCGACAAGGTGCTCCGACATGCCGCCGGGGTCGTCGGTGGCGCGGTAGAGCTTCAGCACCGCCCGCCGGGTCGGCCTGTCGTAGTGGTCGTACATCTGTTCGACGAATTCGCGCGGCAGCCCACGCGGCTCGTTGCGGCCCAGCAGGGCGCGGAAGGCGCGCCGGGTCGCCGTCGCCTGGAAGAGCTCGCCGACCACCGGCGTGCGCCAGATCCGCGCCAGCCGGTGCCAGCGGTAACCGGGGAGGATGCCGGTGTCGATCAGGGTCACGCTGGCGACCGCGTCCGGGTGCGCCAGCGCCCAGACCAGCCCGATCGGGCCGCCGAAGTCGTGCAGCACCAGGTGCGCGCGCTCGATCCCCAGCCGCTCCAGCGCTTCGGCGACGAACCCGGCGTAACCGGGCACGTCGTGCTGGAAGCCCGGCGGCGCCGCGGTCTCGCCGAAGTCGGGCAAATCGAAGGCGACGGCGCGCAGGCCGGCCCCTCCCGCCGCTCCCGCCAGCCGCTCCCAGTCGTCGGCCGAGCCGGGGTTGCCGTGGAGGAAGACGACCGCCTCGCTCGCCCCGGCCGGGCCCGCCTGCACGAGGCGGGTGCGGGTGCCGCCGACCTCGAGCCGGGAGCGCTCCACCGCCGCGCTCATCGGGCCAGGGCGTGGCGGGCGTTGACGGCGACCGCCCGCGGCAGCATCCGCGGCATGAACTCCTGCGGCCGGATTTCGCGGGTGCCGAACTTCTCGAACATGCGCGCGCAGCCCTCGTCGCGGGCGGCGGCCGAGAAGATCAGCCGCTCGATCGGGCTCATCCGGCGCCCCGTCGCGTAGTCGTCGATCAGGGAGGCGTGGCCGGCGAGGCCGCGCGCGTGCCGCCGTTCGTAGCGCTCGAGGCCCTGCTCGAGCGGGACCTCGCCGCGCAGCGCCGGCGCGACGCTGTCGGCCAGCCATTCCCCCGACTGCAGCGCCCAGCCGCAGCCGATGCCGAAGAGGGGATCGACGGCGAGGGCCGCGTCGCCGATCATCGCCAGCCCCGGCGCGACCGGGCCGCGCTTGCGGTTGGTCATGTCGATCTTCCCCAGCACCGAGCCGACGAGCCTGCTCTCGGCGATCGGCGGCGCCTCCGGCAGGTCGGAGACGAACCTGACCAGCGCCTCCTCCGGACCGGCTTTGAATTCGGGCAAGCGGTCCTTGGTCCCCATCACCGCGTAGAAGGTCAGGCCGGAGTCGGTCGGAAACGCCGCCGCCCACTGCGGGTCGAGCATCCAGAAGGCGGCGTCGGGTGAGATCGCGGTCGGCGGCCCCTCGAAGTAGCCGCCGTAGGCGAACCGCCCGTGCGGGCTCTGCTCGTCGGGGAGGCCGGCCAGCTCGGCGATCTGCGAGTCGCGGCCGTCGGCTCCGACCGTGAGCGGTGCCCGCAGCTCGACTTCCTCCCCCGCGGCGGTGCGGACGACGACCCCGCACACCGCGTTGCCCTCACGCAGGACCCTGGTGGCGGTGCGACCGAGCATCAGCTC
>JBQCDH010000036.1:0-17672 GCA_051961435.1 Solirubrobacterales bacterium
TCACGAGGGCGTTGAGGGTGGCCAGCGGCAGCAGGACCTTCCAGCCCAGCGACATCAGCTGGTCGTAGCGCAGGCGCGGGAACGTCGCGCGCGCCCAGACGAAGAAGAAGATCAAGACCATGGCCTTGACGATCACCACGATGGGATCGACCCAGCCGGGCGGGTGGATGCCGAAGGGCAGCCACCAGCCGCCGAGGAAGATCGTGACCATGATGAACGAGGCCACGATCATGTTGAGGTACTCGGCGAAGTAGTACGTGGCGAAGCGGCCGCCGCCGTACTCGGTGTTGTAGCCGCCGACCAGCTCGCCGTCGGCCTCGGTCAGGTCGAAGGGCGGGCGGTTGGTCTCGGCGAACGAGGCCACCAGGAAGATGATGAAGCCGACGAACTGCGGCACGATGTACCACATGCCCTCCTGGGCGTGGACGATGCCCGTCATCGACAGCGTGCCGGCGCTGATGATCACGCCGACGAGCGCCAGCCCCTGGGAGACCTCGTAGGAGATCAGCTGCGCGGCCGAGCGCATCGCCCCCAGCAGGCTGTATTTCGAGCCCGAGGACCAGCCGCCGAGGAGAAGGCCGTAGAAGGCGATCGAGCCGACGGCGAAGAAGTAGAGGATGCCGATCGGGACGTCGATGCCGTAGAAGCCGACCCCGCCCTGGACGTCGCCCCAGGGGATGATCGCCAGCGACAGGACCCCGGCCAGGACCGGCAACAGCGGCCCGAGGATGAACAGGGTCCGGGTCGCGTTCTCGGGGCGGAACGACTCCTTCGAGATCAGCTTGCCGACGTCGGCAAGCGGCTGCAGGAGGCCGAAGGGGCCGACTCGGTTGGGTCCGTAGCGGTGCTGGAAGCGGCCGATCAGCTTGCGCTCCAGCACCGTCAGCAGCGGCAGGATGCCGAAGATGACGGCGAAGATCACGATCGACTTGACGATCATGATCCAGGTCGCTTCGGCGAGCGTGGTGTCGGCGAGCGGCGGCATCTAGGCGCGCGCCTCGCTCGGCCTCTCGATCGTCACCGTGACGGGGCCGCCGTTCAGCAGTGCGTTGGCATTTCCGTCGGCGACGCCCTCGGCCAGGAAGACGACGCCGGCGGGTACTCGTTCCTTGATCTGCACCTGGGCCTCGACGGTAGAACCGCCTTGACTCACGCGAACGATTTCTCCTATCTGCAATCCCAGGCGCTCGGCATCTGCCGGGGACACCTCTACCCGCTGTCGGGGGGTGAGGAACTTCAATGGGGGGTTGAGCTCCGTGATGGGGCCGGCCCAGAGGTCCCGATAAGTCCCAAGCGTTAGGGGGGCATCCGGCCCTGGGTCGGCGGACGCCGCTCGGCGAGGATCGGCGTGGGGGGCGCCTGCCACTGGGTCGGCGGACGCGCTATCGCGCTGAGTGTCCGGCGACCCGGCGGCAGGCGCCCCTCCCGGTTCGGGCAGGTTGGCCGCGGACGGGCCGTCCTGCCAGCGGATTCCTCTGCCGCCGATGTCGGCGTCGCTGATGCCGTTGTAGAAGGGGACGGCCTCGGTCAGAGCTGCGAAGGCGGTGGGCTGGGAGTCGATGCCGGTGTCCAGGCCCAGCTTCGAGGCGAGCTCCGATAGGACCGCGATGTTGGAGCGGATGTCGCCGGGGCGGGAGGCGCTGGGCCTAACTCGCTGAAGGCGGCCGTCGGGGTGGGTGACGGTGCCGTCTTTCTCGGCGTGGGTCTCCAGTGGGAGGACTACGTCGGCCTTGGCGGTGGTCGCGTTCTCGTGCATCGAGAAGGAGACGACGAAGTCGGCGGCGGTCAGCGCCTCCTCCCAGGCGGGGGTGTCGGGGAAGTCGCGCAGCGGATCGGCGCCGAAGAGGATCAGGCCGCTCAGCTCGCCGCCGATCAGCGCTTCGCGGATCTCCTCGGTGGCCATGCCGGCGGCGGTCTCGGCGAGGCCGGGGCCGGCGTCGGGGAGGCAGCCGGCCTCGCGCAGGCCGCGGGCGTTGGTCGTGTCGGGGATCTCCAGCAGGCCGGAGCCGTCCTTGCCGGCGAGGCCGAGGGTGGCGGCGACGTCGAGCAGCGCCTTGACCGTGGCGACGTCCTCGCGGCCGATTCGCTCGCCCCAGAGGACGACGACGCTCTCCGCCTCGCGCAGCACGTCGGCGACGCCGGCCTCGGGCGCTTCTTCGTTGCCGTCGCGCAGGGCGCCGGCCAGGCCCATCAGGAAGGCGGTGGCGCCGCCGGGCGCGTAGCGGAAGACGGCCTCGGTGCCGCCGTCGAGGGCGGTCGGCCGCTCGGTGGCGACGGCGAGCCTGGCGCCGCTGCGGCGGATCGCCTTGCGCACCCGCAGGTCGAGGATCGGCGAGCTGTGCAGCGGGTCGGTGCCGAGGACGAGGATCGCGTCGGCGGTGTCGATGTCGCGGACCCTGGCCGAGATCGCCGGCTCGGCCAGCCGCGCCAGCACCTCGCGGCGCGGCCCGCGCGAGGGGCGCGAATCGACGTGGGGCGAGCTGAGCGCCTCGCGCACCAGCCGCTGCAGCAGGAAGCCCTCCTCGTTGGAGGCGTCGCCGACGATCGCCGCGACCTTGCCCCCGGCCCGCCGCAGCCCCTCGGCGGCAGCGTCCAACGCTTGCTCCCAGCTCGCGGCGCCGCCCTTCGGCCGCGGCCCGGTGACCCGCTCCGGCGCGTCGAACATCTCGAAGCCGTAGCGGCCGCGGTCGCAGAGCCAGCCATCGTCGACCTCGGCGTTGTCGCGGGTGATCACCCGTTTCACCTTCTCGTCGCGGACGGTGAAGCTGACGTTGCACTGGCTCGGGCAGAGCGTGCAGACCGAGCCGGCGTGCTCGATGTCCCAGGGCCGGGCGCGGAAGCGGTAGGTGTAGTTGGTCAGCGCCCCGACCGGGCAGATGTCGGTGATGTTGCCGTGGAACGGCGCCACGTAGGGGCGGTCGTCGAAGGTGCCGACGTAGGTGCGGTCGCCGCGCTCCAGCAGCTGCAGCTGCGCATCCTCGGAGACCTCCTGGCTGAAGCGGACGCAGCGGTAGCAGAGGATGCAGCGCTCGCGGTCGATCGCGACCAGCGGCGAGAGCTCGATCGGCTTCTCGAAGTGGCGCTTTTCGTCGATCACCCGGCTCTTCCCGGGGCCCCAGCCGTAGGAGATGTCCTGCAGCGGGCATTCGCCGCCCTTGTCGCAGACCGGGCAGTCGAGCGGGTGGTTGACGAGGAGGAACTCGACGACCGCGTTCTGCGCGTGCCTGACCTGCTCCGTTCTAGTGTGGACGACCATCCCCTCGCGCACCGGCGTCGAGCAGGAGGTCTGCAGTTTCGGGATCCCCTCGATCTCGACCAGGCACATCCGGCAGGCGCCGACCGGGTCGCCGAGTTTCGGTTCGTAGCAGAAGACCGGGATCTCGACGTCGCCCTTGCGGGCGGCGTCGTGGAGCATCTCGCCCTCGACCGCGGTCACCTCGCGACCGTCGATCGTGATCGTCACCTCGCGCCTTGCGGGGCTCACGCCGAGGCTCCCAGGGTCTCCGGCGGCGCCTGGACGACGGCGTGCGGGTCGAGCGCCAGCTCGGGGTTTTCCATCGCCGCTTCGAACTCCTCCCGGAACTTGCGGACCATCGCCCCGACCGGCATCGCCATCGAGTCGCCGAGCACGCAGAGGCAGTGGCCGATGATGTTCTGCTGGACCGAGCTGACGATGTCGAGGTCCAGCGGCGTCGCCTCGCCGCGGACCATCCGCTCCAGCATCTTCACGGTCCAGTTGGTGCCCTCGCGGCAGGGGGCGCACTTGCCGCAGGACTCGTGGTGGTAGAAGCGCGCCGTGCGCAGCGCCAGGTGCGGGATCGAGACCCGGTCGTCGGCGACGATGATCGAGCCGGAGCCGAGCATCGAGCCCGCCTCGGCCATCGCCTCGAAGCTGTAGGGGAGGTCGAGCCCCTCTTCGGCGGTGAGGACCGGGGAGGACGAGCCGCCGGGGAAGAAGGCCTTGATCTCGTGGCCGGGCTCGGGGCCGCCGGCCAGCTCGCAGATCAGCTCGCGGGTCGGGATCCCCAGCTCGACCTCGTAGTTGCCCGGGCGGCGGACGCCGCCGGAGACCGAGACGACCTTGGTCCCGGGCGACTGCTCGGTGCCGAAGCCGCGGAACCACTCGGCGCCGTGGCGGACGATGTGGGGGACGTTGGAGAGCGTCTCGACGTTGTTGATCAGCGTCGGCCCGCCGTAGAGGCCCTGCACCGCCGGGAACGGCGGCTTCAGGCGCGGGTTGCCGCGCTTGCCCTCGAGCGCGTCGAGCAGCGCCGTCTCCTCGCCGCAGATGTAGGCGCCGGCGCCGCGGTGGACGACCAGCTCGAGGTCGCGGCGGCAGCCGAGGACGTCCTTGCCGAGATAGCCCGCCTCGTAGGCTTCGGCGACCGCCGCGTCGAGGATGTCGGCTTGCTCGGCGTACTCGCCGCGGATGAAGATGAAGGCGTGGCCGGCGTCGGCGGCGAGCGCCGCGATCGCGATCCCCTCGATCAGCTGGTGCGGGTTGCGCTGCATCAGCTCGCGGTCCTTGAAGGCACCCGGCTCGGACTCGTCGGCGTTGCAGCAGAGGTACTTGGCCATGTCGCCCCGGGGCAGGAAGGAGGCCTTTTTGCCCATCGCGAAGCCGGCGCCGCCGCGCCCGCGCAGGCCCGAGTCTTCGAGCTCCTTGAGGACTTCGTCCTGCTCCATCTCGCGGTAGGCGCGCTCCATCGTCGCGTAGCCGCCGGCCAGGCGCCGGTAGCCGTCGAGGGTGCGCAGCGCCGGGTCCTCTGCGTGCTCGAGCAGGACGCGCTTCTCCAGTGGGTGCGGCATCAGGAGTCCCCCGCCAGCCCGCGCCTGGCCAGCGCCTTGCCGGGCAGCACCTCGGCGCCGGCGCGCAGCTGCTCGATCGCCGTCCCCGCCTCGGCCGCTTCCAGCGGGCCGTAGTAGCGCTGGTCGATCGAGGCCATCGGGGCGATGTCGCAGGCGCCGAGGCACTCGAAGCCGGTGACGAAGAAGTCCTCGTCGCCCTCGGCGGCGGCCTCGAAGGCGTCGAGCAGGCGGTCGCCGCCGCGCATCCAGCAGCTGATGTTGGTGCAGACCTCGATCCGGTGGCTGCCGACCGGGCGCGTGTGGAGGAGGTCGTAGAAGCTCGCCACCGACTCCAGGTAGGCGGGGGTTACCCGCATCACCGCGGCGGCCTGGCGGATCCCCTCCGGCGTGCACCAGCCGTAGCGCTCCTGCACCGCCCACAGCGCCGGGATCGAGGCCGAGCGGCGGTCCGGGTAGCGGCTCATCAAACTCTCGATCCGCTGGCGCAGCTCCGGCGGGCAGTCCACCTCATGAAGCTCAGGAATCTCCTCCTCGGCGCGACCTGGCACTCGACCCTCACGCACGGCTGGATCCACAGGCAGCTCAGCCATAAACCCTCCTCCCGCGGGTGGCGCGGTAGGGGGGACCCCCACTTGCCGCGCAAGTGGGGGTGGGTCCCCTGCCGTGACAGGACCCGCGGGCCGAGCGCATGGTCCAAGCAGTCATCGATCGACCCCCCCGAGGATCGGGTCGAGCATCCCCAGCGAGGCGATCATGTCGGCGACGTAGCCGCCGACCGCCATCTCGCGGAAGGCCTGCAGGTTGACGAAGGAGGGGTCGCGGAAGTGGACCCGAGCCGGCTTCGCCGAGCCGTCGGCGAGGACGAAGCAGCCGAGCTCGCCGCGCGGGTGCTCGATCGAGTAGTAGACCTCGCCGGGCGGGACCCGGTAGCCCTCGGTGACCAGCTTGAAGTGGTGGATCAGCGACTCCATCGAGGTCGAGAGCTCCGAGCGCGGCGGCAGCACGTACTTGCGGTCGTCGGCGATGTAGGGGCCCTCGGGCAGGGCGTCGAGGCACTGCAGGACGATCTTCGAGGACTCGACCATCTCCGCCACCCGCACCCGGTAGCGGTCGTAGTTGTCGCCGACCGTCCCGACCGGGATCTTGAAGTCCATCTCCGGATAGGCGAGGTAGTCGAAGGCTTTGCGCAGGTCCCAGGGCTCGCCGGCGGCGCGCAGCAGCGGCCCCGTCACGCCCAGCTCCAGCAGCCGCTCGCGGGAGACGACCCCGGTGCCTTTGGTCCGCGAGAGGAAGACCTCGTTGCGGTCGAGCAGGTCTTCGTACTGGCCGACCCGGATCGGCATTTCCTCGGCGAAGGCGCGGCACTTCGCCTCGAAGCCGAGCGGGATGTCCTCGATCACGCCGCCGACCTGGAAGTAGCGCGTGTGCATGCGCTGACCGGTCGCCATCTCGAAGAGGTCGAGGATCTTGTCGCGCTCGCGGAAGCAGTACCAGAGCATCGAGATCGCGCCGAGGTCGAGCGCGGTGGTGCCGAGCCAGACGAGGTGGGAGTGGATCCGGTTGAGCTCGAGGAAGAGCGTCCGCAGGTACCTGGCGCGGGGCGGGATCTCGAGGTCGATCAGCCGCTCGACGGCGCCGCAGAAGGCCTCCATCTGGAAGAAGTAGGAGACGTAGTCCATCCGCTCGACGAAGGGGATGACCTTCCAGTAGCTCTTGTCCTCGCAGGACTTTTCGATCCCGGTGTGGACGTAGCCGATCACCGGCCTCACCTCGCGCACGAGCTCGCCTTCGAGGTCGACGACGAGGCGCAGCACGCCATGGGTCGCCGGGTGGTGCGGCCCGACGTTGACGGTCATGATCTCGCGGTCGAGGTCCTGGACCAGGTCAGTCATAGCGCTGCTCCGAGTAGGTGAAGGTGACCGGCTCGCCGCCGATCGGGAAGTCGCGCCGCTGCGGCCAGCCGACGTAGTCGTCGGGCATCAGGATCCGGGTCAGGTTCGGATGGCCGCGGAAGACGATCCCGAAGAAGTCGTAGACCTCCCGCTCCTGGGCCTCCGCAGTGGGGAACAGGTCGACGCAGGAGTCGATTGACGGGAGGCCTTGGCCCGCGGGTCCTGTCTCCGATCGGGGGCTCTGCCTACCGGCAGAGCCCTCCCGATCGTCGTCACCCGCGGGAGGGGCGTCTTCGAGCATCGCTTTGAGGCGGATGCGCTCTACGCGGTCGCGGTTTATTAGCTCGTAGTGGACGGCGAAGCGCGGTTGGTTGGGCAGGTAGTCCGCTGCGTGCAGGCTCGACAGGAAGTCGTAGCGCTGGCCTGGCTGCTCCTTGAGCCAACGCAGCACGTCGAGGATGCGCTCAGGATCGACCAGCAGCGCCGCCTGGGCGCGGTCGTAGGAGGTGGCGAGGACGGCGCCGGGGCGGTCGCGCTCGATTTCACCCCGGATCAGCTCCAGTCCGGGGGCGTCAGGCAAGGCTCAGCTCCCGCGCTTCTTCGTAGGCCTGCGCCGCCTCCGGGCTCGGTTCCGAGCGGGGGCCGCCGCGCGCCCACTCCTCGCTGCCGTAGGCGTTGTAGCGCTGGCGCCAGCTCTGGTCCGGGCTGCCCATGATTTTCCGCTGCAGCTTGGTGAAGCCGTAGAGGACCGCCTCCGGCCGCGGCGGGCAACCGGGCACGTAGATGTCGACCGGCATGAACTTGTCGGCGCCCTGGACGACGGCGTAGTTGGCGAACATCCCCGCCGAGGAGGAGCAGGCGCCCATCGCCATCACCCACTTCGGCTCCAGCATCTGGTCGTAGAGGCGGCGGACGACCGGCGCCATTTTGACCGAGACCCGCCCCGAGAGGATGATCAGGTCGGCCTGGCGCGGGGAGGCGCGCAGCGCCTCGGCGCCGAAGCGGGCGAGGTCGTAGCGGGCGGTGACGATCGAGATCGGCGCCTCGATCGCGCAGCAGGCGAGGCCGAAGGTGAGCGGGAAGATCGAGTTCGCCCGCGCCAGGTTGAGCATCTTCTCGAAGTTGGTGGTGACGACCCGCTCTTCGACGTAGCGCTCGAGGTCCTCGCCCTCGAGGTCGCCGCGGAGCAGGTCGCGGGCGCGAAGCTGCTTCTCGCGCAGGCTGCGGCGCTCTACCTCCAATCCAGCGCTCCCTTCCGCCAGACGTAGACGAAGGCGACGAGCAGGAGGGCGACGAAGGTGACGACCTCGCCGAGGACCAGCAGGCTGTCGGCCCCCCTCAGGATCACCCCGATCGGGTAGAGGAAGACGACCTCGATGTCGAAGAGGATGAAGAGCATCGCCACCAGGTAGAAGGTGACGCCGAAGCGCAGCCCCTTGGTCGGCTCGACCGGAATCCCCGACTCGTAGGGCTCGCCCTGGCGGCGGCTCGCCGCGGTCCGCTTCGACGGCTTCTTCGGCCCGACGAAGTGGTTCAGCATGGCGAAGACGCCGCCGACCGTGAGGCCGAGGAAGGCGAAGACGAGAATCGGGAGGTAGGTCTTGAGCACGGGGAGGTTGTCCTTCTGCGGCGGCCGGGCCCGTCGGTGCAGGTACCCGGCTGTGGACGCCGTAGCCCCTGTTATATACCGACTTTGTGACAACTTGCTACATAGTGCTTTTCCGCATCAGCAAGCCGAATCCCGACCCCTTTAGGAGGATTTAGGCGATGGTCGGTCTCCACATCGCCGTCGGGATGATCCTGATCGCGCTAAATGCGGCCGCGGGCATCGTCGGCGGCGTCGCCTGGTACCGCAACCGCCCCTCGATCCCCTTCTGGTACCTGCTGCGGGCGGCCCAGGTCTCGGTCTTCGTCCAGGCCCTCCTCGGCGGCCTCCTCGTCGTCACCAACCACCAGCCGGCGGAAAACCTCCACTACCTCTACGGCATCCTCCCCCTCGTCGTCTCCTTCATCGCCGAGGGCGCCCGCGCCGACGCCGCCCAGCGCGAGGTCGCCGGCATCGACTACGAGAACCTCCCCCCGGCCGAGCAGGAATCCCTGGCCCTCGCGATCGTCCGCCGCGAGATGGGGATCATGGCCGTCAGCTGCGGGGTCATCTTCTTCCTCGCGCTGCGGGCCGCTACTACGAGTGGGCTGTAATTACGACCCCTTCTCCAGCCTGGATTTTGCGAGCGCTGACAGCCTGTCTGAGTGACCATCGATTACCCGCTGAAAACACATGCGTGCATGCTCGTCGTCACCTTTTTCTTCAAGCATCAAACCTAGGTTGAATTCAGCGTCGCGATTACCTGATTCCCCCGCCTCTCGAAAGGCTTTTTCCGCACCCACGCGGTCTCCCTTTTGATCGAGCAGCGCTCCTAGGTTGTTGAGAGCATCTTTGTCGCCGAGTTCGTGGGCCCGCTGAAATGCTTTCTCCGCTCCAGCTAGGTCATCTCTTTGTAGGAGCACCAGACCTAAGTTGAAGGCTCCACTTCCGCTACCTCTATCCGCCGCCCTTCTGAAAGCTGCTTCTGCACCCTTTATGTCCCCCTTCGCCTGAAGCAAGAAGCCAAGGTTGCTCGCTGATACCCCCAGTCCTCCTGCGTCTGCTCGTTTGAGGGCTTCCTCTGCCTCTTCAATTCTTCCCTGCTCTTTCAGCACCACTCCCAGATTGTGGTTTGCGGCCAGCACAAGTCGAGCATCAGAGGAATTACCGGCAATTCGCATTGCGGCCTCAGCATCTTGCGACCTCCCATGTTGGTTTGCTCTTACACCCACACTGAACGCTTGGCCTGGATCAGGATTTTGGAGCGTACTCGCCCAAGCGGCCTCATGAGGCGGACCCTGCTTATCGACGAGGCTGACTACGTAGTCATACGCCAAGTAGCCGCCGGCGTGATGGAGCAAAGCGATCGTTCCTGACACCGGTCGGAGTGCCCACTCGAGCCCGGTCTCGAACTGTTCGTCTGAAGCTTGTACACCTGCGGGGAGGTAGTTCTGCCAGAGGTCCTCCAAATCCTCGGCAGAAATTGGATCGGTCCGCCCGCAGCGCGCCCAATCAACTGCTGCGCGAGTGATGGCGACGCCAGATAGACATTCTGAGTCACCGAGCGCATGGCGCCCCGTCATTAGCTTTCGTTCCAGCGCCGGCCCGGAGACCATGACCGCTGGCAATCCATGCCTCTCGATCTCCTCTCGGAGGGATTCGGGGACATTTTTGGGAAGGGCCTCTAACTCGTTTGCATCCGTCCTTGAAAGACCGATCTGTTTGGAGTGCTGGAGGAGCGTCTCCGAAAGCACGCTGAGGCCGGTGTCACTCGCCTCTCTTACTCGCTCGCTTCCCTTGCCGCCGTACGTGGCGGCAAAGACAATGCCATTACGCTCCTGCCACTCCTGCAATACATCGAGATCGACCCCCTCGGCAACAAAAGTCTCCAGGTCGTCAAGCCAGACAATGAGGTTCTTATCAGCGAGATGGCTTGGCAACTGGTTGGGCTCGATCAAGGATTTAAGAGCAGCACCGTCTTTTGGGGCAATGAGGTATGCATTATGACTCTGCTCTCCGTACCACTTAATCGCCTCAAAGAGGAGACGCGACTTCCCGGTCTTTGAGGAGCCGCAGACCGCGACGATCCAACGCCCCTGACCGCTGAAAGCATCAGCAAGAGCCTGGCGCACCTCTTGGTCTTTCGTGCGCGGAAGGTACTTGGGTATTTCCCCTCCTGGGAGGAGATCCTGGGTGGCGGGGTCTACCCCAATCTGCCGCGGATCAGCAGAGCCCACCTTCTGGATCGCTATTCGCAGGCGTCGGTCGAGTTTCGCCTCTTCCAAGTTCTCTTCGAGGGTTGCCTTGCGCATGGCGATCCATAGGCGCCAGACGACTCCTACAACCGTCACGATTGCGAGAGCGGCTGGGATTGCAACCCAGCCGATGAAGGGAGCCAGCGCGCCTGCAGGCACGAGAGCAGCAATGCAAAGTGCGAGTACTTTTTCGCTTCGCTCCCATCCTGATGGCGTCCTTGGCCACTTCATCGGATGCACTTTAAGTCAGCGAACCTGCGATTCATCACCCTATGGGTGCTCAATCGCAACCTCGATCAGTCGAGACGAAAGGCGGGGTGGTCGGGGGCGATGCGGCGGAGCTCAGCGTCGGATGAGTCGGGGCCGACGCCGCCGAAGAAGGCGCCGACCTCCCATTTCCACTTTTCGAGGTAGGCGCGGAGCAGGGCAACGCGTTCGTCCTCCGGCACTTCTTTGGCGGTGAACTCCTCGGTGCGGCGGCCGAGGACGAGGCGGCCGCCGCCGCTGGCGCGCATGTTGCGAACCCACTGGGTGTTGCCGCGCGGGGCGACCAGGTAGCGGGCGCCCTCGAACTCGAGCAGGTTGACCGGCGTCCGCCGCCACTCGCCGCTTTTACGGCCCTTCACTTCCAGCACCCGCGAGCCGGCGACGCTGAGGCCCAGCCTGGTCGCGATCGCGACCAGGCGGTTGAAGACGTGCTTCGTGAACCAGCCCGGCTCCTGGAAGCGATCCGCCATGCATCGATATTCGCACGTGCTCCGACCGGGGTTCAGAACCTTTTTGAGCTCAGCGGGGGAGAGTTTTCTCTGCCCATTACTTAGAGAGACGCAACCATTGGGTACCATATGGCCAGTGGTGCGCATCCAGACGCTGGTCCAACTGACGAGCGACCTGCTGCGGCGGCTCGACGAGCGGGCCGCACGCGAGGGAAGGTCTCGCTCTGCCCTGATCCGCGATGCGATCGAGGCCTATCTCCACGATGAGGAGCGCGACCGGATCACCCGCGAAATCATCGAGGGCTACGAACGGATCCCGACCACTCCGGAGGAGATGGCCAGTGCCGAAGCGGGCGTGCGTGAGGACATCGAAGAAGATCCGTGGTGAGGCGAGGAGACATCTGCTGGGCTTCGCTTCCCGATGAAGAAAAGCGCCGGCCTGCTCTGGTGCTGACCCGCGACGAGGCGATCCCTGCGATGGGGCGTGTTGTGATCGCTTATCTGACGACGAAGATCCGAGGCATCCCGATCGAGGTCCGGCTCGATTCCAGCGATGGCCTCCCCCGCGAGTGCGTTGTCAACTTCGACAACCTCAGGACCATCTCGTGCGCCCTCCTCAGCGAGCCGATCACGACCCTCTCCGGTCCCCGCATGCACGAGGTCTGCCGGGCTCTTGCCATCGCGACGGGCTGCGACTGACCTGCGCCCGGCGCCAGCGCTAGTCCAGCGGCCGGTACTCGCCGCCGTGGAAGACGAGGGGGTCGCCGCGGCGGGATTCGAGGTCGCGGACTTCGCCGGTGACGATCACGTGGTCGCCGGCGGCGAGGACGTCGCGGAGGTCGCAGGCGATGAAGATCAGGGCATCGTCGATCGCGGGGACGCCGTCGCGGTCGCTCCAGGCGACGCCGGACCACTTCTCGGCGACGGGGGCCTTGGTGGCGAAGGCGCGGGCGATCGGCTCCTGGCCGGCGTGGAGGACGCTGATGCCGAAGCTGTCGGCGGCCTGGACGGCGAGCAGGGTGCGGGAGCCGCGGTCGAGGCAGGCGAGCATCAGCATCGGCTCGATCGAGAGCGAGCAGACGGCGTTGGCGGTCGCCCCCGCCGGCCCGTCGGGGCCCGCGGCGGCGACGATCGTGACTCCGGTCGGAAGCCCGGCCATGGCGGCGCGGAAGCTGGCTGGATCGGGCGGCGGCATCGTCAGAGAGCGGATCGGCTCAAGACAATATGATGCGCGCCGCATGCGCCTCGTGCTGATCATCGCCACGCTTGCCGCCGCCGCTCTCGGCCTCTCGGCCTGCGGCTTCGGCCAGGAAGGGATCGCCCTCTCCAAGAACGACCCCAATTACGAAGGCGCCCAGCTCTTCGCCACCCACTGCTCCGGCTGCCACACGCTCGCCGCCGCCGGCACCCAGGGCACCGGCAACCGCGGCCAGCGCACGCAGGGTCCCAGCCTCAACCAGCGAACCGAGACCTATGACGACGTCCTCTTCGCGATCCAGAACGGAGGCTTCTCCGGCGCGATCATGCCGCAGAACATCGTCGTCGGCAAAGAAGCCGAAGCAGTCGCCCATTTCGTCGCCAAGTACGCGGGCGAAGAAGCGGAATCCTCGCCCCGGCCGGGCGCGGAAGAAGCATCTCCCTGAGGAGGCCCTTCCGTGCTCGACCTGAAGCTGATCCGCTCCGAACCCGAGCGGGTCAAGGCCGCGCTCGCGCGGCGCGGCGCCGCCGAGCAGGTCGACGAGCTGCTGGCGCTCGACGCCCGCCGGCGCGAACTGTTGCCCGAGGTCGAGAGCGCGCAGGCCGAGCGCAAGACGCTCTCCAAGCAGATCGGTGAGGCGAAAGGGAAGGGCGAAGAGGAGCGGGCGCAGGAGCTGATGGCGACGGTGCAGGGGCTGAAGGAGCAGATCGAGTCCGGCAAAGAGGGGCTGGACCAGGTCGACGCCAAGCTCGGCGAGCTGGCGCTCACCCTCCCCAACATTCCCGACCCCGACGCGGCGGAAGGGATGACCGAGGAGGACGCGGTGGTCGTGCGCGAGGTCGGTGAGCGGCCGAGCTTCGGCTTCGAGCCCCGCGACCACCTCGAGATCGGCACCGAGCTGGGGCTGATCGACATGGAGGCCGGCGCCCGCCTCTCCGGCTCGCGCTTCGCCTACCTGAAGGGCGACCTGGTCCTGCTCGAGCTGGCGCTGGTCCGCTTCGCGATCGAGCTGGTCCGCGCCGAGGGCCACGAGCCGGTGGTGCCGCCGGTACTGGTCCGCGAAGAGGCGCTGGAGGGGACCGGCTTCCTCCCCGGCGACCGCGACCAGATCTACGAGGTCCCCAAGGACGAGCTCTTCCTCACCGGCACCTCCGAGGTCGCTCTCGCCGGCCTCCACGCCGACCAGATCCTCGACGCCGCGGCGCTGCCGCTGCGCTACTGCGCCTTCTCCAGCTGCTTCCGCCGCGAGGCCGGGGCGGCCGGCCGCGACACCCGCGGCATCTTCCGCGTCCACCAGTTCGACAAGGTCGAGATGTTCTCGTTCGTCGTGCCGGACGCCTCGCGCGACGAGCACGAGCGCCTGCTGGCGATCGAGGAGCGGATCCTCGGCGAGCTCGAGATCCCCTACCGCGTCGTCAACGTCGCCGTCGGCGACCTCGGCGCCCCGGCGGCGAAGAAGTACGACTGCGAGGCGTGGATCCCGAGCCAGGGCCGCTACCGCGAGCTCACCTCCTGCTCGAACACGACCGACTACCAGGCGCGCCGGCTCGGCGCCCGCTACCGCCCCGAGGAGGGCGCCTCGCCGCAGCCGGTCCACACGCTGAACGGCACCGCCTGCGCGGTCGGACGGACGATCATCGCCCTGATCGAGAACAGGCAGGAGAGCGACGGGAGTTTCACGCTACCCAAAACTTTGCATCGGTACGGCTCTCCTGAAAGAATCGCGCCGCTATGAACGTACGCGAGGCCAAGCGTGTCGTCCTCTGCGACGACCACGAGATCGTCCGCGAGGCGATCAAGGCGCGGATGGCCAACTCCAACGCGGTCGAGATCGTCGGCGAGGCCGGCAACGGCCGCGACGTCGTCAACGTCGTCAAAGAACTCGAACCCGACGTCCTCATCGTCGACGTCGAGATGCCCAAACGCGACGGGATCGAGGCGACCAAGGAGGTCCTCAAAGCGCGGCCGCGGACGAAGGTGATCATCTTCACCGCCCACGCCCAGCCCGACCTGCTCGCCCTGGCGCTGCGAGCCGGCGCCTCCGGCTACGTGCTGAAGTCGGCGCCGGCCGAGGACATCGCCAAGGCGGTGAAAGCGGTCACCGGCGGCGGCACCTTCCTCGGCGGCGACTTCGCCGGCGGCAAGCCCTCGGAGGTGGAGAAACTGCTCGACCTCTCGCCGCGCGAGCGGCAGATCCTCGAGCTCCTCGCCGAGGGGCTGCGGGTGAAAGAAATCGCCGACCGGCTGCAGCTGAGCCCGGCGACCGTGCACACCCACGTGCGCAACGCGATCGCCAAGCTCGAGGTCGACACCCGCACCGAGGCGGTCGCGCTGGCGGTCCGCTTCAGCTACCTGGGTGCCGGCGGCGGCGCGTTGTAGGCGGCGGAACGCCGCCTACGCTTTCGCTACTCCTTCTTCTCGAGCTCGAGCGCGCAGCCGTTGATGCAGTAGCGCTTGCCGCCGCGGTCGGCCGGGCCGTCGTCGAAGACGTGGCCGAGGTGGGCATCGCAGTGTTTGCAGACGACCTCGGTACGGCGCATGAAGAGGCTGTTGTCCGGCCGCAGCTCGACGTGCTCGAGGTTGGCCGGCTCGGTGAAGCTCGGCCAGCCGGTGCCGGAGTCGAACTTGGTGTCGGAGGAGAACAGCTCGGTGCCGCAGCAGACGCAGCGGTAGGTCCCCTCCGCCTTCTCGTCCCAGTAGGGACCGGTGAAGGCGCGCTCGGTGCCGGCCTTGCGGGTGACCTCGAACTGCTCGGGAGTCAGCTGCTCGCGCCACTCCTGCTCGCTTTTCTGGATCTTCGTCGCCATCTTGCTCCTTTCTCGCGTGAGAACAGAGTACGCCGCGGGTATTACGAGCCTGTGACGCGCAGGGGCACGGTCGCGATCCTCTTCCTCGCGGCATCCTTCGCCGCGACCCCCGCCGGGGCGGCGGCCCCCGGCGCTCCCCGTGCGGGATGTCCCGGCCAAGGCAACCGCGGCGCCCACGTCTGGACCGAGGAGTTCGGCAGCCGAAGCTGCTGAGGGTCGGACCGCCCTCCGGCCTAGGATCTTCGGCGTGTTTCAAGCTTTTTATCAGCGGGAGGGGGATCTCTTTGCGGCGACCGAGCTGACGCGGGGGCCGTGGGATCGCGGCGCGCAACACGCCGGTCCGCCCGCCGCCCTGCTCGGCCATGCGATCGAGGGGCTGTCGGAGGCGGAGGGGTTCCAGGTCGGGCGGATCACCTTCGAGATCCTGCGCTCGGTCCCGATCGCGCCGGTCCGGGCGCAGGCGCGGGTAGCGCGGCCGGGGCGGCGGGTGCAGATGTTCGAGGCCGAGCTGAGCGACGCCGATGGCGAGGTGCTGATGCGGGCGCGCGCCTGGGGGATCCGCACCGCGGCGATCGAGATCCCGGCCGGTGCGCGCGTGGTTGCCGAGCCGCCACCACCGCCCGAGGAGGGCAGGGAGGCCAACTTCTTTCCCACCGGCGAGGAGCACGGCTACCACTCGGCGATGGAGGTCCGCTTCGTCTCCGGTGACTTCGTCGAGCCCGGGCCGGCGGTCGTCTGGCTGCGGATGCGCCAGCCGCTCGTCGCCGGCGAGGAGCCGACGCCGCTGCAGCGCACCCTCGTCGTCGCCGACGTCGGCAACGGCGTCAGCGCCGCCCTCGACTTCCGCCGCTTCCTCTTCATCAACGTCGACCTGACCGTTCAGCTGGAGCGGATGCCGGCGGGAGAGTGGATCTGCGTCGACGCCGTCACCCTGCCGCAGCCGAGCGGGGTCGGCACCGCCGAGTCGGTTCTCGCCGACCGCGAGGGGAGGATCGGCCGCGCCCTGCAGACGCTGCTGATCAGCGAGCGCTGAGGCCCGGGTCAGTGGCCCTGGCGGTGCAGGGTCGCCAGGATCAGGAGCGCCGAGGAGGCGGCGACGCCGGCGGCGAGCAGGAAGGCCCCCTCGTAGCTGGTCAGCGCCGCCGCAAGCCCCGCCAGCGGCGCCCCGAGCCCGACGCCGGCGTCGAAGAAAGCGGTGTAGGTGCCCATTGCGGCGCCGCGGGCCGCTTCCGAGACCCGGCCGACGGCGATCAGCATCAGCGAGGGGTTGAGCAGCGAGAAGCCGGCGCCCATCGCCATGCCGCCGACCAGCGCGAAGGCGAGGCCGTGGGAGACGGCGATCGCCAGCAGGCCGCCGGCCTCGACCAGGACCGCCCCGATCGCGACCGGGGCGGGGCCGTAGCGGTCGGGGAGGTGGCCGGCGAGCAGCCGCGCCAGCACGATCATCGCCGCGACGGCGGCGAAGACGGTGGCGCCGTGGCCGACTCCGCGCTGGTCGAGGAGGAGGACGATGAAGGCGGCGAGCGTGGCGTAGCCGGCCGAGGCGAGCGCCACCGCCAGGCCCGGTCGCACCGCCTCGGGCGCGATCAGCGGATGCGGCTCGGCGTGCGGCTGGGGCCGGAACGGGTCGGGCACCCGGGCGGCGATCGCGGCGCCGAGCAGTGGCAGCGCGGCGGCGCAGATCCAGACGGTCGTGTAGCCGGAGGCGTTCAGCAGCAGCTCGCCGAGCAGCGGGCCGACGCTGAGCCCGCCCCAGACCGCCAGCCCGTAGAGGCCGAGGATGCGCCCGCGCCGCTCCAGCGGCGCCATGTCGACGATCCAGGCCGAGCCGGCGGTGTAGAGGGCGCCCTCGCCGGCGCCGAGGACGAGGCGGGCGCCGATCAGCCCCGGGATGCCGAGGTGGGGCAGGTAGAGCAGGCCGCTGAGCGAGACCAGGAGTGCTCCCAGCAGGACCGTCGGCCGCCGCCCGCGGGTGTCGGCGAGGCGCCCGGCGACCGGCCGCAGCAGCAGGCCCGTCGCCGCGTAGGAGCCGATCACGACGCCGACGGCGAGGTCGCTGGAGCCGAGCGGCCCGCGCACGTAACGCGGCAGCACCGGGAGGACCGAGCCGACCGCGGTCAGGCCGAGGAAGGTGACCGCGAAGACCCCCGCGAAGCTGAGCCCGGGACGGTGGCCGCTCGGCGCGCCTGCCCGCTCGTCGACGCTCACACCGGCAGGCCGGCGAGGTCGTCGAGGAGGAAGTCGGGCGCCGGGCGGGCGGCCTCGGCCTCCTCGCGCGAGGTGGCGCCGCTGAGGACGAGGACCGTCTCCAGCCCCGCGCGGCGGCCGCCCTCGATGTCGGAGGAGACGCGATCGCCGACCATCGCCAGCCGGAGGTTGCGTGGGTGGGTGGGGGGGGCCGCCCCCCCGC
>JBQCDH010000037.1:0-9252 GCA_051961435.1 Solirubrobacterales bacterium
CACGCGGCGTTGCTGCGTCACGCTTTCGCGCATTGCGCAAGATTCCCCACTGCTGCCTCCCGTAGGAGTCTGGGCCGTGTCTCAGTCCCAGTGTGGCTGATCGTCCTCTCAGACCAGCTACCCATCGTCGCCTTGGTAGGCCGTTACCCCACCAACAAGCTAATGGGCCGCGGGCTCCTCCCAATGCGGAGGCCGAAGCTTCCTTTAGTGAACAGGCTTGTGCCTGTGCACCACATCCGGTATTAGCCCGAGTTTCCTCGGGTTGTCCCGGTCATCGGGGCAGATTACCCACGTGTTACTCACCCGTTCGCGGCTTTGCCCCAGGGCAAGCCCTGGTTCGTCGCACCACTTGCATGTGTTAAGCACGCCGCCAGCGTTCGTCCTGAGCCAGGATCAAACTCTCCGTGAAAGGTACTTCCGTACTTCTCAGAGAGCCTGTCATATCTCAGTTGGCCACCGGGTACACAAATACGGCGACCGACATGACGAGGTAAATCAAGACCATCCGGCGCGCTGGCGCACCGAATGGGTCGGGCTCAAACATTCCGCAGACCGGTTGCTCGGGTCCGCGGAGTGCACGCTGCTCAGTTTTCAAAGACCGTTGCGCCTCCGCGGCGGGACTCGCCGCTCTCAGCGCTTGGGGCCGCCAAGGCAGCCCCAAGAGGGCAGAAAAATATAGCACTGCCGAGGCTGCTTGCCTAGGGGGTGGCCCTCAGGCGGCAGAAGCGTCGCTTCCCCACCTGCAGCACGCGCCCGTCAAGACTACCGATCTCGCGGTCGAGCGGCTCTGCGGCCACCGTCTCGCCGTCGAGCTTGACCCCGCCCTGCTGCAGCAGGCGCCGTCCCTCGCTGCTGCTGACACCGAAGGCGCCGGCGATCAGCCGCGGCAGGTGGACGAGGCCGTTGCCGTCGGCGCCGTATTCGCCGAGATCGACCTCGGGCATCTCCTCCGGCGCCGCGTGGTCGACGAAGACGCGGTTGAAGCGCTCCTCGGCGGCCGTCCCCGCTCCCTCGCCGTGGAAGCGGTCGACCAGCCGCCTGGCCAGCTCCCGCTTCGCCTCGTTCGCCGGCTTCTGCGGCTGCTCGGCGCCCAGCAGCAGCCGGTAGTACTCGGCCATCGCCCCGTCGGGGATGCTCATCAGCCGGCCGAACATCTCCTCCGGCGCATCGGTGACGCCGACGTAGTTGCCGAGTGACTTGCTCATCTTCCGGTCGCCGTCGGTTCCCACCAGGATCGGCAGGGTCATGATCGACTGCGGTTGCTGGCCGTAGGCGGTCTGGACGTCGCGTCCGAACAGCAGGTTGAACTTCTGGTCGGTGCCGCCGATCTCGACGTCGGCCTCGACCGCCACCGAGTCGTAGCCCTGCAGCAGCGGGTAGAGCAGCTCCAGCGCCGCGATCGGCTGCTCGGCCGCCATCCGCTTCTGGAAGTCGTCGCGCTCCAGCAGCCGTGCCACCGTCGTCTGCGCCAGCAGCCCGAGCAGCGCCTCCGGCTCCATCCGCAGCCACTCGCTGTTGTAGCGGACCTCGGTCCTGTCGCGGTCGAGCAGCTTGAAGGCCTGCTCCTGGTAGGTGGCGGCGTTGGCCTCGATCTCCTCCGCGCCCGGCACCGGGCGGGTGGCGGAGCGGCCGCTGGGATCGCCGACCCGCGCCGTGAAGTCGCCGATGATGAGGACGACGGTGTGGCCGGCCCGCTGGAACTCGGCCAGCTTCTCGAGCACGACGGTGTGACCGAGGTGGATGTCGGCCGTGGTCGGGTCGATCCCGAGCTTGACGCGCAGCGGCCTGCCGCTCTCGAGCTGCTCGGCGAGCCGCCCTTCCGGCAGCACGTCGACCGCGTTTCGCGTCAAATCCGACATCCGCGCAATGCTAGACTGCCGCCTTCGCTCGGCGATCCGCGACGGACGTCGACCCCCTTTGCCCTCCTTGATGGCTGCCTCAGAACGCAAACCGCGGCTGAAGAAGCTGCGCATCCTCTTCGTACTGCTTGGGCTCGGTGTCCTCGCCGTCGTCTCGATGGTCTTCGGGATGATGGCCGCGGTCTCCCAGGACCTCCCGGCGATCTACAACTTCGCCGAGTACAAAGCCTCGAAAAACAGCGAGGTCTACGACGACAACGGGGAACCGATCGGGACGCTGACCAGCGACCAGAACAAAATCCTCCTCAACTCGACCCAGATCTCCCCCAACATCAAGAACGCGGTGGTCTCGATCGAGGACGCCCGCTTCTACGAACACGAAGGCGTCGACTTCCGCGGCATCGCCCGCGCCCTGATCAGCGACATCGCCAGCCAGAGCGCCCAGCAGGGCGCCTCGACGATCACCGAGCAGTTCGTCAAGAACGCCCTCGAAGCCGAAGGCAGCCGCACGATCCTGGAGAAGTTCCGCGAGGCGGCGCTGGCCTACCGGCTCGAGCACCACTGGAGCAAGGACAAGATCCTCACCGAGTACCTGAACACGATCTACTTCGGCGAGGGCGCCTACGGGATCGAGGCCGCCGCCCGCACCTACTTCGGCGCCGCCCATCCCGGCTGCGGCACCCCGAGCGAGCCCTGCGCCAGCGTGCTGGAGCCCTGGGAGGCGGCGATGCTGGCCGGGATCATCGCCTCCCCGTCGGCCTTCGACCCCAAGATCTACCCCGAAAACGCGCTTGGCCGTCGCAACCTGGTGCTGGAAAAGATGTACCAGCACGGCTACATCTCCGAAGCGCAGATGCGGGAAGGGATGAAGCAGGCGCTGCCGGCGCCGAGCGAGATCGCGCCGCCGAAAATCGATTCCAAGGCCCCCTACTTCACCGCCTACCTGCGCCAGCAGCTGCTCGAACGCTACGGCGCCTCCAAGGCCTTCTACGGCGGCCTCAAAGTCAAGTCGACCCTCGATCTGCGCCTGCAGGAAAAAGCGGAAGAAGCGGTCAGCTCCTACATGGGCTACCTCCCCGCCACCGCCTCGGTGGTCGTGATCGACGACCGCAACGCCGGGATCAAGGCGATGGTCGGCGGCCCCGACTTCGAAACCAAGCCCTTCAACCTGGCTACGCAGGGGCGACGCCAGCCCGGCTCCTCGATCAAGCCCTTCACCCTGATCACCGCCCTGGAAGAGGGGATCTCGCCGGAAACCGTCTACGAATCCGCCCCTCAGGAATTCCACTTCGGCAAGCACGGGAAGGAAACCTTCGTCGTCCACAACGACGAAAACTCCTACCTCGGCTCCTGCTCGATCATCTGCGCGACGACCTACTCGGACAACTCGATCTACGCCCAGCTCGGGCTCGAAGGGCTGAAGGGCAAGACCGTCCACGATCGCACCCGCTCGATTGCCGCCACGGTGCACAAGGCCGGCTACCGGGACTCGATCTCGACCAATCCGGCGATGGTGCTCGGCGGCCTGCATGAAGGGGTCTCCCCGCTCGGCTGGGCCTACGCCTACAGCACGATCGGCAACAACGGCGACCGGGTCAGCGGCAGCCTCGCCCCCGAACCCGGCGACACTCCCGTCGCCTTCACCGAAGTGACCGACAAGAACGGCCACGTGATCAAGGGCGGCGACAACGAAGTCATCCACCACCAGGTCTTCAACCGGGAAAACATCGAAGAGGCGAAGAGCATCCTCGAAACGGTCGTCTCCAGCGGCACCGGCACCCATGCCCAGACCGGGGCCGAAGGCGAGTGGGGCAAGACGGGCACCACCGAGGAAAACGGCGACGCCTGGTTCTGCGGCGGCGTCCAGAGCGAAGTCACCGCCTGCGTCTGGGTCGGCTATCCCGACACGACGACGCCGATGACCACCCTCTACAACGGCGGCCCGGTGATGGGCGGCACCTTCCCCGCCCTGATCTGGGCCAGCGTGATCTCCGCCTGGGAAGAAATCCAGGCCGAACGCGCCTCCGAACGGGCGGCGAAAAAGGCGGCCAAGGAAGCCGGCGAAAAGTTCGAACCGGGCGAAAGCGGCGAAACCGAAAGCTACGAACCCTCCGAAGGCGAATACGAAGCGACGCCGGAAGGCGAAGAAGGCGAATACGAAGCGCCCGAAGCCGAAGCCGAACCGGAACCGGAACCGACGCCTGAACCCGAAGCGGCACCGGAAGTCACCCCGGAAGCCGCGCCGGAAGAAGCGGCCCCCGAAGGCGGGGGCGGCGTCACCGCGGGCTAGGCAGGGACCGGTCGCGGCCGGGAGACGAAGCGGCTGCCGGCGGCGCAGAAGCGCCAGGGCCGCTCGACCGCTTTGGTGATCCCGATCCGCGGGCCGGCGACGATCTCCGGCGGGGAGGCGGCGGGCGGCGTCAGCAGGAAGGGCTCGCGGCAGAGGTCGCGTTCGTTGTCGCCGAGGTCGATCCCCAGCGCCTCGGTCAGCTTCCCGGGACCCGAGCAGAGCTCGTGGTCGGGCTTGGCGCCGCGCCGCTCGCGCATCGCCTCCAAGCCGTGGGTCGGCTCCAGCGCCCGGATCAACACCGCCGCCGCCTCCCCCTCCGGTTCGGCCACGGCGTTGAGGAGGCTGTGGATCCCGTAGGAGAGGTAGACGTAGGCGTAGCCGGGCGGGCCGAACAACACCCTGGTCCGCTCGGTCAGCCCGACGTAGGCGTGGCAGGCGGGATCGTCGGCCTCGTAGCTCTCGGTCTCGACGACGACGCCGCCACAGCCCTCGTAGAGGAGCGTGCAGCCGATCAGCTCGCGGGCGACCGCGTGAACGGAGCGATCGAAGAACTCGCGCTGCAGGCGATCGGGCACGGGCTCTCTCTACCCACGCTCCTCCGCGACGCGTGCCAGAACGGCCACCAGCGTCTCCCGCGCCTCCTCCAGCTGCCGGGCGAGCGGCGCCGAGCCGGTGCCGCCGGCGATCCGCTTCGACTCCAGCCAGCTGCTGCGCCGCAGGACCTCGTAGTAGGAGTCGTCGAGGTGCTCGGAGCGCTGCCGCAGCTCCTCGGGAGTCAGCTCGGAGAGCGACTTGCCGCGCTCGACCGCGTCGCGGACGAGGCCACCGACGATGCCGTGCGCCTCGCGGAAGGGGACGCCGCGGCGGACCAGCAGGTCGGCGACCTCGGTCGCGGCCAGCATCTCGTCGCCCGAGGCCTCCTCCATCCGCCCGCGGTCGAACGCGATCCCGTCCAGCATGCCGGCGGTGGCGTCGAGGCAGGCCTCGAGCGTGTCGATCGCGTCGAAGAGCGGCTCCTTGTCCTCCTGCATGTCCTTGCCGTAGGTGAGCGGCAGCGCGTGCATCACCCCGAGCAGGGTCTGGAAGGAGGCGGCGACGCGCGGGCTCTTCGCCCGCAAGAGCTCGGCCGAGTCGGGGTTCTTCTTCTGCGGCATGATCGAGGAGCCCGAGGAGAAGGACTCGTCGAGCTCGCAGAAGCCGAACTCAGACGAGCTCCAGATGACGATCTCCGAGCCGAGGCGCGAGAGGTGCATCGCGCAGGTCGAGGCGGCGGCGAGGTAGTCGAGGACGAAGTCGCGGTTTGAGGAGCCGTCGATCGAGTTGTGGCTGACGTGGGCGAAGCCGAGGTCGGCGGCGACCGCCTCGCGGTCGATCTCCCAGTTGACGCCGGCCAGCGCCCCGGAGCCGAGCGGCATCACCGAGGCGCTGTCGAGGGCGAACTGGAAGCGCAGCACGTCGCGGGCGAGCATCCAGAAGTAGGCGAGCAGGTGGTGGCCGAGATAGACCGGCTGGGCGCGCTGCAGGTGCGTGTAGCCGGGCATCGCCCAGTCGGCGTGGGTCTCGGCCAGGCCCAGCAATCGCTGCATCGCCGCGCCGCAGAGCTCGATCGCCCGCAGCGAGTGCGCCTGCACGACCATCGCCACGTCGGTCGCGACCTGGTCGTTGCGCGAACGACCGGTGTGGAGCTTGCCGGCGAGGGGGCCGATCTCCTCGCCGAGCAGACGCTCGATCGCCATGTGGATGTCCTCGTCGGCAGGCTCGAACTCGAAGCCGTGCTCGCCCATGCGGGCGCGGACGCGGTCGAGACCCGCCTCGATCCGGGCCAGCTCGTCCTCGTCGAGGACGCCGATCCGGCAAAGGCCGCGGGCGTGCGCCTTCGACTGGTCGATGTCGTAGGGCGCCAGCCACGAATCGAAGGCCAGCGAGCGGTTGAGGCGCCAGAAGCGGGGATCCGGCTCTTTGCGGAAGCGAGACATGGGCGGGCGATTATGCCCGCTAGAGGCTCTGTCCGAGGGCCGCTGCGAGCTCCTGGCAGACACGCTCCACCTGCGCCTCGGTCATCGCCGGGAAGAACGGCAGCGCCAGCGAGGCGGCCGAAGCGGCTTCGGCGACCGGGAACTGGCCCTCGCTGTAGCCGAGCTCGCGCAGGTGCGGGAAGAGGTGGATGCAGGGCAGGTAGGCCTTGGAGGCGACGCCGCGCTCGGCGAGAGCGCGGACGACCGCGTCGCGGTCCGCGCCGGCGGGCAGGCGGACGGCGTAGACGAACCAGCTGCGCACCTCGGCGCCGCGGCCCGGGATCGGCGTCCGCAGCCCCTCGATTCCCGCCAGGCGCTCCTCGTACATCCTGGCGACGGCGGCGCGGCGCTCGAGCAGCGAGTCGAGCTTCTCGACCTGGGCGACGCCGAGGGCGGCGGCGAGGTCGGAGAGGCGGTAGTTGAAGCCGAGCCGGTCGTGGTCGAGCCAGCCCATGTCGACGGCGCGGCCCTGGTTGCGCTCCGAGCGCAGGCGGGCGGCCTCGCCGGCGTCGCGGGGGACGATCATCCCCCCCTCCCCCGTCGTGATCTGCTTGTTGGCGTAGAAGGCGAAGGTGGCGAGGTTGCCGCGGGCGCCGACCCTGCGGCCCTCGGAGTCGACCGCGCCGAGCGCCTCGCAGGCGTCCTCGAGGACGCCGAGGCCGTGGCGGGAGGCCAGCGCCTCCAGCTCGGGCATCGCCGCCGGGTAGCCGAAGATGTGGACCGGCAGGACGCCGGCGGTGCGCTCCCCGACCGCGGCGGCCGCGGCCTCGGGGTCGAGATCGAGCGTCTCCGGGTCGACGTCGCAGAACACGGGCCGCGCCCCCTCGTACAGCAGGCAGTTGGCGGAGGCGACGAAGCTGAAGGGGCTGGTCACGACCTCGTCGCCCGCCCTCCAGCCCAGCATCCGCACCCCGAGGTGGAGCGCCGCGGTGCCGCTGGAGACCATCACCGCGTCCTCCACCTCCAGCCAGGCCGCGAGCTCGCGCTCGAAGCGCTCCCCCATCGGACCCAGCGAGAGCCGGCCGGAGCGCAGCACCTCCAGCGCCAGCGTCTCCTCGCGGGCGCCGATCTCCGGCTGGGCGAGCGGGATCTCCTCGCCGGCACGGTCCGGGCTCACTGGAATGCGTACTCCAGCGAGTCGACCAGCGCCTCCCAGGAGGCCTCGATGATGTTCTCGGAGACGCCGGTGGTCCCCCACTCCCGCTCGCCGTCGGCGGAGTCGAGGAGGACGCGGGTGACGGCACCGGTGCCGTGGGCTTCGTCGAGGATGCGGACCTTGTAGTTGGTCAGCTCGACGTCGGCCAGGTGCGGGTAGCGGTCGGCGATCGCCGCCCGCAGCGCCTTGTCCAGCGCGTTCACGGGGCCGTTGCCCTCGGCCGCCTGGAAGTAGCGCCTGCCGTCGAGCTCGACTTTGATCGTCGCCTCGGTCGTGACCTCGCCGTCTGCGTGCTTTTCGACCACGACGCGGAAGCTCTCGAGCCGGAACAGCGGCTTGTAGGCCCCCGCCTCGCGCCGCAGCAGCAGCTCGAAGGAGGCGGGTGCGGCCTCGTAGTGGTAGCCCCGGTGCTCCTGCTGCTTGAGACGTTCGACCGCCCGCCCCGCCGCGGCGTCGTCCAGCTCCAGCCCGGCCGCCTCGGCCTGGGCGCGGATCGTCGCCTTGCCGGCCAGCTCGGAGGGGAGGATGTCGCGTTCGTTCCCGACCGTCCCTGGCTCGATGTGCTCGAAGGTGCTGGGGTCGGCGGCGACCCCGGCCGCGTGCATCCCCGCCTTGTGGGCGAACGCGTTGCGCCCGACGTAGGGGCGGTCGGGATCGGAAGCCAGGTTGCAGAGCTCGTCCAGGTAGTGGGCGGTGGGCGTGAGGTTGGCGAGCTGCTCGGGGGAGACGACCTGGTAGCCCATCTTCAGCTGCAGCGAGGGCAGGATCGAGGCGAGGTTGGCGTTGCCGCAGCGCTCGCCGTAGCCGTTTACGCACCCCTGCACGAGCCGCGCCCCGGCCTTCACCGCGGCCAGGGAGTTCGCCACCGCGCACTCGGAGTCGTTGTGGGTGTGGATGCCGATCTCGGCCTCGCCGCCGACCGCCGCGACCACCTCGGCGGTCGCCTCGGCGACCCAGTCGGGCAGGCTGCCGCCGTTGGTGTCGCAGAGGGTGACGTTCGCGGCACCGCCCTCGACCGCGGCCCGAACGCATTCCAGCGCATAGCCCGGATCGGTCCGGTAGCCGTCGAAGAAGTGCTCGGCGTCGAAGACCGCGAGCTTGCCCTGGTCGCGGCAGAAGGCGAACGAGTCGGCGATCATCGCCAGGTTCTCCTCGCGGCTGACGCGGATCACCTTCTCCACGTGCAGCGTCCAGGCCTTGCCGACCAGGCAGATCGCCGGAGCGAACGACGAAGCGAGGACGGCGAGCGCCGCGTCGTCCTCGGCCTTTACCTCCCGCCGCCGGGTCATCCCGAAGGCGACGACGGTCGCCTGCTCCAGGTCCAGGTCGGCAAGGCGCTCGAAGAGCTCGGCTTCCTTGGGGTTGGAGCTGGGGAAGCCCGCCTCGATGTAGTGGACGCCGAGGGCATCGAGGGCTTCCACCACCTTCAGCTTCTCGGCCACCGAGAGGGACATGCCTCGGCCACCCATGCCGTCGCGCAAAGTCGTGTCGTAGAGGAGTACCTGTCGCATTGCTGCCTTTCTTCGAGGGTCGAACGTAGACCCCTGGGATCAGGGGCAGGTCGAGAACCGCGCCGCTAAGCGGCTGCGGTGCCCGTAATTCGCCCTGTGAAGCGGTGCAGCATCAGGAGCCCAGGGTACCGGAGGCGGGTTCTCCTACCTCTTCGGCTTCCACCTCTGCAGGGGTCGGTTCAGCCGGAGCCTCACCGGTCGGCTCCCCGACCGGGTCGAGCGATTCGCGGTACTCCTCGAGCCGCCCGTGGAGCGCGTCATCGAACTTGCCCTGGATCACCCGCGTGATCTCGCCGGGCTCGCCGACGCCGTGGTCGTCGATCTCGATCACCGGAACCAGCTCGGCCGCCGTCCCCGTCAGGAAGACCTCCTCGGCCAGGTAGAGCTCGGCGCGCGCGATATCGCGTTCGACCACCGTGTA
>JBQCDH010000038.1:0-6274 GCA_051961435.1 Solirubrobacterales bacterium
GCGCCGACGACAGTCCTCCAAGGCGGCCCGCTCAGCGTGCAAGCCACCAAGTTCCGCGTGGAACCCCGCGCCGATCACTTCCCCGGCACGCACGACAACAGCTCCAACCAAAGGATTCGGACTCACCTGCCCACGCCCGCCAGGACCCGCGCGCGGGGCGGCTGGAAGGCGAGTGAGCCGCGAGCCCGAATACGCTCCTGACGATGAAGCTCATCATCCAGATCCCGTGCCTCAACGAGGAGGAGACCCTCCCGCAGACGATCGCCGACCTGCCGCGCAGCATCCCCGGCATCGACGAGGTCGAGCTGCTGGTGATCGACGACGGCAGCACCGACCGCACGGTCGAGGTGGCGCGGGAATGCGGGGTCGAGCACATCGTCCGCCTCACCAACAACAAGGGCCTCGCCGCCGGCTTCCAGGCCGGCCTGGACGCCTGCCTGAAGCTCGGCGCCGACGTCGTCGTCAACACCGACGCCGACAACCAGTACCAGGGCGCCGACGTGCCGAGGCTGGTGGCGCCGATCGTCGCCGGCGAAGCCGACATGGTCGTCGGCGACCGCCGCGTCGGCGGCATCGACCACTTCTCTCCCAGCAAGAAACGGCTGCAGCGGCTGGGCAGCTGGGTCGTCCGCCGCGTCTCGGGGACCGAGATCACCGACGCCACCTCCGGCTTTCGCGCCTACAACCGCGAGGCTGCCCTGCAGCTGCTGGTCGTCGACAACTTCACCTACACGCTGGAGAGCCTGATCCAGGCCGGGAAGATGCTGGTCGCGGTCGACGAGGTCGAGATCGGCACCAACCCGAAGACGCGCGAGTCGCGCCTGTTCGACTCGACCGGCGCCTACGTGCGCCGCAACGGCCCGGCGATCCTCCGCATCTACGCCCGCTACGAGCCGCTGCGCGCCTTCGTCACCGCCAGCCTCCTCGTCCTCGTCCTCGCCTTCGCCGCCTGGCTGCCCTTCCTGATCGACTGGATCTTCAACGGCGACAGCACCGGCCACGTCCAGTCGCTGATCCTCGGCGCCGTCCTCTTCATCGCCGCGGTCCAGCTCTTCGCCCTCGGCGTGATCGGCGACCTCCTCGCCGGCCAGCGGGTGATGACCCAGCGCGTCTTCGAGCGGGTGCGGCGGGTCGAGCTGGCACTCGGGGTCGAGCCCTCCCACTACGAGCCGGGTAGCGGGAAGAGGGAATGAAGAGCTCCACCGACTACGGCAAGACCGCGAGCTTCCTCGCGGTCGGGGTCGGGCTGACCGGCGTCATCACCTACGCCTACTTCCTCCTCGCCTCCCACCACCTCTCCAAGCCCGACTACGGGCAGATCACCGTGCTCTGGTCGGCGGTCTTCATCACCATCTCCACCCTCTACCGGCCGATCGAACAGCTGCTCTCCCGCCACATCTCCGAGCGGCTGGTCAAGGGCGAACCGATCGGCCAGCCGATGCGGGTCGCCTCGACGATCCAGTTCGGCCTCTCGCTCTTCTTCGCCGTCGTCGCGCTGGCGCTGCGCGGCCCGATCCAGGACACCCTGCTCGAAGGCAACGAAGCCCTCTACTGGGTCTTCTTCACCTCGGTCCTCTTCTACGCCGCCAGCTACTTCGCCCGCGGCTTCCTCGCCGGCGAGCAGCGGTTCGGGCTCTTCGTCGCGATGATCCTCTCCGAATCGTGCTTCCGCACGATCTTCGCGGTGATGGTCGCGATCGGCGTCCTCAGCGGCCAGTCGGCGGTCGCGATCGGGATCACCGCGGCGCCGGCGCTGAGCCTGCTGGTCGTGCCCTTCGCCTTCGCGCGGCGGGCGCAGAAGGAGAAGCAGGTCACGGAAACGGCCGAGACGCCGGCCGCTCCCGGAAGCGAAGCGGAGGAGCCCGCCGCTGAGTTCTCCCTGGCCCACGGCGGCAGCTTCGCGGCGGCGGTGCTGGTGATCATGTTCAGCGAACAGGCCTTCCTCAACGCCGGGCCACTGATCGTCCGCGGCCTCCAGGGCGCCGCCGCGGCCGGGTTCATCTTCAACGTGCTGATGCTGGCGCGGGCGCCGCTGCAGCTGTTCCAGTCGGTCTCGACCAGCATCCTCCCCCACCTCACCACCCTCCACCACAGCGACGCCGAGGACGCCGAGCGCGAGTTCCACCACACGGTGCGGATGGTCCTGCTCGGGATCGCCGCCTTCACCGCGCTGGTCGTCGTCGTGGTGCTGATCGGCGGGCCGAAGCTGATGCAGATCGCCTTCTCGAAGAAGTTCACCTATGACCGCGCCGGCCTGCTGCTGATCTCGGTCGGGATGGGCCTCTACCTCTCCTCGGTCACCGTCAACCAGGCCTGCATCGCCCAGGGACAGGTGCGGCGGGCGGCGGTGCGCTGGATCGCCTGCGCCGGCCTCTTCATCGGCTGGAACTTCATCCCGCTGATCTCCGAAGAGTTCCGCCGCGTCGAGATCGGCTTCCTCCTCGCCGCCGGAGCCCTCTTCTCGCTCCTCTACTACGTCTACCGCCACCCGCACGCGCGCGCCGAAGACGTGCCGCAGCCAGGCTCGGCCGAGGAGCTCGAGGTTCGGGTGGGAATGCTCGACGAGAACGTCTGATTAGGTCTCTGCATCGGTGCCCATGACGCTCACCTGATCCTCATCGCCGGCGCTCTCCTGGCCGCCGGCATCCTCGGCGCGCTGCTGGCCGACCGCGTCCGCGTTCCCAGCCTGCTGCTCTTCCTCGGCCTCGGGATGCTCGCCGGCTCGGAGGGGATCGGCGGCATCGACTTCACCGACACCGAGCTGGCGCGGACGCTGGGGACGATCGCCCTCGTCCTGATCATCTTCGAGGGGGGCCTCACCTCCGGCTGGCGCGAGATCCGGCCCGTGCTCGGCACCGCCGCCTCGCTGGCGACGGTCGGCACCGCGCTGACGGCGGTGATCGCCGGCTTGGCGGCGAAGCTGATCTTCGGCCTCAGCACCCTGGAAGGGATGCTGGTCGGAGCGGCGATCGCGGCAACCGACTCGGCGGCGATCTTCGCCGTGCTGCGCCGCTCGACCCTGGAGAAGCGGCTGGCGCGCGCGCTCGAGGGCGAGTCGGGGATGAACGACCCGGTGGCGCTGCTGCTGGTGATCGGCTTCATCGAATGGATCCAGCAACCGGGCTACGGGCTCGCCGACATGGCCGGCCTGCTGGCGCTGAAGCTGGGTCTGGGGGCGGTGATCGGCTTCGTGCTGGGGCGCCTGGCGGTGAGGGCGCTGGACGCGGTGCGGCTGCCGACCGACGGGATCTACCCGGTGGCGACGATCGCGATCGCCGCCCTCGCCTACGGCCTGGCCGAGGTAGCGCACGGCTCGGGCCTGCTGGCCACCTACCTGACCGCGCTGGCGCTGGGCTCGGCGAACATCCCCGCCAAGCGCAGCGTCGTCGCCTTCCACGAGGGGCTCGGCTGGGTCGCCCAGATCGCCCTCTTCATCCTGCTCGGGCTGCTCGTCTCCCCCAGCAGCCTCGACGACGTGGCGCTGAAGGGGCTGGCGCTCTCGGCGGCGCTGATCCTCCTCGCCCGGCCGGTCGCCGCCTTCGTGGCGACGGCGCTCGCGAAGCTGAACGCGCGGGAGCGGCTGATGCTGGGCTGGGCGGGCCTGCGCGGGGCGACGCCGATCTGGCTCGCCACCTTCCCGGTCGTCGCCGGGGTCAAAGAGAGCGGCGTGCTCTTCGCGATCGTCTTCTTCGTCGTCGTCAGCTCGACCCTGATCCAGGGGGCGAGCTTCGAGCCGCTGGCCGCCCGGCTCGGCCTCACCACCGATGAGCCGGCGCTGCCGCGGCGGCTGCTCGAGTCGGGGCGGATCCGCCGCATGGGCGGCGACGTGATCGCCTACCGGCTGCCGCCGGGGGCGGCCGCGGTCGGGCACCCGGTGCGCGACCTCGACCTGCCGCGGGAGGCGCTGGTCAACGTGATCGTCCGCGACGGCAACGCGCTGCCCCCGCGCGGCTCGACCGAGCTGCGCGAGGGCGACGAGCTCCACATCCTCGTCCGCAGCGAGCTGCGCGACGAAGTCGAGGCGCTGACCGAGCGCTGGGCGCGCGGCCCGATCGGCCGCCCCAGCCCCCCGCCGCTCCCCCGCCGCGCCGCCTCCCAGGTCTTCACCGTGCGCCCGGCGCGGGACGACAGCGCTAACGCTCAAGAGGTCGATGGAGTTCCGGTAGCCCAGGTCCTTCGCAGTCGCACCGAACGCGGCGCAGCCCTCTTTGCCCTAGTCGACGGGCGCTATGCAGTCACCGGCGCTGGCCTGACCGCGATCGGGGGGCGCCACATGCTCGCCGACTGGTGCGCCCGCCGAGCTGAACGACCGGATGTAGACGCTCCGGAGCGCGCCTGGTGGCAGGAGGTCACCGGAGCACTGATAGCGCGCGGTTGACCCCCTCCCCCAGCCTAAGAAGCTCCGGCAGCCCCAGCGATTGCCGTGTAAGCGGCGGCGGGGTCGTCGGCTTTGAAGACCGCCGAGCCAGCGACGAAGAGGCGGGCGCCAGCGGCGGCGAGAGGCCCCGCGGTGTTGACGTCCACCCCGCCGTCGACCTCGATTTGCGCTTTGCCGACCAGCGGTGCAAGTCGCTCGACCTTGTCGGGAGAGGTCTCGATGAAGGACTGGCCGCCCCAGCCGGGGTTGACGGACATGCAGAGGACGATGTCGGCTAGGCCGCGGAGCTCCTGGACGGCCTCGACGGGGGTGCCGGGGTTGATTGCGATGCCCGAGAGGCAGCCGAAGTCGCGGATCGCGGTGAGGGTGCGGTGGGCATGGGGGGTCGCCTCCTCGTGGAAGGTGATCGAGTCGGCGCCGGCCTTGGCGAACTCGGCGATCTGGCGCTCGGGGGCCTCGATCATCAGGTGGACGTCGACGGCGCCGCCGGCGTCGTGGACCTGGTCGGCGATCGAGCCGAGGACCAGCGGCCCGATCGTGATCGGCGGCACGAAGTGGCCGTCCATCACGTCGAAGTGGATCACCCGCGCCCCGGCATCCATCACCTCGTCCAGCTGCGCCCCGAGCCGGGCGAAGTCGGCGGAGAGGATCGATGGCGCGACCCGCGGGGCCGCGATCAGCTCACGCATTCGGTCGCTCACGGGCGGGAGAGTACTGAGCGCGTCCGGATGGGTTTCAGGTGGCTTTCAACATGGATGCGCCGCAGGACTGGCATTCCATGTCGGCGGTGTGGCTCATCCGCGCGATCGTCTGGTGTTCGCCGCAGTTGGGGCATTGGGAGACGAGTTCGAAGCGGGTGAGGCAGTTGACGCAGCGCAGCCGGCCCGGCAGCTGGGTCGGGCGCAACCAGGGCTCGCCGCAATTCGGACAGGGGGCACGGCCCAGGGGATTCGAGTCCCCAGGTGACTGGTCGGGGTGGCTCATCGCCCTAATGATGCCTGGTCAGCCGGTTTTACCCGGGCCGTCCCGGTCAAGCGGTCCTCCTAAGGCGGGCGATGAAGAAGCCGGTGGTGCGGTCGCGGTCGGGTCGCAGTTGCAGGCAGCGCGGCTCGGCGGGCGCGGCCAGATGCGGCGCGCGGGCGCCGAGGTCGTCGAGCTCGAGCGGCGGCACCTCCCCGGCCTCCGAGGCGCGCAGCAGCGCCCCGATCCGCTCCTCGTTCTCGCGGCGGGAGATCGTGCAGGTCGAGTAGACGAGGGTGCCGCCGGGGCGCAGGACGGCGGCGGCACCCCGCAGCATCCGGTCCTGGACGTCGACCAGCCGCTCGATCGTCTGCGGCGACTTGCGCCAGCGGGCGTCGGGGCGGGAGGCGAGCGTGCCGAGGTCCGAGCAGGGAGCGTCGAGGAGGACGCGGTCGAACCCGGGCGCCATCCCGGGCTGCGTCGCGTCGGCCTCGATCACGGTGACGCTGCGCAGCCCGAGGCGGCGCGCCTGGTCGGCGACTTCGCCGGCGCGGCCGGGGTCGAGCTCGACCGAGATCACCTCGCCGCGGTCGCCCATCCGCGCGGCGATCTGGCCGGTCTTGATCCCGGGGCCGGCGCAGAGGTCGAGGACGTGCTCGCCCTGGCGCGGGTCGAGGACCTCGACCACCGCTGCGGAGCCCCGGCTCTGCGGCGTCAGCTCGCCGGCGGCGATCGCGGCCGGCACCGCCCCGCCGACCCGGCCCTCGACCACCAGCCTCTCCGGCGCCGCCAGCGGCCAGTCGGCCGCGGCGGCGCCCGGCTGCACCCCCCCCACCGCCACGCGCCCCCCCATCGCGTCGCGCACCCCCCCCCGCGGGGCGCCGCCCCAAGCCACCACGGCCGGCGCCGTGCAGGCGGCGAGCCTCCGCCGCGCGG
>JBQCDH010000039.1:0-16753 GCA_051961435.1 Solirubrobacterales bacterium
CGGAGACCGAGATCTCGTGCCCCCCGGTGACCGGCTCGAGCTCGGAGGCCACGTCGGTCACGATCGAGGAGACGTCCACGGGCGAGTGCGCCGCGACGCGCCCGGCGTCGGCGCGGGCGAGCAGCAGCAGGTCGCCGACCAGGCGGCGCATCCGGCGCGAGGAGCGCAGCGCCGAGGCGGCGGTCAGGCGCTGCTCGCCGGTGAGCTCGTCCTCGAGCAGCTCGAGGTTGGCCAGCACGCTCGTGAGCGGGGTGCGCAGCTCGTGCGAGGCGTCGGCGACGAACTCGCGCTGCTTCTGCATCACGCCCTCGCGTTCTTCCCGGGCGGCATCGAGAGAGCGGAGCATGTTCTCCAAGGTCCCCGCGAGTTCGCCGACCTCGTCGTCGGCGGTCGGCTTCGGCATCTGCACCGAAGGGTCGCGGGTGGTGGCGATCTTGCGGGCGGTGGCGGTGAGAGAGGCGATCGGGCGCATCGCCCGGCCGGCGATCGCGACGCCGGCGAAGATCGCCAGCAGGGTGCCGCCGAGGATGCCGGCGCCGATCAGCAGCCAGACCCGGTCGATCGTCGAATCGACGTGGGCGAGGCTGCGCCCGTACTGGACGGCGCCCAGCGATTCCCCCCCTTCGCCTTTGATCTCTTCGGTGGCGACGCGCATGCCGCCGTAGTCGCTGATCCCCAAATCCGGCGGACCCATCGGGCGCGACCCTTCGTTTTCGCCGATCAGGTTGCCGTGGACGTCGTAGACGCGGACGGAGGCGTCGTCGGGGAGCGCGAAGGTGTCGAGCTGGGGGTCCCGGCTGATGCGACCCGGACCGAAGAGGCCGTATTCGATCTTCGTTTCGCTGGCGAGGATCTGAACCGCGCTGCTCACCTCGTTGTTGAAGTCGTCGCGGATCCGCTGGGTCGCGATCTGCCCGATCCCGCCGCCGAACAGCATCAGGATCACCAGGGTCAGCCCCGAGGAGACGGCCGCCAGGCGCCAGCGCACCGGCCAGGAACGTGGGCGCAGGAGGCGCCGGCCGAAGCGACCGAGACGGCTGCCGAGCCCGCCCATCTAAGCCTTGAGGACGTAGCCGGCGCCGCGTTTGGTGTGGAGCAGCCGCGTCTCGCCGCCGGCCTCGAGCTTGCGCCGCAGGTTGGAGATGAAGACGTCGATCGTGTTGGTGGCGGCCATCGGGTCGTAGCCCCAGACCTCGTCGAGCAGGCGCTCGCGGGAGACGACGAGGCGCTCGTTGCGCATCAGGAACTCGAGCAGCTCGAACTCGCGGTTGGTCAGCTCGATCTCGCGCTCGCCGCGGCGCACTTCGCGCGTGTCGGGGTTGAGGCAGAGGTCGCCGACTTCCAGCGAGGCGGCGCCGCGGGGCGGGCGGCGGCGCAGCAGCGCCCGGATCCGCGCCAGCAGCTCCTTGCGCTCGAACGGCTTCACCAGATAGTCGTCGGCGCCGCTGTCGAGGCCGGTGACTCGGTCCTCGGTCTCGGCGCGGGCGGTCAGCATCAGGATCGGCACGTCGCCGTCGCTGCGCAGCCGCCTGCAGACCTCGACCCCGTCGAGGCCGGGCAGGCCGAGGTCGAGCACGACCAGGTCCGGGACGAAGCCGGCGGCGACGTCGAGCGCCTCGATCCCGTCGGCCGAGGTGCGGACTTCGTATCCCTCGTTGCGCAACGAGCGACGGAGGACGTCGGCGATGTCCTCGTCGTCCTCGACGACCAGAACCCGGCCGCCAGCTTGGTCCACTTCTGAGAGCACGCACCGATGTTAGCCGCGAAAAACGCCGCTCCGCCCGGGTTTTAGGGCGAATTTAGCTCGGGCAGGTGTAGGGGGGCCGGCGTCGAACGGATGCCCATGTTCGTGCGTAAGAAGCGCGCCGGGTCGGTGCGGCGGGGTAAAGCTGCGGCGAAACGCAAGCCGAAAGCCAAAGCGGGCCTGCGGCTGCCGGCCGGACTCGAGCAGCGCCACATCGACCTGATCGCCCTCTTCCTCGTCGCCTTCGGCGTCTACCTCGTCTTCGTCCTCTTCTTCGGCTGGGAGGGGGGCAAGGTCGGCTACGGCGTCGAAACCGCGCTCACCTACCTGTTCGGGGAGGTAGGGGCACGGATCTTCATCGTCCTCCTGCTGGTGGTGGGCGGAATGCTCCTCACCGGAACCTCGGTCTCGGCGCTGGCGCGCGGGATCGGCCGAGGGTTGCGGGCTCTCTTCCGCGGTCTCTTCGCCGGCGGCGACGCCGCCGCCCGCACCGTCGCCAAGACCCACGCCGACTGGCGCGACCACCGGGAGGCGCGGGCCGAGGCCGCGACCCTCGCCGGGCCCACCGACGTGATGAGCAGCTACCCGGAGGAGGACGAGGACTTCGAACCGACCGTCGCCCTCGCCGAGGAGGACGATTTCGACGCCCGGGTCTTCGACGGGGAGTCCGATGCCGAGACCGCCACGCACGTCCTCCCGGGCGGCGACGGGGAGGAGGACGAGCCCGCCCCGCAGATGGAGCTGCAGAACTACGACTCCGAGGACGCGGTCGCGGTGGTCGACCCCGGCGACCGTGCGCATGCGGGCCTGACCCCGATGGGCTCCAAGCGGGGGGTGACGATGTCGGAAGAGATCGACTACCGCCCGCCCACGCCAAGGCTGTTGGAGCGGGGCAAGGGCGACAAGGGACCCGACCCGCGCGACCACGAGGCGGTCGGCCGCAAGCTGGTCGAGACGCTCGGCCACTTCGGCGTCGAGGCGAAGATCGTCGGCATCGTCAGCGGTCCCCACGTCTCCCGCTTCGAGCTGCGCCTCGCGCCCGGCACCAAAGTCAAGAAAGTGACCGAGCTCGCCAACGACATCGCCTACGCCCTCGCCTCGACCGACATCCGCATCCTCGCGCCGATCCCCGGCAAGCAGGCGGTCGGGGTCGAGGTCCCCAACCGCAGCCGCAAAATGGTCCGCCTCGGCGACATCTACGCCGGCCGCCCCGAGAAGACCTCGCCGCTGGTCGCCTGGCTCGGCAAGGGGATCGACGGCAACCCGGTCTGGACCGACATCGCGAAGATGCCGCACGTGCTCGTCGCCGGCACCACCGGCTCGGGCAAGAGCGGCTGCGTCAACGCGATCCTCTCCTCGATCCTGATGCAGGCGTCGCCGAACGAGGTCCGCCTCGTCCTCGTCGACCCCAAGCAGGTCGAGCTCAACCACTACGAGAACGTCCCGCACCTGCTGACCCCTGTGGTCACCTCGCCGCGGCTGGCCGCCAACGTCCTCTCCAACCTGATCGGCGAGATGGAGAGCCGCTACGGGATCATGAGCGAGGCCCGCGCCCGCAACCTGGTCGAGCTCAACCGCGCCCGCCGCAAGCAGGGCGAAGCGCCGCTGCCGCACATCCTCTGCGTGATCGACGAGCTCGCGGACCTGATGATGGTCGCCCCGGCCGAAGTCGAGGACTCGATCATCCGCCTGGCGCAGAAGTCGCGCGCCACCGGCATCCACCTGGTGCTGGCGACCCAGCGCCCCTCGACCGACATCATCACCGGCACGATCAAGGTCAACATCCCCTCGCGGATCGCCTTCGCCGTCTCCTCGCAGACCGACTCCCGCGTCATCCTCGACCAGGGTGGGGCGGAGGCGCTGCTGGGCCAGGGCGACATGCTCTTCCGCGGCGCCGGCACCTCGAAGCTGCAGCGCGTCCAGGGCGCCTTCATCACCGAGGAGGAGATCGCCCGCATCACCTCGCATTGGGCCAAGCAGGGCGAACCCGAGTTCGAGGCGGAGCTGCTGGAGACCCCGCAGGAGAGCGCCGAGGAAGGCCGCGACGACGACTTCGACCCCGACAGCGACGACCTGCTCGACGAGGCGATCCGGCTGGTCGTCCAGACGGAGACCGCGTCGGTCTCGATGATCCAGCGGCGGCTGCGGGTCGGCTACACCCGCGCCGGGCGGCTGATCGACATGCTCGAGCGGCGCGGCGTCATCTCCGGCTACGAGGGTTCGAAACCCCGCCAGGTCCTCATCACCCAGGCCGATCTGCCGCGGGTCCTCGGCGGCGAGGGCGAGGCGCCGGCGCCGATCGCGGTCGATTCCGACCCCGACGCCTGACTTCCTGCCTTTTTCGTTTGCGAACTTGCCATTCTCCCCCCAAAATGGGGGTAATAAATGGAGAACGGAGTCGGGAACAAGCTGCTCGAGGCACGCACCCGGCGCTCCCTCAGCCTGCAGGAGGTTGAAGCGGCGACGAAGATCCGGGCTCGCTACCTGCAGGCGATCGAGAACGAGGAATGGGACCAGCTCCCCGGCGACGCCTACGCTCGCGCCTTCGTCCGCACCTACGGGAGCTTCCTCGGCCTCGACGGCGAGCGCCTGGCCGAGGAACAGCGGCAGGCCTGCGGCGCCGTGCGCCCCGGGGAGCGGCTGCCGCGCGTGGATCCGCGACCCCGCCGGGTGGCGCGACAGAGGAACGTGCGGCGGCGGGGACCAGGCGTATCTCCCCGGGCCGTAGCGGCGCTCGTCTCCGCGCTCGCCGTGGCGGCGCTGCTCGCGATCGGTCTCTCGACCGGCGGTGGCTCCCACGGCCCCGATGCCGGAGCCGGGAAGAGCACCAGGAAGCACGCCGGGGCCAAGAAACCGCAAGGGGGACGGCAGACGGCCTTCACGGGACACACGCTGAAGCTCCAGGCCAAGGGCGAAGTCTGGGTCTGCCTGCTGGACGGAGCGGGGAAGCCGCTGATCGACGGGCAGATCCTCCTCCCGGGCGAATCCGAAGGGCCGTTCCGGTCCGGTAGCTTCACCCTGGCGCTGGGCAATGGCGCCTTGACGATGACCGTGGACGGACGACAGGCGAAGACCCCGCAACCCGCGAGCCCGATCGGGTTCTCGATCGACTCCAAGGGATCGGTCCGCGAACTGCCCGAAGGCGAAAGACCGACCTGCACGTGATTCGCGCCGGCATCCTCGTCACCGGGACCGAGGTGATCACCGGGCGGATAGCCGATGCCAACGGCCCCTGGATCTCCGGACGGCTGGCCGAGCTGGGGGTCGAGGTCGCCCACATCCAGGTGGTCGCCGACCGTCCCGGAGACCTCGAAGCGGCGCTGCGGTTCATGGCCGCGGAGGGGATGGACCTGATCGTCACCAGCGGCGGTCTCGGGCCGACCGCCGACGACCTCACCGCCGAGATCGTCGGCCGCTTCGCCGGCCGGGAGATGGTCCTCGACGAAGAGATGGAGGCGAAGATCGCCGAGATCCTCGACGGCTTCGCCAGGCGCTTCCGGCTCGACCGGGCGGCGATGCTGGAGGCGAACCGCAAGCAGGCGATGGTGCCCGAGGGGGCGGTGGCGCTCGACCCGGTGGGGACGGCGCCCGGGCTGGTGGTGCCGGCGGGGGAGCGCGTCGTCGTCGTCCTGCCCGGCCCGCCGCGCGAGCTGCAGCCGATGTGGCCGGCGGCGCTGGAGACGCCGCAGGTGCGGGAGGTCCTCGACCGGGCGACGCCGCTGCACGGCTACACGATGCGGATGTTCGGCGTGCCGGAGTCGGAAATCGCCAAGAGCCTGCGCGAGATGGAGGCGGAGGGGGTCGACCTCGGGCGGGTCGAGATCACGACCTGCCTGCGCCGCGGCGAGATCGAGATCGACGTCCGCTACCGGGACGAGTCGGCCGGGGTGGCCGAGGCCGTGCGCGAGGGGCTGGTGCGGCGGCACCGGCGCGAGACCTTCAGCCTCGACGGCGAGACGATCGACTCGCAGGTGGCGACGCTGCTGCTGGGGCGCCGCCTGGGTCTGGCGGAGTCCTGCAGCGGCGGCCTGCTGGCGGCGCGGGTGACGGACCTGGCCGGCGCCTCGGAGTACTTCGCCGGCGGCGTCGTCGCCTACTCCAACGAGGCGAAGGCGGAGCTGCTGGGGGTCGACCCGGAGCTCATCGACGCCAAGGGGGCGGTCTCGCCGGAGGTGGCCGAGGCGATGGCGATCGGCGCCCTGGAGCGCTTCGACGCCGACGTCGCGGTCTCGGTCACCGGGATCGCCGGCCCCGGTGGCGGTAGCGAGGAGAAGCCGGTCGGCTACGTCTGCTTCAACGCCCGCCTCGCCGACGGCGCCGCCATCGCCCGCGACCCGGTGATCCCCGGCGGCCGCGCCGACGTCCGCGAACGCTCCGCGCTGGTCGGACTGCACCTGCTGCGGCAGTTGCTCGGCGAGGGCGAGGGGAGTTTGTAAACGCCTGGGTTTCCGGCTAGGTTCGTCCCATGGGGAAGGTGATCCGGGGAGGCGTTTTGGTCGCAGCGCTCGTGGCGAGCGCCGTCGGGGCGGCGAGCGCCTTCGGCTCGACCGCGCAGATCACCGAGGCCACAGTCAACCCGACCTGGACGCAGGGAAGTTTCGCGGGCGCGGTCGAATGGACCGGCTGCGCTCACTCCGGGCCCCGCGTCGTCGAATGCGCTTCGACGCCATACGCCGCGATTGCCTCGGGGAACTCGGCGCAAGCCTGCGATTCGACCGACCGGGTCCCCGTCTGGGAAGGCGAGAAGCGGAGCTACGCGGGAGCGCAGTCCTTCGCCGTCTCGGATTTTCCCCTCGACGGCAGCAATGGCAAGGTCCTATGCCTGGGCTTGATCGAAACGAGCGTTGCCGAAATTCCCTGTGTGCCCCCCGGGGAACCGATTCCGCCCGGCTGGCATTGTCCGTACAAAACGTCGAACGAAGATGCTCCCCTTGCGACTCGGGTTCTCGAAGCGGATCGCGCATCTGAACCGTCCGGCGAACCCGAACCAGGCAGGCCTGGCCCGCCGAATCCCGAGCCGCAGGCTTGCGGGCAGCATCGCCACCGGCGCAACGGACGCTGCGTCAGAAATAGGCACCACCGCCGATTTTTCGTCTTTCAGCACCAAAAAGTTCCATAGCTCTGACATTCGCGCGTTGTTTCGTGCGTCGCGGCCCCTTAGCGTGGCGGCCGTGGCCAAGGAAAGACTGAAAAGCCCGCGGGCGCGCCTGTTCGTCGCCCTCGACCTGCCGGACCGGATCCGGGAGGAGATCGGGGCGTGGGGGAGGGAGGCGCTGGCGGACCCGGTGCTGCGGCCGGTGCCGGTCGAGTCCCTCCACGTCACCCTCGCCTTCCTCGGCCACCGGCCGGAGCAGGAGGTGGAGCGGATCGCCGAGGCGGTACGCGAAAGCGCCGGGCCGGCGCCGCTGGTCGAGTTGCTCGACCCGGTCCAGCGGCCGCCGCGGGGGAGGGCGCGGCTGTTCGCGTTGCCGGCGCTCTCGCCGGGCACCGAGGCGCTGCAGGCGAGCCTGGGGCAGAAACTTGTCGAAGGGGGCTTCTACGAGCCCGAGAAGCGGCCTTTCTGGCCGCATGTGACCGTGGCCCGGGTGCGTCCCGAGGCGCGGGGATCGAGGCGGCCAGCGGTCGTCGCCGATCCGCCGGCGAAGCTGCCGGAGGGCCTGTCGGAGGCTTTTCTTGGCGTCCGACTCGCTCTTTATCGTTCTGAACTCAAGCCAACCGGTGCGCGATACGTGCCGCTGGCCCAAGTCGAGCTGCCCGGAGCAGGGTGGCAGTGAGGTGATCGAGATGGCGAAAGTGAACTTGAAGGATGCCTCCGCGAAGGAGGCGAAAGCGAAGGACGCGGCGCTCGAGGCGGCGGTGACCCAGATCGAGCGCGATTTCGGCCAGGGCTCGCTGATGCGCCTAGGCGACAAGGGGACGATCAAGGTGGACGCGATCCCGACCGGGGCGCTGGCGCTCGACCTGGCGCTGGGGATCGGCGGCGTCCCGCGCGGCCGGATCGTCGAGATCTTCGGCCCGGAGTCCTCGGGGAAGACCACGCTCGTCAACCACATCATCGCCCAGGCCCAGGCCCAGGGCGGCATTTGCGCCTTCATCGACACCGAGCACGCGATCGACCCCGTCTACGCGCGGGCGATCGGCGTCGACACCGACGAGCTGCTGGTCTCCCAGCCCGACTACGGCGAGCAGGCGCTGCAGATCGCCGACCGGCTGATCGCCTCCGCCGCGGTCGACGTGGTCGCGATCGACTCGGTCGCGGCGCTGACGCCGAAAGCCGAGCTCGACGGCCAGATCGGCGACACCACCGTCGGCCTGCAGGCGCGGCTGATGTCGCAGGCGCTGCGGAAACTGGCGGGGAGCCTCAACCGGACGAAAACGGTCTGCCTCTTCACCAACCAGATCCGCGAAAAAGTCGGCGTCCAGTTCGGCTCGCCGGAGACCCAGCCGGGTGGGCGGGCGCTCAAGTTCTATTCCTCGCAGCGGCTCGACATCCGCCGGATCGAGACCTTGAAGGAAGGGACCGAGGCGGTCGGCAACCGGGTCCGCGTCAAGGTCGTCAAGAACAAGGTGGCGGCGCCCTTCCGCCAGGCCGAATTCGACATCGAGTACGGCGTCGGCATCTCCCGCGAGGGCGGCTTGCTCGACTTCGGGATGGAACAGGACCTGGTCCAGAAATCCGGCTCCTTCTTCTCCTACGGCGAGACCCGGCTCGGCCAGGGGCGCAACAACGCCAAACAGTTCCTGGTCGACAACCCGGAGCTGGCGCTGGAGATCGAAACCAAGGTCCGCGCAGCGCTGGGGATCGACGGCGAGCAGAAGGCGGAGCCGGCGGAGCCGGAGGCCCCTGCCGCGGAGGCTCAGGCCGCCTAGGCGGCCGGCGGCCGGTTTTCTCTCTGGGTCGATAGGGTTCCGGCCGCCTCATGAGCAACCAAACTCTCTTCTACGTCTGCGGCGGCATCCTCGCCGTCTCGGCGGTGACGGTCAGCTTCGTCGGCCTGAAACTGCCGAAATTCCCCGGCAAATTCCTGCCGGTGATCATCCTCTGGTTCGCCGTCTTCGTCGTCAGCGCCACCACCTTCGCCACGCGCTATTCCGGGGAAGAGCACGAAAAGAAGGCCGCCGAGTACGCGCGGTACTTCGAAGAAGTCGAAGGAGGCGAAAAGAGCGCAGAAGGCAAGAGCGCCGGCGGAGGAGCCGAAGCCGGCGGGGAAGGCTCCGCACAGGAAGAAGAATCGGCCGGCTCCGGCGAAGGGGCGAAAGAAGCCAAGGGAGGCGGCGCAAGCACGACCCTCCAGCTGGAAGCGAGCCCCAGCGCACTCGAATTCGACACCACCCACCTGGAAGCCAAAGCCGGCAAGGTCACGATCGACTTCACCAACCCCGCGCCGCTCCCGCACGACGTCGTGATCGAACAGAACGGAAAAGAGCTGGCGGGAACCGAAGAAATCACCGAAAGCAAGGCGTCGGCGACCGCCGACCTCAAGCCCGGCACCTACACCTTCTTCTGCTCCGTCCCCGGGCACCGCCAAGCGGGGATGGAAGGCACGCTCGTAGTCAAGTAGCTGCCGTTACCCTGCCGGGTAATGGCGAAGCGATTCCACGTCACCACCTTCGGGTGCCAGATGAACGTGCACGACTCCGAGCGGATGCGGGGGATGCTGGCCTCCCTCGGCTACGAGGAGGCGACCGAGCGCGAGGAGGCGGACCTGATCCTCTTCAACACCTGCTCGATCCGCGAGTCGGCCGACAGCCGCTTCATCGCCCATCTGGGGCAGGCGAAGAAGCTCAAGTCCGAAGACCCGGAGCGGGTCGTCGGCGTCGGCGGCTGCTGGGCGCAGTCGGTCAAGGAGGAGGTCTTCGAGCGCTTCCCGTTCGTCGACGTCGCCTTCGGGCCGGGGCAGATCCACAGGCTGGCCGAGTTCCTCAACTCCGACTCGCTGAGCGCGCAGGGCTACTTCGAGTTCGAGGACTTCTCCGGGCACCTGCCGGCGCGGCGCGAGCGCGAGTTCCAGGGCTGGCTGCAGATCTCCCAGGGCTGCAACTGCGTCTGCTCCTACTGCATCGTCCCCTCGACCCGCGGCCGCGAGGTCAGCCGCGATCCCGGCGAGCTGGTCGCCGAGGCCGAGGCGCTGGCGGCCGACGGGGTCGTCGAGGTGACGCTGCTGGGCCAGAACGTCAACAGCTACGGCCGCGACCTGCCGCGGGAGCGGCGGATCGGCTTCTCCGAGCTGCTGCGGCGCGTCGACGCGGTCGAGGGGATCGAGCGGATCCGCTACACCAGCCCGCACCCGAAGGACATGAAGGAGGACGTGATCCGCGCCCACGCCGAGCTGCCGGCGCTCTGCGAGCAGATCCACCTGCCGCTGCAGTCGGGCTCCAGCGCCGTCCTCAAACGGATGCGCCGCACCTACGACCGCCGGCGCTACATGGACCGGGTGGCGCTGATCCGCGAGCACGTCCCCGATTGCGCGATCACCACCGACATCATCGTCGGCTTCCCCGGTGAGACCGAGGCCGACTTCGCCGAGACGCTGGAGGTGGTCGAGGAGGTCGGCTACGACGGCGCCTTCACCTTCGTCTTCTCGCCGCGGCGCGAAACCGAGGCGGCGACGATGGAGGGGCAGCTGCCGCACCCGGTCAAGGTCGAGCGGATGGAACGGCTGGTCGAGGCGGTGCAGCGGCGCGCCGCCGAGCGCGCCCAGCGCTTCGTCGGGCGCACTCTCGACGTGCTGGTCGAAGGGACGAGCCGCACCGACGAGACGAAGCTGCGCGGGCGGACCCGGCACGGCAAGGCGGTCAACTTCGACGGGGTCGCCGGCGCGGGCGAGTTCGTCCCGGTCGAGATCGAAGCGGCGACCTCGCAGACCCTGAGCGGGGTCCTGGCGCGCCCGCTGACGCCGCTGCTCTGAGCTTGGACGTCGTCGCGATCTTCGGCCCGACGGGGGTCGGCAAGACGGGGGTGGCGATCGCCCTCGCCGACCTGCTGCGCGAGCGCGGCGAGGACCCGGTCGCGGTCAACTGCGACGCCCTGCAGATCTATGAGGGGCTGGAAACGCTGACCGGAGCGGCAACCGCCGCCGAGCGGGCGCGGCTCGAGCACCGGCTGCTGGGCTTCGTCCCGGTCACCGCGGACTTCTCGGTGGGCGACTACATGCCGCTGGCGCACCGGGAGGTCGACGCGGCGCTGGAAGCGGGGCGGCGGCCGATCGTGGTGGGGGGGACCGGCCTCTACCTGCGGGCGGCTCTGGCCGAGCTCTCGCTGCAGAAGGTCCCGCCGGAATCGGAGGGCTCGGAGCTGTGGTCGCCCGAGACCCGGCATCCCAGCGCCATCTTCGGCCTCGACATGGACCGGGCGCGGCTCTACGAGCGGATCGACGCGCGGGTGGAGGCGATCGTCGCCGCCGGCGCCCCCGAGGAGGCCCGCCGCGCCGACGCCCTCGGCCCCGGCCGCACCGCCCGCAAGGCGCTCGGCTTCGACGAGCTGCTCGCCGGTGACACCGAGGCAATGAAGAAGCGCTCGCGCAACTACGCCCGCCGCCAGCTCACCTGGATGCGCAAGGTCCCCAACCTGCGCCGGATCGACCGCACCGACCTCTCCGACGCGGAGGTCGCGGAGCGGATCGCAATAGGCTGCCGCGCGTGAAATTCGAGAAGTGGCAGGCGCTGGGCAACGACTACCTGATCCTCGAGCGGGAGCGGCTGCCCTGGGAGCTGACCGCGACGCGGATCGAGTGGCTCTGCGACCAGCACTTCGGGGTCGGGGCCGACGGCATCCTGCTGCTCGCGCCCAGCGAGGATCCCGAGCTCGTCGCCGACCTGCGGATCTTCAACCCCGACGGCTCCGAGGCCGAGCTCTCCGGCAACGGCGCCCGCGAGGCGATCCTCTACCTGCGCCGCCACGGCTGGACCGACGCGGAGGAGTTCGCGATCGGCACCGTCGCCGGCCCGATCCGGCCGACGATCACCGGCGAGCTGACCTGCTCGGTCGACATGGGGCGCGCCGCGACCGTCTCCAAGGACTACCCCGCGGGGGGCGAGGACGGCCGCGGCACGCTCGAGGCCGGCGGGCGCAACTGGGAGTTCCAACACGTCTCGATCGGCAACCCGCAGTGCGCGATCGTCGTCGGCGAGGAGCTCGACGAGCTCGACCTCGGCGCGATCGGCCCCGGGATCGAAGGGCACAGCTTGTTCCCCAACCGGACCAACGTCTCCTTCCTGGCGATCGACGGCAGCCGGGTGCGGGCGCGGATCTTCGAGCGCGGGGTGGGGGAGACGCTCTCCTCGGGCACCGGCGCCAGCGGCGCCGCCGTCACCGCCTTCCTGCGCGGCTCCCAGAGCCCGATCGTCGTCGAGCTCGAAGGCGGCGAGCTGCAGGTGGCGATCTCGGGGGACCTGGACGTACGGCTCGACGGCTGGGCCGAGCCGGTCTTCGCCGGCGAGCTCTCGCCGGAGCTCGTGCAGGCGCTGGCCGAGCTGGACGGCGAGTAACGCCGTGGCGATCTGGATCGCATAGATTCCCGCGCCCATGGGCATCGCCACCCCGTCCAAACGCCTGGAGGCCATCCCTCCCTACAAGTTCCAGGAACTCGAGCAGCAGATCGCCGAGAAGCGCGCTGCCGGGATCGACGTGATCAGCCTCGGGATCGGCGATCCCGACGAACCGACCTACGGGCACGTCGTCAAGGCGATGCAGGAGGCGGTCGAGAACCCGGCTTACCACCAGTACCCGTCCAACCGCGGCCGCGACGAGTTCCGGCAGGCCTTCGCCGCGTTCTACGACCGCCGCTTCGGCGTCGAGATCGACCCGGCTTCCGAGGTGATCCCGGCGATCGGCGCCAAGGAGTGCATCTACAACCTCTGCTTCGCCTTCCTCGACCCGGGCGACGTGGCGCTGGCCTCCGACCCCGGCTACCCGGTCTACACCGGCGGTCCGATCCTCGCCGGCGCCAAGGCCGAGCTGCTGCCGCTGGCGCCCGAGCTGGGCTTCGCCCCCGACCTCAGCGCCGTCCCCGCCGACGTCGCCGCCGAGGCGCGGCTGATGTTCGTCAACTACCCGAACAACCCGACCGGCGCGGTCGTCCCCGACGGCTTCTTCGAGATGGTCGTCTCCTTCGCCAGGGAGCACGAGATCCTCGTCGTCCACGACAACGCCTACTCGGAGACGACCTACGACGGCTACGTCGCGCCCAGCTTCCTCGCCACGCCTGGCGCCAAGGAGGTCGGCGTCGAGGTCTTCTCGCTCTCCAAGGGCTACAACATGACCGGCTGGCGCTGCGCCGCGATCCTCGGCAACGCCGAGGCGATTCAGACCTACTGGCGGTTGAAGACCAACGTCGACTCCGGCCTCTTCGAGGCGATCCAGATGGCCGGCGTCGCCGCCCTCGAGGGCCCGAGCGGCCCGCTGGAGCGGATGAACGAGACCTACACCCGCCGCCGCGACCTCGTCGTCTCCGCCCTGCGCGAGATCGGCGTCGAGGTCAACCCGCCGAAGGGGACGATCTACGTCTGGGCGCCGGTCCCCGAGAGCCACACCTCGACCTCCTTCTGCGAGCTCGTGCTCGAGGAGGCGGCCGTCGTCGTCTCGCCCGGCTCGATGTACGGGCCGAGCGGCGAGGGCTTCTTCCGCATCGCCCTGACCACGCCCGACGAGCGGATCGAAGAGGCGGTCGAGCGCATGCGCGAGCACCTCGCCTAGGCGGCAGCTTCGCGCTCGGCCCTCTTGCGCCAGTAGCGGTCGAGGCCGGCCCACTGGTAGGCGGTGGGGACGGCCTGGAGCAGCTCCTCGACCGTCTCCTCGCCCATGCCTTCCTCGGCGAGCTGCGCGCGGAGGCGCCGCTCCAGCTCCCCGTCGTATTGCTCGTGGGGCATGCGGCGGGCGAGGTCGGCCTCCAGGCGCAGTTTCGCCCGCACCTTCTCGATGTGGCCGGGGACGTCGTCCTCGACGGCGCCGAAATGGGTGAGGGCGAGGCGCCGCGGCGACCAGGCGGCGACGGCGTCCAGCGATGCCTCCCAGGTCTCGACGTCGATGTCGGGCGGGGGAGTGGGGGGCAGGACGAGGTTCGAGGGCGGGATGCGGCAGGCGGCGACGTCGCCGACGAAGGCGGTGCCGCTCTCCTCGTGGAAGTAGCAGACGTGGTGGGAGGCATGGCCGGGGGTGTAGGCGACCCGCATCCCCAGCACGGTCTCGCCGCCGGCAAGCGGCCGGACGTTGGCCTCCGGCACCGGCAGGATCTCCCCCCAGAGATAGGTGAGCTTGTCGCCGTAGAGCCGCTCGGCGCTCGCCAGCAGCTTCGAGGGGTCGATCAGGTGGGGCGCGCCGCGCTCGTGGACATAGACCTCCAGCTCCGGCCACCGCCGCACCATCGCCCCCGTCGCCGCCGCATGGTCGAGATGGATGTGCGTCAGCAACACCGCCCGCGGCCGCTCGCCCCCGATCGCCTCGATCACCGTCGAGAGCGAGGACTCAGGTCCGGGATCCACGAGCGCCCCGTCCACTTCCCAGCACCCGATCACATGCGGCCGCCCCAGGTGCATGACGTCGATCACGCGCACCGGCGCAGCTTATGCAGAGAGACGGCCTTCGGCGGCGAGCATGTCCCGCAGCCCCTGCTCGAGCCCGCGCGGTTCGTAACCGAGCTCGGCTTTGGCCTTGTCGTAGCCGGCCCAGAAGGTGACCCCGTCGGCCGAGGAGATCAGCTCGCGCAGGTTCGGCGGCTGCCCCATCACTTTCCCGACCAGCGGCCCGATCGGGATCATCGCCTTCATCAGCGGCGTCGGGATCGCGCCCCGCGGGGGCTTGCGGCCGGTGACGTCGGCGACGACGCCGATCGCCTCGCGGATCGTCGTCGCCGGGCCGCTGATCACGTAGGTCTCGCCGGCCTTGCCCTTGTCGAGGGCGAGGAGGATGCCGCCGGCGATGTCCTCGACGTGCGAGAGGCAGATCCCCAGCTCGGGGAACGGCATCAGCGGCATCTTCCCGGCGAGGAACTGGTTCAGCAGCCGGCCGACCGAGGAGGTGTCGCCGGGCCCGTAGACGCCGCCGGGCTGGACGATCGTGCAGGCCAGCCCTTCCCCGATCAGCCGCTTCGCCGCCTGGTGGGCTTCCCACTTGGTCTCCTCGTAGGCGGAGGTGAAGTCCTTGCCGGGGTGCTCGTAGGACTCGTCGACGATCTGGCCGTGGGTGTTGCCGAAGACGCCGACGGTGGAGACGTAGACGACCTTGGGGATCTTCGTCTCCAGCGCCGCGCTCAGCACCCGTTCGGTGCCGCCGACGTTGGCCTCGCGCATCGCCGGGCGCTGCGAGGCGGGGATCCCGACCTCGTAGACCGCGGCGGCGTGGATCACCGCGTCGCACCCCTCCATCCCTTCGCGGATCGCCGTCTCGTCGCCGAGGTTGCCCGGGACCAGCTCGCAGCCGAGCTCGGTCAGCCGCGCCGCTTTGCCGGGGGTGCGCACCAGGCAGGCGACCTCGTCGCCGCGCGCGCGCAGCTGGCGCACCACCTCGCCGCCGATGAAGCCGGTGCCGCCGGTGAGGAAGACCTTCACGAGAGGAACCCTATCCGGCCGAGGCCCACGCTTACAATTCCTTTGAGTGCAGAGTTCGAGAAACGGCAGAACGGCCCAGACCCGCTACGGCGGGACGGGCAACGGTGCCGGCGTCTCGAACCGGCGCGCCCGCCAGCGGGCGCTGGCGATCGGCATCGTCGACGGCCGCGCCGACGGGGAGCCGCTGGCGGAGCTGAAGGAGCTGCTGCGCACGGCCGGCGTCGCCACCGCCGGCGAGGCGACCCAGCAGCGCCCGCAGCCCGATCCCGACCGCTACTTCGGCCGCGGCCGGCTCGAGGAGCTGAAACGGGAGATCAAGGCGTCGGGCGCCAACCTGGTCGCCTGCGACGACGAACTGGCGCCGCGCCAGGAGCGCAACCTCGAGGCGGCACTGGGGGTGCCGGTGATCGACCGCACCGCGGTGATCCTCGACATCTTCGCCGACCACGCCCACTCGGCCGAGGGCAAGCTGCAGGTCGAGCTGGCCCAGCTCGAATACAACATGGCCCGCATGCGGGGCCTCTGGACCCACCTCGAGCGCCTCGGCGCCGGCCGCATCGACGGCGGCATCGGCACCAGGGGGCCGGGCGAGAGCCAGATCGAGACCGACCGCCGCCTCGCCCGCAACCGGATCGCCGCCCTGCGCCGCCGCCTCGACCGGCTCGAGCGCAACCGCGGCGTCATGCGCGCCCGCCGCGAGCGCTCCTCGCTGCCGCGGGTCGCCCTCGCCGGCTACACCAACGCCGGCAAGTCGACGCTGCTGAACGCGCTGACCGGGGCCGAGGTCGAGGTCCGCGACCGCCTCTTCCATACGCTCGACCCCACCACCCGCGCCTTCGAGCTCTCCGGCCGCGACTACCTGCTGACCGACACCGTCGGCTTCATCGAGAAGCTGCCCCACCAGCTGGTCGAGGCCTTCAAGGCGACCCTGGAGGAGACGGTGCTGGCCGACCTGATCCTCCACGTCGTCGACGCCTCGGCGCCGGAGGAGCGGCGACTGGCCGCGATGCAGGCGGTGGACGAGGTCTTGGAGGAGATCGGCGCCGGCGACAAGCCGCGCCTGCTCGTCTTCAACAAGGTGGACCTGCTGAGCGAGGAGGAGCGCAGCGAGGCCGCGCTCGACCATCCCGAGGCGGTGTCGATCTCAGCCCAGGAGGCGCTGGGCCTGGACGAGCTGCGCGAGCGCGTCGAGGCCGCCTTCGCGGAGACGCTGACCGAGGTCGAGCTGCTGATCCCCTATTCGGAGGGCGGCCGGCTGCACGAGCTGCACGAGGTGGCCGGCGACCTCGAGCGGACCGACCGCGCCGACGGGGTCTTGGTTCACGCCAAGGTGCCGGCGGCGGAGATGCACCGCTTCAGCGACCTCGCCGTTGCTTGAGGGGTGAGGGGGTGCCGGGGGGGGGCCCACCCGGGCCCAAGTATTTGGTGCAACAACCCGGGCCCCCCCCCCGCCCCCCCCGCCCC
>JBQCDH010000040.1:0-21955 GCA_051961435.1 Solirubrobacterales bacterium
CAACGTAGACCCGCTCGATCCCCGAGCAGGTCTGCCCCGCGTTCGCGAACCCGCCCCAGACGGCGCCCGAGACCGCATTGGCGAGATCGGCGTCCGGGCAGACGATCTGCGGATCCTTCCCGCCGAGCTCTAGCACCGAGCCCTTGAGGCGCTTCGCGCACTCCACGCCGACCTTGCGACCGACCTCCACCGAGCCGGTGAAGAAGATCTTGCCCGCGGTCGACTTGACCAGGGCGTCGCCGATCCGGCCGCCGCCATGGACGGTCCTGATCAGGCCCTCCGGCAGGCCCGCCTTCTCGAACGTCTGGCGGATCCGGTCGCCGATCAGCGGGGTCAGGCTCGCCGGCTTGAGGACGACGCCGTTGCCGGCCATCAGCGCGATCGCGACCTCGCCGAAGGGGATCGACCACGGATAGTTCCAGGGGGCGATGACGCCGACCACGCCGATCGGCTCGTAGGAGAAGCGGCCTTTCTTGGAGAGCGTGAAGGCCTGCGTCATCGGCACCTTCTCGTCGGCGAGGATCTTCGGGCCCGCTTTCGCGCACCAGTGCAGCGCGTCGACCGTCGGCAAGAGCTCCATCGTGTAGGCCTCGGTCAGCGGCTTGCCCTGCTCGCTGCTCAGCAGCCGGGCGATCTCGTCGATGTCGTCGAGCAGCGCCTCGGCGGCGCGCTTCATGTAGGCCGCGCGCGTCTTCGCCGGCAGCTCCGCCCAGGCGGGCTGGATCCGCGCCACGTCGTCGACCACCCCCTGCACTTCCTCCGGCACGATCGTCGGCACCGCCCCGACCAGCTCGCCGGTGGCGGGGTTGAACGACTCCAGGGTCGAGGTGGACGCGGGCGTCGGAACTGCGGTTGCGCTCTCCATCTTGCGGATTCTACGCGGGCTCAAGGGGGGAGAGGCTCGGCTTCCACGCCCTCGGAAGGAGGTGGTTGCCACCCCGCGAGAAGTACTCGACGAAATCGAACCGGGCGTACGCGTTCGATATCGCCGCCGGTGATTCTCGAATTCGAATCGATCAACGAGGCGATGGCCGTGGCCAATGACGAAGCCCGGAAGAGGGCCAAGGAGATCGTGGAACAATGGCGGAACTCATGAAAGGGAAAGCTGCATTGCCCCTCACCACCCAGAAGATGATTGCCTGGGGTCAGGAGCCTGATCGATTTGACCGTTATCCCAATCGCACCCATTTCATCGAAATCGAGCACCCCGAACACGATCGGATGGCAACGAGGACTTTGCTGCGAGGAGACCCCGTCGTGCTGATCTATCCCGATGGCAGGGAGCCGCTGATCGATCCCGACCCCAGCGGTGGCGCTCGTATCGAGACTCGGGATTCCTCCGGTAAGCCGATCGCTGTTTAGCGATCGTCCAGTGGCCGACCAACTCTTCGATACGGGACCGATAGGCGACGGGGGGCCAGATACACCCCCAGCCGACGCCCCCCTCGCCGTTCGCATGCGCCCGCGCTCGCTCGACGAGGTGATCGGGCAGGAGCACGTCCTCGGGCCGGGGTCGGCGCTGCGGAGCGCGATCGAGAGCGGCAGGCCGCACAGCGCGATCCTCTACGGGCCGCCCGGCTCCGGGAAGACGACGCTGGCGCGGATCGCCGCCGCCGGGGCGCAGGGAGCCTTCGAGGAGGAGTCGGCGGTGAACGCCGGCAAAGCCGAGATCCGCGGCGTGATCGCGCGGGCGCGGGAGCGGCGGAAGGCGAACGGGAGGCCGACGATCCTCTTCCTCGACGAGATCCACCGCTTCAACAAGGCCCAGCAGGACGCGCTGCTGCCGGCGGTCGAGGACGGGACGCTGACGCTGATCGGGGCGACCACCGAGAACCCCTACTTCGAGGTCAACTCGGCCCTGCTCTCGCGGGCTCAGATCTACGAGCTGCGCCCGCTCGAGCCGGCTCAGGTGGAAGCGCTGCTGCGCCGGGCGCTGGGCGACCCGGAGCGGGGGATCGCCGAGCCGCCGCCGGTCGGCGAGGAGGCGCTGGCGATGCTGGCGAAGCGCAGCGGCGGCGACGCCCGGGTCGCGCTCTCGGGCCTCGAGCGAGCGGTCGAGCGGGCCGACGGCGAAGTCGACGTCGCCGCGGTCGAGGACGCGCTGCAGCGCAAGGCGCTCGACTACGACCGCCAGGGGGACCGCCACTACGACTTCGTCTCCGCTTGGATCAAGGCGACGCGCGGCTCCGACGTCGACGCCTCTCTCTACTACCTGGCGGTGATGCTGGAGGGCGGCGAGGATCCGCGTTTCATCGCCCGCCGCATGGTCATCCTCGCCTCCGAGGACGTCGGCAACGCCGACCCGCAAGCGCTGCTGGTCGCCGACGCCGCCGCGCGCGCGGTCGACCGGGTGGGGCTGCCCGAGTGCGCGCTGAACCTCGCCCAGGCGGCGGTCTACCTGGCGCTGGCGCCGAAGTCCAATGCCTCCTACAAGGCCCTCTCCGCCGCCCGCGCCGAGGTCCGCGCCAACGGCGCCAAGACGCCGCCCGACTACCTGCGCGACGCCCACTATCCCGGTGCCGCCGAGCTCGGTCGCGGCGAGGGCTACCGCTACGCCCACGACGAGCCCGGCGGGGTCAGCGACCAGCCGCTGATGCCGGAGGAGCTGCGCGGCCGCCGCTTCTACCAGCCCACCGATCGCGGCTTCGAGGCAGAGCTGGGAGAGCGTCTGGCAGAGCTCAGGAAGAAATTGGACAGGCCGTAGCGCGAGAGACGCAACTTCCCGGCCCCATGCGGGTTTCAGGGGTGGCTTCCCAAGCTAAAAGCCAGGGAGAGCCGACACCCGGCCGGAGACCTGGACTGGGGGTTTCCGGTCGGGCACTGCACAGGGGGGACGGGGGCGTCGAGTGGACTGGGCTCGGCGTCCTCGTTGCATCCCCCCGCGGGCGCGAGAAGCGATCACCTATGGTGGACGCGTGGCTTCCGATCGCTCCGAACGGCTCCGCCTCGGCGGCATGGCGCTCCGCAACGGCCTGCTGATCCACGGCCCCACCCACTGGGCCGCCGCCGTCCGCACCGCCGACGGCTCGATCGAAGTTGCCTCCGAGCGCAAGCCGGAGCTGGCGCCCGGGCTGGTGGCGAAACTGCCCGGCCTGCGCGGCCCGATCAAACTCGCCGAGGCGATGCTGGTGCTGCCGCTGGTGCGGCGGCGGATGCCGGCGGCCCGGCTTCCGTTCGAGGACGGCCGGGTGCTCACGGCGACCGCGCTCACCCTCGGCATCACCTCGGTCCTGCGCAAGCGGGTGCCGGCGACGGCGCTGCGCGAGGGCCTCGTGCAGGCGCTCGGCGCGATGCCGGCCGTCGTCGCCCTCGCCGACCGCGACCTCGCCGCCTACCACGGGGTCGAGCACAAGGCCATCGCCGCCTACGAGCAGGGGGTCGAGGACGTCGCCGCGGTCCCCAAGGAGCACGACCGCTGCGGCTCGAACCTGATCGCGCCGATGATGCTGCTCTCCGCCGCCGGCACCGTCCTGCTCGAGCGGCTGGTCGATACCCCGAGCGCCGCCGCCCGCGCCGGGGTAGGCCTCGCCGGCGCCTCGCTCGCGGTCGAGATGTTCGCCTGGAGCGACCGCCACCACGGCGACCCGCTCGCCGAGGCCTTCCACACCCCCGGCCGCGAGATCCAGCGCCTGCTGGCGACGAAGGAGCCGACGCCCGAGCAGCTCGAGATCGGGATCGCGGCGATGGAGGAGATCCTCCGGGTCGAGGAGGGCGGCGATGCCGGAGGCGCGGCTACCGCCGTTCCGCCGGCCGCATAGACTGGGCCGCGTGTTCGGAAGGATCGACCACATCGGAGTCGCCGTCGAGGACATCGACGCCGCGCTCGCCCTCTACCGGGACGGCTTCGAGATGGAGCTCGCCCACCGCGAGACGGTCGAGTCGCAGGGGGTCGAGGCGGTTCTGCTCGACGTCGGCGACGGGCACGTCGAGCTGCTGGCGCCGCTCGGCCCCGACACGCCGGTCGGCAAGTTCATGGCCAAGAACGGCGCCGGGCTGCACCACGTCGCCTACGCGGTCGACGACATCGACGCGGCGCTGCAGCGGATCGCCGCCGCCGGAATCGGGCTGATCGACTCCGAGCCGCGGACCGGCATCCGCGACAGCCGCGTCGCCTTCCTCCACCCCCGCTCGACCGGGGGAGTGCTGACCGAGATCGTCGAACCCGCGGGAGGTCACTGATGGCGGAAGCGCAGCGCGTCGAGATCGGCTTCGAGGGGGGACAGGTGATCTCCACCCGGCTCTCCGACGAGGACCTGAGGGACCTCCGGCAGCGACTGGAGCAGGGCGGCTGGCACGACCTCCACACCGAGGAGGGCACGATCGCCCTCTACCTCGGCAAGGTCGCCTTCGTGCGGGTCGAGTCCGGCGAGCACCGGGTCGGCTTCGGCGGCTAGGCTCGTGCGCCCGCGACACCTGCTCGCCGCGGCCGCCGCGGCGACGCTGGCGGCGGCGCTCTGGTGGCGCAAGAACCCCTCCGCCTGCCCTTACGGCCAGCGGTTCTGGGTCGAAGCGCCGCATCCGCTCATCACCCGCGAGCGCCTGCGCTCGGTGCTGCGGCCCGAGCCGGGGGAGCGGCTGCTGGAGATCGGCGTCGGCACCGGCTACTACAGCCTCGAGCTGGCCGAATGGGTCGGGCCGGAGGGAACCCTGGAGCTGTTCGACCTGCAGCGGGAGTTCCTCGACCACGTGATGGGCGCCGCCGGGGAGCGGGGGCTGCGGAACCTGGTGCCGACCCAGGGGGATGCGACGAGCCTTCCCCACGAGGACGGCTCGCTCGACGCCGTGGTCCTCACCGCCGTCCTCGGCGAGATCCCCGATCGCGCCGGCGCCCTGCGCGAGATCCGCCGCGTCCTCAAACCCGGCGGCCGCCTCGTCGTCGGCGAGCTCTTCGGCGACCCGCACTTCACCACCCGTGCCAACCTGCAGCGGCTGGGCACCGAGGCCGGGCTCGAGCTGGTCGAGCGCTCCGGCAACTGGTTCGGCTACTTCGCGCGGCTGACTCCCGTCCCCTGAGCCTTCAGGACGAAGCCGTTTCGACCTTGCTTTTGGCCACAAGGGCCAAAAGCCTGCGCAAGTTCAGGACAGTTTTTTGCTCTGAGCTGGCAATTTCCGGCACTGCTCGGTTAGGTTCGCTTAATCAACACTCCGATTGAGCATCGCCGCGGGAACGACGATGGCTGGGAGTGGGGTGAGGCGCACAGGGTCTGTCTTCGATTGGCGTATCGCTACGCGAGCAATCCGAGCGAAGCCGAAGACATAGCTCAGGATGCCTTGCTCCGGGCCTGGCGTCGGCGCTCGACCCTGCGCGATTCCGAGCGCAAAATCCAGTGGCTGGCGGCGATCGTCCGCAACGAGGCGTTCCGGACGCACGCGCGGGTCCGGCCCGACCCGACATCGATGATCGATCTGCAGGAGGGGGCCGAGGACGAGCGCGTGCTGGCGACGGTCGAGTCGGCCGATCTGCACGCGGCGCTGGCGGGCCTCAGCGAACGCGACCGCCGCCTGCTCGAGATGCGCTACGAGGAAGATCTGACGCAGGCGACGATCGCCCGTCGCCTCGGCATCCCGGAAGGGACCGTGAAGGTGCGGCTGCACCGGGCGCGCAACAAGCTGCGGCGCGCCTTCGTCGTCCAGTAGGAGGGCTTGGTTTCGCCAATCCCTCCTAGCGCTGTACAGGCGGGCGACCCGGAGGCGGGGAACTTCGGACCCCTGTACAACGACGTTCGCGCTCGGCGCGGCGAACATCTGCCGATGAAGACGGCAGAGCGCCAGATCGTCGCCTTCGGCGGCGGCGGCTTTTCGATGGAGTCGGGCAACCCGCTGCTCGACGACTACGTGCTCGGCCTGACCAGGGCGGAGCGGCCGCGCGTCTGCTTCCTGCCTTCGGCCAGCGGCGACGCCGACCACTACGTCGTCCGCTTCTACCGCGCCTTCGCCGCCCACCGCTGCGAGGCCAGCCACATCTCGCTCTTCCGCCGCGAGCAGGGCCCCTCCGACCTGCGCCGCCACCTCCTCTCTCAGGACCTGATCTACGTCGGCGGCGGCAGCGTCGTCAGCCTGCTCGGGGTCTGGCGCGCGCACGGGATCGACTCGATCCTGCGTGAGGCCTGGGAAGCCGGGGTGATCCTCTGCGGCCTCTCCGCCGGCTCGCTCTGCTGGTTCGAGGAAGCGGTGAGCGGCTTCCACGGAGAGCCGCGGCGGGTGCGCGGGCTGGGGCTGCTGCCTTTCAGCAACAGCGTCCACTACGAGCGCGGCGGGCGGCGCAGCGAGGCCTACCACCGCTTCCTGCGCGAAGGGATGCGGGGCGGCTACGCGGCCGAGGACGGCGCCGCCCTCCACTTCTGCGGCGAAGAGCTGAGCCGGGTGGTCGCCTCGCGGCCGCAGGCGCGCGGCTACCGGCTCGACGTCGCCGGGCGGCGGGTGGTCGAGATGCAGATCGCGACCGCCTATCTGGGAGACCGGGAGCAGGACCCGGCCGCCCCGCTGCCGGAGGCGCTCTCGACCGCCCCGGCCGCCTGATGGGCGCCGACGGGCGCCTTCCCGCCGCGACGACGCCGGTGCGCCGCGTCCTCGCCCTCGGCGGGCACGAGTTCAGCTCGCGACCCGCGGACCGGGCCGTCTGCGAGCTGCTGCTGCGGCTGGCGGGCGAGCGCGGCGGCAGCCGGCCGCGGCTCTGCATCCTGCCGACCGCCAGCGGCGACACCTCCGAGCAGATCGCCAGCTTCTACGCCGCCTTCGGCGAGCGCTCCTGCGACCCCTCCGACGTCTCCCTCTTCCGGCTGGGGCGACGGCCGCTGGCGCTGCGCGACCACCTCCTCTCCCAGGACCTGATCTACGTCGGCGGCGGCAGCATGGTCAACCTGCTGGCGGTCTGGGAGGCGCACGACGTCGCCTCGATCCTCGGTCTCGCCTGGCGGCAGGGCATCGTCCTCGCCGGCCAGAGCGCCGGGGCGATGTGCTGGTTCGAAGCGGGGATCACCAAGTCCTCCGGCAAGCCGCTGGCCGCCACCGGTCTCGGCCTCCTCCGCGGCAGCCTCTGCGTCCACTACAACGACGAGCCCGAGCGCCGCGCCGCCTACCTCGACGCCGTCGGCGAGGGGATGCCGAGCGGCTACGGGCTAGACGACTACGCCGGCCTGCTCTGGGAGGGGGAGGGAGCGCCCTCGGCTCTCACCGCCCGCCGCGGCGCCCGCGCCTATCGGGTGACCGCCCAGGAAGGCGAGGTGACCGAGTCGCCCCTTCCCGCCCGCCTCCTCCCCGCGCCGGCGCCGGTCGCCCTGCGCGAGGACATCGCCGAGTTCCGCCGCCTCAAGACGATGCGCAAGCGCGCCGGCTGGCTCGGCTAAAGCCGCGCATGAGCCTCGAAATGTTTCGTCTAGTCGCCGCCTTGGCCTAGGAGGGCTACCCGCCAGCCACCGGCGGCGCAGTTGGGTCGCCGCCGCCCTCTTCGCCGAGTTTCTCGCGGGCGATGTAGTCCTCGGCCAGCAGCAGGTTGTCCTTCGAGCGCTCGACCACGTTGAGCAGGTCGCTCATCAGCGCCACCTCCTCGACCTGCTCCTTGACGAACCACTGCAGGAACTGCTCGGCCCGGTAGTCCTTGAGCTCGCGGGCGAGCTCGAAGAGGGCGAAGATCTCGCTGCTGACTCGCCGCTCCTGCTCGAGCGCCATCCGCACCGGGGCGCTGCCGTCCTCGAAGCTGGTCTGCTGGGCCTTGATGTCCGGGATCCGCACCTCCTCGCCGACGTCGAGCAGGTAGCGGATCATCATCATCGCGTGCTCGCGCTCCTCCAGCGCCTGGCGGTAGAAGAAGGCGGCGAGGCGGGGGAGGGTTTCGGCGTCGTAGTAGACGGCGGCCGCCACGTACTGCTGGTGCGCGGCGAACTCGTTGGAGATCTGCTCGTTGAGGGCGTCGGCGAAAGACTTGTCGGGCATCTCGGCTCCTTTTCGGTGGTGCGACGACCCTAGAGCTTCCAGCGGAAGCCGGTCTCCTCTATCGCCGGCTCGAGTGGACTGGTCGGCAGGCCGGGCTTCGTTGCGCGCTCGGGGTCGTTGTAGCCGCCCGGGGCGACGTCGTTGGGCGTGTCCGGGTGGAAGATCGAGGCGAGGTACTGGATCTGCCCGCGTCCCTGGCCGAGCTCGGTCTGGCCGCCGCCGTAGGCGCCGATGCCGCGCTCCTCGCAGTAGTCATAGGCGGCGAAGAGGTTGCGGATCGGCCCGAAGCGCGAGGGCTTGACGTTGACCGTCTTGGGCGGCGACCAGGGCATCGCCTCGACGTCGGCGATCGAGTGGATAGGCGCGTCCCAGGTGACCCGCTCGTGGACCGGGTCGAGCAGCGGCTTCGTCTCCTCGTTGACGTCGGGGTCCTCGAGCCAGGCGTCGGGGAAGGCCCCGATCAGCTTCGCGTAGAGCCCGGGATCGGTTTCGACATCGACCGGCGTGCCTTTGTAGAAGCCCTTGAGGTCGAGCGAGTCGACCGCCCCGGTCTCGACCAGCGCCGCGATCAGCTCGTCGTCCCAATCGTTGGTCGGGTCGAGCTTGAAGCGCAGCGTCGGGTAGACGGCGAGCCGCTTCCGCAGCGGCTCGATCGAGGAGCGCTTGCCCTCTTCGAAGCCGGCGAGGCGCATCGAGTTGACGAAGTTCACCGGTTGCGGCTCGCGGTCGAGAGCGGCGGCGAGGTTGGTGCCGGCCTGGCGCAGCGCCAGGTCCAGCGCCGCCGACTCGAAGGCCCAGCGGCGGTAGTCGCGGGAGACGTCTTCGCGCACCGGCTCGCCGGCCGGAAAGAGGTCGATCTCCTCGAGCCGGTCGGAGAACCCGGCGAAGTCGAACTTGCCGGTCAGCCCCTGCGGCGGCCCGTGATCCTGCTGGCCGATGTGGTCGATCGCGTCGTAGACCACGTCCTCGCCGATCCCCTCCTGACCATCCCCTCGCAACCTGACGATCGTCGTCAGCCGTTCGAAGGAGCCAAGAGTGATGCTCAACCCCTCGAACTCACAGCCATCAATTCGAAGCGGCAAACCCGCGATGGAGTCGAAGCTGGACACGGCCTGAGCCTAACGGGCTACCCGAAGCGTCTTCAGCTCCCGGTCCGAACCGCCGCGGACGTAGCCGCCGTGGGCGAGACTTTCTCGTATGAAGTCCAGGGTCTCGGGCGTCAGGCGCTCGCCTGGGAGCACATTTGGAATCCCAGGGGGATAAGCGGCGAGCCCCTCGGCGGCGATCCGCCCGCCGGCGCCGTCGAAGGGAATGACCTCCTGCGGCCCGAGGAATGCTTCGCGCGGGGTCAGCACCAGCTCGCCCCAGGGCGGCGCCGGCGCCAGCTTCTCGTCCGGCGCCCCCGGCGTTTCCTCCAGCTCCGCGACCGCCTTGCGCAGTCCCTCCACCAAGCGCTCGCCGGCGACCTCGGCGTTCTCGCCGACGCCGAAGATGGCGACGACGACGTTGCCCGAGTAGAGCTCGAGGTCGAGGTTCGCCAGGTGGAAGGCGGTTTTCCAGAGGCGCTGAGCCGAGGAGCCGGTCCCCCGCACGTCGATCCCGAGCCGCATCGGGTCCCATCCCGCCACGCCTGGGCCGCCGACCAGCCGCTCGTCGAGCACGTCGAGGCCGGGGATCTCCCGGATCCGCTCGCGCGTCTTCGCGATCGCCTCGAGCGCCTGCCCCAGCAGCCCCTCGCCGTGGACGTAGATCTGCCGCCGCGCCGCGTCGAGCGAGCCGGAGAGGAGGCCGCTGGGGCTGGTCGTCTCGACCAGGCTGACGCAGCGGTCGACGATAGCCGCGTCGATCCGCCCGCCGCGCCCCAGGTTGAGCATCGCCGCCTGGGTGAGGCTGCCGACGATCTTGTGGGTCGAGGAGGTGACGAGGTCGGCGCCGGAGGCGAGCGCGTCCGGCGGCAGGTCCGGGTGGAAGTGCAGGTGCGCGCCCCAGGCCTCGTCGACGACCAGTGGCACCCCGCGCGAGTGCGCCACCTCGGCCAGGGCGGCGACGTCGGCGCAGGCGCCGAAGTAGGTGGGGGAGACGACCATCGCCGCCACCGCCTCCGGGGTTTCGTCCAGCGCCGCCGCCAGCGAGTCCGGGGTGAGCCCGTGGGCGATCCCCAGCTCGGGGTCGAGCTCGGGGGCGACGAAGGTCGGCCGCATGCCGCTCAGCACCAGGCCGTCGATCACCGAGGAGTGGACGTTGCGCTGGACCACCACCCGGTTGCCGAGATGGGCCAGCGCCATGCAGGTGGCGTGGTTGCCCTGCGAGGCGCCGTTGATCAGGAACCAGGAGCGCGCCGCCCCCCAGGCCTCGGCGGCCAGTTCCTGTGCCTGCTGGAAAGGGGTCGGTTCAGGGCCGATGTCGACTCCTTCGGTGACCGAGGGAATGTCGTTGCGCAGGCCGATCTCGCCGACCAGCTCGACCATCGCCGGGTCGGCACCGAGGCCGCCCTTGTGGCCGGGGACCTGGAACCGTCCCGTCTCCAGCTCCGCGTAGGCCAGCAGGGCGTCGACGTAGGGAGTCGACTCCTGACCCGAATCCGACATCGGGGCGAGTCTACGGACCCGACCGCTTTGGCCTGGACAATTTCCCGGCGGATCTTTGGACAGATCCGCGGCTGGGCTTGCTGGAGAATCGGGGGATGCGCCACACGCGTCTGGGCTACTGGATCGAGGAGGCGGGCGAGCCCGAGCCCCGGCCCAGCCTTACCGGCGACCTCGCGGCGGACGTCCTCGTCCTCGGCGGCGGCTACACCGGGATGTGGACCGCCTGGTACGTGCGGCAGCTCGAGCCCGAGGCGCGGGTCGTCCTGCTCGAGGCCGAGCCGGTCTGCGGGCACGGGCCCAGCGGTCGCAACGGGGGGTTCTGCAATGGAATGTGGTTCTCGCTCGCTTCGATGCGCGACCGCTGGGGGGATGAGGAGGCGCTGGCGACCGCGCACGCGGCGCAGGAGGCGGTCGGCCGGATCGAGCGCTTCTGCGAGGAGCGCGAGGTCGATGCTTGGTTCCGCCCCGCCGGCTACGTGCAGGTCTCGACCGCGCCGGCCCACGACGGCGCCTGGGCTCGCGCCCTCGCCGCCTGCCGCGAGCTCGGCGTACCGGAGATGCTGCAGCCGCTGAGCGAGGCCGAGATTGCCGAACGCTGCCAGTCCCCCGCCTTCCGCGCCGGCGCCGTCTCCCCGACCTCGGCGACGGTGCAGCCGGCTCGCTTGGCGCTGGGGCTGCGAGAGAAGCTGATCGAAGCGGGGGTGGAGATTTATGAGTCCTCGACGGTCCGGTCGTTCCGCGCGGCGGGCGAGGGGGTCGAAGCGCGCACCGCCGCCGCCTCCCTCCGCGCCGGCCGCGGGGTGCTGGCGATCGGCGCCGCCGCCAAGGGCCGGCGGGGTCCCCTGCGCGACCGCCTCACCGTCGCCTCCTCCCACATCGTCCTCACCGAGCCGGTCCCCGACGTGCTGGAGGAGATCGGCTGGACCGGCGGCGAGTGCATCACCGACTCGCGCTCGCTCCTGCATTACTTCCGCACCACCCCCGACGGCCGCATCGCCTTCGGCTGGGGCGGCGGCCGGATCGCGATGGGGGCGCGGACGCGGGGCCGCGCCGAGCTCGACGCCGCGGTGATCGCCGCCGCCGCCGAGCACCTGCACGACTACTTCCCGGCCCTGCGAGGCCGCCGCCTCACCCACGCATGGGGCGGCCCGATCGATGCCTCGCCGACTCACCTGCCGGCGGTCCGCACCCTCGCGCCCGGCCGCGCCTGGGTCGCCGCCGGCTACACCGGCAACGGCGTCGGCCCCTCGAACATGGTCGGCCGCACCCTCGCCTCGCTGGCCCTCGACCGCGACGACGCGCCCGCTCGCCTCGCCTTCATAGACGACCAAACCCCCCGCCTTCCCCCCGAGCCCTTCCACTGGCTCGGCGGCGAATCGATCCGCCGAGGGATCCTCAGGAAAGAGCAGGCCGAGATGCAGGGCCACCAGCCCGGCCTCGTCTCCTCAGCCGTAGCGAAGGTCCCCGAGCTGATCGGCTTCCACATCGGTCGCTGAATCTGGGGCTAGGAAATCGAGCGAAGCCCGATCCAGCGCTTCGGCTGCAGCGAGATCCTCCCGGGCAAGAGAAAGGAGATCGCCGGGCAGGTCCGGCGTGGCGCTCATCCGGCTAGAACCCGGCCCTGCGAGAGGGCTGCGTGAACGAGGCCTCCACGCACCTCTCGCCAGCGTTCGGCGTAGTTGCGACCGACGACGATGACATCGGCTGGCACCCGCAGATCGCGCAGAGTGCGATGGAGACGCACCGACTCCTCAGCCTCATTAGCGACCTCCGGCTCGACGACAAGGAAGTCGACGTCGCTATTGGGATTGCTGGAGGGTCCCTAGGTCGCCGCCGGCGCCCCGGCCGGGATCGCGATGATCCCCTCCTGCTCCGGCCTCACGCTGGCCATCTTTTCCGCTCGCCGCTGCTGCCAGGTGGCGAAGCCCATGGCGGCGACGGTGACGCTGAAGAGGATCATCGCGATCACGTTGACTTCGACCGGGATGCCGCGCTGGGCGGCGCCGAAGATGTAGAGGGGGAAGGTGACGGTGGTGCCCGAGTTGAAGTTGGAGATGACGAAGTCGTCGATCGAGAGGGCGAAGGCGAGCATCGCGCCGCCGAAGATGCCGGGAAAGATCAGCGGCAGGGTGACGAGGCGGAAGGTCGTAAACGAGCTCGCCCCGAGGTCGCGCGCCGCCTCCTCGAGGCTGCGGTCGAAGCCGATCAGCCGCGACCGCACCACCACGACGACGAAGCTGATGCAGAACATCACGTGGGCGATCAGCAGCGTCTCGAACCCGAGGGTGAAGGTGCCGACGATGAGGAAGAAGGAGAGCAGCGCCGCCCCCATCACGACCTCGGGCGTCGCCATCGGGATCACGATCAGGAAGTTCGCCAGGCGCCGGCCGAAGAACTTGTGGCGGACCAGCGCCAGCGCCATCATCGTCCCGACGATCGTCGAGATCAGCGTCGCCAGCAGCGCCAGTTTGAGGCTGGTCACTAGCGCTTCGTTCAGTTCCGGTCTGCTGAAGGCATGGGCCCAGTGATCGAAGGTGAAGCCGACCCAGGTGTAGTTGTAGCGGCCCTGCGGATTGTTGAAGGAGAAGAGCAGGATGACCGCGATCGGCAGCAGCAGGTAGACCACCACCAGGGCGGCGACGATGTTGATCGCGTGCTCGCGCAGCCAGCGCCAGGCGCGCGCGGCGCCGCTCTCCCCGCTCATCGCGCCTCCTCTCCCATCAGCGCCTCCGAGCCGGCGAATTTGATGTAGACGACGACGGCGATCATGATCAGCGCCATCAGCACGAAGGAGAGGGCCGCCGCCGAGGGGTAGTCGGACTGGCTCAGGTAGAGCGACTGGATCACGTTGCCGATCATCCGGTTGCCGGCGCCGCCGAGGAACTGGGCGTTGACGTAGTCGCCGGCGGCGGGGATGAAGGTCAGCAGGGTGCCGGCGACGATCCCCGGGGCCGAGAGCGGCAGCGTCACCCGCCAGAAGCTCTGCGCGGCCGAGCTGTAGAGGTCCTTCGCCGCCTCGATCAGCCGCACGTCGATCCGCTCCAGGCTGGCGTAGATCGGCAGGATCATGAACGGGAGAAAGTTGTAGGTGAGGCCGGCGATCACCGCCCAGCTGGTGGCGAGGATGTGGCCGCTCGGCGCCAGCCCGATCGCATGGAGGAATTCGGTCACCGGGCTTTCGTCGGAGAGGATCGTCTCCCAGGCGATCGTCCGGATCAGGTAGGTGGTGAAGAAGGGCGCGACGACCGCGAACAGCATCAGGTTGCGCCAGCGCCCCGCCTTGAAGGCGATCGCGTAGGCGAGGGGGTAGGAGATCACCAGCGCCAGCAGCGTCGCCGCCCCGGCGTAGTAGAAGGAGCGGAGGAACTGGGTGTCGTAGGCCGAGAGCGCTTCGCTGTAGTTCGACCAGTTCCAGCTGAATTCGAATTCGCCGATCACCCCCGACCAGAGCGAGAGTTCCGCCATGTAGTAGAGCGGGACGACGAAGAAGAGGACGAGCCAGATCGTCCCCGGCCCGAGCAGGAAGTAGGGGACGATCCGGCGTCGCAGCATCTAGCTCACCCGTTGAGCACGGCGTCGAAGGCTTTGATCACCTTCTGTTCCTCTTCACCTTCGAGCACCGGCGTCCCCGAGCACTTCTTGGTGAAGGAGGCGCTGGGGAAGATCAGCTGGTTTTCGGCCAGCGCCGGTTCCCGCTTGGCGAGGATTTCCTTCACGCCTTCGACCGGGGTCACGTAGTTGACGTATTCGGCGATGTTGGCCTGGTGTTCCGGTTCGTAGACGTAGTTCATGAACGCCTCGGCCGCGGTCGGGTTCGGCGCCCCGACCGGGATCACCATGTCTTCCGACCAGAGCATGCAGCCCTCGGTCGGCATCCGCCATTCGAGGTTCGGGTTGTCTTCCTGCAGCTGCACGGCGTCGCCCGACCAGCCCATCACCGCGACCGCGTCGCCGCTGGTCAAATCACGCGCGTAGTCGTTGCCGGTGAAGCGCCGGATCTGCCCCGATTCGGCCGCTCCCTTGATTTTTTCGATCGCCTTCATCCAGTCCGCTTCGGTGGCTTCGTTGGGGTCGACCCCTTCGCACTTCATCACCAGCGGCACCGTTTCCCGCACTTCGTTGAGGAAGTCGACTTTGCCCTTGTACTTGGGGTTGAAGAGGTCGCAGATCGAGCGCACGTCCGGGGCCGTTTCCTTGTTGACGATGATTCCGGTCATGCCGCTCTGCCAGGGCGCCGTCCAGTCGCGGTTGGGGTCGAACTGCGGGTGCTGGAGGCTGGAGACGAGGTTCTTTTCGACTTCCGGCAACCCGGCCTTGTCGAATTCCTGCAGGTAGCCGAGCTTGTGCATTTTCACGACCATGTAGTCGGCGAGGACGAAGATGCTGCGTCCGCCCGATTCGCCCTGTTCCAGCAGCGGTCGCATCTTGTTGAAGAATTCTTCGTTGGAGTTGATGTCTTCGATGTACTTGACGCTGACGCCGGTGGCCTTTTCGAATGCCGGCACCGTGCCCTTGTCGATGTAGAGCGGCCAGTTGGAGATCGTCAGGCTGCCCGAGGGCTTCCCTTCGAGCTTCACCTGGGGTGCTTCCTTTTCGTTGGTGGCGCCGATGCCGCTGCCCCCACCGCCGCAGGCGGCGAGCCCGAGGGCCAACGTCGCCATCGCGACCAGGACGGCGACCGCGGCTGCGCTCCTGCGTTGCTTGTTCTCGCTGCTCACCATCTGCGGTTCAACCTCCGTGCGTCGTTTCCAGTTGCGACCGGTCGGCGGGACTGACGCCGTCGTTGCTCGTCGCCTCACTTCCATTACGCGGCGACTCGCGGACTAGATGCATGTGCTCGGGCTCCCAGCTCAGCGCCACGCGGGCGCCGCCGCCGGGGAGGCGCTGGCGCTCGGACTCGTCGGCGTTGGGGACGAGGACGGTCATCCGCACGCCCTCGCCGAGGTCGACGGCGATCTGCGTCGCCGTCCCCAGGTAGAGCGAGCTGGCGACGATCCCCTCGACCCGCGGCCGGCCGGTGGGAGCGTTCCCGTTTTCGCTCAGCTCGACCCGGAGCTTCTCCGGGCGCACCACCGCGTGGCAGCGGTCGCCGGGCGAGAAGCCGTCGGTGTGGGTGGAGATCGTCTGCCCCTGGTCGAGCTTGATCTCCGCCGAGCCCGTCACCGTCGCCGGCATCAGGTTGGAGACGCCGATGAAGCCGGCGACGAAGGTCGTGGCGGGGCGGTCGTAGACCTCCGCCGGCACCGCCACCTGCTCGACCCGGCCGCGGTTCATCACCGCGATCCGGTCGCTCATCGTCAGCGCCTCCTCCTGGTCATGGGTGACGTAGACGAAGGTGATGCCGACGTCGCGCTGGATCCGCTTCAGCTCCACCTGCAGTTCCTTGCGCAGCTTCAGGTCGAGGGCGCCGAGCGGCTCGTCCAGCAGCAGCACTTTCGGCAGGTTGACCAGCGCCCGCGCCAGGGCGACGCGCTGCTGCATCCCGCCCGAGAGCATCGAGGGGCGGCGTTTGGCCTCGTTGGCGAGGCCGACCCGCTCCAGCTCGGCGGCGACCCGCTTCCCGATCTCCTCCTTCGCCACCTTCTTCCGCTTCAGCCCGAAGGCGACGTTGTCCTCGACGCTGAGGTGGGGGAAGAGCGCGTAGCTCTGGAAGACCGTGTTGGTGGGGCGCTTGTGCGGCGGCAGCTGCGCCACGTCCTCTCCCTCGATCCGGATCTCGCCGCTGGTCGGCCGCTCGAAGCCGGCGATCATCCGCAGCGTCGTCGTCTTGCCGCAGCCGCTCGGCCCGAGCAGGGTGAAGAACTCGCCGCGGGTCAGCTCCAGGCTGACGTCGTCCACCGCGGCCAGCTCGTCGAAGCGCTTGGTCACGCTGCGGAGCTCGACGCTCGAGGTCTCTCCTCCATGGGCGTCCATCTACCGCCAAGGTAAGCCCCGGTGGAGAACCCTGCAAGGGGCGAATGTCCTAAAAGCACAGGAGTGACTTGTACGGTATGTACAAGGCTGCTCGTCGTCCTTGACCCAAAGACCACTTGCGAATGTTGGATTCTGTCTTTAGCTTTGTCCATAACGTCGTAGTCGAGAGGAGAGTGCAAACAAATGGCCACCGCGTCCCAGGCGCCCGCAGGAATCGATCTCCAGCAGCTGGCCCGCCAGCACCTCTGGATGCACTTCTCGCGGATGGGCGCCTACGGCCCGGACCACGAGGTGCCGATCATCACCCGCGCCGACGGCTGCTACGTCTACGACGAACACGGCAACCGCTACCTCGACGGCCTCTCCGGCCTCTTCTGCGTCAACGCCGGGCACGGCCGCACCGAGTACGGGGAGGCGGCGGCGCGCCAGGTCGAAGAGCTCGACTTCTACACGCTTTGGAGCTACGCCCACCCGCGGGCGATCGAACTGGCGGCGCGGATCGCCTCGCTTGCCCCCGGCGACCTCAACCGCGTCTTCTTCACCTCGGGCGGCTCGGAGGCGGTCGAGTCGGCGCTGAAGCTGGCCCGCAACTACCACCGCATGCACGGCAAAGGCCAAAAGCACAAGGTGATCGCCCGCGAGGTCGCCTACCACGGCACCTCCTTCGGGGCGCTCTCGGCGACCGGCATCACCGACCTGCGCAGCCAGTTCGAGCCGCTGACGCCGGGCGGCTGCCACGTCCCCAACACCAACATCTACCGCTGGCCGGAGGACCGCGACCCGCTTTGGGCGGCGGACGCGATCGAGGAGCGGATCGTCTTCGAGGGCCCGGAGACGGTCGCCGCGGTGATCCTCGAGCCGGTGCAGAACGCCGGCGGCTGTTTCGTCCCGCCCGACGGCTACTTCCAGCGGGTGCGGGAGATCTGCGACCGATACGACGTGCTGATGATCTCCGACGAGGTGATCTGCGCCTGGGGTCGCCTCGGCCACTGGTTCGGCTGCGAACGCTTCGACTACGTCCCCGACCTGATCACCGTCGCCAAGGCGATCACCTCGGCCTACGCGCCGATGGGGGGCGTCATCGCCTCCGACAAGGTCGCCGAGCCGTTCATGGAGGGCGACGCCTCCTTCGCCCACGGCTTCACCTTCGCCGGCCACCCGATCGCCGCCGCGATCGCGATGGCCAACCTCGACGTCTTCGAGCGCGAGGACCTCTGCGGCCACGTCCTTCGCAAGGAGGGGGAGTTCCGGCAGATGCTGGAGAGCCTGCACGAGCTGCCGATCGTCGGCGACGTGCGCGGCGCCGGCTACTTCCACGCCGTCGAGCTGGTCAAAGACAAGGAGACGAAAGAGAGCTTCGACGACGAGGAGTCGGAGAAGCTGCTGCGCGGGTTCCTCTCCGGTGAGCTCTACAAGCGCGGGCTGATCTGCCGCGCCGACGACCGTGGCGACCCCGTCGTGCAGCTGGCGCCGCCGCTGATCGCCGACACCGAGCAGTTCGAAGAGATCCACGACGTCCTCCGCACCGTCCTCGCGGAGGCCTGGGACCGGGTCGTCAAGTAGGAGCGGCCATGCTCACCGTCCAGAGCCTGCTCGACGAGCTCGACCTGGAGCTGGCGGCCGGCGCGGACGCCGCCGCGGCGCCGGTGCGCTGGGTCCACATCTCCGAGCTGCAGGACCCGACGCCCTGGCTCTCCGGCGGCGAGCTGATGCTGACCACCGGCATCCCGCTCGACACCGCCGCCAAGCAGCGCGCCTTCGTCCGCATCCTCGCGGACCGCAACCTGGCCGGCCTCGGCCTCGGCACCGGCTTCAGCCACAAGTCGCTGCCGAAGGCGCTGGTCGACGAGGCCGAGAAGCGGGACTTCCCGCTTTTCGAGGTCCCCTATTCGGTCCCGTTCATCGCGATCACCGAGAAGGCCTTCGCGAAACTCGTCAACGAGCAGTACGAGGTGCTGCAACGCGGGATCGCCGTGCAGCGGCGGCTCGAGCGGCTGGTCCTCGAGGAGCGCGGGCTGGAGGAAATCGCCGCCACCGTCGCCTCCGCTGTCGGCGGCACCGTCGCGGTGCTGGACGCGCGCGGGGAGCGGCTCGCCGGCCGCGGCTTCCGCCGCCAGCTCTCCGCCGACGCGATCGCCGCGATCCGCAAGGAAGCGCTCAGCCACGCCGCCGACGGGCACCCCTTCGTCCCCACCCACCCCAGCGTCGCGGGGCGGGCGCTGGCCCACCCGGTGATCTCGCCCGGCGGCGGCCCGCCCCAGGCGTGGGTGGTGATCGTCCGCGACTCCGGCGGCCTCGGCGATTTCGAGCGGCTGATCCTCCAGCAGGCGGTGGCGGTGGTGGCGCTGGAGCTGATGCGGCGGCGGGTCGCCCGCGAGACCGAGCGGCGCCTCGCCGGCGACGTGCTGGCAGCGGCGCTCGGGGGGCGGATGGACCCGACCGAGCTGCGCCGGCGGCTGGAGCCGTTCGGGATCGGCGAGGAAGCCGCAGTCCTGGTCTTCTTGCTCGGCGACCCGGCCGAGGCGGCGGCGACCCTGGAAGGGGCGCTGGCCGCCGACGCCTGCGCGGCGGTCGTCGCCCCCCATGCCACCGGCGGTCGCGAGCTGCTCTGCGCGGTGATCGACTGCGCCGACCGCGACCCGATCGAGGTCGCGACCGAGGCGCGCCGCGAGCTCGCCCGCGAGCGGGGCCCCGTCCGCGCCGCCGCCAGCCGCCCGGCGCCGCCGGAGCGCCTGCGCCACTCCTTCCACGAGGCGCGCTGCGCCCTGGAGGCGACCGCCTTCGACAACGGGAACGCGCCCGAGGTCGCCTCCTGGCGCGATCTCGGCGCCTTCACGCTGCTGCTCTCGATCCAGGACGACGACGCGCTGGACCTCTACTGCGACAGCGTCCTCGGCCCGATCGAAAGGGGGGACGAGGACTACGGCGGCGAGCTGCTGCGATCGCTGGAGGCCTTCATCGAGCAGAACGGCCAGTGGGAGCGGGCCGCCCGCCAGGTCTACTGCCACCGCCACACGCTGCGATACCGGATGCGCAAGGTGGAAGAGCTGACCGGCCGCGACCTCTCCCGCGCGCACGACCGGATCGAGTTCTGGCTGGCCCTGCGGGCCAAGGAGCTGGTCTCGTGAGGATCGGCGTCCCGACCGAGATCAAGGCCGACGAGTACCGCGTCGCGGTCACCCCCGCCGGCGTCCGCGAACTGGTCGAGCACGGCCACGAAGTGTTGATCGAGGCCGGTGCAGGAGAGGGCAGCGCGATCGCCGACCGCGACTACGAGGCGCAGGGGGCGACGATCGTCCCGGCCGCCGCCGACGTCTTCGGCGAGGCGGAGATGGTCCTCCACGTCAAGGAGCTGCAGCCGGAGGAGATCGAGATGCTGCGCCCCGGGCAGCTGCTCTTCACCTACCTGCACCTGGCGCCCGACCCGGAGCAGACGCGCGGCCTCTGCGGGGCCGGCGTCACCGCGATCGCCTACGAGACGGTCGAGGACGCCCACGGGCGGCTGCCGCTGCTGGCGCCGATGAGCGAGGTGGCGGGGAAGATCGCCGCCCAGGCGGGAGCCTTCATGCTGGAGAAGCCGATGGGCGGGCGCGGCATCCTGCTCGGCGGCGTGCCCGGGGTCGCGGCGGCGAACGTGATGGTGATCGGCGGCGGCGTCGTCGGCATGAACGCCGCCTTCATCGCGATCGGGATGGAAGCCGACGTCTTCGTCTTCGACCGCTCGATAGACCGCCTGCGCGAGCTCGAAGTCGCCTTCGGCGGCCGCTGCTCGACCGTCTACTCGACGCGGCTGGCGATCGAGGAGATGCTGCCCTGGACCGACCTCGTGATCGGCGCCGTCCTCGTCCCCGGCGCGCGGGCGCCGTACGTGATCCGCCGCGAGCAGCTGGCGCTGATGAAGCCCGGCGCGGTGCTGGTCGACGTCGCGATCGACCAGGGCGGCTGCTTCGAGACCTCGCGGCCGACGACCCATCACGAGCCGACCTTCGAGGTGGACGGGATCACCCACTACTGCGTCACCAACATGCCGGGCGCGGTCCCGATCACCTCCACCCACGCCCTCACCAACGCGACCCTGCCCTACGCGATCGCGCTCGCCGACCACGGCGTCGGCGAGGCGATCCGGCGCGATCCCGGCCTGCGGCTCGGGGTCAACGTCGCCGCCGGCAAGGTCACCCACCCGGCGGTGGCGGAGGGAGTGGGTATGGAGTACGTAGCGGTCGAGGATGCCCTCGACCTTGAGCGATCACTGCAATGAGCACAGGGGGACCTGAATGAGCACTTACGCGGTTGTCAACCCAGCCACCGGCGAGACCGTCAAGGAGTACCCGGAGATCGGCGACGACGAGCTCCGCGCGGCGATCGGCCGCGCCGACCAGGCTTCGCGGACCTGGCCCGCCTCCACCACCGCGGCCGAGCGCGGCGCGCTGGTCCGCAAGGTCGGCGAGCTGCACTCCGAGCGCCGCCAGCAGCTGGCCGAGATCATCGTCCGCGAGATGGGCAAGCCGATCGAGCAGGCCTTGATGGAGGTCGATTTCGCGGCGGAAATCTACGGCTTCTACGCCGACAACGCCGAGGACCTGATGGCCGACGAGCCGATCGAGCTGCTCGGCGGCGAGGGCACCGCGGTGATCCGCCGCAGCCCCTTTGGCGTCCTGCTCGGGATCATGCCCTGGAACTTCCCCTACTACCAAGTCGCCCGCTTCGCCGGGCCGAACCTGGTGATCGGCAACACGATCCTGCTCAAGCACGCCCCGCAGTGCCCCGAATCGGCGGAGGCCATGCAGCAGATGTTCGACGACGCCGGCTTCCCCGAGGGCGCCTACGAGAACGTCTACGCGACCAACGAGCAGATCGAGTGGGTGATCGCCGACCCGCGCGTGCGCGGCGTCTCGGTCACCGGCTCCGAGCGCGCGGGCGCCGCCGTCGCCGAGGCGGCGGGGCGCAACCTGAAGAAGGTCGTGCTCGAGCTCGGCGGCTCGGACCCGTTCATCCGGCTCGGCAGCGACGACGTCGACGCCGCCGCGCAGGCGGCGGCCGAAGCGCGCCTCGACAACACCGGCCAGTCCTGCAACGCGGCCAAGCGCTTCATCGTCGTCGACGAGCTCTACGACGAGTTCCTCGAGAAGTTCCGCGAGAAGCTCGGCGGCGCCAAGGCGGGCGACCCGACCGCCGAGGACACCGAGGTCGGCCCGCTCTCCTCGCAGACGGCGGCCGACCGGCTCGAGGACCAGGTCAAGCGGGCGGTCGCAAGCGGCGCCGAGGTCGTGATCGGCGGCAAGCGCGACGGCAACTTCTTCGAGCCCACGATCCTCACCGACATCCGCCCTGACAACGCCGCCGCCAGGGAGGAGTTCTTCGGACCGTTCGCGCACGTCTATCGGGTGCAATCCGAGGAAGAGGCGGTCCAGGTCGCCAACGACACGACCTACGGCCTCGGCTCATACGTCATCACGACCGACCTCGAGCAGGGACGACGAGTGGCTGACCAAATCGAGGCCGGAATGGTCTACGTCAACATC
>JBQCDH010000041.1:0-78156 GCA_051961435.1 Solirubrobacterales bacterium
TGTGGGGGGTCCGGGGTTTGGTTCGCCCAGCCGCCGCTTTTCTTGGGGGGGCGGGGCCCCCCGGGGGCAATGGTGGCGGGCTACTGCCCCCCGGCCCCCCCCCGCACCCCTCTCGACACGTTGCGTGGTTCCTTTTGCACCGCATAGGTGCATACGGAACCACGGAACTGGGAGCTGCCTTTCGTGGGCTGGCGTCTAACGGAGCTCTTTTGTGGAGGGGACCGGCCATCCTCCTCCGGAATCGACCTCCCCTCCCTCCGGTCGGGGAGAACCTGGAGCGGGGGGGGGGGGGGCGCGCCCCCCCCCCCCCCCCCGCGCCCCCCCCGCCCCCCCCCGCCCCCCCCCCCACCCCTCTATCAGCTCGCTTCGTTCCTCACACTGACGCGTTCCCCGCAAAAACTTGTGGGATTGAACAAATAGGCTTGATTGATGGATAGCTCTGTGTTATGAATGCGCATGCCGGGCGATCAACCGGTGAAGGAGGCGGGGCTCTCGGATATGGGAAACCGCCTTGGGGTGGCAAAGGAGGACCAATCCTGAGCCAGGATCTACACCGTCATGACGGATCCTGGTCACGTCGGCTCGGCCGACGTCAGCCCCGCCTCCCTTCATCGTTTGCTTCGGGTCGCTCGCCTCAGGCGCGCGTGGGACGCTTCACCTCGAAGCGGCGCGCCTTTGGCAACCAACTGATTCCCGAGCAGAGCTCGTTCGGCTTCGTCCCGAGGGCGCCGCAGAGCTTGACGATCGTCGCCAGGCGCGGCTCGCGCCCGGCGCGCTCCAAAAGCGAGACCTCGGTGCGGTGCAGGTCGCACATGTAGCCGAGCTCTTCCTGGCTGATGCCGGCCTTGAGGCGGGCGCGGCGAAGGTTGACGGCGAAACGCTCCTGGGGGGTCATAAGCGGAATCCTTTTCGTTTGCGGACAGAAGCTCTACAGACGACGCATTTCATCAGCTTGCGCCCGCCCGTGGTTCCGCTACCTTCCTGAGCAGGCCGACATCATCGGTCACCGCTTTTTTACGCAGAAACCGTTGAGCAGCAGCTGACCATGTGTTATACCCGTGCGAGCCATTGGACGAGCGCCGAGGGATCGGCGGCAAAGGAGGAGTCATGAGTGACGCGGTAGATCCGCATCTCACCGAGCCCTACGGGCTCCGGACCCGCTCCTGTGCCACCGAACTCGTCTGCCGCGAGTGCGGCTACCGCACGCCGCTGCTCGATCGTGCCTTCAAGTGCCCGGCCTGCGGCGATGGGCTGGACATCGACTACGACTACGAGCTTGCCAAGGAGAGGATCTCCGAGCACTCCCTCGACGAGCGCCCCTGGAACGTCTGGCGCTTCGAGGAGCTGCTGCCGATCCTCAACCGCCGCGCCCAGCAGCGGGTCGCCCAATTCGCCGGCAAAACGCCGCTGATCCACGCCGAGCGGCTCGGCGCCGAGCTCGGCCTCAGCAACCTCTACCTCAAGGACGACTCGACCAACCGCCCCTCGCTCTCTTACAAGGACCGGGTGGTGGGGATGGCGATCGCCCGCCTCTTGGAGCTGGGCAAGGACGAGGTCGGCTGCGTCTCGACCGGCAACGTCGGCACGGCGGTCGCCTCGCTGGCGGCCCAGGCCGGCGCCCGGCCCTACATCTTCTATCCGGGCAACATGGAGAAGGGGAAGGCGAAGGCCTGCCGCGCGATGGGCGCCCAGGTGATCCAGCTCGACGCCAACTACGACCAGGCCAACCGCGCCTGCCGCGAGCTGGCGCTCGCGACGGGGATGGAGTTCGCCAACATCACCCTGCGGCCGTTCTACGCCGAGGGGGCGAAGACGATGGCCTTCGAGGTCGTCGAGGAGCTGGGCTGGAAGGCCCCCGACCACTTCGTGATTCCGGCCGCCGGCGGCACCCTCTCCTCGCGCGTCCACAAGGGGCTGGTCGAGCTGGAGAAGGTCGGCCTCGCCGAGACCGCCGGCTCGAAGATCAACATCGCCCAGGCGAGCGGCTGCTCGCCGATCGCGACCGCGATCGTCGGCGGCGGCGAGATCGTCACCCAGACGCCGGAGACGGCTGCGCACTCGTTGGCGATCGGCGCCCCCGGCGACGGCGGCCTGGTCGTCGACGCGGTCCGCTCCCGCGACGGCTCGGCGGCGACCGCCTCCGACGAGGAGATCTGGGACGCCATCGACCTGCTCGGCGCGACCGAGGGGATCCTCACCGAGCCGGCCGGCGGCACCACGATCGCCTCGACGGCGCGGCTGGCCCAGGAAGGGAAGATCGGCCCCGACGAGGTCGTCGTCGCGGTGATCAGCGGCAACGGCCTGAAGACGCTTCAGGAGCATCCCGACAAGCCGTGGCCGGAAATGGTCCCGTGCGAAGTCGGAGCGATGGAGGAGATGCTCAACGACTTCCGCCAGGCGGCGGCCGCGCCGCACTGAGCGGAAAGGGGGCGGGCGACCGGCGCGATACCCCGGCGCGCAGCCGGCGCCATCCCCCTGCCGCCAGAGCGGGGATGGCATAGCCTCTCCCGGGTGACGAAACTTCCGCAGGTCGAGGGCGTCACCCACCACCAGCTCCGCGCTCGCGGCATCGAGTTCCATTACGCCGAAGCCGGCTCCGGGGACGACGTCGTTCTCTGCCTGCACGGCTGGCCGCAGCACTGGTACGAGTGGCGCCGCCTGATGCCGGCGCTGGCGGACCGTCACCGGGTGCTGGCGCTGGACCTGCGCGGCTTCGGCTGGTCGGAGGCGCCGGCGCACGGTTACGAGAAGGAGGAGCTGGCAAGCGACGTGCTCGCTGTCCTCGACGAGCTCGGTCTGGCGCGGGTGAAGCTGGTTGGCCACGACTGGGGCGGCTGGGTCGGGTTCCTGCTCTGCCTGCGCGAGCCGCAGCGCTTCGAGCGCTACCTCGCCCTCAACATCCTGCCGCCGTGGACGAGCATGCGGGCGATGGCGCCGCACCTCTGGCGCTTCTGGTACCAGTGGCTGATCCTCAGCCCGGGGATCGGCTACCGGCTGCACCGCGGCGGCCGCTTCGTCCCGAAAGTGCTGGTCGGGGGCTCGGAGCGGCGCGAGGCCTGGGACCAGGCGACCATCCACGCTTTCTCCGACGCCTTCACCGAGCCGGAGCGGGCCCGCGCGGCGGTGCAGATGTACCGCGTCTTCAACCTGCGCGAGGCGCCCGCGATCGCCAAAGGCCGCTACGCCAAAGCCCACCTCGAAGTTCCCACCAAGCTCCTCTTCGGCACCGGCGACGCCGCCCTGAACCACAACCTCCTCGCCGGTGCCCAGCACCACGCCGAGGAAATGGAGATCGAGAAAATCGACGGCTGCGGCCATTTCATCGCCGACGAGATGCCAGACCTCGTCGCCGACCGAGCTCGAGCCTTCTTCAGCTCCTAAAAACCTCGAGCCTCGCCCGGCGCTCGAGGGGGGACGGAGAGGACCCCGGAGGAGCCTCCACGAAATTTGCGACGGAGGGGTCCTCTCCGTCCCCACCCCTCAAACCCGAATCCGAGCCTCCTCGAGGTCCAGGTCCCGCTCGATCTGCCGCATCGTCTGGTTCCTCAGCCGCCCGGCCCCGCGCAGGCTGAGCAGCTCCTCCCGCTCGACCCCGATCAGCTCCCGCCGCAGCTCGCCGTAGTCGGCGATCCGCTGCTCGCGGGCGGCGACCCCGGGGTCCTCGCCGCCCAGCACCGCCTGGCACATGCGGAAGCGGGCGCGGTAGAGGTCGCGCAGCCGCTTCAGCTGCGATTCGCTGGCCCGCTCCTCGTCCTCGATCTCGTCGAGGCGGTCGAGGGCCGACTGCGCCGCCTCCATCCGCGCCACCGCCTCTTCGTCGGACCAGCGCCGCGGCTCCTCCAGCCTCAGGGCGCGGACGATGAACGGCAGCGAGAGCCCCTGGCCGACCAGGGTGACGAGGATCAGCGCGAAGGTGAGGAAGATGATCTGCGGCCGGCCGCTGACGCTGAGCGGCACCGCCAGCGCCGCCGCCAGCGAGACGGCGCCGCGCATCCCGCTCCAGCCGATCGCGAAGCGCTGGCCGGCGGTTTCGCCCGCGTCGGAGCCCATCGCGAAGACGAAGGCGAGGCGGACGCCGATCGAGGCGGCGGCGATCGCCGCGGCGGGCCCCAGCAGCTCGCCGACCCCGGAGGAGGTCTGGTTCAGCGTGTCGACGATGTCCGGCAGCTCCAGGCCGAGGAGGACGAAGAGGGTGATCTCGAGCGCGAAGATCAGCACCTGCCAGAAGGCGATGGAGCTGAGGCGGATGTCGGCGTCGAGCGAGCGGGGCGATCTCCAGCCGGCGTAGAGGCCGGCGACGACCGCGGCGAGGATGCCGGAGACGTGCAGCTCCTCGGCGCCGAGGTAGGCGCCGTAGGCGGTGAGGACCGAGAGCACGATCGAGAGCGCGGCGTCGGTCTGGCGGCGGACGAAGAGGTCGGAGACGACGCCGACCGCGAGCCCGACGGCGATCCCCCCGAGCGAGACGCCGACGAATTCCAGCGCCGCGCCGCCGAGGCTGAAGGCGCCGCCGGTCGCGACCCCGACGGCGATCCGGTAGAGGACGAGCGCGGTGCCGTCGTTGATCATCGACTCGCCTTCGACCAGGAGCCGGACCCGCTCCGGGGCGCCGAGGCGGCGGAAGATCGAGGTGGCGGCGACGGCGTCGGTGGGGGCGAGGACGGCGCCGAGGATCGCCGCCTCGGCCCAGCTCAGCTCCGGCACCAGCGCGTGGGCGACGACCGCGACCGCGGCGGCGGCGGCGAAGACGAGCCCGACCGCGAGCAGCGCCAGCGGCCGCATCACTGCCCGCAGCTCCTGCGGCGAGGTGCGCCAGCCGGCGGCGTAGACCAGCGGCGGCAGGAAGACGAGGAAGATCGTGTCGGGGGCGAGTTCGACCGTCGGCAGCCCGGGCACGAGGGCGATCGCGAGCCCGCCGAGGACGAGCACGATCGGGGCGGGGATCTTGCCGAGGTCGGCGACCCGGACGAGCAGCGCGGCGGCGAGGCCGAGGAGGAAGACCGACTCGACGTTGTGCACGGGCACATAACATCAGGCAGGCGTGGACGAACGGCTCTCACCTCCGCTCGAAGACCTCGACCACATGCGCGGCGAGCCCGGCGCCGCGCTGGAGCTGGTGATGTTCGGCGACTTCCAGTGCCCGTTCTGCCTCGGCGCCCAGTCGATCCTCCGCCGTGTCCGCGAGCGGCTCGGCGGGCGGCTGCTGTTCGCCTTCCGCCACCTGCCGATCCCCGAGAAGCACCCGCTGGCGATGCTGGCGGCGGAAGCGAGCGAGGCGGCGGCCGCGCAGGGGAGGTTCTGGGAGTACCACGACGCCCTCTACGCGATCCAGCCCAAGCTCTCGCGCGAGGAGATGCTGGCGGCCGCCGCCGACCTCGGCCTCGACGCCGAGCGGATGGCGGCGGAGATCGAGGCCGGCGACCACCGCGACCGCATCGCCCGCGACCTCGCCTCGGCCGAGGCCAGCGGCGCCACCGGCACGCCCACCTTCTTCGTCAACGGCGCTCGCCACTTCGGCGCCTACGACGCCTCCTCGCTGGTCGAGGAGCTGGAAGGTTGAAGCAGCGTCCGATCCGTAGCCCTACACTGCTGCGACCTTGATTTCTGGGGAGAGCAGGATCGGCAGGAAGGGCTTGATCGCGCTGCTGGCGCTGGCTGCGTCGCTGTGCCTGGGGTTGGCGCTCGCGCCCGCGAACGCGCTGGCGGCGGGCTCCGGCTCGATCTCCGGCACCGTCACCGACGCCGAAACCGCCGAACCGGTCGAAGGCGTGGAAGTCTGCGCCTGGCCGCTCAGCTTCGAAGACCCGGAAGAAGAATTCGTCGAACCGTTCTGCGAAAACACCGACGCGAGCGGGGAATACACGCTCTCCGAAGTGCCGAACGGCGAATACGAAGTCGAATTCTGGGGCGTCCCCGAGGGTTACCTGGTCCAGTTCTACGACGGCAAGGCGCACTGGTGGGAAGCCGATCCGGTCACCGTCGAAGACGGTGCGGTAACCGGCATCGACGCCGCGCTCCTCCGCGGCGGTGAAATCGAAGGCACCGTGACCAGGAGCTCCGACGGGGAACCGGTCGAAGGGGTCGAAGTCTGCGCCTTCACGGCCGTAGAAGAAGAATTCGCCGGCTGCGAATGGACCGAACCTAACGGGACGTACGTCCTCGGGAACCTCGAACCCGGCGAATACAAGGTCGAATTCTGGCCCGCGGAAAGCGGGCAGAACCTCGCCTACCAGTTCTACGACGGTCGCGACCGCCCGGGCGAAGCCGACGTCGTCGAAGTGGAACCCGGAAAGGCGACGAGCGAAATCGACGCCGAGCTCGATCCCGGCGCCTTGATCAGCGGCACCGTCACCTCGGCCGCGAACGGGGCGCCGCTGCGGGAAACCCCCGTCTGCTCGATCGACGGCCCGACCGGACAGCTCTGGATCTGCAACTGGACCGATTCGAGCGGGCACTACGAACTGCCCTTCCTCTCCAAAGGCCAGTACAAGGTCGCCTTCTCGCTGGAATTCCGCGAATTCTTCGGCGAAGAAGCCTTCCCCGGCGAAGAAAGCGACGGCTACCCGACCCAGTTCTGGAACGACCAGACCTCGCTGGCCGCCGCCAACCCGATCACCCTCGCGACCGGGCAGTCGGCGCCGGGGATCGACGCCCACCTCGGGACGCCGCCCGTCGTGATCCCGCCCTCGCCTCCGCCAGTGGTGCACCACCCGAAGAAGCACAAGCACTGCCACAAGGGGTTCGTGAAGAAGAAGGTCGAGGGCAAGGTTCGCTGCGTCAAGCGGCACAAGCACCGCCGTCACCGCGGCCATCGCAGGGTGGCCCGGCTCGACGGCTTCCAGAGCCCGCTCTTCCCAGGCGCGCAGCGCCCGTCGTTCCGCGTCGTCCGCTGAGCTGCCAACCTCCCCTGCCGTGAAGGCGCTGGTCCAGCGGGTGAGCCAGGCGGCGGTCGACGTCGAGGGCGATCGCGTCGCCCAGATCGGCCCCGGGATGGTGATCCTGCTCGGGGTCGGCGCGGGGGACACCGAGGAGGAGGCCGACCGGCTGGCCGAGAAGGTGCGGAAGCTGCGGATCTTCGACGATGCCGAGGGGCGGATGAATGAGCCGCTCGGCGGGCGCGAGGTCCTCTGCGTCAGCCAGTTCACCCTCTATGGCGACGCCCGCCGCGGCAACCGGCCGAGCTACGTCGAGGCGGCGCGACCCGAGGCGGCCGAGCCGCTCTACGACCGCTTCTGCGAGCGGCTGGGGGCGAAGAAGGGCGTCTTCGGCGCCTGCATGGGGGTTGCGCTGATCAACGACGGGCCGGTGACGCTGATGCTGGAGGTCGAGCCCCGGCTCGGCGAGCCGTCAGCCTGAAGGCGAGGCGGGCGAGTGCGGCGGCGCCGGCCAGCCGCTGCGGCCTGGTCTCTCCGGCGACGGCGTAGGGGACGGTCAGCCAGCGGTTGCCGCGGACCGCGAAGAGGGTGCTGTAGGCGGGGATCCAGCTGGCGTAGTGGTCGTGCGCTCCAGGGTCACCGACGTTCGGCACCGCCTGCGGCACCTTGTCCGGGTAGGCGGCGTTGAACTGCACCTGCTCGGTCATCCGGTATTCGTAGCGTTCCCGCGCGCGGTAGGCGGCATCGAGCGAGATCGTGACGTGGACGCCGCGCCCTTCCAGCCGGCAGTGCGAGTTCGGAGGGGTGGGGTCGGAGGAGCGCCGCACCGGCACAGCCACCCGCTTCTCCAGCGCCGCCGCGAGCGCCCGGCAATCGGGCCCGCCGATGTGCAGGCCCGTCGCGTTCTGCCCCGGGTAGCCGTGGTAGAAGCGGCTGCTCCCGGCTGCCGTCGATCCGGTCGAATCCGAACCGGACCCGCAGCCGACGAGGGCGGCGAGCAGCGCGACGAGGCAGAGCACGGCCGACGGCTTCATCGACCGAATCTTGACTGACGGCTATCGCCAGCCCTGGCGCAGGACGCGGCGGGCGTTGCCGCCGAGGATCGCCTCGATGTCGGGGAGGGAGAGGCCTTTGCCTTCCAGCATCTGGCGCACTTGCGGCAACTGGGCCTCGCTGTCGCAGTCGTCGGGGGGGTCGGTGAAGCCGTCGAAGTCGGTGCCGATCGCGACGTGGTCCCAGTTGCCGCCGCTCCAGTCGTGGATCTGCTTCATCGTCCCCCAGATCGCTTTCAGGCCCTTCTTCGGGTGGGCGCTGTCCAGCCAGTAGGGCATGAAGATCACACCGACCGCCCCGCCCGAGTCGGAGATCGCTTTCACGTCCTCCTCGTCGAGGTTGTACGCAACCCCGTTCAGCGTCTGCACGCCGACGTGCGAGGCGATCACCGGCGCGCGGCCTGCGACGAGTTCGTAGACCTCGCGACGGGCCTTTGGGGTGCAGTGGGCCACGTCCGGGATCATCTTTCTTTCCAGCATCCGCTCGACCACCTGCCGGCCCTTTTCCGTCAGGCCTCGGTGCAGGTCCACTTCCGGGTCCAGGCGCCAGAGGAGGATCTTGTGCTGCTCTTTCGGGATCGCGTCGACGTGCCCGGCGAGGTCGTTGCGGAAGAGATGCGCCAGCGTCAGCGAGGCGACGCCCCGCTCGGCGAGCAGGTCCAGGCGGTCGAGGCGGATCCCGATTTCCTCCTCGGGGCCGCCGAGGGCGTGGCCTCCCTCGACCGTCTGCACGATGGCGACCCTTCCCTCTCCCCTGATCCGGTCGAGGTCGGCGTTGGAGCGGGCGATCTCGAACTGGCCAGCGGTCCCATCCACCTGTCTTTCCATCTTTCGCATCTGCTCCAGCAGGCACTCCCAGGCGCTCTCGTTCAGCAGGCTTCGCCCCCCCTTCGTCAAATGCGCCGCAAGCCAGAGGGGTGGGGCCCGGAAGTAATTCGGCTCGGGAACGTGAAGGGCGGACCAGAGAACCTCGACGCCTCCCTTCTCGAGCATCTTGAAGTCGGTGAGGCTGGCGATCGGGCAGAACGTGTTGGAGGTGAAGTAGTGCCGGCGCAGGTTGCGGTCCCAGAGGTAGGCGTTCATCGCCGGGTGGGCGTGGACGTCGGTGAGGCCGGGGAAGGTGGGCGAGGGGCTCATGGCGGCGAGGGGCTCATGGCCGGGTCGGCGGGCCGATCCGCTCTTCGATGTACCCGTTGACGAAGATCGGCGAGATCAGCGGCCGGAAGGCGTCGAATTCGAGGTTGCGGTGGACGAAGGCCGGGTCGATGAAGTTGATCTTCCCCCAGTGCGCCTTGAACGGGATGCGGGCCGACTCGAGGTGCTCCCAGAGACCGCGCAGGTGGGTGTAGATCTGCTCCTTCTCGCCCGGCTCGGTGCAGACCTCGGTCAAGTACATGAAGTTGAACTTGACGATGTAGGGGAGGCCGGGCCAGTTCCAGGGCGACATCAGGGCGCCGTCGCCGCGGGTCAGCTCGATCTCGGTCGGGATGTTGGGCCAGCCGTGGGCATCCGAGTACTCGCGGCAGGCGGCGATTACCTGCTGCACGTCCTGGGGGCGGAAGCTCCACTCGGCCATCGCCACGTGCAGCGGCGCCCGGCGGTCGACCGGGAGCATGTTGCGCAGCGGCCCGGTGAAATGATCTTCGCCGTAGGTGAGGGCGAGGAGGTTGTAGACGGCCTCCATCGCCCCGTTCAGCAGCGGGCCGCTGCCGCCGAGCTTGTCGACCACCTCGAAGATGAAGTCCAGGATCTGCTCGGGATGGTCGGCGGAGTAGTCGCCGTCGGGCTTCGACTGTTCCTTGGGCACGGCCTTGGCCGCCCACAGCAGCGCCTTGTCGCTCTTCTGCATCCAGTTCACGCGCCAGAAGTCGTATTCGGCCGAGGTCGCGTCGAGGTCGCCCAGCGCGTCGTCGAGGTGGACGATCTTCTGGACGACGTCGAAGTAGGGCTCGTCGACGAGGCGGAAGTGGACGCGGGTGATGACGCCGAGCAGCCCGAGCGAGCAGATCACCGCGTGGAACTCGCCCTCTTCGCGCGAGATCCGACGCTCCACCGCCTGGCCGGAGGGATCGATCGTCACCAGCTCGACCCAATCGAGCAGCTCGTAGAGCCCGTGCTTGGAGCTGGCGGGGGCGGTGCCGGTGGAGATCAACCCGGCCAGGGTCTGGTGGTCGGTCCCGCCGGTGGCGGTGACCGATTTGCCGTGGCGGCCGAGCTCGGCGAGGAATTCGTGCAGCGAGACGTTCGCCGTCGCCGTCGCCGCTTCGTTGCCGGCTTCGAGCTCGATGCTCTTCGGCAGCGCCGAGATGTCGAGCAGGGCGTCGGCGACGACGATCTTCGCGCACGAGTGCAGGCTGCCCGGCACCCGCACCCGCCCGTTGCCGACCTCGCCCCGGTGAACCCGTTCCAGGATCTCCTTCAGCTCCTCGATGCTCGTCGGCCGCAGGATCTCGCCGGGACGGAACGAGATCAGCCGCCCCCAGTCTTCGAGCGGGGGAGGGGTGGGCGAAGTCATGCTGAGTACTGAAAGAAGGACAAGACAGCCCGACCCTACATCCCCCTTCTCGAACCCGCACGTTCGGCCGGGTGGGAGTTTTGCTCTGCCGACGGGACGAAAACCGGTTTACATGGACCGGTTTCCGGCCCGTCGGCCGTCGGGACTCAGTTGCCGGCGGCAACCGGGTCGGGGCGGACGATCACCGTGTCGGCGATCTCGACGATCTCGTCGGCGGGCAGGTCCGAGGCTTCGGCATGCGCGCGGATCGCCTCCGGGCTTTCGCCTTCATAGACGCAGAAGGTGCCGAGCCCGCCGCTGTCCTCCGCCAGTACGTAGCTGCGGATCCAGCGGACCCCCGAGTCGGGTTCGTCCCCGACTTCGGTCGACCGCTTCGCGGCCGCCTCCAGCTCCTCCGGCGTCCGCCACCCGTTGCGGCGAAGGATCCCGTACAGCTTCATCGCTACCTCCAATCTCGCTTTACGAGGTTGCATACGACCGTACGCCCGCAAAGGTTCCCTCGCATCGGCGAAACCGGGGTAATCCCACTCCCCGGAACCCACGCTCACCGCTGAGCGCACGAAGCGATCTTGGTGTTTGCTTTGCCGATGTTCGGAACCCGCTACGACGTTCTCGACCTCGGCCTGCGCGAGCCGCTCGACCGGCTGCTGGATCAGGCTGCCGCTCTCGAAGCGCAGAAGGCCGGCTTCACGATCTTCGTCGGAGGCGAGGAGGGCAGCGGACGAACCGCGGTGCTCGATCGCTTCGTCGCCGAGGTCTCGCGGGGCCGCTCGGCGCCGATCGTTCTCTCCGGGACGTTCGACGGCGGTGAATACGCGCCGCGCAACGGGGTCCTCGACCGCTTCAAGGCGGCGACCCCCCTTGCCGAAGGCGTCCTCGGCGCCGCCGGCGCCGTGCATCCGGCGGCGGCGCTCGTCGGCCAGCTGGTCGCGGCCAGCAAAGCGGCCCGGCAGGGGGTGGAGGGCCTGGCGAAGAAGTCCAAGCGAGAGCATCCGCTGCTCCTCCTTCCCGAGCTGCTGCGCCGGACCGCGCAGGCCGAAGGGCCTGTCATCTGCGCGATAGACGACGCCGATCGCTCCGGGCAGGCCTGGTGGTCGGACCTGATGCTGAACCTGGGCCGGCAGGTCGCGATCGATCTCCCGCTGATGCTCGTGTTCTCCGTCGAGGGACCGGAGGAGTTGGGCGATCACGAGCCCGACGAGCCCCCGAGCCTCTTCGTCGCGAGGCAGTTGACCGAAGAAAAGCTGGCCAGGTGGGAGCCGCTGCGGCCCCGCTCGCTCGCGGACATCGCTGGATGGATCCATGCCGCGGAGCCCGAGGTGGCCCGCCGCATCACCGAGATCACCGGCGGTCGCGCCGGCTGGACCGCCGGTCTCTGGGAGGAGTGGCGAGAGGACGGGATCGTGCGCGAGTCGAAGGGCATCTGGTCGTTCGACGGCGAGAGGGCCGGTGGCCTGGCCCCCATCGGCCACCTCGTCGGGCGCCGACTGCGGAGGGCGATCGGCGATGACCTGTCTTCGCAGGCCAGGGCTCAGCAGCTGCTCGCCTGCGGAGCGCTGGAGGGAAGGACCTTCACCGCGGAGGCGCTGGCGCTCGTCTTCGGAGAGGAGGTCGACGATCTGATCGACTTCCTCGACGACAACCTCACGGTGGATGCCGATCCGGGGCATGGGCTGATCGAGGAACTCCCGATCCTCACCGTCAGCGACGAGGCTGGACGGCGCCACCTACGGCGCTATCGGTTCCGGGCCGAGCTCGACTGGCTGGCGCTGCGGCACTATGGCGTTCCCGACGAGGCGCAGAGGAAGCAGCGCGCTTTGTCACTGGCCCAGGCCCTGCGCGAGGTCTACGGAGCCGCCGCCGGAAGGATCGCGCTGGTCGCCGCGGAGCTGTTCGAGCTGGCAGGAGAGACCGAGGATGCTCGCAACGCCCGGCGCCTGCACAACGTCCTGCTGGACCGGGAGAGCATGCTGCTGCGCGCCCGCCAGGCGCTGGGCATCCACGAGGACGCCCCCCAGGCGGAGCGAAACCGCGGCGCGGAAATCCTCACCGTCGGCGCCAGCGCGCTCTACCACACCGGACCCTGGCGGCTCGGCCTGGACTTTTGCGAGAAGGCGATGCGGGACACCGATGTGCTGTCGGTGCAGAGGAGCGCTCTCTACTACGCCGCATGGTTCTTGTTCCACCTCGAGGACGTTCGTGAAGCGCGGGTATATCTGGAACGCTCGCTCGCCGGAGCTGAAGAGCTGCGGGACAGGAGCGCGATCGCCGATTGCCTTCACCAGATCGCGAACATCGATCTCTCCGAACTCCGCTTTGCCGAGGCGGAGGCCGGCTACCGGGAGGTGCTGAAGCTCCGCGAGGCTTTGGAGGATGACGAGGCACGATCCCGCGTCCACGAGGCGCTCGGGGACATCCGCTTCAGGCTCGACGACTATCCCGGCGCCCTGGCCGAGTACCGGCTCGCAACCGAGATCGAGACCGAGATCGGAGATCGACATAGCTGGGGGACCACGCGATTCCGGATCGCCCGGATCGAATTCGAGGAAGGCAAGTTCGATAGCTGTCGCGCGGCTTTGGGCGAGGTGATCGAGATCCAGCGCGAGTACGGCGACATCCGCACCGAGGTCGCCGCGCTCTCGCTGCTGTCCGAGGCGGAGTACGCCGCGGATCGCTTCGAGCATGCCCACGCCGCCGCGGTGCGCGCGGTCGAGGCCTGGCGCGAAACCGGGAATCCCGACGACGCCACCATGCTCTACCGGCTCGCCACCTGCGAGGCATCGCTCGACCGGCCGGAGAGCGCCAGCTCGAATTACCAGGCCGCCGCCGCCCGCGCCGAAGAGGAAGGCGAGCAGAAGCTGGCAGAGATGAGCAGAAGGGCGGCCGGGCTGCTCGAGACGGCCGAGCGAGAGGGAGATGATTCCGAGGCCGCCCTCGAGGCCAGGCTGGAGATGGCGGTGGCGGCGGGGGACCGGGAGGAGGAGGGGAGGGTCCGGCAACTATTGGCCGAACTCTTCTATTCGGAAGACCGCTCCAAGGAGGCCCGCGCCGGTTTCCGCCGGGCCCTGGAAATCCACCTGGAGACGGGCGACCTCGGGAATCAGGCGATAGCCCATGGCTACCTCGGTTTCATCGCCTATGACCTCGACGACTTCAGGCCCGCCGATCGGCACCTCCGCCAGGCCCTGGCTTTGCTCGCGCGGAACGGGAACCGCGAGTGGGAGGCGAGCGTCTGCATGTACCTGGGAGCGCTCGAAGCGGGCCAGGGGCAGATCCGACCGGGCCGCAAGCGACTGCAGCATGCCCTCGCGCTGCAACGGGAGATCGGCGACGCCGAGGGGGAGGCGAACACGCGCCGGCTGCTCACCGAAATCGGCGGATGATCCTCGCCCTCCGGCCGAAGACCTCGGAGTTCGGTCCACCGCCGTCTCGGGCCGGGAGGACAATCGAAGCAGCAGGCGCCTCGAAGGAGTAGTCGCACCAACCCGTGGGTAGAGGTAGTGGTGTTCCGGCAGGCGAGGCTCGACTGCCGGTCCCACCAAGAGACAGGCCGCTCACTTCTCCGCCTCTGGCAGGGGCACCAGGGGAACGGCTCGACCAAGAGAGAAGGAGGAGGGGATGCGTGCGCTCGCGGGATGCCGTTCATGTGGGCATGTGGAACCGATGCATGGGGAAGCCGAGGCGGGTCAAGAGGTGGGCGCCTGTCCTCGGTGCGGCGGGCCGTTCCGGGGAGTCGGGCTCCTCGGCGCCCATCTCCTGGCCCAGGCGATGCGCCACGAGGAGGCGTCTGCCCGGGCCGGTGAAGACGGGATCGGCCTGGAGCCGGGGCTGCGGAAAGCGGTGGGGAAGGCGCGTTAGTGGCCGAGCCGCATCCGTTCGCCGAGCAGTTCGGTTACGGTCGCGAAGCCGAAGCCGAGGCGGCGCAGGCCGCGGATGATCGCCGGCAGCGCCCGCACGGTCTGGGGATGGTGGCCGCCGTCGTGCATGAGGACGATCGAGCCGGGGCGGGCCGCAGCCACGACATTCGACTCGATCGCCGCGACCCCGGGGTGATGGTCGTCGTGGGAGTCGAGGCTCCAGAGGACGATCTGAAGCCCGGTGCGCCTGGCCGCCGAGACCACCTTCGGGTCGAGCAGGCCGTAAGGGGGCCGGAAGAGGCAGGGCTCGAAGCCGGTGGCCCGGCGGATGTAGCGGTCGGTGCGCGCGAGCTCCCCGTAGCCGGGGTCACGCGGGTGGTCGAAGGAGTGGTTGCCGATCTCGTCGCCGCTGGCGAGGATCTGCCGCATCAGCGCTTCGCGGCCGTGGACGTGGCGCCCCTCCTCGAAGAAGGTCGCGTGGGCGTGCAGGCGGTCGAGGATGGCGAGGACCTGGGGCGTCTGGACGACACTCGGGCCGTCGTCGAAGGTCAAGGCCACGTCGTGAGCGGCCGGGCTCCCGGCGGAGACGACGTGGCCGGGATGGGATTCGCAGCCGAGCACCTGACGCCCGGCGCCGACCGGCGTCCCGCCGTCCATCCCGCTTGCCGGCGGCTGCGCCCTTCCGGATGGACCGGTTGCCGGGCTGGCATCGTCCATCCAAAGCAGGCAGAGGCAGAGAGTCAGGGAGATCAGGGCTACCGCCCGGCGCCGGTCGCGGGCAAGTGCGGTCATCCAACCTCAGGTACCCGATCGGTTGGCACCCGCCCCACCGGAACTTCGGTGCGGCTCCTGCGTTTTAGCCGAGCCCGTACCTGAATGCACTTCTGGAGCCCACAGATGCCTAAGACCATTCGCTTCATCCCCGCCCTCGCCGTCCTCCTCGTCCTCGGCTGCCTCTCGGTGCCGGCCGTCGGGTGGGCCGCGGCCCATCGCAACGGCCCGATCGTCTTCGTCGGCGGCGAATTCGGCTTCGGCAACGACGAAAGCACCCATTCGACGGGGATATGGAGCCGGCTTCCCGGGCACCACCCTTACCGCCAGCTCACCGGCAACCCGACCGACCGCGATCCGGCGGTCTCGCCGAACGGACGCTGGGTCGTCTTCTCCCGCGAAGCCGGCCGCAGCGGCAGCGCCAACCTCTACGCGATCTTCAGGATGCGCATCGACGGCTCGGAACAGACCCAGGTGACGCCGGCCACCGCTTACGACACCGAACCGGCCTTCGCCCCCTCGGGCAAGCGCATCCTCTTCGTCCGCCACGAAGCGGGTGAGTCCGGCGACATCTACTCGATCCGCCTCGACGGCAGCGGGCTCCACCGCCTCACCTCCGGCCCCGCCGACGACGGCAGCCCCGCCTTCTCACCGACTGGACGCCTCGTCGCCTTCGACCGCGCCGTCGCCGGCGTCTCCGGCGGGCGCCGGGGCGTGTACGTGATGCGCCCGAACGGAAACTCCCAGCGCGACCTGACCCCGAACCTGCCCCACCAGATGGTCGCCTTCAATCCGGCCTTCAGCCCCGACGGTCGCAGGCTTGCCTTCTGCCATGGGGAATCCGGCACCTACGACCTCTTCACCATGCGCCCCGACGGCAGCCGCCTGCGCCGCATCACCGACCTCGCCGGCCACTCCGGCTGGGGGGCCTTGTCGGAACCGACCTTCTCGCCCGACGGCCGTCAGCTGCTGGCGACCAGCGCCAACGGCTACGGCTCCGAGCTCGTCACCGTCGCGGCCATGCCGAACTCCCGGCCGCACGTCTGGGGCGAAGGGGGAATGGAAAAGAAGATGCCGGCATGGGCGCCGCTGCCGCGCTGAGCTCGCTTGCCGCCGCCATGCCGGAGGAGGGACTCGAACCCCCGACACGCGGATTATGATTCGCGCGATCTGAGCAGCGGTGCCATTTCTGGGCCGCCGGAGGTTCTCTCGGATGCTCTCCGTTCTGCCGGAACTTCGCAGTTCGGTCCACCGCCCGGTCCACCGTCGCCACCTCGTCAGAAGCGTAAGCAGCGCAGAGAGCGATCGTGACCGCGAGGCACGATCGGAAGCGCGGCTGCCACCGAGGCGCCTAGCGATCCTCGTAGGCGTCAATGTGGCTCTGCATGTCGCGGACACCGCTGGCGAGTAATTGGTCGATGACATCGAGAGCGTTGGAGCGAAGCTCCGGGTCATCGGTAGAGCTGTAGGCCCGCATCGCCAGATTGCTCGCGTGTGGGGCATCCGCCGCCGCGGAGCGGCGGATGTCGGCCGCCTCGCGACCGCTGCCTTTGGCGAACCGCTGGGCCGCGTAGAGCATTAGCTCGGGGACCGCGGCAGTAGTTTCCTCGAGGCGGTACAGCAACATGCTGGGATCGTCGAGATAGGCGGGTGAGTCCATGTAGGAGATGGCGATATCGACGAGGTGCTCAAGATCGTCAGCTTCGATCTGGTCGGTCCAGCGGCCCGCCTCGGCCCTCACCTCGCTCTCGCTGTCGGAAAAAAGAGTCGTTAGCCACCGTTCGCATAGATCGCGCGAATCCTCGACGGTGAGATTGGCCGCTGCGATTTGAGCGACACCCTTGCGTTGAGCGACAGTGCCGGCCGCGGCCAGTTCGGCCAGGGGGAGCGCCTTGTCGAGGCGAAGCGCACAAATCGCCGCCCTCCTCGCTCCGGCCTGCCCCACCGAGTCTTCCTCTGCCGCGACCATCCGCTCGATGACGGTGTGGAGCCGCCCCCAATCCTCGACCCCCCGGTAGCTGAGGAAGCGCTCGATGGTCGGTGCGCCCAGGAGAACATCCTCGGTCTCAACCAGTCGCAGGAAGAGCGAGGTGGCGAGCTCGGGGTCGTGGCGGGTCAAGGTCGAGAGGGTCTCGGCGGCGCAGGCGCGTACCGAGAGCACAGGGTCTTCCACCAGGTGCTTGATGCTCTCGCCCAGCGTCTCAAGTCGCTCTGGGCGGTTGAAGATCAAAGCGCTGATCGTCTCGGCGGTGCTGCCGCGTACGCTGTTGATGCCAGCGGTGAGGATGTCGCCGCCCCAGTACTCGGTCTCGCCCTCCTCCGCGCGCCAGGAGTCTTTTTGTGGATCGGGATCCTCGCGGGCATACCAAGCGACCATCTCCAGCACGTCCGCGGCGATCTCGGCATCGGCGAGCTTTCGCAGGGGGACGCCGAACCAGCGCCCACACGGATGTCCCGGCAGCCTGTGGCAGCGACGCAGGAATTCCTGGACCAAATCAGGGTTGGGATCGGACTCGGCATTGGCCAAGCCGGTGATCACCGCTTCGAAGTAGGCCGCATTGACACCGTCAGAGAACTGGAGACCGAGACGGGCGAAGCGGTCGGGATCGAGCTTGACGGCCGCTTCGAGCTGCCGGGCCACCTGAGGGGCGCCTCCCACCGGGACCTCGTCGACCCAGTTGGTCTCATCGCGGTCAAAGCGCCCTAATGCCGCCAGCCACTCCTCATCGGTGAACTTCGAGACATCGACGTCCGGCAGCGGCGAGCCGACGAAGCCGGCTCGCACGCCGCGGGGACGGAGTTGCTCGACATCGAGGCCGAAGCGCGAGTTGAGTTCGGCGAACCGCTCAGAGCCAGCCTCGGAGAGCCGCCTTCGGTCAAGGCCGCTGAGTAGCGTCCACTCGGACTGACCGCGGAAGTCCTCAGAGTCGGGTTTGCGCTCCCACGCAGGCAGGTAGCCGATGATCGTCTGCTCGACCCGCTCGAAGAGGTCCTGACTGCAACGCGGCGTGGCCCTCTCCAGCAGTTCCCTCGTGGCCCAGTAGGGGCTGTCGGCATAGCCGCTTCGCAGCCGATCGGGCCCGGCCGCCACCGTTTCGATCGCCGCGTTGGCAAAGACAGCGGGATTGGCGCTCCAGGCCTGGTAGAGGAGCCGTCGAGGAGTCTCCAGGTCGATCTCGGCGAGCAGGGCATTGGCGTGGGGCTGCCATTCCTCGGGATGCTCTTCGGCGAGCTCCTTGGCGGCGCGCTCGGTGATCGTCAGGGCGCTCTGGGCGAAGTCGTGATCGGAGCCGACGTGGCGCAGCCACCAGACGCTGTCTGGGCGCAATCCGTCGCGGTCTTCCTCGCGCGCACAGTCTCTAGAGGTTGCGATGATCACCGGGACGAGAACGGCCAGGGCCGGGCCGGGTGCGTTGGCCGCGAGGTCGCGGAGGAATTCGTCGATCCCGCGGTTCGAGGGGAAGAGCTCGGCCGCAAAGGGGTTTTTCTCTCCCCGGCCACAGGCGCGGGCAAAAGTGGCCTCTAAGAGATCGGCGGCCCAGCCGGGCTCGGTGCTCGGTAGATCGTGAGCGGCGAGCCAGAGGCTCTCGGGCTCCTCGTCGTAGTGCCCGCGCTCGAGAAGGCTGAGCGCCAACTCAAAGAGCGCTCGATCCTGCTCAAGGCGACCGAATTCGAGGATGCGACGGATGCGGCGTCCCCAGTTCTCGCCGGCATCAACGAAGGGGGAGAGCAGCGAGGCGACCATCTGCGGCTTCACGTCGACGACTGCAAAGAGCATGGCGGCAGCGCGTTCCTGCGCAACCTCCTCAGCGCTCGTCAGCCAAGAAGAGAGAACCCCTCGGGCCTCGAGAAAGATGAACCAGGCTGGTTGACAGGCGACCCGCCAAGCCGCGGGATGCTCGCTTCGCTCCGAGTCTTCGACGAAGTCGCGGATCGCCTCCCACATCGCGGGGCCAGGCTCCTGCTCATCTCTCAGCAGCGCGAAGACGACCTCCTTGATGTGAAAGCGGATCTCCTCGTCGTGCAACAGCTCTGCGACCGTGCGCTCGTATCCCTCCCGGTCGTCTTCGCGCTGGAATGCGAGGATCTTACGGACCTGCGCGCGACGCTCGAGATGCTGCTCGGAGCCCCTCAGCAACTCCCCCAGGGATTCACCCCCTTCGACAAAGGTGCGGGCGAAGACATAGTCGAGGTAGCGATCGTGAAAGAAGCGGACCTCATCGCCGGTGCGCTGCAGAACCCCCTCCTCGGCAAGCTCTTCGAGCTCCGCCCGGTGCTTGGGGAGTGCCTCGAGCGATGCCTCGCTTCGGCCTCCCTCTACGAGCAGAGAGGCGAGCGCTCCAGCGGCCGTCCAGCGGGCGCCGATCTGCTCGGTGCTACGGGGGCTCACGGTCCGACCTCCATATGGGTGGTGTAGCGGTTTTGAAGATCCAGCTCGCTACCGAAATCAAATGCGCCGGCCTCCTTGCTGGCGAGGAGGTAGTAGAGGTTCTGTGGGATGCGAAGCAGTTCGATCTGAGCCTCGTCGAGCTCCCCGGGCTCGACTCCCGCCTCCACCAGGGCCGCCTGAACCGATACCTGCGACCACCGGGCAAGCGCCAAGCGCTCCTCGGATTTGCCGAACCGCGAGACCGCGGAGCGAACGCGAGCATCATGCTCGAGCTCCGCGCTGCGACAGGAGAGGAGGACGGATAGGCGTTCGTGCGAGCGAGCCGTGTGCAGAACTTCGCTGAGAACGGCGGTCAGCTCCTGTGGGGAATTGTTGGCGAAGGCGATCCGATCGAGTCCGTCAATGGCGAGCAATGCCCGCTTGTCTTTGACGATGTTTCCGAGGACGTCCGATGGTGCAGCCGGCAGACCGAGGGCATGGCCCAACTCTTCGGCGCTGCGGGGGGCGCCGACCGAGGCGAGGTCGAGGGTGAGGACGTGCCAACCCTCCTCGGTGAAGTGTCGAATTGCCTTCATCATGGCCGTCGACTTGCCGCAGCCGGGAGGACCGTGGAGGACAACCGGCCGGCTCGGCACCGGAGCTCCGATTACCCGGATCACCTGCTCGACCTCAGATATCGGGGTGCTGTGGCGGTTGATCAGACGCTCGTCCTGGCGGCGGAGGAAGTCCGTGCGGGCGACTCGAATTGCCTCGGCCACCGCGGGGTCCAGGCGCCAATCGCGCGGGCCCCAGCCCTTTTCCCTGAGGACCGTCCAGATTGCCTCGGCGTCAATCCGCCGGTGAATCCGATCGCCGACCAGCGTGGTGAGCCGTTCCACGACCGCGTCGGGATCCTCCGCGTCGACGAAGCTCCGGGCTCGATCGCGGTTGCTTTCCCGCAGGCTGCGGTCGTCCATGTTGCGGGTCGAGATCCGGCAGAGCAGTTCCCATGCCCGTTGCTCATCGAGGTCGTCCCATGCCGCTCGCAGATCGGCGAAGTCGCCCTCATAGCGGCCCAGCAGGTGGTCTGCAAAGCGCTCGTAGGTCTCGCTCATCTGCGAGCGTTCCCAGAGCATTTCCAGCGGCATCGCGCCGTGTGCGGAGAAGAAAAGACAGTGCGCATCCGCCTCGGTTTCGAGCTTGTCTTTGAAATAGCCGAGGACCTTGCGCTTCTTCAGGTCGGCCAGCGGCCAATTGCCCTCATCGGCGTTCTGGTACTTGACCTGATGCCACTCGCGTATGCCATCGCGCCGCAGCCAGAACTCAAAGCCGTTTTCCGCCGTCCCAGGGGTCGTACCCAACGGCTCCAATTCGATCTGCAGTGCCGACTCCGCGAGTAAGTCGAACAGCTTGTTGACGGTCCAGCGGTCCTCAAAGCCAGCAGCCTCCTTTGAGGCGCCACCGCCTTTAAGCGCACTCACGCCATATCCCTAAGCCGAAGTCTGCCTTTCATGCCGCCCTTGGGTGACGCTATCGCCTCCCAGCGGAGAGGGCTCCACATTCTTGGAGCTCTGGCCGACAGGCCGTTTACCTTTCGGTCAATGGCTAAACGTGCTGGAAGTCCACCGTGGCCGGTCGTGCTGATCCCGAAAACAGGAACTGAAGTTGACCTCCATGAGGTTGTCGCCCACATTCGACAGTCTGGGTTTTCTGGCCTCTGCGGGGTTGAACCCGACAGCAGCAGCATCGACATGAGCGTCCGGGCGAAGAATCCGCAGGCCGCGAGGGAGCGAGCTAAACGCCTCCTCGGGCCCAACTTCGAGGGCCTCTTCACCATCGGGCTCGGGCCTCTGTGAGGATGCCGCCAGCGAGGTTCGATCCACGGCTGGTCCACCGTCGCCGTCTCGTCGAAAGCGTGAGCAGCGTACGAGGCGATCGTGGCCTGACTTGGATGTGGCACTTCGCCGGGAGCGAGACGATCTGATTTAGCCCTTTGCATTGGGCGTCGAGTCCGCTACGGTGCCCGCCGCAAATCGCAAATAAGTGCCCCCGCGCTGCGCAAACAGCCGGGGGCGTGGCACAGGAGGTACGAGCTCCCATGCACGACCACACTAAGGGCGCGAACCCTAATCGCGCCATCACGACCTGGGACGAGGACGAGCGCGAGCAGCGGGCGGTCCTTCGCCAGGTTCTGGAACTCCAACCGGACACGCTCACGCGAGATGAGCTAAGGCGGGAAATGACCAGCGGCGGATCGACCGCGTTCGCTGACGTCGACCGGGTCGACCGGGCGGTCCGCGACTTAGCAGCCGCTGGCCTGCTCCACCGCCCCGGCAAGGACGAGACGGTACGGCCGACGCGGGCCGCCGTCCGCTACTTCGAGTTGAGCGGGGGAGGGTTCTGATGGCAAAGCGCGATTCCGCAGAAGCCCTCCTCGACGCTCTAGAGCATCCGTTGCGGCGGGACCTCCTGCGGCGGCTGGTCCAGTCGGAAGACAAGATGGGCTCCAGGGAACTGGCGCGAATCGAAGAGCAACCGCTTTCGCGGGTCAGCTATCACCTCGCCAGGCTGGATGAGCTCGACGCGGTCGAGACCGCGGGAGACCTGCAGATCGGGTTCTCGTTCAGCCAGTTCTACCGGCCGACCTCCTGGGTCAGAGAATCCGTCGAGGTCCTGTCGGCCCTCGGCCTGGAGGGCTGAGCGATGGGTCGTCCACGAGGAGCACAGGCGATGGCGCTCGGCCGCCGCTTCGGCGAGAACCTGGTCGAGCTGCGCGGTCGGGCCGGGCTGTCGCAGATCGGCACGGCCGAACGCGCCGGCCTCAACAGGACCGAGATCAACCTGCTGGAGCATGGTCGGCGCGTACCGCGCCTCGACACGATCGTGAAGCTCGCCGGGGCGGTCGAAGTACAGCCCTGCGCGCTGCTGACGGGGCTGGCCTGGGAGCTCGACTTGCCGGAGGAGGAGGGAGCAGAATGAGCGGCCTCGGCCAGGAAGACAAATGGGTCCAGAGAGAGTGGACCCTGGGCGAACGGTTCGGCGCCAACGTGGTCTGGTTCCGCCGCCGAGCCCGTCTGACCCAAGGAGAGCTGGCGGACCGGATCGGGATCAATCGCTCGCTCCTCAGCATGATCGAGCACGGGCACCGGCTGCCTCGTCTCGACGTGATCCTCAAGCTGGTCGCGGCGCTGGAGGTCAAGAACTGCGACCTCGTCGAGTGGATGTGGTGGGACCCGGGCCGCCATGAGCATTACGAGACCCCGCCGTCGATCGCCGACATCAGCGGCTATGAAGTTCGGAACTTCCACCTGCCGGCCGGCTTCCGGATATCGCCTGTCGGCTACGAGAGCGAGGGGCGGTTCAAGGACAGGCTCAGGCAGCGCATGGAAGACCCGGACCACCGCGCCGTGCTCGAACTGCTGCGCGACGACGCCCCGCAGGTCGCTCCCCGCGAGAAGCCGGATGCGGCCTGGGTCCTGCGCACGGGCCAGGCGCTCAAAGCGCTTCGCGAGGAGCGGGGACTGACCCGGCAAGAGCTCGCGGATCGCTCGCCGACCACCGCCGGGTTCATCGGGACGCTCGAGGAGGGCAGTTGCGCCGATCCCGGCCTGCGGATGCTGGAAGAGCTCTGCCGCGCCCTGAATGGGAAGGGGTCCGCGCTCTCCGCTCAGATCGTGCCGGTGCGAGCTGCCCGAAAAGCCGCCGTTCAAAAGGTGCTGGACGAACTGGCCGAGCGCGACGCCCGCGGCGCCGAAGGAGGGAGTGGAGATGTCTCCGCGACGACCTTTTAGCCCGGATTCCTCGCTTGTCGGTCTCGGAAGGGTCGTCAAGAGGCTGCGCAAGGAAGCCGGCCTGACCCAGCTGGAGCTGGCCGCTCGGGCCGACCTTGACAACAGCATGGTCAGCCGCATTTGAGCAGGGAGAGCGCAACCCCACCTGGGCCACGCTCAGCAGGCTTTCAAATGGGCTCGAGGTGCCGATGTGGGCGCTGGTCAAAAGAGCCCATGAGTGGGGACGGGGATGATGGCGCGGACCCCGCCTCAACTAAGCCCCGAGCCGACCCTGGCGGAGCGCTTCGGCCTCAACCTCTGGCGCTGCCGGCGCCGGGCTGGCCTATCCCAGGACGACCTCGCGAACCTCATCGGGGTCAGCCGGACGGTTATCAGCCCACTGGAGCGCGGGCTGCGCCTCCCACGCATCGACACCGTCCTCAAGCTCGCGGCCGGCATGAACGTCTCGCCCTGCATCTTGCTGAAAGGGATGGAGTGGCGCCCGGGCCGCTATGTCGATGGCGATTTCAATGTCGAGCACCCCGCGGCCTCATTGCGCAGGAGCGTCCGAACGTGACGGCCGATCTCGAAATCCAGCGCGCTGTCCTGGCCTTGGTTCTTCGTGAGGACCCAGACGTGCTGACGCTGCAGGCGCTCGCCGGCGGGGTGCTGGTGAACCCGCGCAGCCTCACCGGAGGCGTCGCGCTTGCCCGTGCCCTCCGCGAGCTGGATAACGAGGGCTTGGTCTTCAGCGACGGAGTCCTGGTGCGGCCGAGCCGACCGGCGCTGCACGTCAAGCGGCTGCTGGAGGGACGCTGATGGCTCGATCTCTCATCCCGGGTCGCTTCGCTTCCGCCGTTGTCAGGACCGACGGCGGCGAGCTGGAGGCACGGCTAAGCGATGGCGGTAACTGGCAGATCAAGGTCCGATGGGCCGACGAGGCTGAGTGGCGGCTGCTCTGCATGGGCCACCTGGACGGTCGGGCTCTAGCCCCATCACCGCCGGAGTCTCCAGCGCCAATAAGTATCGGCCCCTGTCATTTGACTTCGTCCGGCGCCGAGTCTCGGTGGAGGGCGTCGAGCAGCCCCTGAGACCCCGCGAGTTCGACCTCCTGGCCCGGCTCGCCTCCGAGCCCGATCGTCTGTTCACGAAAGAGGAGCTGCTGCGTGAGGTCTGGGAATACCCGGAGGGCGTCAGCACCCGCACTCTCGAAACGCACGTCAACAACACCCGCCGCAAGTTGCGGCAAGCGGGCCTCAAGGGCTACATCGTCAACCGGCGGGGCGTCGGCTACAAGTTCTGCGAGGGCGCAGTGATTGACGCTGGGGCTCAAAGCTGAGAGCCGACACCCCCGCCTCGGTAGCTTGCCGAGGATGTATCCGGATCTGCTTGAGAATCCACCGACCATCTGGCGCACGAAGCTGCGCTCGAAAAAGGATGACGTCAACCACGCTGCGCAGGTGGCCTACTGCATTGAGGGGGGCCGCGTAGGGATTGGCTGGGGGATCGAGGAGCTGTCGACTGGAACGGGGCTCGCCAGGGTCGTCGCGGCAATCCGCGCCAGCGATCGCCCGACCTGGGGCCCTCGGGCTGCCTCGACTGTGCGCCTCTTCGGCGAAAAGGCGGCGATCGGTGACTTCGTCTGGACCCGTGACCTCGAGGGTCGTTTTCGTCTGGCCCGGATAACCGGTCGCTACCGTTACGACAACTCGCGCGACGCGAAGAAGTTCGACACGCACCAGGTGAGGAAGGCGGAGTGGGCGCCGGAGCCGCTGGGAGATCTCGACGTGCCCGGCGCGGTGGTCCGCGCCTTCTCCGGGATCTCGACCAGCTTTAGCAGGATCAGGGACCACGGAGCCCGCGCCTACACCGCCTGGGTCTGGGAGAAGCTCCACGGGGGAGAGCCGGCCCCACTAGACCTGTCGCCGGCCGAGGTCCTCCAGCATCTCGATCCCTACGACCTCGAGGATTTGATCTACGTCTGGATGCAGGTGTCCCGCGGCTACTTGGCTTTGCCGAAGGCACGGCGCACCGACACCCCTGCGTACGAGTGGACGATGCTTCATCGGGAGACTCACCTGCCAGCGATCCTCCAGGTGAAGTCGGGTAATCAGAGCGTCAACCTCGAAGACGTAGTGAAAGCGGCAGCGAGCGAGGACACCACCCTCTTTGCTTTCTCCGCCGCAGGCGACTACCGGGGCTCCCCTTCGCGAGAGGTGACCCGCATCGAGGCGGAGGAGCTCCTCGGCCTAGCGGCCGAGCATCCCCATCTGCTGCCGCGGCGGGTGCGTATGTGGTTTGAACTGGCGCGTTCGGAGGGCGGCTAGATGCGCGGGGGTGTTCGGGTTTGAGCCTGGAGGTCGGCATCGGAAAAGCCGCTGCGGACACCACCGTCAAGCAGGCGGCCAAGCTCCGCCGTCGCGACCTGCTTCGCAACCTATTGCGGGCGCTGAAGAAGGAGCTGCGGATCTCGAAGGTGCTCGATGCCGATCGCGCCGCCCGCGACGGCCTCTTCCATCAAGTCAAAGACCAGCTGTACGACTGGGAAGCGCGCGGCGCCCTCGACCGCTTCGCCAGCTTTGGCGACGCGGCTGCCCTCGACCAGTTTCGAGAGCAGCTCGACGACAAGCTCGACACGGAGGGGCTCGGCGCCGACCATGACACGGTCGTCGCCGAGGTCGTCTTGATCCTCGAACGGAACCTCGGACGCGCCCAAACGAGTCCCGAGGGGGCGGCCGACGCCCAAGCCGCTCTCACCCGCCAGCACAACGCCAAAGTAGGTGAGGAGATCAAGGAGGAGGTCGGAGAGAGCACTGACCGAATCCTCGACGCGATCGACAAGTACGGCATCGGCAAGCAGGCTGCGGCCAAGCACCTCCTCAAGGTTGACCTCGCGCCTGAGGGGTCCCGGAAAGCGCTCCAGGCGCTGGGGGAAGCCGATGCCGACCTGCTTGCGAGGCTGCAAGAAGAGGTAGGCGAACCGCCCGACATCGAGCGGGCCGTCGCCCTGGTTGACGAATGGCCCCAGTGGGTCGCTCAGGGTCCGGTGGAGCTCCTGCACGGAATCGCCCGACTGATCGAGCAGCGGGGCGGGTGGGATCGCTCGACCGTTGTCTGGGAGCGCGCAGCGCTCCTCGTCGAGGGCGAGGAGCGGGCGGGTCTCCTGGTGCGTGCGGCGATCGCCAGCGAGCTCGCTGGCAACTCCGCTGGACACGGCGAGCTGCTCGACCGCGCTCGGCAGATCGCCCCCGATCATCCGCGCCTCATCCTCGAGGAGATCTCCGAGGACGACGAGCCAAAGGAGCAGTTGGCCGCGCTCGATCGAGTCCAGACCGACGAACCTGAGCTGGCGGCGCTCACGTCCCTGCAGCGGTCCCTCGTCTTCCTCTTCCAGGGCGACTTCAGGGCGGCTCGGAAGGAGATAGAGGCGGCCGATCTGCGCGTGCCCGGGATGATCCAGACCAAGCTCTGCCACATCAACGTCGTGGTCAGGGAAGCGCGGGCTGCGGCCGGCGAAGACCGGCCCTATGACGCTCCCGGACTCGAAGCCGCCGCGGAGCAGGCAGGGGATCTGCGCACCGAGCTTCTTGCCCAGCGGCGCTTCGAGGAGTCGGGAGGCCTGCTTGCACTCCGGACCGATGCCCTGCTTCTCACGGGGCAGTCAGCCGCCGCCCAGGACTTCTTCGATGAGGTTGAGGAAGAGGAGCTGATCGCCCACAACGGGGCGGAAGTAATTGCCGACGCCGCGATCCGCGCCGATCTCCCTCGTCATGCTCGGCGTTTCATCGAGCACGCCGCCGTCGAGACCGCCGCCGTCGAGCGAATTCGCCTCCTCGCAATTGCATTCTCCGGCATGAGCAAGGAGGTGATCGCGGCCCATGCGCGACTTGAGGATTTGGCCGGCGGCGGGGAGGGGGAAGATGCCGTTCACGCGGCTAGCTGTCTCGCCATTCTCGCGATCGACAAGCCACAGCTTGGCTGGAGTGAGACCGCCGAGCGGGTTCTAGTCGCGGATGGCGAGGATCGTCTTGCCATCGGCGCCAAGGCCGCGTATCTCGCCCGCCGCGGCGATCCCTACGGAGCGATGGAGATCCTCAAGCCCAAGGCCGGTGAGCGCTGGGCGTTGGAGGCGATGCTGAGGGTCGCCAAGATCTGGGGTCCAGGACCACGGCGGGCGGAAGCCGCCGAGCGCTTGCTCGCCCGCGGGCCCGACCAGCCGATGCAGCTGGAATGCGGCCAGGCCTTCGCCGCCGACGGTCAGTTCGAGCGCGCCCGCGAGGTCTTGGTCCGTCTCGCCGGCGACCACAGTGCCGCGAAGTCGATTCGCAGCCTTGCCTTTGACTTTTCGATCCGCGTCGTCGGGCGGGAGCTCGATGATTGGGATCACGCCGAGGAGCTGCTCCAGCAGTGGAGTGAAGCCCTGCCTGGCGACCCCCGCATCTCGAGCTGGCAACCCGCGATCGCTAACCACCGAAATCGGTAGGGGGCTCGCGAGTGCCGGATACCCTGGCCTAATGCGTCCTGCTTTGCCACAGCTTCGTCCGATGAATGAGGACCCCAGCGAGTTGACGGCATTTCTTGCGGAGCTCCAACACGCGGCAGACTTGCTCGTGGAGGGCGGCATCGCCCAGGAGCGAATGGCCTTGGCGATTGTTGACAGCCTGGCCGAGCGGCTGCTCTACCAGCACGCGCAGCGTTGCTTTTCTGTTGGGGACACGGGGGCTGGAATCCTGACCGACCCGTTCCCGGCTGATCGTCGAGCGAAGATCCTTGGCGACTTCCGCAAGCGGGTCCAACTAGCTCTTGTCGACGAGGAGTTCTACGTCTTCGTCAGTCCGCTGCTCGACGATCTCGACGCGGAAATCTTCCGGCTTGCCCATGACTACCGCGGTCCCAGTTATCACCGCGGGGAGCACAACCCTGCGCTTGCCGGCCCTCTCGGTCGCCTCTACGTCCAAGCGGTTGGCAGGGCGCTCACCCGCGCTATGGGCGATTCGTTCTGGAGCTTTCCGCCTGGCTCGGTGAAGGAGCTCGAGAGATACGGCGTACTTGGCACCGGAGCGTTCTCGCCAAGGAGCGATACCGGCCCGGTTGTCGAGTCTCTCACCGGCCAGATGACGGTAGATAGAAATGAACTTGCGAGACGGCTATGTGCGGATGCCGAGAAGCGCCTCAAGGCCGTCGAGGACGTGATTGAGAGTTTGCGACGGGACCTCGACGAAGAAATGATCGGCAACCTGATCGAGGGCGCCCAGCATTGGGCCGAGCACCGGGGCGATAAGGAGCTTCACCAGCTTGCTCGCGAGGAGCAAGGACTGAAAAACGAAGCAGAGGATCAGGAAGAGCTTGATGAGGAATTGAAGCAGCGGATCATCGAGAACAAACTGGCCCAGATCGCGCGCATGGAGGAGCTAAAGGACGAGACCGAAATCCGCGTTGACCTCGGCACGATCAACTCGCTTCGTCAACGGGTCGGTCAATTCGCCGGCAAGGAGACGATCGCATCGCTTCTTCACGCCTACCGGCAAGTAGACGATCTTCTAGAAGTTCTAGAGACCGCTGCAGAGTGGGTCCAGTACTCCTGGGACCGGTCGGTTGAGCAGGCTGTCGATGAAGCCCTAGGAAAGTAAGCGGGGGGCTGCTAGCTGCTGTCCGATTTCTTGGAGGCATTCGACCCGTGACCGATCAGCAAATCGAGAAGTGGATACACCGCATGGAAGAGGGGGTCGCCAATGTCCGCGTCCGGGTCGTCGTCAGCCGGCGATGACCGCCCACACCGCGAGAACGATCAGGCCTGCGATCACGGCTCCGATGATCGTCAAAGCCCAAGGGTTCGGTTCGTGGAGCCATTGCCACCGCGACCGCGGTCGGGCGAACGCTTCTCGTAGTCGCCGACCTTTATGGCGGCTCGCCTCCTCCACCTCCTCGCGGCGCATCTTTAGCGCCTCGATCTGACTTGGGATCTGCGCAAGGATTTCGCGTTGCAGTTTGTCTTCGGTGGCGAACGACGAGAATCCCGTCCAGCCCTCGAAGTTGAGGATCATCCCCGGCAGATCAGCCCAGGGGTCGAGGCCCGATGCCACCATCGCCGCGTCGGCGCGTGGTGCCAGCGTCCGAAGCTCCCGCTCTCGCTCGGCCCACTCCCGGGACGACCAGTCTGAACGGCCCTCGGCGCCCCGGTTGTGCCGGGCGACAAGGTATTCGCCGTACCTCTGCTCGAACCGTTCCAGCACCTCTATGTGCCGGTCGATCTGCATCACCGTCAGGGCCACGGACGGAGAGGTTAGAAGCCCCCGGCCTCGGCGGTCGGCGGCACAACTCGATCAAAACTCTCACGGCCCTCGAAGCCCGATGCCGTGCGGTCTTCAGTTCACTATTTTCTTCGCTGCGACTGAGGCATGATTCTCCATCCTTATGCAGCCGTTCTTCAAGGATCTCTTTCCGTTCGCATACGGCCTATGCCATCTGCGCGTTTATGAGGGCGACGACCGGAGCCCGGGGGTTGCCCTTGCCGTCAACCTGGAGGACAACCCAGGGGCCTCTGTTACGAACGCGGCAGAGGCCCTACGGGATCGGATTGCCGCAGTCTTCGGTGACGACTACCGACTGTTCTCCATCTTTCCGGAGTACGGAGACACCTGGACAGAGGTGATGCCTCCGGTCGATGGTGATCGGGTTGCCTTTCGCAACGACATCGCCCAGGCCGAGATCGAGCGCCTGGTCGGTCTCCCGGTCCCGGTACCCGCCCCGAACGAATGCCGCGCGGCTGATCTGGGCGGTGAAGATCATCCTCTCCTGGCCTTGATCCCGGAGGAGGAGGACGAGCCAGGGGCGCTGGCCGAAATGGAGGTGGTGGCCGTAGCCGACCTCCCCTGGGCGCACCTACCGTCGAAGTGCGCGAACTTCTCGGACTTCGAGGCGATCCGGAGGCTGTACGACAACGGCCGGGAGGGCGAGGTCCCCGCAGGCGCCCACTTCTTTCTCGCTCTCGATTCGGAGCGACTCGCGGCCTGCCCCTATCACCAGCACGACTGGCGCGCGATCGCGGCGGCAAGCGTCGAACTGCTCACCCGCCTCGACCCGCAGGCCGACCGTGACGATGTCCAGCGCGAGGCATCGCGGCTGCTGCCGGAAGGTCCCGATCGCGACGAGCTCATCTTTCTCTTCTTCGATCCGATCATCTGGAGCCCGGAGGCGCCCAGCGTCACCAACGGCCAGCACAGGACGTGCGCTTTGAAGGCCGCCAATGCCCCGGAATGCGCCGTCGTAACCAGGCGCGGCTTCCAGGCCGAGGTGCGACCCTGCGACCCGCGGCGGCGAGCTGAGAGCGCTCTGGCGGAGTATTGGGCTCAGCAACTTGGTCGCGAGCCCTAGCTTCAATACGATCGCTCTGATCGGTTGACTAGATGTGTTCGTCAGCCCTGGTTGTCGTGATCTGCATCGAGACGCTCTTGTTTGGGAGGCTGCCCGTTACCATGGAGAAGATCTGGGTCTGCACCGGGGGGGTCCGTCTTGCAAACGTGCACGCTGGGGAAGTTGCCATGGCGGTGTCGCCTTAAGAAAAGTCTTCCCCTGCTAAAGATGCAATGCGCAGGAGGCCCCGAGACGCATGGGTCCAAGTGTCCCGGGCGACACAGACTGGCAGGTCGGCGCCAAGGCCAGTACGGGCACTCTCAAATCCCTGCCAGAGGATTGGATAACTGAACACCCGGCCCAGCAGCAACACGTAGTCCAGGTCGAGCAGAAGATCCAAGGTTCGCGTGGCGTGGCCCAGGGCTGCGCCCGCGTCATGCAGTGCCCTATTGGTTCTATCGTCGAGCGCTCGCTTCCACCAAGAGGGTCCAAGCGACTGCTCAAGAGCCCAACCGGAGAGTTGCAGGTCGAGGCAGTGGGACCCCCCGCACGGGCAAGGTCTCGACTCACGCGCTACAGGGAGGTGCCCCACCTCACCTTTCGATCCGCGTTGCCCCACGCGGAGTTCTCCGTGGTCGACATGCGCACCACCAACCGCCGTTCCGGCGCTGACGACGAAGAAGCTACGGCCGGCAGTCACCCCGGCATCGCCCATTGCCTGCGCATCGACGTCGTTGCTGATGATCACCCGCAGGCCGATGGCTGCTTCCAGATCCGCCCGCAAGTCAATTCCATTGAGGGGCACGAAGAAGGCCAGGACAACCCGGCCGTCGCGGTCGATGACGCCGGGGCAGCCAAGCGCAACCGCTTGAACTCGCCGGGTTCCTTCGCGTCGGCGTACCGCATCTACAGCGCTGGCGATGGCACCCACCGGATCATTCGTCATAGCGGGCCACCGAAGGACGATCGTCGGACGGGTCGCATCTCCGAAGCCTGCGCGAATCGCCGAGCCACCGACATCAATAACGATGCACTCCTCCGGCTTGAGCCACACGGTTCAGGCTTGTGAAAGCTGTCGAACGTCGACAGAGGCGCCCCCCGCTTCTGCGGACTCGAGAATCGCGTCGATCACGAAGAGGTCGGCAACTGCCTCCCAGGGGGAGAACCTGGGCTCTGCTCCTTGGTCGAGCACGCGCAAGAAATCGTCCCACTCCTCATCAATCCCATCAGAGGTGCTCTCCAATTCGATCGTCTCGTCGTTCTCGGCCTCTGCTCGCCAGACCTCGATCCGGTCCTTCTTCAAGGCGATCGTCCCATTGGTGCCGAGCACCTTGGGATGCCGCGCCTCCCTATCGGGAGCGCCGTAGCCCAGCGCAAGGTGCCCGACGAGGCCGGAGTCGAACGATAGGTTTGCGAGTGCGGTATCCCATGGACTGCCGAGGTGATCAGGGTGAAAGGAGGCCGGCAGCGCCTCGACACGGGTCGGCGTCTCCCCGGTCATCGAGCGAAGACCGGCGACGATGTGAGTTCCGCCGTCGAGTAGGTAACCGCCGCGGTGGTCGCCACGCCGGCGCCAAGGGGTCACTGAATACCGACCGTGAGGAGGCGTGTAATGGAGGTCGTTGAGGAAGTACACCATCGGCTCGCCGATCGCTCCGTCCGACACCATCTGCGCTACCTGTCCGAACCGGGTCTGGTAGCGGAAGTTCTCGCATACACCTAGGAAGAGAGATCGCTCTTCGGCGCACCGCACGATCTCCTCGGCTTCCACTGCTGATTCTCCCAGTGGCTTCTCGCAGATTAGGGGTACCCCGGCCTCCAGCACCTCCAGTGCCAGCTCATGGGTTTGCGCGATCGGTACGTTCAGCAGGACGATGTCCGGCTCGTTCGCGAAAACCTCTTGCGCAGAGCCGCATACCGCTGGCTCGTCGCCGGTGCTGTCCATCACGAGCTTGCGACCCGCAACGGCCGATTCCTTGCTCCGCGCGGTGATCGCGGTCACTTCCAGCCTTTCGCTGAGGCGAGCGAGGCGCGGCATGTGTAGCTCCCGGAACGCAATCCCGGCGCCGATTACGGCTACTTTCTTACGGTCTCTTTCCATCGGTCATCCTTTTAGTTAGCTTGGTACGCACTGGGTCAAAACGGATCTGCACTGACAGGAACTTGGTTGACGGGGAGGATGCGGGTGACGCGCCAGTCTTTATCGATGGTTAGTGCCCTGAAAGGTTTGTCGACCGCTGGAGGCCACGACAGGGGCAAGCCGAGTAGCGACAAGGCGTTTTGGGAGGTCACTTTGATCAAGTCGACGAGAGAACCGCGAAGCGCTCGACGCAATTCCGGCAGAAGCGCCGTTAGAGAAACGCTGCCACCGAGCAGCCTGCCGTTTCTCAAGTAACCGAGCCCGTCATCGGAGAGTGCTGCCCCTGAGAAGGTGTTGCCGGAGATGGAGTCGCTCACCGCAATCAGCCGCTCGGTACCGATCGCGTTCACGATCAGTTCGAGGACGACCGGATCGACCAGCTGCCGGTTGGGTATCACCTCGACGAAGAGCGGATGGCGAAGGGCAAGACCGAGAAGGCTTGGTTCCCTGGCCGTCACCGGGGGGGTCGCGTTCATCAGGTGAGTGATGCAGCTCGCGCCTGCCTCCACGCATATCTCGGCAACGGAGAAGCTCGCGCGGGTATGACCCAGGGAGACAAGCGCGCCGGCAGCCACCGCGCGGGCCACAAACTCCGGCGCTCGACCGGTCTCTGGCGCGATCGTCAGGTTGCGGACCTTCTTCCAGGCGCTGTCGGCGATCAACTGATCGAGGAGATTCAGGTCGCAGCCCAAGGTGTAGCGAGGATCGTGCGCTCCACAAGCGTGCGGCGATATGAACGAGCCCTCGATGTGAGCTCCCAGCCACGCGGAGTGCCCACGTGGAGCGGGGGTCGTACTTTTGTCGTCTGGCAAATCCGACAGCCACGCGAAGAGCTCCTCAGGCGGGATCGCGATAGACGACGAGCAGAAACCAGCGATGCCGAGGTCGCCGAGACGAGTCGCAACCCGGCGAATCCCGTCAGCTTCAAAGACATCACTCCTCTCGATCCCGTGGAGGTGCGGATCTATTGGGGCCGGGATGACGACCTCGCCTTCGCAGGCGACAAGATCGCTCCTGTTGCCGCGCTCAATTTCGACGAGGACCCCCTCGCTGTCCCAAGTCAACGAATACAGGTCGTCTGATGATGCGGAGACCCCCGGCAACAGACATCCACTGAGGCCTCGCGTCATGCCCATCGCTCCTCGATCTCTTGGCGCAGCTGCAGAGCTGCGGTGAGCATCTCCTCGAACAGGCCGCGCAGCTCGGTGATCGCCTCCTCTGAAGGTTTCTCCTGGATCTCGGCGCGGGCTATAGACACCGCATCGATGCAGTTGATCAGGTGGACGAGGGAGGGAGCGAGCTTGGGCTCGATGATCGCAACATGCAGCGGCTGGGTCAGGCTCGCTCCGTAGCGGTCCAGCGCTACGCCGATAGTTCGTGCAGTCCGTACCGGTGCCTCTGCCCAGGCTTCTCGGAGGGTGTCCTCGTCGACCTGCGAAACCTGCAATGGAAGCTCCGCGCGACCCACGGTCAGCAGGCGGACGTTTATCTGTCGCGTCGCTTGCGGCAGCCCGTCGGCAAGCAATCCGTCGAGCGCCTCGAGCGTTCGCGCCTCGACTAGGCCACTCAGATTTCGACGCTTCTTCTCGTCTTGGCGCTCCACCACCCGATCGACGACGAGAATGGTCATCGCGGTGTCGAGCGCCAGCAGACCAAGGCCAAGGCTGAGGTCGTAGGCAAGGGAGGCTTCTGGCAAGAAGAACATGGCAGCGATGGCGAGTGGCCATCAGCTCCTCTCTCTTCCAAGCGGGGCATCGAGCTGCAGACGCTCCTGCACCATCTGGGCTTCGGCCTTCTTCGTGTCGAGCTCGTCGCGAAGCTGGCGGCGCCGACGGGTCAGCGCTGGGGTCGGCCGGCCCTCGTCGATCGCAATGTCGATCTCGGTCAATCTCTCCTCCAATTCCCCAACTTCGGATTCGAGGGCCTTGAGCACGTGAGGCGACGACTGTGCGGCTTTCGCCGCAGCGTGGCCCCCCGCGGCTCGCACCCACAGCTCGCAGGAGCTGACCGGCTGGAGGCAGCCCCGGTTACGAAAGCTCAAATTGAACTCAAACGGCGTCGAAGCCGCACTCGGCCTTACAGCTCCGAACTCAACCGGACGCAGTACATAACGTCCCTCATGCACCGGCACATACTGGATACCGTCAGCCATGGCGCTTACTCGGGAATCGGCGCTAAAGATCAACTCGTCGTCCTTCGTCCGTCGGCGAACGTGAACGCTTGCCTCAAAGACGACGGGCATATCGTCAGGTACAAGGAAGGGATCATCACGGGTGCCGGCGCCGGATATCGCGTCGGCGGGGGCGACCGCCAGCGAGGCTTCGCCGAAATTGACGATCGGACAGGTTCCAGGCGTCGGGGCAGGCGCATTGAGGGCGCCAGGCAAGAGGTCCAACGCTTCGGTTGCAATCTCGACCGATGACCTGCTCGTATCTTCGGTGCGCTCGAGAATTACGCGAAGGCGGTCGCGAACGATGCAGAGACTGACCGACTCGGTGGCTTCAGCCTGCTCCGAGAGCCGCCTGCACTGGGCGCGAACTGCACCGAGGGCAAAGCCGACCGCCTCAGCGTCATGCTCGAGCAGTGACTGTGCGAGGTGGCATGCCTCGCTGAGGATGCCGACGACTATCTGCAGCGAATAAATGAGTGCGACCTCTCGCGCCGAGAGCTTCGCTTCATTTTCCGAGAGGTTCGTGAGGTCGAGACGCCGGTAGAGGGTATTGGCCTGCTCGAGATGCCGGTTCATCGACTCGAGATCGTGAGCCTCGAAGAGATGCGGTCGCCAGGACTGCAGCGCCGAGAGGACGGCGAGCCTTGCTTCGGCCAGAATCTGCTTGAGCCGAAGCCCAGAGCGGCCGGGGTCAGCCTCGGCGAAAGCTTCGCTGGTACTGACTTTGGAGAAGCACTCCAAGGCAGTTTCGAGAAGCAGGATTGCTTCGGCGGGGGAATCCCCTGTGGCCACTCGCGCCTCTGCACGCGCGTAACAGGCCGCTCCTTGATGGAAAGTGCGCAGCCATTCCGGCTGATCCTCGATGGCCGAGGCCGCATCAAAGATCCTGGCGGCGAGATCGAAGTCCTCCAGCGTCAGGGCAAGATCGCCGGCAGAGTTCAGATACGCACGATGAAAGCCCACCGCGGGCCACTCGGTCGGCGGCGGCGGAGCGGCTTTCTGCGACAGCGCCTCGACAATCGGCTCACGCCAGGGCTCAAGGCCAGCGTGGGGGAGCAGCTTGGCAATTGCCAAAGTCGCCGAGGAGATCACTTCGATTCCGTCGTCGGCCAACGACTCAACCAGGAGACCCGTGTACGACGCGGCTGCCGCTCCGAACTCGCCGAGCGCGTGGATCGCGTAGTCAACCCCCTCCTTCCGTTCCACTATCCACGCCGCAAGCAAGGCCGCTGCGTCCCTCGCTGAATCGGAGCGACGCAGTACGAGGTCGGCAGCATGCCTACCAATACCGAGGAGGGCCGCGCGACGGATCGAGCCGCCCGTCTCCCGGCCGAGGACATCGAGTAGCACCGAAATCGCGTCGACGTCGTTTGACCGCCCGATTGCGACGGTGCACGCCCAGCGCACATCTTCAGAGACATCGTGCTCGACGGCTCCCGCCAGCGCTTGAATCGCACCCTCGTTGTAGAAGTAGCCGAGGTCCTCTGCGGCATAGATGCGAACTTGCTCATCCGGATCACCCAAGAGAGCGTTGGCGAGTTCGTCCACACATTCGAGTGCCGTGGCGCCCGTCGGGTTGGCTGCGATAACCGAATCCATGCCGCGCAAGCGGAGCGCAGCCTGGCGACGCACAATTGCATCGTCGTCATGGAGCGCCGCCACTAAGGGCCCCAGCGCCTTCGGGCCCCCCAGCAGACCGATCAATGACAGCGAGGCAGTGCGGACGGATGGTGAAGGCGACGCGAGCTTCCTCTCGGCGCAGGCCCGGAGCTCGTCGTGACCACTGACGATCGACTTAGAACGAATCCCCAGCATGAGCGCCTCGATGACATCCACCGCGCCTCCTCCGTCTTCTTCCTCAAGTTGCTCCAGCCATCCGCTGAGGGTGTCGTCTCGGGCGACCTCGACCCCGAGCGGTTTGAGACAGGTCGCATCGAAGAGAAGACGCTCACAGGCAATGCTCTTCGTAGTGTTCGTACCGCCGATCCTGAAATGAGAACCTGTCGAGTTTCGAATTAGCAGCGTTCTCGAGTAGCCAGCATCGGTGGCCTCGACCGGAAGTCCGGAAACTCTTACCGAGGTGCTGGTGATCGGCTCGCGGCCCCACGCCTCGACCTCGCACGTCAGGCGGGCGCGGAGCAGGCGATCTGCAAACAAGACGAATTGGTCGCTCTCGAGACCGGAGAACTCGATCGATTCACTCATGCAGCAACCTGCTCATGAAGAAAAGACTCGATGAGATCGCCGATGATGGCTCCGGCCGATAGCCCATCCACCTCAACGTTCGCCGGACCCCCGCGAGGTGAGCGAATGTTGTCAAGGATGAACTCCATCGCTTCGTTGGCCGACTCGGTCGTGTGAATCGGCACCGAGGGCGGCTCGTCAATTCGGAGCTCGCCCGACCGCCGGAAGACCACCAGGGGCCGACCCAGCATCTGCGCCTCTTCAGCGACCCCTGCCGAATCGGTGATCACGACAGATACGGAGGCGAGACGTGCCAAGAAAAGGTCGGGCGGCATCGGTTCAACGATTTGGACACCAACGTCTACAAGGGCGTCCGCCAGGCCGGGCGGGTCCGAAGAGAGCCCTGGATGCCACAGAAACTGAATCCGGGTTCCGTGAGCGGCATCTCGGACACGTCTCGCCAGCTCCACGATCTCAGCTGCCCGCTCCCGACGCCGCTCGCGGCGGTGCAGCGTGATCAATATTCCTCCGGTCGGCTCCGCCGCGTTGCGGGCTAGATGTTCAGCAACCCTGTCCTTGATCGGATGAGGAGCTACCGCTATAGCGCTTGAGGGCACACCCTCGTCGATCAGATTTTGTCGGGTCCCTTTTGAAAAGCAGATGTGGAGCTCAGTGATCGGCGAGATCATCCGACGGATCGTCTCCTCGGGAAACGGATCGTCCCGGAGCTTTGAGCGAACCCCCGCCTCGACGTGAACGAGTGGAATGGCGAGCAACTCCGACATGATCGCGCCGCCCAAGCTGGACACGGTGTCCCCCTGAACGACCACACAGGCCGGATTGGCGGTGGCCGCGAGCTGCCCGAGGCCCTGAACTACGTTGGCGAGAAGGTCGGTGAGACCGCGCCCGCTAGGAAGGGGATCAAGCTGGAGATCGGGACGAATTTCCAGCGCAGCCGCTGCTTCCTCCATCAGCTTCGTGTGCTGCCCAGTGAAGACAACAGTCGTCTTGAGGCGGGTGTTCCGGCGAAGCTCGTGGACGACATCCGCCATCTTGACCACCTCTGGACGGGTGCCCAGCACTATCAATGCACCTGGGCGCACTTAGGTGCCTCTCTTCCTGAGATGGATCTTTTCCTGCCGCCCGCACATTAGAAAACGGGCGGAATCTATACAGGATCGAGCTGATTGCTTGCCATCTCCTGATAAGAAAGCGCCTCAGCGCCAAGGATTTCGACTCGGCTCTCGATTGCAAAGCTAGATCTGCGGCCCTGCAGTGGCTAGGTCCGCCTATCAAGCGAGACGTGCGGTAAGCCTCCTTCTGCCCTACTTTCGTTCGCAGTTTGCAACGACAAGGAAGTCGCTGCGAGCTGCGCCGCCTAGATCTGAATTCATCGAGACGTACCAACCACGCTTCTTCGGGACCGGCTCGGATTCGACCGTCCATATGTGAGAGATAACACCACCCCCGCCGGCGATCTGCCGAACGCCACCGGAAATAACCCGTTCTCCCTTCTTGCAGGTCGCGTGGCCGAACGCTTCGGCGAAAGATCCGTCGAACGGAGTCCCATCTCGGTCAACCAGCTTCCCGAAGCGCAGGGTTAGCTTTCCCCGCCCTCCGGCGCGGTCCGCGACCGAGTTGCCGCTGTCGTTGGAGAAGGCGAAAGCGGTGCCCCCGAGCGCGATGAAAAGAGCGATCATGGCGACCGCCATCGCGGGGGAGGGATGGTGGATTCGGGGCTTCATTTTTGAGACCTCCTGGTCGGGGCGCTATCGCGATTTCTTCGTTTGCTTCGGGGGATGCGGGCTGACTCGTAAGTATCGGTTTACCGAGCGGCCGGGACGGTACGGATAGCCGGCCTGTTCTGGCACGTTGACCCAGAAGACAAACCGGGAAGCTCGAGGAACCGGCGAGAAGGCATAGCCCATGCGGAAGTGGCAGAGCGCATCGGTCGTCGCCTGGCGAACGAGGAAGCGGCGCTTCGCTCCCGGCACGGTCCCGCTGACGTAGACGGTCCGGCCGGCGCAGCTCGGACCTGGTAGCTCGCCGGAGAAGTAGACCTTCTTGTGGATCGGCGTGCGGTGGGTGCTGAGGTGGAGCGTCGAACGGGAGCGGATGTGCAGCGCGAGGTCGGTCGACGTCTCAAAAGCGCCGGAGCGATAGCCGACCCGGAAGATCCGTGAGGGGCCGCGGTTGGTCTTGTAGGACCAGCCGCCGTTCTGGTTCGTGGTCGTCGTCGCAACGAGGTGAAACGGCCGCCCTTCAAGGTCGGTGTGCGCCTGGATGCAGACCTGAGCCCCTGCGACCGGCTGGCCGTTTGAGTCGACCAGCCGCCCGCGGATCAGGGCTTTGCGGTGGAAGGAGAGGGTCCGCTCCTTCTGCCTGTTGCCGGCGAAGCCCGCCGTGATCGTCTTGCCCCCGGCCACGCTCGAGCCGGGGCAGAGGTTGTTGACGAGGACTTCGTGGGAGGTGCAGGCGCTGTTCGGCGTGCCGGTCTGCGCGTAGTCGTAGGCGCAGACCGTGACCGAGTTCAGCCCCTCCTTGAAGGGCGGTTGCGCGGTGTCGAGCGTGTAGGTCTTGTTGAAGCTCAGCGGGCAGGGCACCAGGCGGGAGGTCAGCGCGCCGGGGAGCGGGTTGCAGCTGCCGGAGAGGTCGTCTCCGACGGCGCCCGTCCCGTTGACGCTGATCTGGATCGACTGCAGCCCGGCGCCTTGGTCTGCTGCTGCGACTTCGACGGTTTGAGGGCCGCGCAGTTCGGCTCCCGAGAACATCGAGCCGCCGGCCTGAAGGGTCGGCTGGGAGACGTCGGCTAGGGCGATCCGGATCTGCTTTGCAGAGGCCAGGGCGCCGGAGGCTTGGCCGACGCAGCGGTTGCCTTCGTTGGGCTGCGTGCACTCCAAGCGGATCACGAGGTAGCGCCAGTTGCCGGCGGGGATTCCGGTTTCGTGGCCCTGGTTGTCGTTCTGGGTCGCGAAGGCCGTCCCGGCGCCGGCATCCGGGGAGACGGCGAGGTAGCCGTGCTGCCCGTCTTCGGTTGCCAGGCGGTAGTAGACCGAGCCGCCGACGATGTAGGTGCCAGGCGGGGCGGCGAAGACCCAGGCGCCGTATGCTCCTTGGGCGGTTCCGGTTTCGCCGGAATTCAGGTGATGAGTTACGGAGAGGCCAGCTGCGCCCTGCGAGCAGTCCATTTGCGGGCGGTAGTGGCTGGTCGAGAAGGAATAGCCCGCGTCTGGCGCCGCAGGATTGAGCCCCGGAGAGCACTCGGCGACGACGTAGTTGCCGGCGGTGGCAGAGGCGGCGATCATGCCGAGTACCGCCGCCGAGATGAGCAGTGCCAGGAGAATTCTGGTCGGAATCGACATGATCAACTTGTGCCTCCTACGGCCCGAATTGTTCATTCGCGATCTGGGTTGGCGACGATCCCGAAGACGAAGAAGTGCTCGTTTCGGGGGCGGGTTCGGGCGCCGGGGCTTCTTCGACCACGGCCCCCTCCAACTGCTGGCTGCGGACTGCTTCCGTGGCTTCCTGTTCGCGCTGTTCGGTTCTCGACGCCGAAGAGGTCGACGTCTGTGATTGCGAGGCGCGCGGCTTCGACCGGGTTTGGGCGGGAGCCGGTTCTGGCGCTGGTATGGGCGATGCCACCACGACGCGCTCAGATCGCGGCGACTTCTTCGCTTCCTTGTGGTGATGAGCGCGGCGGGCCTGGGCTGGATGGTGGTCGCCGCCCTGTCCGACCCCTGCCAGCTCCGCACCGCCGACCGCGAGTACGCAGGCGGCGACGCAAGTTCCGACCACCCGGCCCGGCCCGCTGCTCGCGAGCGCGGTCAGCTTTTCGCCGCCACCTCCACCGCCGAAACGGGCCGCCAGGTCGCGGGCTCGGCCCGCCGCCCATGCCGCCGCGTCCTGGGCGCTGTGGACGATTCCGATGAGCTGCTCCAGCGGACCCTGCGCGAGCGCCACCTTCGCGCCGCGAAGGGCGACCCAGGTGACGACCCCGATCTCGATCGCCAGTTGCGAGCCGGGCTCGGGCACCGGCACGCCGAGGTGCCGTTCGAGCTTCTTCAGCGCCGCGCTCAGCCGGCGACGGTAGGTCCGCTTGCTGCAGTAGAGGACCTTGGCACTCGCCTCGTTCGTCAACCCGTCGAAGTAGCGAAGGCTCAGCACCTGCTGCTCTTCGGGAGAGAGCCGGCCGACGGCATCGCGAAGCTCCTGCGCCTCCAGCCGGTCCATCGCCACTTCGTCCGTGGACGGCTCGGCAACGTCGCCGCTTTCGATCAGCGCGTCGACCAGCGCTCCGTCGGCCTGCCGTGCCTCACGCCGAAGCTCGTCGATCGCCCGGCAGAACCCCGCCTGCACGATGAAGCCGGCCGGGTTGTCGATTACCTCGCCGCGGTCGAGGGCGCGCAGGTATTCCACCAGTCCCTTCTGGAGCGCGTCCTCCAGCGAGCGCTCGATGAAGGCGCTGGATAGGTCGTATGCCCTCAGCCTGGCGCGAAGCGAGCGCTCGATTTCCCCGAGCGCACCTGGCTTGAGCGAACGATCGGCCTCCCGCGTTGCCATTGATGAGAGCTCCGCGCTGCCTATACCCGAGTTTTTCATCGGGATGCCCCGCTAAACGAAGAGATGGTCAACCGGTCGTCAGGCATGGTCTCTCACCTCTCTGTCGAACGACCCCGGCCAGGGTGGCCAACTTTTTTCGAAGTTGGCCGGCCGGGCCGCCCGGCTGCGACAGGGAGGCATGAAGGCAGCAAGCGAAAAACACTCGTCTGCTGGACCTAACCGCAAGCGCGAGCCACTGCCGCGGGACGTTGTCGAGCTCACCGCACAACGTCTTTGCGTCATGGCCCATCCGAGCAGGATCGCTCTGCTCGAGTTCCTGAACGACGGCGAGGCCGGCGTCCAGGAACTGGCCGACGCAGTCGGCCTCACGCACCAGATCGCCTCCCGCCACCTGGCCATCCTGCATCAGGCCGGGATGCTGAGCCGGCGCCGTCTAGGGGCAATGACCCTCTACGCGGTCACCGACTGGAGCGCATGGTGGGTGATCGAGCAGATCGCGCGTTGGGTTGAGTCCTGCCAAGACGAACAGGGCGCCTCGGCGCCTATCGAATAGCGCAGCTCCGAGCGCGGGAGGCCTAGTTGCCTCCCGCGCTCTCGCTGTCTCATAGGTGTGGACAGACCGGCTCTGCCGGTCCGCATTCCCTTGCCTGAAACCACACCCGCACCTCCATTTCAAGCGGTCCCATAGCACACACACTCCGCCTATTCGCCTAAGCGAATAGGCGCCTAGGCAGCTTTGTAGCCATTTCACCTCAGCGGCAGTACTCCTGGCTCACCAACGCAAAAACACACCCCGCACCGGGCGACTCAAGCAGTCACTTGGCCGGGAGCCAAGGAGGCAATTGCAAGGTGAGACAAGAGGTAGGTAACAAAGTCAGTTCATCTAACTCAAGCGGAAGGTCACTTCTGCGCGGGTTCGGGCGCGTCGCGATCTGGACGGTCCTGGGTCTTCTGCTCCTGCGGGGGATCGTCGCAGCGCCCGCTGGCCAGGCTCCGGTCGCCGCCCCCGGCCTCGCCATCGATCAGGCGAGCGCGGCTTTCGCCACCCGCTTCGCTCGCGCCTATTTGGAAGAACCTGCAGCCGAAGCGCTCACGCCCTACCTGGCCGAAGGCGCGAAGCTCGGCGCCGGCCGCGCCCCGCAGGGAGGCGGGCTTGTCGCCCAGGCCGAGGTCACCGAAACCGACGAACTTGGCGGCGGCAGAGCGGTGCTGACCGTCGCCTGCGAGCTCCGCGACTCGCGCACCCTCTATCTCGCCGTCCCGATCGTCCGCAGCAAGGCGGGCGAGGTGGCGGCGCTGGGCGCGCCATCGATAGTCGCGGCGCCCGCTGCGGCTGGGGCCGACCCTGAGCGGCCCCAGCCGCTCTCCGGCTCCGACGCGGGGGCGATCCAGGCGCTGGTCGAGAAGTTCGTGCCGGCCTACGTCGAAGCCTCAGACCCTTCCGACCTCGCCTACTTCGTAGCGCCGGGAGCGGTGGTGGCACCGCTGGGCGGCGGCCTCGACTTCGCCGCGATCTCCGCGGTCACCCAGCTCGGCTCCGGGGAAGGGCCCCGGCGCGAGGTCTTGGCAGCGGCGAGGCTGACCGACCCCGCAAGCGGCGCCACCTATCCGGTTGTCTACCGCCTCGAGCTGGTCAAGGGCGCCCGCTGGTACGTGCGCGGCGTCGAGGGGGCGCTCTCGTGAGCCGGCGCCTGCGACTCGCCGCCATCGCCTGTATGGCCGCAGCGGTCCTGCTGCTCTCTCCCGCCGCCGCGCTCGCCGCCGGCAACGACGTCGGCCACAACCTCGGCTCGCTGCTGCGCCACTACGCGAGCGAGGTCTACGGCGGCATCATCGCCGTCGTCGCGCTGGTCTTCCTGCTGAACCGGCGCTTCACCGACCTCGCGGTCTTCTTCGTCGCCGCGATCCTCGTCGGCTGGCTCGTCTTCAGCCCCGATCAGGTGGCTAACGCCGCCCGCGCCATCGGCCAGCAGGTGCTGCCATGAGTACGGGACGCGAGCCGATCCGCTCCTACCAGCGGATCTTCCGCCCCGAGCGGCGGATCTACCAGCTCGAGGGCAAGAGGGTGCCGGTCCCCGGCGGGGTGCCGCTGCGCTGGCTCGCCTACGCGACTGCCGCGCTGCTCGCCGTCCTGGGGATCAGCTCCGGATCGGGGGCGCTGGCGGCCGTGCTTGCGCTCGCCGCCTCGCTTGCGGGCTTCTTCATCGGCGGAAGGGCAGGCGCTCTGGCCGCGGGCCTCGGCGCCTTCGCGGCCTTCTGGGTCGCCGGCTTCCTGCTCGGTCTGCTCGACTGGCCGCTGCGGCTGGTGGTGGTGCCGGTCGCCGTCGCGACCCTCGCCACCCAGGCGACCCCCGACGGCCGCCGCGCCGACCGCTTCGCGCTCTCCTGGCTCGCTCTACGACTCGCGCCGCGACGGCGCTCGCTCGGCCGCGGGGTGCCGCCGCGAGGCATTCCGCAGCTCTGCGGCGGGGCGGTCTGGGTCGCCCCAGACGAGCACGGGCCTCGACTTCGGAGGGCACGGCTCTGCAGTCCTGCCGTCGCCACCTTCGCCTCGGAGGTGAGGGTGCGGCGCGGGGCGCTGCGCCAGCGCCGGTTGACCGCGCGCCCGGCATCCGGCCGACCCCCACGCCGAGGCGAGCTCCTGGCCACCCGCCTGCTGGTCGGTGGGGGCGAGCAGTTGGAGGTGCGGCCGTGACCGCGTTCCCGCTGCGCTACGCGAGGCGCAACGTCCTGATCGGAGCGGGCGGGGAGGCGGCGGCGCTCTACCGGGCCGAGACCGTCTCCTACCCGTTCCTCCCGACGAGCGAGAAGTGGGCGCTACTGCACCGGATCGAGCGCTTCGGCCACCTCGTCGGCGCCGACTTCTCGATCTGGCGGGTGCAGCGCTCCTACCCGGCCGAGCGCTACGCCGCCGAGCTTGCCGGCAGTGCCGATGAGCAACACGCCGACACCGAGGCGTGGCTCCGCTACCTCGAGGGCCACCAGGAGCGGCTCGGAGAGCTCGACTCCCACCTGCCGGAGATCTACCTCGCCGTCTCTCTGCAGGAGCCGGCGAAGGGATACCTGCGCAGCCTCGACCGCGCTCGGCGGCGGGTCGAGGAGCTGGCCGGGGTGGGGGCTCCGCGCCCGATCTCGGGCGCGGAGCTGCAGAGCCTCGCCGAGGCAGAGGAGCGCACCTTCGCCCGCCTCGCCGGCATCGCCCGGTTGCGGCGGGCGACGACGTCCGAGCTGCAGTGGCTGCTCCGCCGGGGCGGCTGCCGCGGGGTCGCCGAGCCCGAGATCGAGGACGCATGGCAGCCCGACGCCCTCGTCCTGGAGGGCGAGGACTCACCCGCCTACGAACCGCTCGAACACGATCTCTGGCGCTTGGCAAACGCGCCGATGAGCGAGGACCCCTCCGCGCCTCCGTCGCTCGAGGTCGAGGCCGAAGAGGGGCGCTCCTTCCAGGCGCTTTTGTGCGCGGGATCGCTCGCCGAGGAGGCCGAGTTCCCCGGCCCGGCCGAGCTCCTCTTCGCGCCGCTGGAGGACGCGGGCTTTCCGGTCGACGCGGTCCTGCACGCCCGCTGGATCGGCAACCGCGAGGCGCTGGGACAGGTGCGAAAGCACATCCTCGACGTCGAGCACGCCTACCGCGAGCAGCTCGAGGGAGCAAGCGCGGGCCCGGGCTGGCAGGCCGAAGACGACCGCGAGCTGGCGCGCGAGTACGAGGCGATCCTCGCCTCCTCAGCCCACCCGCCGATGCTGCGGGCCTATCTCTCGCTCGCGGTCGGCGCACCCGACCGCCCCGAGCTGGAGCGCCGCGTCGAGGTTCTGCGCGAGCGCTACGGCGAGGTCCGCCTGCACCGCCCCCGCGGCCTCCAGCACCGCCTCTTCTTCGACCACATGCCGCGCACGGACGGCGGCTCGGTCCCCGACTACCGCCAGCAGATGACCGTCGAGCAGCTCGGGGCGACGGTGCCGGTGGCAAGCACCGAGGTCGGCTCCCGCAGCGGCCCGTATGTCGGCCACACCACCATCGGCAACCCACGGCCGGTCCGCTTCGACCCCACCGAGGCGCCTCGGCTCTCGCGCCCCACCGGGGTGCTCCTCGCCGGCACGCCGGGCAGCGGCAAGACCGTCGGCGGTGAGGCGATCGCTTTCGGCGGCGCCGGTCGCGGCTCGCTGGTGGTCACCTTCGACCCCAAGCCCGACCACAACCTCGAGGGCGTGCCCGAGCTAGATGGCAGGGTCGAGGTGCTGGAGCTCTCCGGCGATCCGCGCAACCGGGGAAAGCTCGATCCGCTCGTGATCGGGCTCCCCGAGCTGCGCGAGGAACTTGCCTCCAGCTACCTGATCGAGCTGCTTCGCGACCCGCCGCCAGCCTGGGAGAACGCGATCGACCGGGCGGTGCGCGACGCGGTTCGCGCCGGAGAGGAGAGCCTCTACCGCGTCGTCGAGCGCCTTCACCTCGGTGCGAGCGATGCCGGCCGCGAGGCCGCCGAAGCGCTCGACGTTCTCTCCGACTTTGGTCTCGCCCGACTCGGCTTCGCCGACGAGGGGACGGGGGAGCGCGAGGTCGCGGCGAGCGCCGAGACCTCGGTGATCACGATCCGAACGCCGGGGCTCGTGCTTCCCGACCCCGGCGCCTCCCGCGAGACCTACACCCGCTCAGAGCGCGTCTCCGTGGCGACGCTCGCTCTGGTCGCGGCAAAAGCTCTGCGCCTCGTCAGCACGAACCGCAATCGACACAAGATCGTGCTGCTGGACGAGGCGTGGTTTCTGCTGGCCTCAACCCAAGGCCGGCTCCTGTTGAACCGCCTGGTGCGGCTCGCCCGGGCGATGAACGCGACGATCCTGCTGGCCACCCAGCGGCTGGCTGATCTCGGCGACCTCTCTGAGCTCGTCGGCGTCTACTTCATCTTTGGCCAGGACTCAGGTCCCGAGGCCGAACGGGCGCTTTCACTGCTCGGGCTCGATCCCGACGACGCCGCTCTGCGCTCGCGGCTGACCGAATACCGCCAGGGGCGCTGCCTGATGCGCGACCTCGACGGCCGGGTCGGGGAGGTGCAGTTCGACCTCGCGCCCGACCTGCTGGCGGCGCTCGACACGACGCCCGGGAGCGGGGCATGAGGAGGCGGGCGCGCCGGCTCTGCCTGGTCCTCGGTCTCGGTGGGCTCCTCGTCGGTCTCGGGCACCCGCTCGCCTCGGCAGCCACCGACATCTGGGGCAACGTTGCACCGGCCTCGCCGCTGGGCTCAGGTGGCCTCTTCGGCCGCTACCCGCTCGACCACTACACCCTGGACCAGCACTTCACCGCGATCAGCGCCTCGCTTACGGGCGGCGTCGATGCCAGCGGGCTTTTGCCGATGCTGGCCTACTTCTTCGCCGGCCTGCTCTGGGTGGCGACGAGCTTTTTGGCGAACACGCTGATCACCTTCTTCTCCTTCGCCTTCAGCCTCGACCTCGTCAACGGCTCCTCGCAGACCGGGGGCGCCGGGGCGCTCGGGCCGGTCTCCCAAGCGATCCACTCGATCTACTCCAACGTCTTCGGAGCGCCCTGGCTGGTGCTGGCGATCACGGTTGTCGGGATCTGGGCGATGTGGAAGGCGCTGGTCCAGCGCCGGTATTCCGAGACGGCCGGAGCGCTCGGCCTCTCTCTGATCTACGTCGTCCTCGCCCTCTTCTTCGTCGCCCAGCCCGCGGCGACGATCGGCAGCGCCTCGGCCTGGACGAACCAGATGTCGGTGGCGTTCCTCTCGATCGCCGACCACGGCAGCCCATCCGGTGGAACCCAGGCCAAGGAAGGCGCCGCCGACCAGCTCTTCGAACTGCTCGTCTTCAAGCCCTGGGTCGTGCTCGAGTTCGGCGGCCTCGAACACTGCGTCCTCTCGGGCACCGGCAGCGAAAGCGAAGACCCGGTCTCCGCCCCGGTCCGGCCGCTCTCCTCCAACCCGTCCCGAGACGCGCAGCTGGCCCGCCGCCTTGCCTCGGGAACCGAGGTCACCGCCGACGGCAAGGTCTGCGTCAACAACGCGAACAAGTACGCGCGCCACTTCCTCCAGTTCGGCCTGGAAACCGACGAACGCAGCGCGGAGTACGAAGCGCTAAACCACGGCGACTCTTCAGAAGTTCCCGAAGCCGACACCGAACGCAAGGGCTACCGGCTCGGCGTCGCCGACAAGCCGGCCACCGATGCGATGGAGGAGGGCGGCCAGTACCAGCGCTTTCTACTCGCCCTGGTCGTCTTCGTCGGCGAGCTCGGCGCCTTCCTGCTCCTCGGCTCGCTCTCGGTCGGGATCATCCTCGCCCAGGTCCTGCTGCTTCTGCTGCTGGCCTTCGCCCCGGTGGCGCTGGTGGCGGCGGCGATCCCCGGCCGCGGCCACGCCTTCTTCAAGGGCTGGCTGGAGAAGCTCGGCGGCTACCTGCTGCGAAAGGCGGCCTACTCGCTGATCCTCGCCGTCCTGCTCGCGGTGGCGGGGGCGCTCGCCGCGGCGACCTCGGCGATGGGCTGGCTTATGTCCTTCGGGTTGCAGGCGCTCTTCTTCTGGGCGGTCTTCCTGCAGCGGCGGACCCTGAGCGAGAGCCTGATCGGGATCGCCACCGGGCCTGGTGCGCCGGGGCGCGACCCCGCGGTGCGACTCCTCGCGCTCTACGGCGGCGCCCGAATGTTCCGCCGAGCCGCGGGAGGTTCGCGCGGCTCGGGCACGAGCCTTCACGGCCGGATCGCCGGCGGCATCAACTCCCGCCTGCGCGGCGCGCGCGGAACGGCGGCGAGCGGCCCCGGCGCAACTGCGCCGCGCTTCGGCACCACCTACAGCGCCCCGGTCGGCGGCGGCGCCCCGAGCATGGAGGAGCCGGGACCGGCCGAGCGCCCGCCCTCGGCGTCTTCGGAGGGCGAGACCCCGAATAAGAAACTAGGGCCCTCGGCACGGCCATCGCCTCGCCACGGTGTCGGGGCCGGCGGGCGAGCGGCCGTTATCGGCGGAGCGGCGAGCGAACGGGCAGCGAAGCGCAAGCGTCCGGCCCGCGAGTCGACCGAGCCACCCACGGCAGAGTCTGCGCAACGCAAGAGCGGCACGGGCAAACCGGGCAAGGAAGGGGCGCAGCGACCGCCGGCCGCTCAGGTGAGCCGGGAGGAGTCCTCGCGCCCGGCGCCGAGCAGCGAGGCGGCCGGCGAGCAGAGCCTCGGCGAGGAGCTGCGGAGCGAGCGCGAGCGGGCCCGGAAGAAGGTGCCCGAGCGCGTAGCTGAGCAGGAGGCTGAGGGCGCCCCGCCTTCGCCGCCGAGGCGCCGGCGCCGCTGGCGGCGGGGGAGGGGCCGATGACCCGCCGCCCTCGCTCTCGCCTGGCGCTGTGGCTGAGCGGACTTGCCACCGTCGCGCTGGTCGGCGCGCTGAGCGTGGCGGGCGCGCTGATGGCGGTCCTCGGCGGCGACCTCGCCTGCCTCGCTCCGGGCGGCTCGGCTTTCGTCGCGCCGCCGACGAAGGCCGCCCTCAAGGAAATCCCGCCGAAGCGGCTGCGCATCTACCAGGAAGCCGGCAGGCGCTTCGACGTCGACTGGGCCTTCCTCGCCTCGATCGGCTACCAGGAGTGCGGGGTCGGCACCTGCGCCCACGTCTACCCCTCCGGCTGCGGCGGCCCGATGCAGATCGCGATCGTCCCCGAATCGGCGTGCAGCCCCGGACCCGGGCCGACCATCTGGGACCGCTACAAGGTCGACGCCGACGGCGGCGGCGCAAGTCCCTTCGACGCCGCCGACGCGGTCTTCACCGCCGCGCGGATGATGCGCCCGGTCTTCGGCCTGGCCGGCGACTCCTACGCCGCCTACCGCCAAGCCGCCTGCAACTACTACGGCGCCTGCGCCGATTCCTCGGCGAACTACGCCGACGAAGTCATGCAGCGGGCGGTCGAATACGGCTTCCGCGGCAAAGGCGCACCGCCGCCGACGAGCCCGATCGCGACCGAACAGGCAACGAGCGGCGGCGGGTCGGCCTGCGGCGGTTCCTCCTCGGGCGCGGCGAGCGGCAGCGAAATCGTCCGCATCGCCGAGAGTCAGCTCGGCACCGCCGAGAGCCCGCCGGGTTCCAACTGCAATCCCTACGGCCCCTGCGTCGAATGGTGCTCGCTGTTCGTCGCCTGGGTCTGGGAGAAGGCAGGGGTGCCGCTGAAAGGCGGCACCGCCCCCTATGCCTACTCGGGGACGATCTACGAATGGGCCAAGGCCCATGAAGGCGGCCCCTTCGCGGTAACGGCCCCCGGCGATCCGCCGCTCTCCACTCCCGAAGTAAACGGCGCCCGCGTCCTGCCACCGAGCGCGACGCCGGCACCGGGCGACGCGGTCCTCTACGGCACCGGGCCGGGGTTCGGCGAAAGCGACCACGTCGGCATCGTCGAGCGGGTCTTCCCCGGCGGGCAGATCACGACGATCGACGGCAACTTCGGCGACCGGGTCGCGCGCTCGGGACCGTTCCTGCCCTCGCAGGCCGTGCAGTGGGGGATGCCGGCGCCGATCTACGGCTACGCCCAGCCACCGGGCAACGGGGGCGGCGCGAATGGCTGACCGCCTCCGCGCCCTTCTCGATCATCCGCTCGACCCGAGTGCGGCGCGGACGATCCTGGTCTTCTCCAGCGCGATCCTGGTCGGGTTCGCAGCGCTGTTCGTCCTCGCTGCCAGCGAGCCCGATCAGCCGCCCTCGCCAGGACACCCCTCGGCGGCCGCGGCGCCTCCCAGCCCGGTCGTCTCGATCCAAGCGGCCGAAGGCAACTCGGCCGAGGGCCAGGCAGCGCCCCGCCGCCAGGACCCCCAGGACGTCGAAGGCAGCCGCGCCGCCCGCCGCGCCGATCGCGCCCTTCGGTCGCACCGCGCACTCCAGCACGTCCCTTACCGGGACGGCGAGTTAATGATTGAGCTGATCGGGGTGCGGGGGAGCCGAGCGGTCCTGCGCGTCGGCGCTTCTACCGTCCAAGCCGCACGGCGGGGCTGGCGCCGGTTCCTGCGGCGCTTCCGCGACTCGGGGCGAGCCTATGCCCCGATTTTCACGGTGAGCCGAGGCCAAAGCGAGGGCGGCAATGGCTGAGACGCGCGCTGGGGGATCGCCGCCGCAGGCGGACCGAAGCCCTGACAGCCGCATCATTTGCGGCGACTCGATCGACGTGCTTGCGTCGATGCCTGCCGGTTTCGCCCACGTCTGCGTAACGAGTCCGCCCTACTGGGGGCTACGAGACTATGGCGTGCCGCCGAGGGTTTGGGATGGATCGCTGGGCTGCGCGCATTCCTGGGGCTCGAAGTTTCGACACGGTCGCTTCTGCGAGCGCTGCGGAGCTTGGGAAGGATGCCTTGGTCTAGAGCCCACCCCTGATCTCTTCGTCCACCACCTCGTCTTGGTCATGCGCGAGGTGGGTCGAGTTCTACGCGACGACGGGACGCTTTGGATGAACCTCGGCGACAGCTTCGCAAGCACCCGAAACCTTCCTCAAGATGGAAACCTCAAGCCGAAGGATCTGATCGGAATTCCGTGGCGCGCAGCGTTCGCGCTTCAGGCCGATGGCTGGTGGTTGCGGTCCGACATTGTTTGGGCGAAGCCGAACGCGATGCCGGAGCCAATCCGGGATCGACCGACTCGCGCCCACGAGTTTGTCTTCTTGCTGAGCAAGAGCCGCCGGTACTTCTACGACGCGGAGGCCGTTCGGGAACCGGATAAAGGGAGCCGCGCCGGCAACGGCTACGTCCGGCCGGAGCGGCTGAGCTATGGAGGACGGTCTGCTCCGCGAGGTCAATCCGAGGGATGGATCGGCGGCGGTGGCCGCAACCGCCGCAGCGTGTGGCAAGTCGCGACTCAATGTTTCAGAGGCGCCCATTTCGCCACCTTCCCCGAAGGTCTCATTGAGCCCTGCATCCTCGCCGGAAGCTCGCCGATTGCCTGCCGGACCTGTGGAGCGCCGTGGCGCCGCATTGTGTCGTCCCGCAGGCTCGTAGATGGCGAGGAGGCGCCGGTCGGCAAGAGCGATCCGCAGCAAGAACTTGAAAAGGGTCGCGGCCATAGCCGGTCGTGGGCGCGCTCGGGCAAGGTGCTTAATCACCGGGAAACGGTCGGCTGGGAGCCCAGTTGCGACCACGACACTCCGGGCGACCGCTGCACGGTGATCGATCCCTTCGCCGGGGCGGCGACGACCGGGATCGTCGCCACGCGCCACGGTCGCAACTTCCTCGGCGTCGAGCTCAGTCCGTCCTTCGCTGAGATCGGTCGACAGCGACTGGCATCGAAGGGCATCACGACGGAGACCAGCGCCGCATGAGGTCGGAGGGCACCCCGCAGGCCACCCGCCACGCCGCCCACCTGGCCGCCCTGCAGGCCATGCCGGTCGTTGGGCGAATCGCCGGAAATCAACATTGTGGGCAGCTTTCCGCGGCGGCGATTCTGCCGAGTTCTCTGCGTCACCAAAGGGTCAGTCCATGACCTCCAATCGCAATCGATCCGACCCATCGCTGCTCATCGCAATCGTCGCCGGCGCGGTCCTGCTGGCGGTCGGACGCGAGCTATCGAAATTCAAGCCTGATCGTCTGGTCGAACATGCCCCCCAGGTGGCACCCATCGCCATCATCGCGACCGGGATCGCCTTGGCGCTGGCGACTCAGCGGCTTCTAGCCACTCGCCGCTCGCTTCGCTCTCGGCTTCTCCTCGCGGCTGTCCCTGCTGACGAATTCAAACCGTCGATCGAGACGGTCCTTCGATTCGCCTCCCAGCTCAGCCGTTCCGATCGCACCGTCCTTGGCTGGATGGATCGCCGGGCCTCGGCGATCAGGGTCTCGATTTCGTCCGACGATCAGGGTCGCCTTGTGTATCTGCTCGGCTTCCCCGCCCGGGCTGAGAAGCTCGTGCGGAGTGCTCTGCGAATGTTTGAGGGCGTAGAGATCCGTGGTGCTGATGAGGTGATCGGGTCCACGCCGCCGAGTCGATCGGATGGGGGCGAGGATGAGGTGGTACTACGGACTGAGCTCGTTCTTGCTCGACCGAGTATCGAGCCGCTGGCGAAGCTCGCCCTAGACCCGGACCCTTTGCAGCCGTTCGCCGGGGCCCTTGCCGGGCTCCAACCCGATCGCGGCGAGACGGCGACGATCCACCTCGATCTCTTACCCGCCGCCGGACCTCGACGCGCTCGGCTCCGTGGAGCGCTGCAACGGGAGGGCCGACGCCGGTACGGCGGCGAACGAATCGACCTCGCCCGGCTGCTTGGCGGCGGCGGCAAAGATAAAGCAGCTCGCGAGCCGGCTGAACTCGCCGAGCGCCGCGATATCGCCTCCGCGCTCGACGCGAAGCTGCGCGATGCGGGGCCTCTGTTCAAGGCACAGATCCTGATCCGGGTCCGAGGTAGGAATCGCTCGCGCGCGAAAGCGGTGATGCTCAGCTTGCTATCGGCCTTCGGGCCGCTCTCGTCTCGGAACTGGCTGCGAGCTGTCGGGCTCCCGATTCCCGGTCTCGCATTCATCGGTTCGGATGCTTGGCCGCGCCGCCGCAGATTTGACCGCCGATTCGCATCGGGTTTCTTCCGGCCGGCTCGGCGTTGCATCGTCACTGCGAGCGAGTTGGCCGGCTTCTTGAAGCCGCCAACGATCGACTGCCGCGCCGATAACGTGGTCCGCTCGGGCGCGTTGCTCTCGCCGGCACCACCGTTGCCAGCCTTCAAGGTAGATCGGCACGATCTGATCCCGCTCGGCCGAGTGCGGAGGGACACCGCCGATGAGCTTGTCGGCGTCACGGTGGTGGACAGCTTCTTTTCCTATATCGCCGGTCGGAGCCGGTACGGAAAGACGGAGCTGGCAATCGCCCAGTTCGTCCACCTGGCGCGAAGCGGACACGGCGGCCTATTCCTCGACCCCCACGGCGATGCTTTGGAGCGGATCAAGCCGTACCTCACCGGCCCTGGTGTGGCCGAGCGGGTTGTGCAAATCGACCTCGGGCCGGGCAGTGGATCGGCGCCGCAGCCGGGGTGGAACCTCTTTGAACTGCGCGGCAGTAACGCCGAGGAGGCAGAGGCGCGCGTCGAAGCGGTTGTTGACGCATTCGCCTCTTCCTTGGAATGGGGGGAGAGAAATACGCGGGCAATCAACCTCACGACGCAGGCCGCGATTGCTCTCGCGTCGATCGCTCGGGTACTGCCGCCGGAGAAGGCGCCGACGATCTTTCAGATCCCGACGCTTCTCTCTAACGACGAGTGGCGCAAGGCGGTCCTTCCGTTTCTGCCGCGAACCGCACAGCAGTTCTGGCTCGACCGTTTCGGCCGGCTGGCCGAGGAGGCAATTACGCCGTTGACCAACATGGTCGATCGGCTACGGGCGTCGTCCGCGGCTACGGCGCTACTCGGTCAGAGTCAGAGTACGTATCGAGCCCGCGAGGCGATGGATCGAGGGTTGATCGTCCTCGCTTGTCCCGGGTCGGGCGGTGCTCGTGATCGTCTCCTCGCCAACCTGCTCGTCTTCGACCTCTTCCACGGCGCGAAGGCTCGCGGCGAGCTGCCGCCGGATCAGCGAGCCCTTTTCTTCGCCTGCCTGGACGAGATTCAGACGTTCGATGGCGGCTCGACCAACATCGCCGCGCTGGTCGAGCAGACCGCCAAGTTCGGCCTTCGGGGGATCTTCCTGAATCAGAACCCGGAGCGACTGAGTCCGGCAACCTTGAACGCGTTAACGACGAATCGGTCGCACCTCGTATCGACGGCGCTGAACTCGCACGCCGCCTCTCTCCTTACTCGGGAGTGGGGAGGAGAGCCCAGCGCAACTGCCCTCACCCGGCTGCCTCGTTACCGCTTCATCGCCCAGGTCACCCACGAAGGGGATCTCAGCAACCCGTTCGCGCTCGGCGGGATTCGGGTCGAGGATGCCTTCGGAGCCGGCGAGGTCGGTCGGGTTGGGGACCTAGAGGAGATCAGCGCGGAAACGACGGTGCGAAAGTCTCCGGCAGAAGTCCTCTCGCATCTCGACGGGCTAGACGATGCGATCGTCTCTGAGCTACGGCGGGTTCGACGGTCCGGCATCGCGGAGGAGCCGGAGGAAGCCTCGCTCGACAGAGACGCGGGGCCCATCAGCGTTCCTCGGAGGCACGGATGAGGGACAAGGCAACTTCAAGCTGCGGCCTGCCGACCAGGGCCATCGAGATCGTCGCCTCGGTCGCGCAACATCGCGCTCTCTCCACCGAGCAGGTTCGGGAGATTCACATGCCGGGTGTACGGAAGCGATGGAGTCAGCGGGTGATGGCTCGGCTCGGTGAGGCCGGCTTGCTGGACTACGTGCAAACGAGCGGCACGCCGCAGCGGTTGTGGTTTGTGACCGAGTTGGGGGTCCGGGCGGCGAAGCAGGCAGGCGCACTGGAGGCCGCGCCGCGGCTATTTCGTGCAGCCGAAGTTGCTGGCCCGCTGCAGGCTCACACCGTCGCCGTCAACGATGTCGCGATCCGCTTCTTGGTTGCGGCTCGTGATCGAGGAGACGAGTTCGGCCCGTTCTCCTGGCATCACGAGGTTCCTCACCCGCTCAGTCGCGGGCGGGGGAGACGCCGCCGGACCCTGTTTGCCGACGCCGTGCTCACCTACCTCCGGCTGACGAACGACGAGGTCGTTATCGAGCAGCGCTTCCTCGAGCTGGACCGCGCGACGATGTCGGTGGACAGCCTCGCCGCCGAGCTCGGACGCTACGCCCGCCTCTATCGGGCGAAGGGCGACGGTGATCTTCCACTTTGGCGATCCCGCTACCCCTCGTTTCCCCCCGTTCTCTGCGTGCTGACCGCCGACAAGAAGAGGGCTACCCGGGCGGTCCTTGAGCGTCGCCGCGACACGACTATCGCCCTTCTCCAAAGCGACCCTGAGTTGGCGCGCACGTCTGAGGTAGCGATCCGGATTTGCCTCGCAGAGGATCTTGTCGAGCATGGTCCATTCGCGCCGATCTTCACCCAGCCGAACGGTGGGGCGGAGGCGGTCAATTGGCTCGGAGAATCGCTATGAACGGGCAACCCGGGCCGCTAAAATGTGCCCTGCATAAGGGGACCGATCGAGGTCCCGAAGCGGCAAACCCGCCGCGGTGCAACGCGACGGGCCGCCTGAGACACAGGAGGTACGAGCTCCCATGTCCTTCCCTCAAGCTATCGCCTGCGAGGTACGCGGGAGGCATCCTTTCGCACGTCGCGCTCGCGGCTCTTGGCAGATGAGCACCTCGGGGCAGGCCAGTCGTAGTTCGCCTAGGTATGTCTCCGCGGAGGCGATCGCCCGGGAATACGACGTTCCGGTGTCGCAGGTACATCGTGGCGCCCGGGAGGGGTGGCTGCCCGTTATGAAGTTCGGGCGCTACTCGCGCTTCGACCCGGAGAAGGTCAAAGTGGCGCTGGAAGGGCGGGAAGATGCTTGACACGCTGACGACGCGCCGGCCGCCGACGGGTCGGCTCGAACGCTTCGAATCGAAGCGGGAGGGCGACCTGTGGCGAGCCAAGATTCGCGTCTACGACGATGATGGCAACGAGTACCCCCGCAGCCGCCGCCTTGGGAAGGCCTGGACGAAACGCAGCCGCCCGCCAGAGGGCTACATGACCAGAGGACAGGCTGAGGCGAAGCTGCCCGCGATCATCGGGAAGGTCGCCGCCGAGGTTCTAGGCGAAGTAGAGACCTCGCCGCCACCGGTACGCCCACCCGAGGCCGCAGCCGAAGCAGTCGTCACCTTCGGTCAAATCTGCCGGGAGTACCTGGCCTATGCCAAAAACATCCGCAAGGTCAGGCCGTCCACCTTGAACGGGTACCGGAACGAAATCGAGAAGGTGCTCATCCCTGCCTTCGGCGAGGACACTCCGGCTGACTTGATTGACGCCGACCGCTGGGAGACGTGGCAAGAGGAGCGGGTTGAAGACGAAGTAAGCGCGAACACCGTCAACCACAACATCGGCACCGCTCGGCGCATCTACAAACGCGCTCGCAAAAAGCACGGCGTTTCGAACCACCCGGCAGACGTTGAGAATCTGCCTGTCCGCAAGGCTGGCGATTTCACCGTTCTCGAACCCGGCGAGGTCTTGTCGGTCGCCTCAAAGGCGACGAACCTCCAGGACGAGGTAATCGTGATCGTCGCCGCCTTCTGCGGGCTGCGGCTCTCAGAACTCCGTGGGCTGCGGTGGCGGGACATTCGGTGGCGGGACTCGCTGATCTACGTTCGCACCGGCCACGTCGAAGGGGTGGACGATATGCCTAAGAGCGATCGGGTCCGCAGTGTCCCGCTGGTGGATCAGGCCGCCGCCGCACTTGACCGCTTGAGCCGGCGTGGGCATTTCACCACCGACGAAGATCGCGTCTTCATCGGAGAAGCAGGTGGGCCGATGGACGACTCAGCGATGCGGCGCCGCTGGTACACGATGCTGGAGGCCGCAGGGTTCCCACGGGATGCCGAAAACAATCCCTACATGCGCTTCCACGACTTGCGCCACACGTTCGGGACGATCGCAGTCCGCATCCCTGAGGTGACGCTCCCCGACGTGCAGGCGATGATGGGTCACTCCAGCATCACCACGACGATGCGCTACGTCCACCACGTTCCACGGACTGCCGAGGCCAATCGCTTCACCGCATTCCTCGCCGACGCGATTAAGGGTGCTCGGTCCACCGTTGGTCCACCGTCTGAGGAAGCGCTGGCACCGCAACCTTCGGAAGCTGGCTTTGTAAGCGACCTAGAGCAGTGCCGGAGGAGGGACTCGAACCCCCGACACGCGGATTATGATTCCGCTGCTCTAACCAGCTGAGCTACTCCGGCGGGAAGGGGATGGTAGCGGTGCGAGGGCCCGGTGGATCTCGAGGGACCGGGTGGGCGGCGATGCGGCCGGTGCTGGTCGCGTTCCTGCTGGTGGCGGATGCTTTTGCGGTGGGATCGCTGGTGGTCCTGCACCCGCACGGGTGGCTGCCGCCGTTCGTCGGCTTCGGGATCGTCCTGGTGGGGCTGATCTGGTTCGAGGGCTGGGCGATCCGGCACCGGCATGACGACGATTCGCATCATGGTTAGGGTGGAGCCGTGCCTGCTGAACTCGACAGAGCGGTGAAGACGGTGGTGCGGCAGTGCATGGGCATCCAGCCCGGCGAGGACGTGCTGGTCGTCTGCAACCCGGTGACCGAAGAGATCGGCGCGCTGATGCGGATCGAGGCGCAGGGGGAGGGCGCCGACGCGACCCTGGCGGTGATCTCCGAGCGCGATTCGGCCGCCGCCGAGCCGCCGCGGCCCGTGGCGGCGGCGATGGCCGCGGCCGACGTGGTCCTGGCGCCGACGATCCAGTCGCTATCCCACACCGCCGCGCGCAAAGCGGCCAGCGAGGCCGGCGTCCGCATCGGCACCCTGCCGGGCGTGACCGAAGAGATGCTGGGCCGGCTGATGACCGGCGACCTGGAGGAGATCCGGCGCCGCGGCTGGGCCGTCGTCACGGCGCTCAACCGCGGCTCGGAGGCGCGGATCACCTGCCGCCACGGCAGCGACCTGCGGATCGGCCTCGAGGGGCGGCTGGGGATCGTCGACGCCGGCGAACTCGGCAACCGCGGCGCCTTCGGCAACCTGCCCTGCGGCGAGGGATTCATCGCCCCGCTCGAGGGGACGACCGAGGGCACGCTCGTCGTCGACGGCTCGATCGCCGAAGTCGGCCTGCTCGACACCCCGGTCGCGCTGACGGTCCGCAAGGGCCACCTGGTCGAGGCGACCGGCTCCGACGGCGAGCGGCTGATGGAGCTGCTCACCGCCCACGGCGAGGACGGCACCAACGTCGCCGAGCTCGGGATCGGCACCAACGAAGAGGCGATCCTCACCGGCAACATCCTCGAGGACGAGAAGATGCTCGGCACCTGCCACGTCGCCTTCGGCGCCTCGGCGGCGATCGGGGGCACCGTACAGGTCCCGGTCCACCTCGACTGCGTGGTGCTCGAACCGACCCTGGAAATCGACGGCGAGACGATCGTCAGCGGCGGCGACCTGCTGCTCTGAGGAGCTGGGAGCGTGCCGCCCCTGCTCGCGGTTCCCAACGTCTCGGAGGGGAGCGACGGCGAGCGCCTGTCCCGGCTCGAGGCGGCCTTCACCCGCGGCGTCACGCTGCTCGACCGCCACACCGACGCCGACCACGGCCGCAGCGTCTTCACCCTCGCCGGCCGGCCCGGCGCTCTAACCGAGGCGCTGGCGGCCGGGGCGGAGGAGGCGGTGGAGACGGTCGACATGCACGCCTACCGCGGCGCCCATCCGGCGATCGGGGCGCTCGACGTCTGCCCGATCGTCTGGTTCCACCGCGAGGACCGCGAGGCCGCCCGCGCCGAGGCGGTCGCGGTGGCGACCCAGATCGGCGGCCTCGGGGTGCCGGTCTTCCTCTACGGCGAGCTGGCGCGCGACCCCGGCCGGGCCGAGCGCGCCTACTTCCGCAACGGCGGCCTGCCGGAGCTGTGGCTGCGGATGGAGTCGGGCGAGCTGCGGCCGGACTTCGGGCCGAGGCTGCCGCACCGCAGCGGCGGCGCGACTCTGGTGACGGCGCGCCCCCCGCTCGCCGCCTTCAACGTCGAGCTCGACACGGGCGACGTCGAGGTCGCCCAGGCGGTCGCCGCCGGGCTGCGCGAGACGGGAGGAGGGCCGCCGGGGGTGCGGGCGATCGGGCTGCTGCTCTCCAGCGGCCGCGCCCAGGTCTCGACCAACGTCCACGACCCGCTCGGCGTGCCGCTGGCGGAGGTCGTCGAGCGGGTGCGGAAGCTGGCGGCGCCGCTGGGCGCGCGGCCGCTGGAGGCGGAGCTGGTCGGCCTGATCCCGCGCGACGCGCTCGAGGGCTACCCCGCCGACGTGCCGATCCGCGGCTTCGACCCCCAGCGGCACACGATCGAGGCAAGGCTCGGGGCGCCGAACGACTAGATTTCGCCCATGGCCCAGACCAACAAAAAGCGCCGGCGCAAGCGCCGCGGCACCCAGGGCGGACGGGTCGACCCCAACCCCCGCCGCAGCCGTCCGCGCAGCCGCGCGGAGGCGAAAGCGCAGATGCGGTCGGGGCGCAAGCCGGCCGGCCCGAAAGAAGACCTGCCGCCGACCTGGCGCAGCTCGTTCGTGCGCGGCATCTTCGCCGCGGTGATCTTCGCCGTCCTCCTGATCGTCCTCTTCAAACGCCCGCCCGGCGCCTCGGTCGTCTTCGGCCTCTTCATGCTCGCCTTCTACGTCCCCGCCGGCTACTACATCGACATGACCCTCTGGCGGCGGCGCGAGCGCGCCCGCATCCGCGCCCGCCAGGAATAGAGCCGATGGCGCTCGACGTCGAGATGCTCACGGTCGGCGCGGTGGCCGAGAACTGCTTCCTGCTCCGGCGCCAGGGCTCCGACCGGCTGGTCGTCGTCGACCCCGGCGAGGAGGAGGAGCGGATCCTGGCGGCGATCGAGGCGACGGGCGGGCGGGCGGAGGCGATCCTGATCACCCACTGCCACTTCGACCACATCGGCGCGGTGGCGCCGGTGGCGAGGGCGACGGGGGCGCCGGTCTACTGCCCGGAGATCGAACTGCCGCTCCTCGCCGACATCATGGCCTTCGTCCCCTGGGAGGGGTTCGGCCCGTACGAGGGCTACGAGGCCGACGAGGTCGTGCGGGGAGGGGAGACGCTGGAGCTGGCAGGGCTGGAGCTGGACGTCCTCTTCACTCCTGGCCACAGCCCCGGCCACGTCACCTACGCCGTCCGCGGCGAGGACGCGATCTTCTCCGGCGACGTCCTCTTCCAGGGCTCGGTCGGCCGCGTCGACCTGCCCGGCGGCGACGGGCCGACGCTGCTCGCCTCGATCGGCAGCCTCCTCGACGCCTTCCCGGAGGAGACCGCCGTCCATCCCGGCCACATGGGGCTGACCACGCTCGGGGCCGAGCGGGCGACCAATCCGTTCCTCGGCTCGCTGTCGCGCTAGCAAGAGACCATCGGAACAGGCCGACCTGACTCTGAGTCAACTTGACTCTCAGTCAACTAAGGTCGCCGCAAATGGCGAGCAAGTTCCAGGCACCGCGCGGCACCTTCGACGTCCTGCCCGCGCAGGCGCGCGCCCGCGAGCGCCTGCAGCGCGCCGCGGCGGAGATCTTCGCCCGCGCCGGCTACGAGCCGATCGCGACGCCGAGCTTCGAGGACACCGACCTCTTCGAGCGCGGCGTCGGCCGCTCCACCGACATCGTCCGCAAGGAGATGTTCACCTTCGAGGACAAGGGCGGGCGCAGCCTCACCCTGCGCCCGGAGGGCACCGCCCCGATCTGCCGCGCTTACCTCGAGCACGGGATGCACAAACGGGCGCAGCCGGTGAAGCTCTTCTACCTCGGCCCCTTCTTCCGCCACGAGCGCCCCCAGGCGGGTCGCTACCGCCAGTTCCACCAGCTCGGGATCGAGTGCATCGGCACCGACTCGCCGCTGGCCGACGCCGAGGTGATCATGCTCCTCTCCGACCTGCTGGGCGAGCTGGGGGTGCCGGGGGTGGAGCTGCGGATCGGCAGCCTCGGCTCGCTGGACGCGCGCCGCGCCTACCTGGAGGAGCTGAAAGCGCACCTGCATGCGCACGAGGGCGAGCTCTCCGAAGACGTGCGCGAGCGGATCGACATCAACCCGCTGCGCGCCTTCGACGCCGACGACGAGGGGACGCGGGGGGTGATGGCGAGTGCGCCGACGATCGTCGAGCGGCTGGAGGGCGAGGACGCCGCGCACTTCGAGGAGGTGCGGGGGCTGCTCGACGCCGCCGGAATCGCCTACGCCGTCGACCCGACCCTGGTCCGCGGCCTCGACTACTACACGCGCACGATCTTCTCCTTCGTCTGCGACGCGCTCGGCGCCCAGTCGGAGATCGGCGGCGGCGGCCGCTACGACGGCCTGATCGAGCAGCTCGGCGGCGCGCCGACGCCCGCGGTCGGGTTCGCCGCCGGGATCGAGCGGATCCTGCTGGCGCTGGACGAGGAGGAGCCGGCCGCCGGCCGCGACGCCTTCCTCGCGATCGCCGACGAGTCGCAGCGGCGGCGGGCGATGGCGCTGGCGGTCGAGCTGCGCCACGCCGGCATCTCGGTCGAGCTCGACCTCGCCGGCCGGGGCCTCAAGGGGCAGCTCAAGCACGCCGACCGGCTCGGCGCCCGCCGCGTCCTCATCCTCGAGGCCGACGGCGGCGCCCAGCTGCGCGACATGGCGACCGGAGAGCAGCGTCCGGCCGATACCGGCAACCTTGTCGGGGAGATGACGGGAGGGGAAGCGTGAGCGAGACCGGGCCGACCGGGGTGAAGAGCCCGTGGGAGACGAGCCTGGAGATGCCGCCCCTGGCCGGCAACGCCTACCGCGACACCTGGTGCGGCCAGGTCTCGCCGGAGCAGGTGGACAGGGAGGCGCGGGTCGCCGGCTGGGTCAACCGGCGCCGTGACCACGGCGGCCTGATCTTCATCGACCTGCGCGACCGCACCGGGATCGTCCAGCTCGTCTTCAACCCCGACAGCTCCGGCGCCTCCTTCGAGCTCGCCCACAAGCTGCGGGCCGAGGACGTGCTGAGCGCGACCGGGACCGTGGTGCGCCGCTCCGAGGAGACCGTCAACCCCGAGCTCGCCACCGGCGAGGTCGAGCTGCTGGTGAGCGGTGCCGAGCTGCTCGCGAGCTCGGAGACGCCGCCCTTCCAGGTCGAGGGCTTCAGCGGCGAGGTGGGGGAGGACACCCGCCTGCGTTACCGCTACATCGATTTGCGCCGCGAGCAGATGCAGCGGGCGCTGGCGCTGCGCCACCGCGTCGTCGCGGCGATGCGCGAGTTCCTCGACGACGAGGGCTTCCTCGACATCGAGACCCCGGTCCTCACCCGCTCCACCCCCGAGGGCGCCCGCGACTTCCTCGTCCCCAGCCGCCAGCAGCCCGGCTCCTTCTACGCGCTGCCGCAGTCGCCGCAGCTGTTCAAGCAGCTGCTGATGATGTCCGGCTTCGAGCGCTACTACCAGGTGGCGCGCTGCTTCCGCGACGAGGCGACCCGGGCCGATCGCCAGGCCGAGTTCACCCAGCTCGACGTCGAGATGTCCTTCGTCGGCGTCGAGGACGTGATCGAGGTCAACGAGCGGCTGCTGGCCCACGTCTTCGAGCGGGTCGGGGGGCCGCAGGTGGAGCTGCCGATGGAGCGGATGACTTATGACGAGGCGATGGGGCGGTTCGGCACCGACCGACCCGACCTGCGCTTCGGGCTCGAGCTGGTCGACCTCGGCGACGCCCTGCGCGAGACCGAGTTCAAGGTCTTCCGCTCGGTCCTGGAGGGCGGCGGTTCGATCCGCGGCGTCAACGCCGGCCGGCGCGAGCTGCCGCGCTCCGAGCTCGACGGCCTCATCTCCCGCGCCCAGGAGCTGGGGGCGAAGGGGCTCGTCTGGGCCTTCCGCGAGGGCGAGGGCTGGCGCTCGCCGACCGCCAAGTTCCTCAGCGAGGCCGAGCTCGCCGACCTCAACCGGCGCCTCGGTGCCGAGGAGGGGGACCTGCTGCTGCTGGTCGCCGACAAGCGTCCCGTCACCGACGCGGTTCTGGGGCAGATGCGGCTCGACCTGGCCGAGAAGTTCGGCCTGATCGACGAGAGCGAGAGCCGCCTCGTCTGGATCGTCGACTGGCCGCTGATGGAGTGGAACGAGGGGGAGAAGCGCTGGGACTCGCTGCACCACCCGTTCACGGCGCCGGCGGGCGAGTTCGACCCCGGCGACCCGGGCGCGGCGCGAGCGCAGGCCTACGACATCGTCTGGAACGGGCAGGAGCTGGGCGGCGGCTCGATCCGTATCCACAGCGCCGAGACCCAGGAGGCGGTCTTCGCGGCGCTCGGGATCGACCGCGAGACGGCGGGGGCGCGCTTCGGCTTCCTGCTCGAGGCGCTCCGCTACGGGGCGCCGCCGCACGGCGGCATCGCCTACGGCATCGACCGCATCGTCCAGCGCCTCTCCGGGGCGGAGACGATCCGCGACGTGATCGCCTTCCCGAAGACCGCCTCCGGCTTCGACCTGCTGACCGGCGCTCCGGCCCCGGTCGAAGAGCTGCAGCTGCGCGAGCTCGGCATCGGCATCCACAAGCCCAAGCTCGCCGGTCACTGAGATGGGTCTGCGGGACTGGATCCCCCGCAGGTGGCGCCCGGGCCCCGGGCCCGGCCAGACGCCGATCCACGTCGACGATCCCGGTTACGACAGCTGGGAGGTGGTGCGGGACTTCGCCGACGTGAGGACGGCCCGCGCCTGGCACCAGTCCCTGATCGAGGCGGGCTTCGAGGCGGTCCTCACCTCCGATTGGCCGCTCGACCGCTTCGGCCGCGGCGATATCTCCCTCCGCGTCCCGCCCGAGCGCTGGAGCGAAGCCGAGTGGCACCTCTCCAACCTGGACGACTAGGCACCCGCAGCTCCGTTTGGACACCGCGTCTGGGTGGTACCTTTCAGCCAGGCTCGAGTCCGTTCGAGAGCCGTCTCACCGTTTGACCCAACACAAACGGCGCGGGAGCTGACAAGTCTCCGGATCCCTTGGGATTCGGGGCAGGCACCCACCTTCACTTGAAGGGATCAAAGCCAGAGGCGGCAACGGCGGATTGGGGCCTTTTTTGCGTCCTGAGAGGCCAAGTTGGCACGAAGCGCGCGCCACAGGTGCGCCCACTCGCCTCAGGATCGGCGCTGTGACCAGCGAAGTTGCGATCGAACACCTCAGAGGTGCCGGATCATCGGCTCGTTCGAGAGACCAGGCGATGGCGGAGCTTGCGCGACGGCAGCATGGTGTGGTGGCGCGGCGGCAGCTATTGGCACTTGGGACGAGCCGGCGGGCTATCGCTGGGCGCTTGAAGCGGGGGCAGCTGCACGAAGTCTTCCTAGGCGTCTATGTAGTTGGCGCTCGCCGGATCAGCCGCAGGGGGCGATGGACAGCCGCGGTGCTCGCGGCTGGAGAGGGAGCCGTTTTGAGCCACCGATCGGCGGCGCGACTTTGGCGGCTGTTGCCACCCGCTGCGGAATGGATGGACGTCACCTGCCCTCCGGGACGGGTCGTGCGACGCAAGGGGATCGTCAGCCATCAGTCGCCGATGCAGGACGACGAGTGGGAGGTAGTCGACGGGATCCCGGTGACGGGGCCGTTCCGGACGATCTTCGACCTGGCGGCGGTGGCGGGGAGGCGGGAGCTGGAGCGGGCTTGGCACGAGGCGCTGGCGCGGGAGCTGAAGGCGAAGGTGTCGCTGCCGGTGCTGCTGGAGCGATATCCGGGGCGGCGGGGTGCGCAGAGCCTGGGGGCGCTGCTGGAGGCCGAAGAGCCGGAGACGATCACCCGCAACGAATTCGAGGAGGCGTTTCTGGCGCTGATCGACGCCTACGGACTGCCGCGGCCGCGGATGAACGCCGATTTGGCGCTGCGCGGGCGCTTCTTCGAGATCGATTGCCTCTGGGAACGCGAGCGGGTGGCCCTGGAGCTGGACAGCCGCGGCGTCCACGGCACGCCGAAGAAGTTCGAGTCCGATCGGCTGCGGGACCGGATCCTGGTCGCCGAAGGCTGGCGGACGATGCGGGTGACCTGGCGGCAGCTGCAGGAAGAACCGGAGGGGATCGTGGGGGATTTGCGGTTGGCGCTTGTGCAGCCCGGCCTTCACGCACACCCACACGGCAAGTAGGTGCGCGTGAAGGCCGGGCTGCGCGCTCTACCCTTCAGTTGATGGAACGGGAACTCTTTGAGCACTACTTGGGCGATGAGACGCGGCGTGGACCGGCGGTGGATGGCGCTTTCACGGGTGCCGCGGGTGGGGCTGCCTGCGGGGACCTGTCGCGGATCTCGCTCGGTGTGGCCGAGGGCGGCCGGATCGAATCGGTCACCTTCGACGCCGAGGGCTGCGGGGCGACCAGGGCAGCGACCGCCGCTGTGGCCGAGCTGGTCGACGGTGAGCCGGTGCTGGACGCCGCGCTGATCGACATCGGCACCGTCGACGCCGCCATCGGCGGCCTCACCCCCGCGAAGCGCCACGCCGCCCAGCTGGCCACCGACGCCCTCCACCGAGCCCTGCAGGCCGTCGCTTCCTCGTCGCTGAGCTTGATTGCGTCCGATGCGGGGGCGGGGGGCTCCCCGGAGGAGCCTCCACGAAATTTGCGACGGAGGGGAGTCGCCCGCCCCTCCCAACTCCGCCGCGTAGCCGTAGCCATGTCCGGCGGCGTAGACAGCGCCGTCGCCGCCCTGCTCGCCCGCGAGGAAGGCGCCGAGGTGGTGGGGATCACGGTCAAGCTCTGGACCGACCCGGAGACCGACGGCGCCAAGGCCTGCTGCTCGCCCGAGGCGGTGCTGGGGGCCCGGGGGCTCGCTCACCAGCTCGGCATCCCGCACTTCACGCTCGACCTCGAGGAGGACTTTCGCCGCCGGGTCGTCGATCGCTTCATCGGCGGCTACGCGGAGGGGAGCACGCCCAATCCCTGCATCCTCTGCAACGGCGAGGTCCGGCTGGCGGCGATGATCGACCTGGCCGAGCGGCTCGGCGCCGAGCGGCTGCTGACCGGTCACTACGCGCGGATAGTCGAGGATGCCGACGGGCCGCTGCTGGCGGGCGCCGCCGACCAGGCCAAGGACCAGAGCTACATGCTCGCCGCCCTTCCCCCGGAGCTGCTGGGCCGACTCGGCTTCCCGCTGACCGAGCTGACCAAGGCCGAGGTGCGCGAGATCGCCGCCCGCCACGAGCTCTCCGTCGCCCGCAAGGCCGAGAGCCAGGACCTCTGCTTCCTCGCCGGCCAGGGCAAGCGCGGCTTCCTTCGCCGCCACGGCGGCCTGCGCGAGCGCGAGGGCGCGATCCTCGATTCATCCGGCCGCACCCTCGGCCGCCACCGCGGCCACCACGACTTCACCGTCGGCCAGCGCCGCGGCATCGGCGTCTCGGCGCCGGAGGCGCTCTACGTCCTCGCCACCGACGCCGGCGCCAACACGGTCACCGTCGGCACCCGCGCCGAGCTGGAGAAGCGCAGCGTCCGCGTCCGCGACGCCGTCCTGCACCGCGACGGCAGCGAGGTCGACCGGGTAAAGCTCCGCTACCGCTCGCGCGCTCTCCCGGCCTCCATCCCGGCGGCGGAGAGAGGGCGTCATCCCTCCTTGGAGGTCCAGCTGGGCGAGGCCTTCGCCGGCGTCGCCCCGGGGCAGACGGCGGTGCTCATGGCCGGCGAGCGGATCGTCGGCCACGGCACCATCGCCGCCTAGCGCCGGGGTCGCTGCTCAGGACTGCGCTTCTTCCTGTTCCTTCTTTTCCTTCTGCAACTGCGCGACGCCTTTCACGCAGACGCTGAAGGGGGTGCCCTGCTGGCCCTTGACGTGCTTCTTGCTCAGCGCCTTGCAGGCTTCCCGCGCGGTCAGCTGTTCGTTGTGGTCGGCTCGGGCGGCCGCCTTCACGCACTGGCTGAACGGCGTCCCGGGCGTGCCTTGGACGTGTTTCTTGCTCTCGCCTTTGCAGTAGAAGCCGTAGGCGTGTTTCTTCGGCGTCTTTTCGTGGGCGGGCGGGGTCGTTTCGTAGTTCGGGCCGGTCGCGGCGGCGATTCCCGGCAGCGCCAGGAGCGCCAGCGCCGCGGTCACCAGCGCAGCCTTCCATTGCAGCTTCATTCCTCTGCCTCCTTCGACGTGGTCGAACGTTCAGATGCTCCTCTAACGCATCACCATCGCCACCCGTAAGGGGGAACTTTCGGTGAACCGCCCCCGAATCGAACAAATATTTAGGCTTCCTAACATGAGGGCGAGGGAGATCCGGGACACGTATCTGGCGTTCTTCGCCGAGCGCGAGCACAAGATCGTGCCCTCCGCCTCGCTGGTCCCCTCGGTCCACGACCCCTCCGTGCTGCTGACCACGGCCGGGATGCAGCCGTTCAAGCCCTACTTCCTGGGCCTGGAAAAGCCGCCGGCGCCGCGCCTCGCCGACGTGCAGAAATGCTTCCGCACCACCGACATCGAGGAGGTCGGCAACACCGCCCGCCACATGACCTTCTTCGAGATGCTCGGCAACTGGAGCTTCGGCGACTACTTCAAGGCCGAGTCGATCCCCTGGGGCTGGGAGCTCTCGACGCAGGGGTTCGGGATGGACCCGGAGCGGATCTGGGTCACCGTCTTCGGCGGCGACGAGGAGCTGGGGCTCGGGCCCGACGAGGAGGCGATCGAGATCTGGCGCGCCACCGGGGTGCCGGACGAGCGGATCGTCCGCCTCGGTCGCGAGGACAACTTCTGGCAGGCGGGCCCGAGCGGCCCCTGCGGCCCCTGCTCGGAGCTCTACCTCGACCGCGGCCTCGAGTTCGGCGCCGAGGGCGAGCGTCCCGGCGACGACACCGACCGCTTCCTCGAGTTCTGGAACCACGTCTTCATGAGCTACGACCTCGCCGAGGACGGCACCCTGACCGAGCTGCCGACGAAAAACATCGACACCGGCATGGGGCTGGACCGGATGGCGGCGATCCTCCAGGACGTCCCCTCGGTCTTCGAGACCGACCACGTGCGGCCGCTGATCGAGCTGGCCGAGGAGCTCTCCGGCCGCCGCTACGCGGAGGGGGGCGCGGTCACGCGGGCGATGCGGATCGTCGCCGACCACAGCCGCGGCGCCGCCTTCCTGATCGCCGACGGCGTCGTCCCCTCCAACGAGGACCGCGGCTACATCCTGCGCCGGATCATGCGGCGGGCGATCCAGCAGGGCCGGACGCTGGGCCTGGAGGAGCCCTGGCTCGGCCGCTTCGCCGAGCGGGCGATCGAGCTGATGGGCGACGCCTACCCGGAGCTGGTGGCCGAGCGGGAGACGATCCGGCGCTGGGTCGGCGACGAGGAGGAGAGCTTCGGCTGCACCCTCGAGCGCGGCAGCGAGCTGCTGGAGCGGCTGGTCGCCGAGGCCGAGCAGGCCGGGACCTCCTGGATCGACGCCGCCGACGCCTTCAAATTGCACGACACCTACGGCTTCCCCTACGACCTGACCAAGGAGCTCCTGGCCGAACGCGGCCTCTCGGTCGACGACCAGGGCTTCGAGGAGCTGATGGAGGAGCAGCGCCAGCGTGCCCGCATGGGCGCCGCCACCGCCCACGGCTCCGAGGACAGCCACGACCGCGTCGTCGCCTTCGCCTCCGCGGCCCCGCCGACCCGCTTCGTCGGCTACGAGACGCTGCGCGCCACCACCGGTCTCGCCGCGGTCGAGCCGAGCGAGGGCAGGGCGCTGGTGAAGCTGGAGGAGAGCCCGTTCTACGCCGAGGGCGGGGGGCAGGTCGCCGACTCCGGCGTGCTGCGCTGGAACGGCGCCGAGGCGCGGGTCCTCGACGTCTACCGCGTCGGCGAGGACCAGGCGCTGGAGGTCGAGCCGAGCGGGGAGATCGAGCCCGGGGTCGCGGTCGAAGCCGAAGTCGACCACGAGGCGCGCCACGCGACGATGTGCAACCACACCGCCACCCACCTCCTGCACGCCGCCTTGCGCGAGCGGCTCGGCACCCACGTGCGCCAGGCCGGCTCGGCGGTGCGGCCGGACAAGCTCCGCTTCGACTTCACCCACGGCCAGTCGCTCAGCCCGGAGGAGCTGCGCGACGTCGAGGAGCGGGTCAACGAGTGGATCAAGGCGAGCCGGCCGGTGCGCTGGCTGAACATGAACCGCGAGGAGGCCGAACGGCTCGGCGCGATGGCGCTGTTCGGCGAGAAATACGGCGAGTGGGTGCGCGTGGTCGAGGTCGACGGCGTCTCTCGCGAGCTCTGCGGCGGCACCCACGTCGCCAACACCGCCGAGCTCGGCATCTTCAAGGTCACCTCCGAGGGCTCCAGCGCCGCCAACGTGCGCCGGGTCGAGGCGATCACCGGCCCCGCCGCGATCGACTGGTTCCGCGAGCGCGAGGCGCAGCTGCGCGAGGCGGGGGAGGCGCTGGGCAACCCGCAGGATCCGGTTGCAGCCGCGCGGCGGGCGGCGGAGCAGCTGAAAGAGGCCAGCGCCGGAGCGGAGAAGGCGCAGCGCGAGCAGCTGGGCGTGGAAGCGGACGAGCTCGCCGGGCGGGCCGATGAGCTCGCGAGCGGTGAGGGTTCCTGCCGCGTCGTCACCGCGGCGGTGAAGGAGAGCCTGCGGGCGAACCCGAAGCAGCTGCTCGACCTCGCCAACCGGGTCCAGTCGAAGGTCGGGCAACCGTCAGTCGTCGTCCTCGGCAGCGAGTTCGGCGGCAAGGCGGGGCTGGTCGCCCTGGTCTCCAAAGAGGCGGTCGAGGCTGGTCTCTCCGCCGGCTCGATCATCGGCGAGATCGCGCCGATCGTCGGCGGGGGCGGCGGCGGCCGCGACGACATGGCCCAGGCCGGCGGCAAGGACCCGGCGAAGCTGGACGAGGCGCTGGCGGCGGCGCGGGCGGCGGTCGAGCGGGAGCTCGGCTAGATGCGGGTGCTCGCCCTCGACCATGGCACCGTCCGCATCGGCTGCGCGATCTCCGACCCGAGCGGGACGCTGGCGACGCCGATGCCGGTGATCGAACCGCCGGAGGCGCGCGCCGTCTCCGAGCTCGTCGCCGAGCACGAGGTGGAGAAGGTGGTGGTCGGGCTGCCGCTGCACCTGAGCGGCGAAGAGGGCAGCCAGGCGGCGCTGGCACGCAGCTTCTGCCGCGAACTGGAAGCGATGCTCGCGGTGCCGGTGGAGACCTACGACGAGCGCCTCACCTCGCGGATGGCGGATGCCAGCCGCCGCGGCGGCGCCTCCGCCGCCCGCGACTCGCTCGCCGCGGCCCACCTGCTCGAGTCCTACCTGGCGGGCAGCGACGACGAGGACGCTCCGGGTCCGATCGACGAAGAGGGGCTGGACGAGGGGAGCGAGCTGTGAGCGACGACTGGCTGAGCGGGGACGCCTTCGCCGATCCCGACGACCCGGCCGCGCGCGAACGCGAGCAGCGCCGCCGCGAACGCGAAGAGAGGAGGCAGCAGCGCGCGGCGAAGCAGGAGGGGGACGGGACGCCGCCCCCACCTCCGGTGGAGCCGGTCCCACCGCCTCCGTCGCCGCGCGCACCTGAGCAAGAGCCCTGGGCCGAGGAGCCGGCTGAGCCCGTGCCGCCGCCGCCGGTCGCCACCGCGCCCGAATACCACGACGACGGCCACCCGGAGATGGCCGGCGCCGCCCGCAGCGGCCGCCGCTTCGGCGACGGTGGCGGCAACCGCCGCCGCGGTCCCCTCGGCGCGCTCGCCCGCCACCCGTTCCGGGTCTTCGCGGCGGTCGCGCTGATCTTCCTCGCCTGGTTCCTGATCGAGCTCTTCCAGCCCTTCCACGGCGCCGGCAGCGGCCGGGTCGAGGTGAACGTCCCGAAGGGGGCGAGCGTCAGCGAAGTCGGCGACCTGCTCTCGGAAAAGGGCGTGATCGACAACTCGACCCTCTTCCAGATCCGGGTGACGCTGGCCGGGAAGCGCTCGGAAATCTATTCCGGCCATTTCACCCTCGCCCACGAAATGAGCTACGGGGAAGCGATCGACGCGCTCTCCCAGCCGCCGGTCAAGCGCACGATCACGGTGACGATCCCCGAGGGCTACAGCCGCCCGCAGGCGGCGCAGCTGGTCGAAGAAGACGGCGTCCCCGGCAGCTACACGAAGGCGACGGTGCGGTCGAAGTACCTGAACCCGGCCGACTACGGCGGCAAGGGCGCCAAGAACCTGGAGGGTTTCCTCTTCCCCGACACCTTCGAACTGAAGCCGGGCGCCCCGGTCGCCGACCTCGTCCAGCTGCAGCTGCAGGACTTCAAGCGGCGGATCAAGGGCGTGAACATGAGCTACGCGAAGTCGAAGAACCTGACCGTCTTCGACGTGCTGACGATCGCCTCGATGGTCCAGAACGAGGCGGGGGTGCAGAGCCAGTTCAAGGACGTCGCCTCGGTGATCTACAACCGCCTGCACGAAGGGATGCCGCTCGGGATCGACGCGACGACCCGCTTTGCCACCGGCAACTACACGAAGCCGCTGACCGAATCGGAACTCGCGATCGAATCCCCCTACAACACCCGCACCAACGTCGGCCTGCCGCCCGGCCCGATCAACAGCCCGGGGCTGGAAGCGATCGAAGCGGCGGCGCACCCGGCGAAGACCGACTACCTCTTCTACGTGACCACGCCGGGGGCGTGCGGAAAGCTCACCTTCGCGAAAACGGAAGCCGAATTCGAAGCCGCGGTCGCGAAATACAACTCGGCTCGGGAAGCGGCCGGCGGCAACTCGCCGACGAGCTGCGGGGAATAAGTCACTAGCGATGCCACGCCTGGCGGTGCTCGGCCACCCGGTCTCCCACTCGCGCTCGCCGGCGATGCAGAACGCGGCGCTGGGGGCACTGGAGCTGTGGGAGTGGAGCTACGAGGCGATCGACGTGGCGCCGGAGGGCTTCGCGGCGAAGGTGGGGGAGATGGCCGCGGGCGATTTCGTCGGCGCCAACGTCACCGTCCCCCACAAGGAGGCGGCGCTGGCGCTGGCCGACGAGGCGAGCGAAGCCTCGCAGCAGATCGGCGCCGCCAACACGCTCGTCTTCGCCGCGGGCGGGATCGAGGCCCACAACACCGACGCCGACGGCCTGCTGGCGGCGCTGCCGGTCTCGCCCCGGAACCGGCACGTGCTGGTGCTGGGGGCGGGAGGGGCGGCGCGCGCCGCGATCTGGGCGCTGCTCTGGGAAGGGGCCGAGGTCGAGGTCTGGAACCGCACCGCGGCGAAAGCGGCGGCCCTCTGCGCCGAGCTGGGGGGCGCCGCGGTCACCGATCCCCGGCAGGACCGCTACGAGATCGTCGTCAACACCAGCGCCGCCGGCCTGCGGGGGGAGGACCCCTTCGAGCACCTGCCGTTGGAGCCGGACCTCTTCGCCGCGGGGCAGACCGTCGTCGACATGGTCTACGGCGAGCGCCGCAGCCCGCTCCTGGTCGCCGCCGAGGAGGCTGGCGCGACCGCCGTAGACGGCCTCGAGGTGCTGGTCCAGCAGGGCGCGCGATCGCTTGAAATCTGGACCGCCCGCGAGCCGGACCTCGAGGTGATGAGGAGGGCTGCCCGCGACTGGTGAATTGTGGTGCCTATGGCCGCCAAAACTCACCAGTCGCCGCGCCGATAGCCTTGCCGGGATGACGACGTTCCGTTTCACCACCGCGGGGGAGTCGCACGGGCCCGGGCTCGTGGCGATCGTCGAGGGCATGCCGGCGGGCCTGAAGCTCGACCGCGAGGCGCTCGACCGCGACATGGCGCGGCGCCAGCTCGGCCACGGGCGCGGCGGCCGGATGAAGATCGAGACCGACGGCGTCGAGGTCCGCTCCGGCGTCCGCCACGGGCGCACGCTCGGCAGCCCGATCGCGCTGCTGGTCGCCAACCGCGACTACGCCAACTGGGAGGAGCGGATGAACCCCTGGCCGGTCGAGGGCTTCAGCCCCGACGAGGTCCACCTGCCGCGGCCGGGGCACGCCGACCTGGTCGGCGCCCAGAAATACGGCCACACGGACATCCGCAACGTGCTCGAGCGCGCCAGCGCCCGCGAGACCGCGGCCCGCGTCGCCGCCGGCACGATCGCCCGCGCCTTCCTCGCCCGGCTCGGCGTCGAGATCCACAGCCACGTCCTCCAGATCGCCTCGGTGCGCGCGCCCGAGCGGCCCGACCTGCGGCCCGAGGACTTCGCGAACGTCGACGAGGACCCGGTCCGCTGCCTCGACTTGGAGGCCAGCAAGGCGATGGTCGAGGAGATCAACCGCCTGCGCAAGGCCAACGAGAGCCTCGGCGGCAGCTTCGAGGTGCTCGTCTTCGGCCTCGTCCCCGGCCTCGGATCCCACATCTCCTGGGAAGACCGGCTCGACGGGCGCCTGGCCGGCGCGGTCGCCTCGATCCAGTCGATCAAGGGGGTGGCGATCGGCGAAGCGTGGGACGTCGCCGGCCGTCCCGGCTCGGAGGCGCACGACGAGATCTTCTGGAGCGAGGAGCGCGGCTACCACCGCGAGACCAACCATGCCGGCGGCCTCGAGGGCGGGATGACCAACGGGCTGCCGCTCTCGGTGCGGGCGGCGATCAAGCCGATCTCGACGCTGACCAAGCCGCTGCGCTCGGTCGACACCGAGACCAAGGAGCCGGCGCAGGCGCTGCGCGAGCGCACCGACTCGACCGTGGTCCCGGCCGCGGCGGTCGTTGCCGAGGCGATGGTGGCGCTGACCCTGGCCCGCTGCTACCGCGAGAAGTTCGGCGGCGACCACATCGACGACGTGGTCGCGGCGCTCGAGGCCTACAAGCAGCGGATCGACTTCCGGGGCTGAGCCGGTGGCGAGCCCGGCGATCGTCTTCATCGGCTTCATGGGGGCCGGCAAGAGCACCGCGCTCGCCGCCGCCCGCGAGGCGGGGCTGGAGACCACCGAGATCGACGAGCTGATGGAGCGCGAGCTCGGCAAGCCGATCCGCCGGGCCTTCGAGGAGGACGGCGAGGAGGCGTTCCGGGCACGCGAGGCCGAGGTCGTCGGCGCGCTGCTGGAGCGGGCCGACGGCGGCGCGATCGCCCTCGGCGGCGGCAGCGTCCTCTCTCGGCGGATCCGCGAGGCACTCGACCGCCATGTCGTCGTCCTGCTGGAGATCGACGCGGCCGAGGCGTGGCGGCGGATCGACGGGACCGAGCGACCGCTGGCCACCAGCGAAGCGGACGTCGCCCGTCTGCTCGCCGGGCGGCTGCCGCTCTACGAAGAGCTCGCCGACGCGGTGGTGCCGATGGCCGACCGCGGCGCGGTGGCGCGCGCCCTGCCGGCGATCCGGGCGCTGGCGGAGATGCCGGAGGGGACGAGGCTGCTGTGGGCGTCGAGCCAGTCCGGCGATTACCCCGTGTTCGTCGGCAAGGGTGTCCTGGAAGGCGGCTGGTGGCCGCTGGAGGGCCGGCGCTTCTGCATCACCGACCGCGACGTGGCTCCGCTCTTCGCCGAGCGCCTGGCGCCGCTCGCCGCCACCGTCGAAGTCGAACCGGGGGAGGGGGCGAAGACGCTGGGGTGGACCGAAGAGGCGCTGCGCTCGCTGGCCGAGGCGGGGATGACGCGCGAAGACCACGTGGTGGCCCTCGGCGGCGGCGTCGTCGGCGACCTCGCCGGCTTCTGCGCTCACCTCTACCAGCGCGGGGTTCCGGTCGTGCAGGTGCCGACGACGCTGGTCGCCCAGGTCGACTCCGCCTACGGCGGCAAGACCGGCGTCGACCTGCCGGAGGGCAAGAACTACGCCGGCGCCTACCAGCTGCCCGCCGCGGTCCTCGCCGACACCGGCACGCTGCGGACGCTGCCGCCGCCGGAGCTCGCCGCCGGCTTCGTCGAGGCGCTGAAGACGGGCCTGCTCGCGGGCGGGGCGCTGTGGGAGCGAGTGCGGTCGATCGAGACGCTCGACCCCGACGAGCTCGACGACGTCGTCTTCGCCTGCGCCCGCTACAAGTGCGCGGTCGTCGCCGCCGACGAGCGCGACAGCGGCCTGCGCAACGTCCTCAACCTCGGCCACACCGTCGGCCACGCGATCGAGGCGGCCAGCAACTACGCGCGCTACCGGCACGGCGAGGCGATCTCGCTGGGGCTGCTGGCGGCGCTGCGCCTCTCCGACGCGCCGGAGCTGCGCGACGAGTGCGGGCGGATCCTCGCTCGCCACGGGCTGCCGGTACAGCTCGACCCCGAGATCGCCGAGGAGGACGTTCTCGCGGCCCTGCAGCGCGACAAGAAGCGCACCGCCGCCGGCGTCGGCTTCGTCCTCCTCTCCGAGCCCGGGCAGCCCCGGACCGGGCAGATCGTCGAGGAGGCTAAGGTCAGGGGGGCCGTGGAGGAGCTCTACCCATGACCACCGTCAGCAACCGCGTCGCCGTCCTGCACGGGGTCAACTTCGACGTGCTCGATCGCCGCGACCCAAATGTCTACGGCGGCCTCTCGCTGAGCGAGCTGGAGGCGAAGATCTCCGGCTGGGCGCGGGAGCTGGACCTGGAACCGATCTTCTTCCAGACCAATGCCGAGGGCGAGTTCTGCGAATACCTGCACCGCTCGGCCGACCTCGCCGACGCGGCGATCGTCAACGCCGGCGCCTGGACCCACTACAGCCGCGCGATCGCCGACGCGCTGGAGCTGACCCGCCTGCCCGCGGTCGAGGTCCACCTCTCCGACGTCGAGGCGCGCGAGGGGTGGCGAGCGCTCTCGGTCTTCGACGGCCTCGTGCTCGCCAAGATCGCCGGCAAGGGCGCCGACGGCTACCGCGAGGCGCTGGACCTGCTGGCGCGCGAGCTGGGCGTGTCCTCCTGATGCGCGGCCGCGGCGCGCGCCTCGAGCGGCAGCTCGCCGAGCGCGAGCTCGACCGGATGCTGGTCACCGACCTCACCAACGTCCGCTACCTGACGGGCTTCACCGGCACCAACGGCGCCTGCGTCTGCGGTCCCGGCGTGCGCCTCTTCCTCACCGATTTCCGCTACACCGAGCGCGCCGAAACCGAGGTCGAGGGCTGGGAGACGGTGACGATCGCCAGCGACTGGACGGCGGGGATCGCCGAGCGCCTCAGTGGCCGGGTCGGCTTCGAGGACGACCACGTGTCGGTGCGGCTGCTGGAGAAACTGCAGGGGAAACTGGCCGATGGCGTCGAGATGGTCGCCGCCGGCGGGGCGGTCGAGCGCCTGCGCCGGGTCAAGGACGAGGAGGAGCTGGCGGCGATCGCCGAGGCCTCGAAGCTGGCCGACGAGGTCTGGCGCTGGGCGCTGGAACAGGGACTCGCCGGGCGCGGCGAGCGCGAGGTCGCCCGCGCCGCCGAAGCGCGCATCCGCGAGCTCGGCGGCGACCCCTCCTTCCCGGCGATCGTCGCCGCCGGACCGAACGGCGCCCTCCCGCACGCCGAGCCGGGCGAGCGCGAGATCGGCCGCGGCGAGCTGGTCGTCTTCGACATGGGCGCCCAGCTCGACGGCTACTGCTCCGACGGCACCCGCACCTTCGCCACCGGCGAGCCGGGGGAGGAGGCGCGCGCGGTCTATGAGGTCGTCCTCGCGGCGCAGCTGAAGGCCCTGGAAGCGATCGAGGCCGGGGTCAAGGGGGAGGACGTCGACGGCGCCGCCCGGCGGGTGATCGCCGACGCAGGCCACGGCGAGCGCTTCGGGCACGGCCTCGGCCACGGGGTGGGGCTGGAGGTGCACGAGGCGCCGCGGCTCTCGCTGCGCTCCGACGACGTCCTCGCCGCCGGCGAAGTCGTCACCGTCGAGCCGGGGATCTACCTGCCGGGAAAGCTCGGCGTGCGGATCGAGGACCTCGTCGTCGTCGCCGACGACGGCCTTCGCAACCTCAGCGCGCTGCCCAAGGACCTGCAACTGGTCGACTAGCCAGCCAGGTTTCCGCTGCTCTGGCGAGAAACACTCAAATTCAAGCCAAGCTTTTCTCCCAGCCGATAGGGCGGCATGGGAAAGAACAGGGAGACCCTCGTCTCGATCCACGAGGAAGCGCGCCGCGAACGCCTGCTCGACATGGAGCTGCGGGTGCGCCGCTACCGCCTCGCCTGCTTCGGCATCCTCGCCGTCGCCCTCGCGACGGGCGGCGACAGCTCCGTCGGCTTCGGATGGATTCCCCTCCTGACCGTGGGGCTCGCCGGCTTCGGAGTCGCCGACCACTTCATGCGCACCAGCTCCCGCCCGGCTCTCTGGCTCGCCGCGGCCTGGGCGGCGCTGCCGCTCCTGCTCACCGCCGCCGTGCTCGTCACCGGTGGCGTGACCAGCCCCGTCCTGGTCTGGTTCGCGCTGCCGGCGGCCACCGTCGGCTTCCGCTTCGAGCCGCGCGGGATGGTGATCGGGACCGTCTACGTGGTCTTGACGTTCGTCGGCGCGGCGGTCGTGCCCGACCCACACGCGGCGTGGGAGCACCGGCAGCTGCTGATCGCGATCGCGGCGCTGATCATCAGCATCGTCACGCTCTCCGGCGCTCTGGTCGAGTCGGATCGTTCCCACCGCCGCCGCTCGACCCTCGATCCCCTCACCGGCCTCTTCAACCGAACCGCGCTGGAGCAGCGGCTCTCGGAGCTCGACGGGCAGCCCTGCAGCCCCGACAAGGGCCTCTCCCATGCCTTTCTCCTCTGCGACCTCGACCACTTCAAGCAGGTCAACGACCGTTTCGGCCATGCCGCCGGCGACGCGGTCTTGCAGGACGTCGCCTACACGATGCGGGCGGCGCTGCGAGCGGGCGACTCGATCTACCGGGTCGGCGGCGAGGAGATCCTGGTGATCCTGCCCGGTGCCGGCTACGAGGACGCGATGGAGATCGCCGAGCGGCTGCGGGTCGCGGTGCGCGAGCGCCGGCCGGTCGGGATCGAGGTCTCGCTCAGCATCGGGGTGGCCGTCGCCGAGCCCGAGGTGGTCGACACCGAGGACCTGCTCGCCCGAGCCGACGCCGCCCTCTACGCGGCGAAGGCCAGCGGGCGCGATCTCGTCTACGTCGACAGCGATGGCGATGCGAACCTGAGCAAGAAACCCCTCGTCGGCGCCTCTGCCTAAGCGTCCAGGGAAGAACCCACTCGGCTCCTCCACCACAGAGCCCTGGTAGACGCCCAGCAGTTCCGTGGTTCCTTATGCACCTATGCGGTGCAAAAGGAACCACGCAACGTGTCGAGAGAGGGGTCCGGTCGTCCCCTGGGCGAATGTCCGCGAAGCGCGCGA
>JBQCDH010000042.1:0-6722 GCA_051961435.1 Solirubrobacterales bacterium
TCCCCTCCTCCCCCCCCCGCGCCGCGGCCCCGGTCCCCTGCCTCCCCCCCGGGCGGTTGGCGGGGGCGCCCCCCCCCGGCCCTATACAAACGTCCGTGATAACGTACACTCATGGCAACCGCCGCCCCAACTGCCGAGCCCACCGCCTCCGTCGGTCCCCGCATCCGCGCGCTGCGCGATGCGATGGGGTACTCGCTGCGCGACCTCGCCGAGCGCTCGGGCGTCAGCGCGCCGATGCTCTCGCAGGTCGAGCGGGGGGAGACGAGCCCGACGCTCGCCGTCGCCGGCAAGATCGCCGCCGGGCTGGAGCTGACGCTCTCGCAGCTGCTGCGCCTCGACGAGGGCCAGCACGTCGCGATCAGCCGCGCGGCCGGACGACGGCGCTCCGAGCGCCGCGGCCACAGCGTGGAGGAGCTGACGCCGCCGCTGCCGGGCCAGCGCGCCGACGTATCGCTGCACGTGCTGGAGCCCGGCGCCACCACCGGCGGCCGCGAGGACCCGCCGATGCACGAGCCGGGCAGCCGCGAGACCGCCGTCGTCCTCGCCGGCACCCTGGCGCTGGTCGTCGACGGCAGCCGCCACGAGCTTCAGGAGTGGGACAGCGTCACCTTCGACGCCGACCTCCCGCACCACTTCGAGAACGAAGGCCAGGAGGCGACCCGCTTCCTCGCCGTGATCGCCGCCGGCCTCAGGAGGAGCTGACGAAAATGCCGAAAACGATGTTCGACAAGATCTGGGAGTCCCACGAGGTATCGCCGGGGCTGATCTACATCGACCTGCACCTGGTCCACGAGGTCACCTCGCCGCAGGCCTTCGACGGTCTCCGCCTCGCCGGCCGCAAGGTCCGCCGCCCGGACAAGACCCTCGCCACCGCCGACCACAACACCCCGACCGACGGGACGATGGCGGCGCGGCTGATCGCCGACCACCTTTCCCGCGTCCAGGTGGAAACCCTGGAGCGCAACTGCGCCGAGTTCGGCATCCCGGTCTACTCGCTCGGCTCCGACCGCCAGGGCATCGTCCACGTGATCGGCCCGGAGCTTGGCGTCACCCAGCCGGGGATGACGATCGTCTGCGGCGACAGCCATACCTCCACCCACGGCGCCTTCGGCGCCCTGGCCTTCGGCATCGGCACCTCCGAGGTCGAGCACGTCCTCGCCACCCAGTGCCTGGTCCAGAAACGGCCGAAGACGATGCGGATCAACTACGCCGGCGAGCTGCGCCACGGGGTCACTCCGAAGGACCTGATCCTGGCGACGATCGGTCGCCTCGGCACCGGCGGCATGACCGGCTACGCGGTCGAGTACGCGGGGCCGGCGATCGAGGCGCTCTCGATGCCGGGGCGGATGACGGTCTGCAACATGACGATCGAGGGCGGCGGCCGCGCCGGGATGATCGCCCCCGACGACACCACCTTCGAGTGGGTGCAGGGGCGCCCCGGCGCGCCGGAGGACTTCGCCGCGGCGATGGCCCGCTGGCGCGAGCTACCGACCGACCCCGGCGCCAGCTTCGACGCCGAGGTCGAGGTCGACGCCGCCGACATCTCGCCGATGGTCACCTGGGGCACCAACCCGGGCCAGGTCGTCGAGGTCACCGACGCCGTCCCCGACCCCGCCGCGATGGACTCGCCCGCCGACCGCGAGGCGGCCGAACGCGCCCTCGCCTACATGGGCCTGCAGGCCGGCACCCCGATGACCGAGATCGCCCCCGAACGGGTCTTCATCGGCTCCTGCACCAACTCGCGGATCGAGGACCTGCGCGAGGCCGCGCAGATCGTCGACGGCCGCAGGGTCGCCGGCGGCGTCCACGCGATGGTCGTCCCCGGCTCCCAGCAGGTGAAGAAGGCCGCCGAAGCGGAAGGCCTCGACGAGGTCTTCCGCAGCGCCGGCTTCGAATGGCGCGAGGCGGGCTGCTCGATGTGCCTGGGGATGAACCCGGACACCCTCGCCGAAGGCGAGCGCTGCGCCTCCACCTCGAACCGCAACTTCGAGGGGCGCCAGGGCAAGGGCGGCCGCACCCACCTGGTCAGCCCGAAGATGGCCGCCGCCGCGGCCGTCGAGGGCCACTTCGTCGACATCAGGGATTGGAGCTGAGCATGAGGCCGATCGACGTGATCGAGGGCAAGGTGTCGGTGCTGGACCGCGCCGACGTCGACACCGACCAGATCATCCCCAAGCAGTTCCTGAAGCGGGTCGAGCGGACCGGCTTCGGAGATTTCCTCTTCTACGACTGGATCCGCGACGGCGAGATCGAGCTGGAGCCGAACCCGATCCTCGTCACCGGGGCCAACTTCGGTTGCGGCTCCTCTCGCGAGCACGCCCCCTGGGCGCTGGAGGACTTCGGCTTCCAGGCGATCCTGGCGCCCTCCTTCGCCGACATCTTCTACTCGAACTGCACCAAGATCGGGCTGCTGCCGGCGGTGCTGGACGAGGAGCACTGCCGCGCGGTCGCCGCGGCGGGGGAGGCCCGCATCGACCTCGACGACGAGACGGTCAACTGCGCCGCCGGCGTCTTCCAGTTCCAGATCGAGCCGGAGGTCAAGCACCGGCTGTTGAACGGGCTGGACGACATCGGGATCACGCTCGAAAACGAGGGCGCGATCGACCGGTTCGAGTCCGGCCCGGCCGCAGCGGCCGGCCCCGTGACGACCAGCCTCTAGCCAGCGAAGGAGGCCGGCGGTGGCCGACGATTTCAAGCAGCCGATGAACACCGGTGCCCGCGAGTGGGACGCCGAGACCTACGACGCCGTCTCCGATCCCCAGTTCAGCTGGGGGATGGAGGTGTTGGAGCGGCTCGAGCTGCGCGGCGACGAGGTCGCGGTCGACGCCGGCTGCGGCTCGGGCCGGGTCACCGCCGAGCTGCTCGAGCGCCTGCCGCGGGGCCGCGTGATCGCCGTCGACGGCTCCGCGGCGATGGTCGAGAAGGCGAGGGAGCGGCTCGGCGATCGCGCCGACTACCTCGTCGCCGACCTGGCCCGGCTGGAGCTGGGCGAGCCGGTCGACCTCGTCTTCTCGACCGCGACCTTCCACTGGATCCCCGACCACGAGACCCTCTTCGCCCGCCTGCGGGCGGCGCTGAAGCCGGGCGGTCGGCTGGTCGCCCAGTGCGGGGGAAAGGGCAACGTCGCCACCCACGCCCAGGTGATCGCCGCCGTCGCCGCCGACCCCGAATACGCCCGGCACCTGACCCAGGCCAAAGGGCTCTGGAACTTCGCCGGCCCGGAGGAGACCGAGGCGCGCCTGCGCGAGGCCGGCTTCACCGGCGTCCGCTGTTGGCTGCAGCCGAAGCCGGTCCAGCCCGCCCAGCCGCTGGAGTTCGTCTCCACCGTCACCCTCGGCCCGATCCTGGACCAACTGCCCGCCGAGCTACGACAGCCCTTCGCCGAAGCCGTGCTGGAGCGCTCCGAGCAGCCCCTGGTGCTCGACTACGTCCGCCTCAACATCGAGGCGACGGCGCCGGGCGCGTAGAGTGCCGAGACCTTGAACGAGACGCCGCGCATAGTCGTCCTGCCCGGCGACGGGATCGGCCCGGAGATCGTCGCCGCCGCGCGCCAGGTGCTGGACGCGCTGGGCGAGTTCTCCTACGACGAGCGCCTGATGGGCGGCTGCTCGATCGACGAGCACGGCACCGCCCTCACCGACGAGGTCCTCGACGCCTGCCGTGGCGCCGACGCCGTCCTGCTCGGCGCCGTCGGCGGACCGAAATGGGACACCACCGACCCCGACGCGCCGCGCCCCGAGCAGGGCCTGCTCGGCCTGCGCAAGGGGATGGGCCTCTACGCCAACCTGCGCCCGGTGCGCCCGAGCCCGGCCCTGGTCGGAGCCAGCCCGCTGCGCGAGGAGCGGATCGGCGGCACCGACCTGCTCGTCGTCCGCGAGCTGACCGGCGGCATCTACTTCGGCGATTCCGGCCGCGACGGCGACGTCGCCCACGACACCTGCGAGTACTCCGTGTCGGAGATCGAGCGGATCGCCCGCACCGCCTTCGAAGCGGCCCGTCGCCGCGCTGAGGATTCCGCCCGCAGTCCCAAGGTGACCTCGGTCGACAAGGCCAACGTACTGGAGACCTCGCGGCTCTGGCGCGAGGTGGTGGGCCGCGTCGCCGCCGATTACCAGGACGTCGAGCTGGAGCACCTGCTGGTCGACAACGCGGCGATGCAGCTCGTCTCCCGCCCCGCCGACTTCGACGTCGTCCTCGCCGAGAACCTCTTCGGCGACATCCTCAGCGACGAGGCGGCGATGCTGACCGGCTCGCTGGGGATGCTGCCCTCCGCCAGCCTCGGCGCCGAGGGCGCCCCCGGCCTCTTCGAGCCGGTCCACGGGTCCGCCCCCGACATCGCCGGCCGGGGCAGCGCCAACCCGCTTGCGACCTTCCTCTCGGCGGCGATGATGCTGCGCCACGGCCTCGGCCGGAGCGAGGAGGCGGCCCGGATCGAGGAGGCTGTGGACGCCGTCCTCGAGCGCGGCCTCCGCACCCCCGACCTCGCCTCCGGCACCGTCGTCCAGCCGCCGATGGTCGACGTGCCGCAGAACATCGAGGTCGGGACCGCGGAGATGACCGCCGCGGTGCTCGAAGAGCTCGGCTCCTGAGCGCCCGCGGCGGCCGCGGAACCTACGGTGCCGTCACCGCCCACTGTCCGGTGACCGAGTTCAGCGGTTCGTTTTTGGCGAAGCCGGCGAAGAGGCCGAAGCCGAGCCGGTTGGTCGCGCCGGGGATGAATTCGAGGCCTTCGAGTTCGCTCGATTTCGAGGTGATGTAGACGCAGAGCTGTCCCGGGGAGGCCTGCGGCGTCGCGGTGCCGCTGATCCCCGGGCAGGCGGCGCTGGTTTTGCCCGGTTCGAGGATGTTTTCTTTCGGCGCCGCCGGCGGGTTCACCAACGGGAACTGGAAGGTGAACGAGGCGAGCGAGATTTTCGGGTCGCCGCCGATCGCGAAGACCCCGCGCAGCGTCTGGCCGCTTTTCAGCGTCCCCAGCAGGGGCGCCACTTCGGGGCCGAGCTTGCCGAGCGTCACCGATTCCTTGCCCAGCTTCGCCGTCGTCACCGCTTCGTTGTTCAGTTTGTTGGTGGTGACGACGCCGTTCTTGATCTTGCTCGCGATCACCGCGCCTTCGCCGAGCTTTTCGGTCGTGATGATGCCGTTGCCGAGGTTGCCCGGCAGGACGGCGTTGGCGCCGAGCTTGCCGGCGACGACGGCCTTCGGGGCGATCTTGCCGGCGGTCACGGCACCCTTGCGCAGGGCGGCGGGCGTGACGGCGCCTCGCTTCAGCTGCTTCGGGCCGACGCTGCCCTTGGGCAGCCCGGCGGCGACGGCGGCGCCGCCGAGGGCGACGAACAGGGCGATCGTCGCCACCACGTTCGCGTAGTTCAGCTTGGGACGGGGAATTCGCATCGATTCAGCTCCTTCTCGTGGGTGACTGGGACCACCTTTCGCGGCCTTCCTGCTGAAGCCCTGCGTTTGATCGGGCATACTTCCCCAACATGGATCCGGTCGATTTGATTTGGCGGAACGGCGAGTTCGTCCCCTGGGAGGACGCTCAAACCCACGTGCTGAGCCATGGGCTGCACTATGGGACCGGGGTCTTCGAGGGCATTCGCTGCTACGAGACCTCGCGCGGGCCGGCGGTCTTCCGCCACCACGACCATCTCGACCGGCTGGAGAAATCGGCCGAGCTCTACTACCTGGAGCTGCCCTACTCGGCCGAGGAGATCCGCCAGGCGACGCACGAGCTGCTGCGCCGCAACGACCTCCGCTCCGCCTACATCCGGCCGCTCGCCTACCGCGGCTACGGCAGCCTCGGCCTCTACGCCAAAGACGCCCCGGTCGACGTGATCGTCGCCGCCTTCCCCTGGGGCGCCTACCTGGGCGAGGAGAGCAAGAACGGCGGCATCCGCGCCAAGGTCTCGAGCTGGCGGCGGATCAGCCCCGGCGGCTCGATCCCGCACGCCAAGGCCTCGGGCTCCTACCTCAACTCGATCCTCGCCAAGACCGAGTCGACCAACGCCGGCTACGACGAGGCGATCCTGCTCGACGAACGCGGTTTCGTCTGCGAGGGGTCGGGCGAGAACATCTTCGTCGTCCGCGACGGGCAGATCGTCACCCCGCCGCAGGTCGCCTCGATCCTCGACGGGATCAATCGCAAGTCGGTGATCCAGATCGCCCGCGACCTCGGCTACACGGTGGTCGAGCGGGACGTCGCCCGGGCCGAGCTCTACCTGGCCGAGGAGGTCTTCCTCACCGGCACCGCGGCCGAGCTGGTGCCGGTGCGCGAGATCGACGACCACCCGCTCGGCGAGCCGGGCGAGATCACCCGCCACGTCCAGGCCAAGTTCGAAGACGCGCTCTGCGGCAAGGCGGAGGAGTACCTGGAGTGGCTCGACTTCGTCGAGGCAGCTGACGACTCTGAGCCGGAGTCGATCGGGCGAATTACCCCCGCCGCATAAGCGGCCGGCGCGGCACGTCCGCGCACGGGGGCTTCGGCCCACCCGATCTTCTTCGACTCGAAAGGCAGCGATCAGATGGAACAGGTGAAGCTCTACGACACGACCTTGCGCGACGGCATGGGAGGACGCGGCATGTCCCTCTCGGTCGGCGAGAAGCTGAAGGTGGCGCAGGCGCTCGACGCGCTCGGCGTGCAGTTCGTCGAGGCGGGATTCCCGAGCAGCAACCCCAAGGAAGCCGAGTTCTTCGAGCGGCTCGCCGGGGTCGAGCTGGCGAACGCG
>JBQCDH010000043.1:0-59470 GCA_051961435.1 Solirubrobacterales bacterium
CTTCAGGAATTCGCCTTTTTCGTTGAACTCCTCGACCCGGTTGTTGCCCCTGTCGAGCGCCCAGAGGTTTCCTTTCGAGTCGGTCGCTACATCGGCGGGATGGTTGAGCTGGCCGTTGCCGCTGCCGAGGGTGCCGAAGGATTCCACGAAGGAGGCGGTGCCGGGAAGCTGGATGCCGGAGACCCTTGGCGGGGTCTTGTCGGCAGCGATCGTGAATTTGACTTCTTTCGTCGTGATGTGACCAACGGCATCTTTGGCCCGGGCCTTGAAGGTATGCTGACCGACCGAGAGGTTGGCAGTCTGAAACCCGATTTCTTCTTCGGCGCCACAATTCGGTTCCCCGGAGCAGGCCGGGGTGAATTTTTCGATCAGCGTTCCGTCGAGTTCCGTTTCAAGACTGACTACGCCCGATCGCACTTTGGTCGGTTCGCTCTGTTTAGCAGTCGGATCTCCATCCAACGCGACGACCTTGACCTTGTAGAAGGGTCGTTCAGTTCCGAGAGATTCCTGTTCGGTGAGACTGCCGGTAAGCGTTATTGCCGGGGCCGAGTGGTCGATCCGCACGGTCATTTCGCTCGTGTTGAACGATGGCTTTTGCACCGCGTCGTATGCGGTAACACTGAGCTTGTCAATTCCTTCCGGCAGTTCAGAGGGAGCGAAGTTCAGCACTGGCTGCGATTGTTCACCGAGGTTCCAGGTATGGGGGCAAGGTGCTTCATAGAGACCGGTGCAGGGGTTGGTGGTCCACCATTCTGAGGTGCCGCCGGAGGCATTCGTAGCCGTTGCCTTGAATTTCTGAACACCCAACCCCGCGTCGTTTGCTGACACGCTCAACCGAATTGGAGAAGTGTCCATCCATTGTGCGGAGGAGGTGGTGTTCAGGTTCGGTTGGCTCCAATCTTCCAGCCAGATTCGCACACCGCCTGCCATTACGTCGCGCCAGCACGGGAGCGAGATGGCGCTCGTGTTCCCTATTCCTATGATCAAAGCGCGCCCCCAGGATTCGAGGTTGACGCCGCCCGCGGTGTTTGGTTTCACCGCGAAGTTGTTTAAAACGCGGTTATAGGACGTTTCGTTCCACATCCCCACGTAGTTATAAGGTTGAGAGTAAGTGCTGATCGGGCAGTTGACGTGGTCATCAACCCAGAACGGATCGACCCACGCGTTACCGAGATAGGTTTCTGCGTTGGGTGCGGAGTAGGACCACTGCCCCCAGTTGTTGGCAGGCAAAGAGCCGCTGGGGGTATCCATGTATAGGCCACGGCCAGAGCCCCAGCAAGATTCTTTGTTGATGCATTTGGTGTCCCCATATACGTAGGAGGACTGGGGGCCCGCGCTCGTATTCCAGCGCCAAGGACCAGCAGGCCATGGTTCGAGGGCCTGAAGGTTGTAGCCCTGATACCAGTTCTGGAAATACCATTCCTGAATGATCGGGTCGACTAGGATTGGGTAGGCGAATTCTCCGGGCGTCCGCTTGACGTCGAGGACAAGTGAGTCGCCTTCCGTTTCCATTTGCACCGGAACTTCAGTTCCCTGCGCGTCCACCGCGGTGGGCGGCGAGATGTCGGCAAGTTTTGAGCCGTCGGCCCCAATTACTTCAGCTGCGTTAGCGTCCATACGCAACTGGGCGCCGTTCGGCATCTCTAGGTGGAAGCGCAGCGTTTCTGGGCTTTCTTCCGAGCGCAGCTGGTCGAAGAGCTCCACTCCGGTTGCGGTGGGCGAGACGAGCAGATCCGTGTCGGTATGGACTTCGGGGTAGAAGACGTTCAGGTTTTCGATTAGCTGGCCATCGGCTTCACCATTCGCGCCGGCCTGGGAGACCTTCAGTCCTTCGCTTCCCACCGCGACTCCTTCGGCTGCGGAGTCGGGGATCTGAAGGTCAACAAGCGGATTCGCTGGTTCGTAACCTTCGCCCGAGCTTTCGAGGCTGAGGTCGATCTTTCCGCCGCCTTCCGGAGCGAGTACCGGCGCGGTCCCTTCGATCAGTTTCTTGCGGCCTTCGTCAAGGATCAGCGCTCCCCCTTCTCCGAGAGGGCGAATCAGGTGGACATCGCTGAAGAACCTGGTTGGTTCGTCATTGAGGGCTTCGAGCTCGGAGGAGAAATCCGAGGTGAGTAGTTGCTGGGCTTCAGAGGGGCTGACATTCCCATACAAGTCTCCGGATTCTTCGCGTTCTTCGACTGCGGCTGGGGCGTCCGCTTGCTGTTGCCTCTCTTTTTCTTCTGCTTCGAACTGCGTCAGCGTGTTGGCCATCTCGGCGCTGTCGGGAAGGCGGGCAGGTTCATCGCCGCTGCTCACCGGCGGTACTGCTTCCTGCACCGGGCCCTGTGGGGGCGTGTCGGCGAAGACGGAAGCCGTGCAGCTCCCAGTCAAGATCAAGACGAATACGAGTGCCGCGATAAGGCCTGGTCGTTGCCCTTTGGTACTTGGTCGCAAGGTCTCTCCTGTCGTTGATGCTGGCTATCGGGAAAGACCTGTGATACCCCGGCCGTACCCAAGCGCCGGGAATCCTATGTAAGAGGCCTGCGTCGTGGGTACCTAGTAATTGAAAAATTCAATAACGGGATTTCTATCAATGCACGACTGCCTAGCGGTACGCCTAATTCGTATAGCTGCCGAATTCCGCCTGCCGAGCGGCGGGGGTGACATCCATGGGCAGACCCTAACGTCACGGCGGTCGAGATCCGATGGCTAGAGCATGGATTCCCGCCAACTGCGGTCGCTTCTGGTCCCGATCCTGCTGCTCGCCCTCGCCTTCTCCTTCGTAGGCGGCGTGGATCGAGCCCCGGCGAAGAAGGCGCTGGGCATGCGTGGCCGCATCGGGCCGGGGCGCAGCCTCGGCAAGAAGCGCAAGGCGGTCCGCCGCGGCGCGGCTCGCGGCTCCCTCTACTGGGGGGCGCTGGTCGGCGAACAGATCAACGGCAGGCAGGTCCCCTGGGACATGGGCGGGGCCGACCAGCTGGAAGCGATGCTGGGCAAGCGGATGTCGCTGATCCACTTCATGGCGCCCTTCGCGCAGTGCTCCGGCTCGCGCTGCTCCTACTACCGCTTCCCCGCCGAAGAGATGGAGGCGATCCGGGACCACGGCGCGATCCCGTTCTTCAGCTGGAGCTCGCAGTCGATCCCCTCACGAGTCGAAGAGCCGGACTTCCAGCTTTCCGACGTGATCGCCGGCCGCTACGACGCCTACATCCGCGCCTGGGCGCGGGAAGCGCGCGCCTGGGGGCACCCTTTCTTCCTCCGCTTCGACTGGGAGATGAACGGCGACTGGTTCCCCTGGGGAGAAGGGGCCAACGGCAACCGCCGCGGCGAATCCGTCGCCGCCTGGCGCCACGTCCACGACATCTTCACCGCCGTCGGGGCGACCAACGTCACCTGGGTCTGGTGCCCCAACGTCGACTTCGGCGACAAGCTCGCCGGCCTCGCCTCCCTCTATCCCGGGGACGCCTACGTCGACTGGACCTGCCTCGACGGCTACAACTCGGGCACGAACCCGGCCAAACCGGACCGCTGGCGCAGCTTCGACGAACTCTACGCGCGGACCTACCGCGAGGTCGCCGGCGAAATCGCCCCCTCAAAGCCGATGGCGATCGGCGAGATCGCCTCGACCGAGCAGGGCGGTTCCAAGGCCCGCTGGCTCAGCGAAATGCTCGACGCCCTGCCGGTCGATTACCCGAAGATCCACGCCCTCGTCTACTTCGACAAGTTCGACAGCGGCATGGACTGGCCGCTCGAGACCTCCCGCACCGCGCTCGCCGCCTTCGCAGCCGGCCTCCAGGACCCCGCCTATGTCAGCGGCGGCGGCTTCTCCTCCTTCGACCCGCCCGGCCCGATCCCGCCGCCGCGGGGCTGAGCTCGCGGCTAAGAAGCGGCCAGGGCGGATGGAGGCGTCGCCTCCATCGCGGCCGCGCTCAGGACAGTCACGAGCTCGTCGAGCGTCGAGACGATGGCCCCGCCGCTTTCGGCGATGAACGACTCCACCTGGAGGTTGACGCGGGCTCCGGGCTCGCCGCTCTGCCGCAAATCCGACCGTAGGCCGAAGCACCGCAGGCCCAGACCGGCGGCATAGCCGACCTCGGCAACGGTGCCCGCATCGGGCTCCTGACCGTCGAGGAAGGCGGCCAGCAAGGAGCAGTTGCGGATCGCTTCGGCGTTGCGACGCCCCGCCTTCAGCGCCAGCTCACGCTCGAGGCCCCTCTCCCGCGCAGAGGAGATTTCGACATCGGTCGTCAACTCCCAGGGGTCGACGATCGCGACCACCCTCTCCAGGGCGGGCCGGTACACCTCCGCGTAGTAGTGCCGTCCCGCTTCGCTGAAGCCGAGAGGACTGGCCAAATAGCAGAGCGGAAGCTCCATGGAGGAAGTCTTGCGCTTCTCCCGGACGACACGGATACTGTCGCCATGGATCCGGATCGGGTGGCGCCGCGCGAGCTGCTGCGGCATGCGATCGACGGCATTCAGGGCTCGATTCACGCCAACGACAGCAAGAGCGCGGCGGGGCTCATCGTCCAGGGCCTCCTCGCCACTGCCGTCGTCACGCTGATCGGCCACCTCGGCTCTCTGTACGGCGAAGCGACCGAATTCGTCCAGATCCTGATCAAGGCGACGCTGATCCTGACCCTGGTGGCCGCTCTTTTCTCGATCGGCTTCCTGATCTGGGCGGTGACGCCCTACGAACCCGATGATGAGTTTGCAACCCGCAACAAACGCGGAGACGTCTACTTCCCTCCGATGGAGACATTGAAGGAAGAACGCGAAGCAGGGCACGGGACCGAGTTCGAGCAGCTGCGACCGAAGTTCTACGCCCTGCACTCCGACGCTGCTCTCGACGACGAATATCTGTCGGAGCTGCTGATGGTTGCCGACATCCGCTGGACCGAGGCCCGGCGGGCGAAATGGGGGTTCGGGTGCCTCGCCATCGAGGTGGTCCTCGTGATCCTCTACCTGGGGACGATCGGCGCGGTCGCCGGGCACATGCTCGGAGCCGCGGAGGCCTCGGGCGCGCCCTCGCTGCGTTGGGAGGTCGTCCAGGGGCCCCGGCGTCAGGCGTTTTCGCCCGTGGGCCAATTCCGCCTCTCACCACCTCACGCTCAGGTGCGGCTCCGGATAGAAGATCCGAACGGCGTCCGTTCCCTGAAGCTCATCCGCCGGGTGAAGTACCGCTGTCAGCCGCACGGCAAAGCCGTCCGGCGGAGATCGGGAAAGCCCTCCGCCCAGAGCGCGCGACTGTTCGGCGCGGAGAAGGCGGTCATGCTGGACAGGGTGGCGCTCTCCCGCTTGCGCTGCCCCGGTGGCAGAAAGGCCCGCGGCGCCGTCTGGTTGTTCAAAGCGAGGGAGCTGCCCGAAAGCGGCGCCCCGACCACGGGCTTGCTGAGGCTGCGCGCGCGGCGGGGGAGCGGCTAGATCGGCACTCGTCCGGCGTCTCGCTCAGGACAGCTCCTCGAGGCCCTGGGCCACCCACGCTTTCAGCTCCTCGGATTTCGCGAAGGGCGCGCCGTCGGCTTCGGCGCGCTGGATCACCTCTTCAGAGGAGGCACCGGCCTGGAGGCCGGAGTAGAGGTAGACGAGGGCCGAGGAGCGGGGCCCGACGCGACAGGTGACGAGAGTCGGCCGCGGCAGTTGGTCGAGCGCGGCGATCTGCTGTCTGGCGAGGTCCATGTCGAGGATCCGCGGCGGATCGGAGACGACGTTCGCCGACTCCGGCACCGCCGCCTCGACGCTCTCATACGACATCCCGCCCTCCATCGCCGCAAACTCCTCGCCGCAGAGGAACAGCCATGAGGCGGCGCCGTTCTCACGGGCGAAGGCCGCCGGGTCGGAGATCGCTCCCCGGTTGTAGACGAGATCCGCAGGCGAGCCGAAATCGGTCACGGGTTGAACCTACATCGGCCTCGGTTACTGGGTCGAGCCTCTGGCGCTGCCGGCGCCGGGCTGGCCTATCTCGGCAACGCCTAGCCGACCTCGTCGGGATGCCTTGCACGATTATCTCTTTTCAAAGGGAGATCGTGAGACCTTTCTTACCGAACCTTTCGCGGCCCCTTAGCCCCGTCTCATCGTCAGCTTAAGCGGGGGCAGAAAAGTCACGGGATGGACGAAGCCCATCCCCCTATGGCACCGCCGGAGCGGGTCGAGGTCTCAGTCGAGCCGCACGAGAACCGGCACCGCCGGGGTGGTCGCAAGGACTGGGACCGCCACGTTCGTCAAGCTGACGAACTATCGCGTACGCCTGGTTTCCGCGACCTTCGCGATCGTATTCTCGCCGTGGCCGAGCCCGGGCCTGGCGACCGGGTGGTGGACGTCGGCTCGGGAACGGGCCTGCTGGCACTGGCAGCCGCGCCCAACTGTGCGGGTGTGTGGGCGATCGACGTCTCCACGGCGATGGTCGAGCACCTGAGGTGGGTCCTCGCCGGAAGGCAGGTGGAGAACGTCTACCCGCTCGTCGCCTCAGCTGTCAGCCTGCCGCTCGACGACGCCAGCATCGACCTCGTCATCTCCAACTACTGCTTCCACCACCTCGATGCGGCGGGGAAGCGAGATGCCTTGGCCGAGGTCTTTCGGGTGCTTAGGCCAGGTGGCCGTCTCGTCTTCGGCGACATGATGTTCGGCTGGAGCCCGGGGGGCAGGCGCAACCGCGAGATCATCGCGGCGAAGGTCCGCGCGATCGCGCGCCGCGGCCCGGCTGGTTATCTGCGAATCCTTGCGAATGCGATCCGCGTGATCGGCGGGACGGGCGAGCATCCGGCACCGCCGGAATGGTGGCAAGCGGCGCTGCACGAGGGCGGGTTCGACGCAATCAAGATCGAGCTGCTCGAGCATGAGGGCGGGATCGCCTCGGCAATCAAGCCCGGGTGAGCACCGCCGGCCAAGGGCGGTCACGACCAGCGGCGTGATCAGGCGCCGCCGGGCGGTGGCGCTCTGCGCGCTGCTCGCGGTCGCCGTTGCGATCGCAGCGGCGATCAGCGCCGGCTCGGGAGGCGGCGCGGGAGCGTCGCGCCCCTCACCCGCTGCTGTCCGCATCGAGCTCAACGGCACCACTGTCGCGCGGATGAGGGCCGGTGTGACTCGCCGCCCGACCGCTCTCGCCACCGCCCTGCGGGCCTTGCCAAGCCGCTTCGTCGCCCACCTCGGCCGGGCGAAGATCACCTACGCCGTCGATCGGGGCGGAACGGCGGCGGCGCTGCGCCGGACGCTTCTGAGAGGAGGGGATGACGTCGAGGCGGTTGCACGCCCGGTCGCTTCGACGATCGCGGTGCCCCTGATCAAACAGCGGCTCCGCGACGACTGCGAGGCGACCGCTTTGGCGATGATCCTCGGTTATGCGGGGCGACCGGTCGGGCAGCTGGCGCTGCAGCGCGAGGTCGCGCACGCGAGGCCTCTCGACCCGACCACGACGGCGAGCGGAACGGAGATCTGGGGCGACCCCAGCCTCGGTTTCGTCGGCCGTGCCGATGGCGGCGGCCCGGCTGGAGGCTTCGGGGTCTACCAGGGCCCGATCCGCGCCCTGGCCCGGAGGCGCGGGCTTGCCATGGTCGACTTGAGCGGCCGCCCTCCCAGCCGCGTCTACTCTGCTCTTCTCGCCGGTCGCCCCGTGTTGGCCTGGGTCGCGCTTGCGTCTGGCCCTTATGCGAGCTGGACCTCGCCGGGGGGAAAGCCGATCCGAGTCAACTTCGGCGAGCACGCTGTCGTGCTCACCGGCCTCGCCGGCGGCCTGGTCGAGGTCAACGATCCGCTCTCGGGCGAGCGGCTTAGTTGGAGCAAGGCGCAGTTCGAGCAGATGTGGGCCGGGCTCGGGCGGCGGGCTCTCGCCGCCTGAGCCCGAGGGTCAGGCAATGGTCACGTATCCGCGCATGAACCCGTCGTGGCTCATCGCCCAGGGGTCGCAGGGAAGTGCGCAGAACCATTCGTAGCGGCCCGCTTTCTGCGGCGCCCGGAAGGTGAAGGTGGTGACGGAGGGCTTTTCCGGGGAGCCGGCGGAGATGGACACGTTGGTGCCCAGACCGGGGGCGGTGAAGGTGTGTTCGCCTTCGTCGTAGTTGTAGATCGTGACCCTGACCACCGACCCCGCCTTGACCGAGAAATCGGCGGGCAGGAAGGCGTCATGCCAGGCGCCGTCAGAGCCCCGCCTGCCTTGCTCTTCGTCGCTCTTGACGGTCAGCTTCACGCTTTCGATCTTGGCGGGCGCAGAAGCTGCCGTGGCGATGCCCGACTGAGATCCGTTGTCCAGCTTGAAGGCCACTGCCAGCAGCGCGCCCAGCGAGATGAGCAGAGCGAGCGTGGCGACAAACAGGGTGAAGCCGCGGTCGGAAGTGGGGGGGCTGTCGGCTGGCATCGGGTCCTCCTCTGGTCGTCAATAGCTTGCCCCTAGCTTCGAGCCTCACCGGCTGGGCAACATCCGGAATTTGCGCGGGCTGGAACTGAGGAGAACTACGCGAGCGCCGAGCGCACGCCACGTGCGATCTCGATGTCCTCGCGGGCTGTGACGACGACGGCGAGAACCCGTGCCTCGGGTGCTGAGAGAACGGCGTCGCCCTTCGCCGAGACGTTTAAGGCCGGGTCGAGTTCGAGGCCGAGGAAATCGAGCCGCTCGCCCACCGCCGCTCGCACCCTCGCTATGCGCTCGCCGATGCCGCCGGTGAAGACGAGCGCGTCGATTCCTCCCATCGCCGCCCCCATTGCGGCGGCTCCCGCGACGAGGCGATGGAGATAGACGTTGAAAGCCAGCTCGCAGCGCCGATCGCCCGCCTCAGCTCCGGCGATCACCCCGCGGATGTCGGCATGGCCGGAGAGGGCGAGCAGGCCGGAGCTGCGGTCGAGCTCGGACTCCATCTGCTCCGCGTCGCGGCCGCTGTGGCGCTGGACCCAGAGCAGGAGGCCCGGGTCGACCGAGCCGGAGCGGGTCGCCATCACCAGCCCCTCGAGCGGGGTGAAGCCCATCGTCGTGTCTATTGAGCGGCCGCCCTGTATCGCCGCGAGCGAGGCGCCCGCTCCGAGGTGCGCGGTGACGAGACGCAGGTCCGCAGGGTCCTCTCCCAGCAGCTCGGCAGCCCGGCGGCTGGCGTAGGAGTGGGAGAGGCCGTGGAACCCGTAGCGGCGCAGCGGCATCGGTGCGGACCAGCTCTGAGGGATGGCGTAGGTCGAGGCGGCGGGCGGGATCGTCGAGTGGAAGGCGGTGTCGAAGCAGGCGACCGAGGGCAGTTGCGGGCGCAGCCGCCGCAGCGCCTCGATGGCCGCCACCGCGGGCGGATTGTGGAGGGGCGCGAGGTCGGCCAGACCCTCGAGGTCCGCCTCGGTCTTCTCGTCGATCGGCAACGGCTCGGAGAAGCGATGGCCGCCGTGGACCACCCGGTGTCCGGCGGCGCCGATCTCCGGCGCCTCGGCCAGGATTCGCTCGAACCCGGCCTCCAGTTCCTCCTTATCCCCGGCGAACTCCTCGTCGCGTTTGGCGAGGACTCGATCCGAGCCGTCGAGCACGCTCAGCTTCAGGCTGGAGGAGCCGACGTTCACGGTCAGGACCGGCCCTCCGGACGCCATCGAGCTCAGCTCTCCCAGGTCCAGTCGCGGACCTCGGACATGTCCTCGAGGTGCTCGCGCACGTAGTCGTGGTGGCGGGCGAGCATCGCTTCGCAGTGCTCCTCCAGCGCCGCCGCGCCGGCCGGCACCCGCCGCGCGCGCCGCAGCGCCTCCATCGCCAGGTGGTAGCGGCTCGTCTCGTTCAGCACCACCATGTCGAAGGGCGTGGTCGTCGTCCCCTGCTCCTGGAAGCCACGAACGTGGAAGCGGCCGGGGTGGGGGCGACCGTGGAGGAGCTGGTGCAGTGCCCGCGCGTAGCCGTGGAAGGCCATCACCACGTCGTCGTCCTCCCCGAAGAGCTCACGGAAGCGCTCCTCGCCCAGCCCGTGCGGATGGGCTTCGCGGGGGAAGAGGACCATCAGGTCGACCACGTTGACGACGCGCACCCGCAGCTCCGGGGTGTGGTGGCGCAGCAGCCAGGCCGCCGCCAGCGTCTCCATCGTCGGGATGTCGCCGGCGCAGCCGAGGATCACGTCCGGTTCCTCGCCACCCTCGTTGCTCGCCCAGTCCCAGCGCGAGGCGCCGGCGGCGGCGTGGCGGCGCGCGGCCTCCAGGTCGAGGTACTGCAACTGGGGCTGCTTGTCGATCACGATCAGGTTGACGTAGTCGCGGCTGCGCAGGCAGTGGTCGGCTACCGAGAGCAGGCTGTTGGCGTCGGGCGGGAAGTAGACGCGGACGACTTCGCCGCGCAGGCTGATCATCGTGTCGATCAGCCCCGGCCCCTGGTGGCTGAAGCCGTTGTGGTCGTTGCGCCAGCAGGTCGAGGTGAGGAGGACGTTGAGCGAGGAGACCGGGGCCCGCCACTGCAGCCGCCGCCCCTCCTCCAGCCACTTGGCGTGCTGGATCGCCATCGAGGCGGAGACCATCGCAAAGGCCTCGTAGGTGGCGAAGAGGCCGTGGCGGCCGCTCAGCAGGTAGCCCTCGAGCCAGCCCTGGCAGTTGTGCTCGGAAAGCACCTCCATCGCCCGGCCGCCGGGGGAAAAGCTCTCGTCCTCCGGTCGGGCGTCCATCAGGCAGCGGTCGGTCGCCTCGAAGACGGCGCCGAGCCGGTTGGAGTTGGTCTCGTCGGGACAGAAGAGGCGGAAGTTGGCGGCCTCCTCGTTGGCGCTGTAGATGTCGCGCAGGAGTTGCCCGAGGCGTTTGGTCGATTCGGCGCGTTCGGCGCCGGGGCTCGCGACCTCGATCGCGTAGTCGCCGTAGTCGGGGATCTCCAGCGGCACCAGCCGGCGGCCGCCGTTCGCGTAGGGCGTCGCCCCCATCCGCTTCTCGCCCGCGGGCGCGAGCGCGGCCAGTGCCGGGTCGAACCGCCCGCTGACGTCGAAGCGCTCCTCGGGCCGGTAGCTGCGCATCCACTCCTCCAGCTGCGCCAGCCGTCCGGGGTCCTCGCGCACCCCGGGCAGTGGCACCTGGTGGGCACGGAAGGTTCCCTCGACCGGGACCCCGTCGACCTCCTTCGGCCCGGTCCATCCCTTCGGCGTGCGCAACACGATCGCCGGCCAACGCGGCCGCCCGACCGATCCTCGGCCTCGCGCCCGCTCTTTGACCGCGGCGATCTCCCTGCGGCACTCGTCGAGCGTCGCGGCGAAATCCCGGTGGACGGCTCGCGGGTCGGAGCCGGCGACGAAGCGGCACTCGTAGCCCTGGCCGGAGAGCAGCGCGGCGATCTCCTCGTCGGAGGCGCGGCCGAGCACGGTCGGGCCGGAGATTTTCGCCTCGTTGAGGTGGAGGATCGGCAGCACCGCGCCGTCGCGGGCCGGGTTGAGGAAGCGCACGCCCTTCCACGATCCCTCCAGCGGCGCCGTCTCCGCCTCGCCGTCGCCGACGACGCAGGCGACCAGCAGGTCGGGGTGGTCGAAGGCGGCGCCGAAAGCGTGGACGAGCGCGTAGCCGAGCTCGCCCCCCTCGTGGATCGACCCCGGCGTGGGGACGCTGACGTGGCTGGGGATGCCCCCCGGGGTCGAGAACTGCCGCACCAGCCGCAGCAGTCCCGCCTCGTCGGCGGAGACCTCCGGATAGACCTCCGAGTAGGTGCCCTCGAGGTAGACGTTGGCGACCATTGCCGGACCGCCGTGGCCCGGGCCGGCGACGTAGAGGACGTCGTCGCCGGTCTCCCGGATCAGCCGGTTGAGCTGGGCGTAGACGAGGTTCAGCCCCGGCGAGGTGCCCCAGTGGCCCAGCAGCCGCGGCTTGATGTGCTCGGGCCGCAGCGGCTCGCGCAGCAGCGGGTTCGCCTGCAGATAGATCTGGGCGACGGTCAGGTAGTTGGCCGCCTCCCAGTAAGCGACGAGGCCGTCGAGCTCGGCTTCGCTCAACTCCGGGGAGGGCGCCGACTGCATGTTTGAAAGGTAGGGACCCGGACTGCGCTTTGGCATCCGGAAGGTGCCACAGTCTCCGGCGCGATGCCCGAGATCCTCGTCCTCCTCCTTGCCGCCTGCGGGACGACGCTCGCCACCGGCCTCGGGGCGGTGCCGGTCTTCATTCTCGGCGCCGCGGGAGAGAAGCTGGTCCCCGCGTTGCTGGGGCTCGCCGCCGGGGTGATGAGCGTGGCGGCAGTGCTCGGGTTGCTGTTGCCGGCCGCCGAGGAAGGCTCCACGGTCGAGCTCCTCGCCGGCTGCGCGATCGGCGTCGCCTTTCTGGTCGTCCTCGGCCGCCACATCGATTCGGAGGCAGGCTTCATGGGTCGCAGCGGCAAGAGCGCCCGCACCTCCGGACTCGTCTTCCTGGTCCTCCTCGTCCACAGCCTTCCCGAGGGATTTGCGATCGGGACCGCCTTCGCCTCCGAACGCGCGGGACTCAGCCTCTTCGTGATCCTCGCGATCGCGATACAGAACGTGCCGGAGGGGACGGCCGTCGCGATCCCGATGCGGGAGGCGGGGTTCGGGGCCGCCCGCCAGTTCTGGGCGGCGGTCGCCACCAGCGCGCCCCAGCCGCTTGGGGCGCTGGTCGCCTATATCGCCGTGGAGCAGGTTGGCGCCCTGCTGCCGCTGTCCTTCGCCTTCGCCGCGGGGGCGATGCTGGCGCTGGTCGCGAGCGAGCTGCTCCCCTCGGCCTACCGGACGCACGAGCCCCTGCAGCCGAGCGCCGGGATCGCTCTCGGGGCCGCGCTGATGGTCGGCCTCAGCCTCTGGCTGGGCGTCTGAGCCAGGCGGAAGCGAGGACCGAGACGGCGCTTGCAACGGAGTTTGGCAATCGCCCCACAGCCCTCGGTTAGGCTGGCGCCGTGGCCAAGCGAGGGGTGCTCACCGTGCTGGCGGCGGCGCAGTTCCTGATGGTCCTCGACCAGGCAGTGATGAACGTCGCGATCTCCCAGCTCGTCGCCGACTTCGACACCACGGTGACGACGATCCAGGCGGTGATCGCCTTCTACGCGCTGGTGATGGCCGGGTTGATGCTGACCGGCGGCAAGCTGGGCGACCTGCTGGGCAGGCGGCGCGCGTTCAAGATCGGCCTCTGCATATATGGGGTTGGCTCGGCGCTCACCGCCGCCGCGTGGAGCGTGCCCGTCTTGATGTTGGGCTGGTCGGTGTTGGAGGGAATCGGTGCCGCCCTGGTGCTGCCGGCGATGGTCGCCCTGGTGGCGGCCAACTTCGAGGGCCAAGAGAGGGCGGTGGCCTACGGGGTGCTCGGCGGCGTCGCCGGCGCGGGCATCGCGGTCGGCCCGATCCTCGGGGGCTGGGTGACGACCGAGCTCACCTGGCGGCTCGTTTTCGCCGGCGAGGTGGTCGTGGCGATCGGCATCCTGCTGGGGACGCGGATGATCCGCGAGGCCTCCCGTGAGGAGCCGCGCTCCGGCCTCGACTGGGTCGGCAGCGTGCTCTCCGCGCTCGGCCTCGGCCTGGTCGTGCTGGGAGTGCTGCAGGCGAGCAACTGGGGCTGGCTGCATCCGCGCAGCTCCCCGCTCGAGCCCTTCGGGTTCTCGCTGACGCCGTTCGCGATCGCTGGCGGCGGCGTCCTGCTCGCCGCCTTCGCGGGGTGGGAGCGCCGTCGCGAGGAGCGCGGGGAAGACCCGCTCCTGCACCTGCGCCTGCTGCGCCTGCCCGATCTGCGCGGGGGTCTATCGATGCTGCTCGCCCAGAACCTCATCCTGATGGGGATCTTCTTCACCGTCCCGCTGTTCCTGCAGATCGTCCAGGGGCTCGACGCGCTGGAAACCGGGGTGCGGATGCTGCCCGCCTCCGCGGGCCTTTTCGGCAGCGCGCTCCTCGGCTCCGCACTGGCGAAGCGCTTCCCCGCGAAGACCCTGGTGCGCGTCGGCATCGGTGTCGTCTTCGTCGCCGTTCTCCTCCTGCTCGACACGATCGAGCCAGAACTGGACAACGCCTCCTTCCTCATCGGGATGGGTGTCCTGGGAGTAGGGATGGGGCTGATCGTCTCCCAGCTCGGGAACGTGGTGCAGTCAGCGGTCTCGGATCGGGATCGTAGTGAGGCCGGGGGCCTGCAGAACACTGCCCAGCAGCTCGGGTCCTCGCTCGGGACGGCATTCCTCGGAGCCGTCGTGCTGACCGGCCTACTGGCGTCCTTCTCCGCCAACGTCGCCTCCAACCCCCGCCTCGCGGATGCGGTCCAGGCGCAGGTGCAGACCCAGCTCAGCGCGGGCGGCAGCTTCGTCGCGTCGTCTCAGGTCGAAGCGGCGGCGACGAAGGGCGGGATCGAAGCCGCGGAAGCCGCGGAGATAGTGAATGACTACGAAGACGCGCAGCTGAGAGCGTTGAAGGTCGCCCTTCTCTTCGCCGCCCTGCTCGTCCTCGGCTCCTTCTTCGCGACCCGGAACCTGCCGGCGCGGCGCTTCGACGAGCTTGAAGCTCCAGGCTAGTCGGGTGCCGCGCTCGGTCGGGGTGCGGCCAGGGCCTTCCTCTTCTCCTGCTCGAACTCCGGCTCGCTCAGCGCTCCTTCCCGGCGCAGTCTGTTCAGCCGCTCGACCCGCTGCAGCGGGTCCGGCACCGCCGGAAGCCCGTCGCCGTGACCGTCTCGATCTCTGGATCGCGGCAGCGCCCCGGCCAGACGGGGCCAGAGCGGTCGGGGCTGTGCGCTTGGGTGCTCCGCGAGCGCCTGTCGCCGCAGCAACTCGGTGCCGGCGGCGAAGAGGGCGGCGAAGACGAGGATCCCCAGGGGCTTGCGGAAGGCCGCGATCGGCGCCCAGGCGATGAGCAGGACCCAGATCCCGGCGGCGAGGGCATATGCGGTTCCGCGTCGCTCGCGGAAGTAGGGGGCGGCCTCCCGCCGCAGCGCGCGCGCCGGGGCCGTCGAGCCGGCGAGCCAGGCGCCGAGGATGAGCAGGAGGCCGAAGGCGATCGCCGACCAGGCGACGGTGACCAGCAGCGAGGTGGCGATTTCCCATGCGGCTTCGGCTGCCGGTTCGACGGCGGCGGTGCTCGCCAGCGAGCCGACGATCGCGCTGCCGGCGACCGCGCGGACGAGCAGCGCCAGGGCGCCGGCGACGACGAAGCCGAAGCCGACCGATCGCAGCGCTTCCCGCCTGCGGTCGCGCGCCAGGTAGATCGCGCCTCCGTAGAGGAGGGCCAGCAGGATGAAGAGGAGGACGGGCAGGCGCCGGAGGAGCTTCGCGACCTTCTGCGCGGTCGAGAGCTGTTCGGAGCGAAGCACGGTGAGTTCGCCCACGTCGGGCGGGACCTTTTCCACCAGCGCTTCGGGCAGCCCCGCCTGCTTCCCGACTTCGGAGATCAGCCTGCCGAGGTGGAGCGTCACTTCCCCTTCCCCGGTTGAGGCGAAGGACCCGCCCCCGTCGAGGATCTTCAGGAGCGCTTCGTGGGCGCCGCGATTCGCATCCGCCCAGAGCGCCTGGAAGCGCGGAGCGGCCAGAGCTCGTTCGGCCACCTGCTGGGCGAGCTGGCGGAGACCGCCTGCCGCGGGACCTGCCAGAACCTGCGCCTGCGGGGGCAGCGCCTTGGCCAGCTCCGCTTCCACGTCGACGTTGGCGTAGAGCTGGCTGACCATGAAGGTCGCGAGCTGTTCGTCGATCTTTTGGTTCTCCAGCAGCTTGGTGCTGGTGTTGACCCAGTTGTCGGTGTTGAGGGCCTGGCGGTTGACCCACACCGAGAACGTGGCGAGGAAGGCGACCAGGGTCCCGGCCACAAGCAGCGCCGGGACCAGGACTCGGTGCCGGCGCTGCGGGCGATCGGGGGTCTTCGCCATCGTCTCGCCTTCCTCCGGCTCAGCCCAGCAACTTCGCCTTCGCCCGCTCGAACTCCTCGGAGGAGAGCGCGCCTTTCTCCTTCAGGTCGTTGAGCTTGTGCAGCTCGTCGGCCGGCGAGCTGTGGGCCTGCTGGCGGATGTAGGCGTCGAGTTCGCCTTTCGCGTCTTCGGAGGCCTTGATCGTGCGGTCCCGCATCCCGTCGCCGCGGGCGATCAGGTAGATCAGCGCTCCCAGAAACGGCAGGATCAGGAGGACGAAGACCCAAGCCGCCTTGCCCCACCCCGAGAGGTCGTGATCACGGAAGAGGTCCGAGATGATCGCGAAGAGGATCCAGAGCCAGGCGACGAAGAGGAAGACCTCGAGGACGAGCAGGAGCAGTTCGCCGAACCCGACGTTTGCGAGTGGCATCGTCTATTCCTCCCAGCGCGCGGTCAGCTGGTAGATGATCGTCACGTCGAGGATGATCATCAGGAAGGCCCAGAGGGGGGCGGCGGGGAACCAGGCGATCTGCGCCACCGCGTTGACCGAGACGAAGAAGACGGCCGCCCAGCGGGCCGCCGGCGCAGCGAAGAAGAGACCGAGCCCGGTCGCGGCGACGAGCGAGCCGAGGATCAGGTGGATCCATCCCCAGGTCGTGATGTCGGCCAGGATCACGCCGTGACCGCCGACGAGGATGACTTCGTTGTTGAGGATCGCGGCCAGGCCGTAGAGCGCGTCGAGCGAGCCGAGGATCAGCATCACCGTCCCGGCGAAGACCGTCCAGCCGGTCGGTTGCCGTTCCTCGATACGTCGCGGGTAATCGCGTTTCCCTGCTACGCCTACCTCCATCGCCGCTTCCTTTCCTCATGCCCGAGGGCTGTTTTCTCTGCGAGGGTGGTGCTTCGCATACGCCAGCCTTGCGGCAAGCGACGCCTGCGCCATCCGGGGTCTTCCCCGTCATCGAGCGTGGGATCGCCGAAGTCAGAACACCGCGAGGACGCCGAGGGCGAGGCCCGGACGACGATCGCGGCCGGCGCCAGCTAACGAAGGGTGATGGCCTTCGAGCTCTCGGCGCGACAGGCTGACGAAGACCTTGCATGCGCGTAATAGGTGCCTCCGCCTACCTGCCGCCGAATCGAGTAGGTCCCCTTTCTCGAGGTCATCGCCCCGCCGACCTCCTGGTCGAGGCCCTTGCGACGGCGCAGCACGACGATCCACCGGTGATTGGCGCAGACGGGGTCGATCGACCTCAGCCCACCGCTGAATCGGTGCCTCCGGCTCTTGTAGGAGAGGGACAGTGCAGCCGAGCTGCGCCCATTCAACAGCACTGAAACGCTCCTTTGAGCACCGTTGGCGACGACGAGATCAGGGCGGGAGTCACCGTTGAAGTCGGCGATCGCGATCGGCCCGGGTTCGGTGCCGACCGTGAAGTTTTTTGGCCTGCCGAAGGAGCCGGCGCCGTTGCCGAGCAGGACCGAGACATTGCCCGTCCTCTGACTTGCCAGAGCGAGGTCGGGAAAGGCGTCGCCGTTGAGCTTGCCGATCACGACTGCGTCAGGCCCCTCGCCGGCGGCGAAGTTCTGCGGTGGTCCGAAGCTCCCATCGCCATTGCCGAACAGGACAGAGACCGCGTTGGAGCTGGAGTCGGTGACCGCGAGATCGGGCTTGCCGTCGCCGTTGAGATCGCCAATCGCAACCGCGCCACCGACCCCATAGCTTTTTGCCGGCCCGAAGCTCCCATCGCCATTGCCGAGCAGGATCGCGAGGCCTCCACCTGACGGTTCGGGCGAGTCGACCGCGAGGTCGGGAATGCCATCGTCGTTGAGATCGCCGATCACGAGCGAGCCGGGTTCGAAGCCGGCCCTGTATTCGCCCGCCGGACCGAAGGTTCCATCACCGTTGCCGAGCAGGACCGAGACCGCTTCCGGTTTGCCGAAGGCGCTCCCGCGAGTGAACACGAGGTCGAGCTTGCCGTCGCCGTTGAGATCCCCGATCGCGATCCCACGCGCCGGCGTGCCGGCGGCGAACAGTTGCGGCTTGCCGAAGTCACCCTTGCCGTTGCCGAGCAGCACCGAGACGCCGCCGCCACCCTGCACCGGGACCGCCCCGGGGTGGGTGACCGCGAGGTCGGGATTTCCGTCGCCGTTGAGATCGCCTATCGCAACTGCGGACGAAGGGGAGCCGGGGCCTACGAGCCTCGGCTTGCCGAAGTCACCCCTGCCGTTGCCGAGCAGCACCGAGACGCCGATACCGGCGACCGCGAGGTCGGGCTTGCGGTCGCCGTTGAGGTCGCCGACCGTCATCGAGTAGGCCCTCAGCTCGGTGGGGAAGCTCTTCGCCTTGCCGAAGAAGCCGAGCGCGGGAGCGGGAAGCACGACTGCTGCGATGCCGAGCAGAGCGATTGCCAGCGGCAGGCTCCGCGCCACTTGGGCTTGTCCGTCTTTGTCGTTCGCAGTGCGGTTCATGGTCGAGTTCTGGGGCCGCCGTTCAGCAGCACCGCGACGTTGTCGGAGCCGAAGTTGGCGACCGCCAGGTCGGGATAGGGACCGGCGTTGAGCTTGCCGATCGCCACCGACAGGGGCTCGGAGAGCCCGGAGCCGACCCGGAGATGCCTCGGCGCGGCGAAGGTGCCGCCGCCCTTTCCGATCAGTATCGATACATGTCCGAAACCGGACCCGAGGGTGGCGTTACCGACCGCGAGGTCGCGCTTGCCGTCGCGGTTGAAGTCGCCGATCGCGACCGAGCTGGGGTGAAAGCCGGCGGCGAAGCGCTTCGCCGGTGCGAAGTTGCCGGCCCCGTTTCCGAGCAGGATCGAGACAGCGCCGGGCTGATGGACGTGGGAGCCGTTGATGGCGACCGCGAGGTCGAGATTGCCATCGCGATTGAGATCGCCGATCGCGACAGACGACGGCCCAAGGCCGACGGGGAAGTTCAACGCCGCTTCAAAGGCACCGTTTCCAGTGCCGAGCAGCACCGAGACCACAGTAGCTCGGCGAGCAACCGCGAGGTCAGGAATGCCGTCGCCGTTGAGATCGCCGATAGCCACCGAGGCCGCGCCGCTACCGAGGGCGTAGCTCGTGGCCGCCCCGAAGCCGCCGGCGCCGTTGCCGAGCAGCACCGAGACCGACTGTTGGCTGGAGCCGGAGTTCCCGACCGCGAGGTCGGGCTTGCCGTCGCGATTGAGATCGCCGATCGCGATCGAGTCGGGATAGCGGCCGACCGCGTAGCTCGTGGCCGCCCCGAAGCCGCCAACGCCGTTGCCGAGCAGCACCGAGACGCTGTTGGAGCCGGTATCCGCGACCGCGAGGTCGGGCTTTCCGTCACCGTTCAGGTCGCCGATTGCCACCGAATGCGGGGCGGAGCCTACGGCGAAGTACCTCACCTTGCCGAAGCCGCCGGCGCCGTTGCCGAGCAGCACCGAGACGTTGCCCGAGCCGGAGTTGGCGACCGCGAGGTCGCGCTTCCCGTCGCCATTTAGGTCGCCGATCGCCACCGAGGCCGGCCGGGTGCCCACGGCGAAATGCTTGGGTTTGCCGAAGGAGCCGAGCGCCTGGACGGCGAGGGCGGCAAAGGCGAGACTGACACAGAGCGCAACGAATAGGGGCTTGCGTTGGGTGGTGATCCGCCGTTTCACTTCCTTGCCCTTTGCAGTGATGGTGCTTCGCGCTCAACTACAACGTAGCGCTGGGAATCTGCTGTCCATCCGGGTTTTCCCACACATCCGCAGGTTGCTGTTTCGAGTTGACTCGCACCGATTCGTTACCGAGCTTCCTGGCTCGCTGGGTGTATCGCGCCGGTGCCCAGCCCTAGGCGTTCGTGGGCCGCGGGGCGGTTACGCCGGCTGGGGAGACTAGAACTGGACAGCTCACCCGCTGCATGACGTCGCTGGTGACGCTCTGATGCAACTTGCGCCGCAGCGGTCCGCCGCTGCGGCAGCCGAGGACGAGCAGGTCGGCCCCTTCCCTGGAGGCCTTGATCAGCTCTTCTGCCGGGTCTCCACGCAGGAACACCGGGAGTGCCCTCGCCTCTGAAGGCAGGGCGGCGGCGGACTCGTGCAGTGCCGCTCGCAGGGCCTCCGTTTCGGCATCCTGACCGCCAGGGCTCGGGGCTTTCTCGCCTGGTGGCAGCGGATGCTTTCGCGCGACGGTGTAGACGCGCAGCGCCGCCCCGTTGGGAATCGCAAGGTCGGCAGCCATCGCGAGAGCCTCTCTTGCGGAACTGGAACCGTCGAAGCCGACGCCCACCACACGCATGCCCACGTCCTCGCCCGCGCCGATTAGGGGCTGCCAGGAGGAGCTCCTGCTCGTGCGACCTCGAAACCCCCTCGGGGCGACCGCGACCGCACAAGGTGCCTGTCCGAGGAGGCGCTCGACAGTGGCACCTGGAACCACCTTCGAGATCGGGCCGCGGTGAGTGGGACCCAGGACGATCAGGTCGCTTCTATATGCCTGCGCCAGATGCGCCAGGTCATCGTCCTTCCCCGAGCTGGCGACGACTACCTCTGCCCCGGTGGCTTGCGCGAGCACCTGCCCGAGCGCCAGAGCCTCGTGTCCCTGCTCGCTGTCGAGGTAGCCGACGAGGATTCGACGAAACGTCATCGGGTCTCCCAGGTCTTCGGCATGCTCGGAAGGTAGGAGGAGAGGGGCGTTCTGCCATCGGGGAAATGCCGCGGGCGAGGACACGGAGGGTTGCCGATGGCGGAGCGGGGCTGCGGAGGGATGGTGAGGCCATGAACCGAGAGCGAGTGCTGATCGTCGGTGGCGGGGTGGCCTCAATCGAGGCGGCGCTTGCGCTGAGAGACATCTGCGGCGAACGGGTGGAGATCGACGTTTTCTCTCCACGGAGAGACTTCATATATCGACCGTATGCGGTGGGTGAGCCGTTCGGCACCGCTCATGTGGTCCGGTATGACCTATCCGATCTCCTGGCGCTCTGTGACGCGACCTTTCACCTCGAGAGCGTCACCGCGGTCGACGCGGAGCGCCGCTTCCTCATCACGCGGGGTGGCGAGCGATACCCCTACGACTACCTCATCCTCGCGCAGGGGGCTCGGTCGATCTGGCCGGTCCCTGGTGCGGTGACCTTCTGGGGCATCGCGGACGACCGAGACGTGGCTCGAGTGGTCGACAGGCTGCGAGACAGCGACGTGAAGAGGGTCGTGTTCACGGCGCCTTCGCTGGAAGGCTGGACCCTGCCCCTCTACGAGTTGGCGCTCCTCAGCGAGCATGAGCTGGCAATAGCAGGGATCGACGAGGTGAAACTGGCGATCGCCACTCCAGAGGATGCGCCGCTGCAGGTTTTCGGGCGTTCGGTCAGCGAGCAGATGAGCGATCTGCTGAAGGCGCGGGGAGTAGAGCTTTTATGCGGCGCTCACCCCGTCAGGTTTGAGAACGGCGCTCTTCAGGTGATTCCGAGGGAAGAGATTCGAGCCGATGTCGCGGTCAGCCTTCCGAAGCTGGAGGGACGGCGCATCCGCGGCGTCCTCCACGATCCCGCCGGGTTCATCCGGATCGACGACCGCTGCCGGGTTCTGAAGCGAGACCGCCTCTTCGCCGCCGGCGATGTGACGAACTTTCCCGTGAAGCAGGGCGGCGTCGCCACCCAGCAAGCCGACGTCGTCGCCGAAGCCATCGCAGCCGAGCTCGGAATCTGCCCCGATCCGGCCCCGCTCGACCCGGTCCTGCGCGGCGTCCTTTGGACCGGCGGGAAGCCGCTCTACCTAAAGGGCTGGCCGGGGGGCGGGCACGGCGAAGCCTCGTCCCTGACCGAGGAGCCGCCTTGGGGCGAAACGGAAGGCAAGATCGTCGGGAAGTACCTGAGCCCCTTCATCGCCGAGATCAACAACCCCTCTGCCATGCAATCCGCATGGCAGAGGGGTTGATCGAAATGGAGGTTGACCTGTCGTGACCCGTCAGCCATCGGGGCGCACGTTGGCAAGGAGGATCGAGAGGGCCCGCGAGGCGCGCTCCCGAATAGACGGGAGAAAGCCGAGGAAGGCGGCAGTGGGCAATCCCAGCTCAAGGTGGGATATTTGTTTGGATGGAGTCCTCAAACCCCTCCGGCGGAGATAACTCTCCCCTGGTCGACGTCGGCGCCAGCCTGCTCTCCGAGCTCGACCTCGAGGCCCTGCTGGACACCGTGGTCAAACGCGCGCGAGAGCTCACGGGCGCGCAGTACGCCGCTCTCGGCGTCCTCGACCGCGGAGGCAAGGAGCTCGAACGGTTCATCCATGTCGGGATCGACGACGACGTCCGGCGCGACATCGGCGATCTGCCCCGCGGCCGCGGGATTCTCGGAGAGCTGATCCGCAACCCGGAGCCGCTGCGCCTGCACGACGTCGAAGCGCACCCTCGCGCCTACGGCTTCCCGCCCGGACACCCGCCCATGCACTCTTTTCTCGGATTGCCGATCCGAGTCCGGGGCGAGGTCTACGGCAACCTCTACATGACCGAGAAGCAAGGCGGCGCAGACTTCGACGACGAGGACGAATACGCCGCGAAAACGCTTGCCGTCTGGGCGGGCATCGCGATCGAGAACGCCCGCCTCTACACCAGCCTCGCCGAACGCGAGGCCGAGGTCGAGAACGCCCTGCGGCGGGCGGAGGCCTCCCTGGACATCGCCCGCACGGTCGGCGGCGAGACCGACGTGGAGCGCGTGCTCGACCTGATCGTCAAGCGCGCGCGGGCGCTGGTCGAGGCGAGAACCGTTCTGGTCCTGCTGCGAAGCGGCGACCGGCTTCGGGTTGCCGCCCATGCCGGGCACGCCGCCCCCGGGACGGAGGATCTGACGATTCCCAGCGACGATGCCGTTTTCCGGCGAGCGATCGACGAGCGGGTCGCCCAGCATCTGGCACGCGGGTCGGCACCCTCCCAGTCGCGGTTGCGCGAGCATCTCGGCGCCGAGGCGGCGCTGGTCGTTCCTCTTCTCTTTCGCGGCCGCTCGGTCGGTGCCCTGGTGGCGCTGGATCGCGAAGCAGGCGGCAGCGAATTCGACGGCGAAGACCTGCGGATGCTGCAGGCCTTCGCCGCGAGCGCCGCAACGGCCGTGGCGACGGCGCAGACGGTCGAGGCCGAGCGCCTCCAGCAGCGGGTCGAGATCGGCGAGAGGGAGCGCAGCCGCTGGGCGCGCGAGCTGCACGACGAGACCCTGCAGAGCCTGGCCGCGATCCGGATCGAGTTGGCAAGCGCTCTGCAGGATGAGGATCTGGACCAAGGGAAGGGATTGGCTCGTGTCGCGAACGCGGCGGTAGGTCATCTCGAGGAGCAGATCGAAGAGCTGAGCCGGCTGATCAACGACCTGCGGCCGAGCTCGCTCGAGCATCTGGGGCTGGCGGGCGCTTTGGAAGCGCTCATCGAGGAAAGCGGGCCGCGAGGGAGCTTCGAGGCCGAGGTTGAGATCTCCCTCGACGGAGAGCTGAGCGAAGAGTACGAGCGGGTCGTCTATCGCATCGTCCAGGAGTCGCTCAACAACGTCGTCAAGCATGCCGGGGCGAGTCGGGTGACCGTCCAAACCGGCTCGACCGCGAGCGAGGTTCGCCTCCTCATAAAGGACGACGGCGACGGGTTCGAGATGGACGGCGTGGAGAGGGGGACGGGGCTTTCGGGGATGCAGGAGCGCGTCGCCATGTTGGGAGGGCGGCTGGAGGTGAACTCGGCCCCCGAGGAGGGGACCCAGGTTGTGGCCACCCTTCCGTTGGCCGAGGGCTGAGGAGCTCAGTCCGGCGCTTCGTCGCCGGGGGCGATGACCTCGTTGTCGATCGCGAAGCGGACGAGCTCGGGGCGGGAGTCCATCCCGAGCTTCTGCATCAGCTTTGCGCGGTTCTCCTCGATCGCCCGGACGCTGAGGAAGAGCTGGCGGCCGATCTCCCGGTTGGTGTAGCCGAGAGCGACCATCCGCAGCAGCTCCAGCTCCCGCTCGTCGAGCGAGTCCAGGGGATCGGCCTCGAGCTTGGCGAGCGCTCCGCCCAGCTGGGGGTCGATGTAGGACTCGCCGGCGGCGGCCACGCGGATCGCCTCCGCCAGCAGGCGTTCGGCTCCCTGCTTGAGGATGTAGCCGGAGGCACCCGCCCGCAGCAGGTCGCGAGCCATCCGCGGGTCCTTCTGCATGGTCAGGATCACCACCGCCGTCTGCGGGGCCACCTCCCGTAGCTTCGGCACGTCCTCGCGCGGTTGGGAGCCCGGCATCTGCAGGTCGAGGACGAGGACGTCGGGCCGGCGGTCAGCGGCCAGTCGCAGGGCGCCGGAGGCGTTCTCGGCCTCGCCGATCACTCGCAGGCCAGGCTCCTTTTCGAGAATGCCTCGCAGCCCGGTCCGGATCACGTTGTGGTCGTCGGCGAGAACGACGGTTATCTCCTGGGTCTCGGCCATCGGCCCTCAAGTCTTTCAGGCGCTCGCCGCAATACCGCGGTTTCCGATGTGGCTTTGCGCCGATGAGCGAACGCGTCCACTCGGCGACGATTGAGACATGCGGATCGTGGTCGCCCTCGGAGGAAACGCCCTGATCAAGCGGGCCGAGGTGGCGGACGCCGGCACCCAACAGGAGAACGTCAACCTCGCGGCCACCGAGCTTGCTCGAATCGCGGAAGGGCACGAGCTGGTGATCACCCACGGCAACGGCCCCCAAGTCGGGTTGCTGGCGCTGCAGAACGCCGCCTACGAGGGCGTCGCCCCTTATCCGCTGGACGTCCTCGATGCCGAGAGCGAGGGCATGGTCGGTTACATGCTCGAGCTGGCGATCCGCAACGAGCTTCCTGGCCGTGAACTGGTGACCGTGCTGACCGAGGTGGTCGTCGACGCCGACGACCCCGCCTTCGATGCTCCGAGCAAGCCGATCGGACCCGTCTATCGTCGGCCTGAGGCTGAACGGCTCGCGGCGGAGCGGAGCTGGGCCATCGGCCCGCGCGGCCAGGGCTTTCAGCGCCTCGTACCCTCCCCCGAGCCCCGCGCGATCGTCGAGCTGAGGGCCCTGCGCAGGCTGATCGGCGACGGCGTGCTCCTGGTCTGCGCCGGAGGTGGCGGGATTCCCGTGACCATCGACGGCGCCGGCGCGATCGAGGGGGTCGAGGCGGTCGTGGACAAGGATCTGACCGCGTCCCTGCTTGCCCGGCGATTGGAAGCGGATCTGTTTTTGATGCTCACCGATGTCGATGCGGTCCACTTGGGCTGGGGAGGGCCGGATGACACCGTGCTTTCAGAGACGACTCCGGCCGAGCTGCGCAACCACAGCTTCGAGGCCGGGTCGATGGCTCCGAAGGTCGAGGCGGCCTGCCGGTTCGTCGAGACCACCGGCGCTCGTGCGGCAATCGGCGATCTCAGGGACGCGCCCGCGATAGTTCGCGGCGAGGCGGGGACGCAGATCGCTGCTCCCCGCGCCTGAGCGCCCAGCGGCGCAGCTCATCGGCGCCCCAGACGATGAAGGGGAAGGGAGCCACCCCCAGCAGGTAGACGGCCGGCAGCGAGGCGGTGCCGAGCAGCTCCTGGCAGGCGGGCACGTAGATGAGCAGGCCGGTGAGGGCGAGCTCGAAGCCGATCCCCCAGAGCAGGAGGCGGTTGCTGAAGACGCCGATCGAGCGCAGGGATGCCCGCTCGGTGCGCGAGGCGAAGGCGGTCCCGATCTGACAGGCGACCATGCTCAGGAAGGTCATCGTCGTCGCCTGCTGATAGCCGTGGTGGAGGGGCGAGCCGGCGCCGGTCGCATCGCCCATGTGCCAGCCGGAGCGGTGCAGCACGTAGAAGAAGGCGCCCATGCTGAGCGCGGCGGAGATGGCCCCGAGGAAGAGCCAGGCGCGACCGAGCATCTTCCGGGTGATGATGCTCTCCGAGCGGGCGCGAGGCGACTTTCGCATGATCCCGGGCTCGGCCTTCTCCCGTCCCAGCGCGAGGGCCGGCACCGTCTCGGTCCCGACGTCGAAGGCGAGCAACTGCAACACCGTGAGAGGCAGGGGGATCGCGCCGCCGCCGAGAGCAAAGACGACGAAGGGGGTCACCTCCGGCGTCGCGTGGGCGAAGATGTAGAGGATGAACTTGCGGATGTTGTCGTAGATCCGCCTGCCCGCCGCGACCGCGGCGACGATCGTCGCGAAGTTGTCGTCGGTGAGGACCATCGTCGATGCCTCGCGGGCGACGTCGGTGCCCGAGCGCCCCATCGCGACGCCGATATCGGCGTCGCGCAGCGCGGGGGCGTCGTTGACGCCGTCGCCGGTCATCGCGACGACGTGGCGCTGAGCGCGCAGGGCATCGGCGATCCGCAGCTTCGCCTCGGGCGTGGAGCGGGCGAAGATCAGCTCCTCGTTCTCCCGCAGCGCCGCGTCCAGCTCGCCGTCGCTCATCGACTCCAGCTCCGTCTCGACGATGACCCTCGGCCTGCCGCGGGCGATGCCGATCCGGCGGGAGATCGCGACCGCGGTGCGGGGGTGGTCCCCGGTGACGACGATGATCCGGATGCCGGCCTCCTGGCAGCGCGCCACCGCCTCGGCGACCTCCGCTCGCGGCGGGTCGTACATCGCGACCAGGCCCAGCAGGGTGAGCCCCCGCTCCGCCTCCTCGCGCGAGCCGGGCGTCTCCTCGGTCGCCCGCCTGGCCACCGCGAGGACGCGCAGGCCCTGATCTGCGTAGGCGCCCACCGCGGCCTGCACCCCCTCGAGCGCCTGGCCCTCGAGCGGGGCCGCTTCCCCGTTACGGGCGATGCGGTCGCAGAGGCCGAGCACCGCCTCGGGCGCTCCCTTCGTATTGACCCAGAGGCGTCCGGCTTCGGAGTCGATCGTCGACATCCGCTTCAGGACCGGGTCGAAGTGGAACTCCGCGACGCGGTGCTTCGCGGTCTCACCGTCGGCGCCCATCGCCCGGGCCGTCTCCAGCATCGCGATCTCGGTCGGATCGCCGACCAGCCGTCCTTCCTCGCCGGAGCGGGCGTTGTTGCAGCCGGCCATCGCGGTGGCGAGGCCGAGCAGGCCGGGCTCGGCGAGCGCGGGCGCGCCCTGCTCGAGGTCGTGGCCGCGCCCGGCGCTCCAGATGCTCGTGACCCGCATCCGGTTCTCGGTCAGGGTGCCGGTCTTGTCGGTGCAGATCACATCGGTGGAGCCGAGCGTCTCGACGGCGCTCAGGCGCTTGACGACCGTGCCGCGACGCGCCAGGCCGGCCACCCCGGCGGCGAGCGCCAGCGTGATCACCGGCAGGAGCCCCTCCGGAACGTTGCCGACGATCAGGCCGATGGCGAAGAGGATCGCGTCGGATACCGAGAGCCCGGCGGCCAGGGTGGCGAGCGGGATGAAGGCGATGCCCATCACCACGGCGATCCCTGCGATCAGCCAGGCGACCCTGCGTACCTGGTGCTCCAGCGGGCTCTCCTCCTGCTTCACCCGCTGGGAGAGGGCGGCGATCCGGCCCAGTTCGGTCCCCATCCCCGTCGCGTAGACGAGCGCTTCGGCCTCGCCGCCGGTGCAACTGGTGCCGCTGAAGACGAGCTCGGGCGCCTGCAGCAGCGGGATGTGAGCTTTGGCGGGCTGGGGCGAGCGGGAGACCGGCACCGACTCGCCGGTGAGGGTGGAGAGGTCGGCGTCGATCGTGCCCTCGAGCAGGTGGGCGTCGGCCGAGATGCGGGCGCCCTCCTCGATCAGCAGGATGTCGCCGGGAACGAGCTCGCGCGCGTCGATGCCGGCCCGGCGGCCGTCGCGGAGCACCTCGGCCCTCTGCGGCAGGTAGTTGCGCAGGGCCTCGACGGCGCGCTCGGCCTGGCGCTCCTGGACGAAGGCGAAGGCGGCGTTCAACACGATCACGATCACGACCGCGACGGCGATCGGGGCGATGCCGGCGACCGCGGCGAGGCCCGCCGCCCCCCACAGCAGGAGCGCGAGGGGATGGGTGAACTGGCGCAGGAGCTGAGCGGGCCAGCGCCGCCCGCCGCGACGCTCGAGCTCGTTCGGGCCGTAGGTCAGAAGGCGCCGCTCGGCCTCACGCTGGGAGAGGCCGCTCCGTGAGGCGCGCAGGTCACGCAGGAGGAGCTCGACGCGCTCCTCGGGGTCGAACGGGAAGCGCGAGCCCTCCAGGGCTACCTTTCCGGCGACACCGGATCGCGCTGGACCGGGCAGGACATGCAGCGGGGACCGCCGCGGCCGCGGCCGAGCTCGGCGCCGGCGATCGTGATCACCTCGATCCCTTCGCGGCGCAGGAGGGTGTTGGTGTCGACGTTTCGCTCGTAGGCGACGACGACGCCGGGCGCGACGGCGAGGACGTTGTTGCCGTCGTCCCACTGCTCGCGCTGAGCCTCGAAGCTGTCGCCGCCGGTCTCGAAGAGCCGCAGCCCCTCGAGGTCGAGCGCTCTGGCGATCGCCGCGAAGAGCTCCTCCTCGTGCTCGACCTTGACCCCGTCGGGCCCCGGGCTCAGCGTGTAGCCGACCATCGCCGAGCGCAGCTCCGGGTAGACCGTGAAGGCGTCGCGGTCGACCATCGTCATCACCGTGTCGAGGTGCATGCTCGAGCGCTGCGCCGGCAGCACGACCGCGATCACGCACCTGGCGGCACGGGTCTCGAAGAGCCGCTGTGCCAGCGCCTCGACCCCGGCGGGAGTGGTTCGCTCGCCCATCCCGACCAGGACGCAGCCGTTGCCGATCACGAGGATGTCGCCGCCCTCCAGCTGGGCCGGAGCGCCGAGCCCATCGCTCCAGACCTCGTGCTCCAGCTGCGCGAAGAGCGGGTGGTGGCGGTAGATCGCCGCCAGGTGGACGGCCTCGCGCCGGCGCGCCGGTTTCGCCATCGCGTGCACGGTCACCCCGTTGAAGATCCAGGCCGAGGTGTCGCGGGTGAAGAGGTGGTTCGGGAGGGGCGGCAGGACGAAGCCGTCGCGCTTTGCCACCTGGGCAATCAGCGAGTCGCTTTGGAACGGCAGGTCCTCGTAGGTGATGCCGCCGATCAGCCAGCCTGCGAGCTCGAGCGGGCCGAGCTCGGCGAGCCAGGCGCCCACCGCGGCCCCGAGGCGCCTGCCCAGTCCAGCCGTGCGAAGCGTCTCGGCGAGGATTTCCTCCCGCGCCGATCCGATCGCCAACGTTTGGGCGAGCAGCTCATGCAGGTAGAGGACTTCGATTCCCCGCTCGGTGAGCGCGTCGGCGAAGGCGTCGTGCTCCTGGCGGGCGCGCTTGACCCAGAGCACGTCGTCGAAGAGGAGCTGGTCCTTGTTGGCGGGAGTCAGCCGGCGCAGCTCCAGGTCGGGCCGGTGCAGCATCACCCGCCGCAGGACGCCGACCTCCGAGCCGACGTAGAGGCGGGGGGAAGGCACCGCCCCCGCGCCGGCAGGGGATGGCGCGGAGGCGGTTGCGATCGAGGTGGGGGCGCCCATCTCAGGAGCCCTCCCTCATCGCGGTCACCGCACCCGGGCGCCTGGCGGGAGGAATTATCGGCGCCGGAGACGGGACCAGTTCGGAAGCGGTCTTCTCGGCCCCTCTGGCCTGCCACCACTTCATCAGGACGTAGACGGGGATCCCGGCGAGCAGCAGGATGAAGCCCTTGGCGATGATGTCCTTGCCCGAGCCGGTGATCGCCCAGACCGAGTAGGCGAAGGCCAAGGCGGCGACCACCGTGTCGCGGACGAAGCGCCCGCGCTCGAAGATCTCCCGTTCGGTGAAATAGAGCTGCGCCTGGGCCGCGGCCGAGTAGGCGTAGGGCACCAGGGTGGTCAGGGTCGCCAGCAGGATGATGAAGGTGAAGGCGTCGACCAGGCCCTTCGTGTAGTTCATCAGCATCAGGCCCGAAACCAGGACCGAGGAGACGACGAGACCGAAGACCGGGGTGCGCCGCTCGCCGTGGACCCTGGCGAACCGCTCGGGGAAGAGACCGTCTTCGGCTGCCGCGAGTGGAACGCGCCCCTGCAGCAATATCCAGCCGTTCAGGGCTCCGAAGGTGGAGACCAGGGCGACCAGGGCGATCACCTTGTCCCAGCTGCCGCCGAACATCTGCCCGGCCGCGTCGGCGAAGGGGCTGGTCGAGTTGGCAAGGGCGCCGGCCGGGATCACGCCCATCACGGCGATGGTGCCGAGGATGTAGACGGCGGTGGCGGCGAGGGTGCCGTAGATCGTCGCCCGCGGGATGTTCTTCTCCGGGTCCTCGACCTCCTCGGCGGCGACGGTGGCCGACTCGAGGCCGATGAACGCCCAGAGCGTCAGCGGCGCCGCGGCGGAGATCGCACTCCAGGTTCCGTGCGGCGCGAACGGGGTGAGGTTGGAGCTCTTGATGAAGAAAAGGCCGACCACGCCGATCACCGCCAGCGGCACGAACTTGAGGATCGTGGTGACGAGTTGCACGGCGCCGGTCTCGCGGGTGCCCATCACGTTGACCGCGGTGAGCAGCCAGATCACGCCGATGCCGACCAGGGCGGCGAGCAGGTTGTCGGAGCCGAGCTGAGGCCAGAAGACCGCGAGGTAGCCGACGAAGGCGACGGCGATCGCGGCGTTGCCGGCCCAGGCTGCGATCCAGTAGCCCCAGGCGGTCTGGAAGCCGATGAAGTCGCCGAAGGCCCGCCGTGCGTAGGCGTAGGGCCCGCCGGTCCGCGGCAGCGCTCGGCCGAGTCGGGCGAAGACGAGGGCGAGGAGCATCGCGCCGATGCCGGTGAAGATCCAGCCGACGATCGAGATCGGTCCCGCTACGGCCGCCAGCGAGGCGGGCAGCAAGAAGATCCCCGAGCCGACCATGTTCCCGATCACAAGCGCGGTCGCCATCCAGAGGCCCATGCTCCGTTTCAGCTTGGGCTTCCCGGCGCCGTTGGCGCCTGCCCCTTCCTGCGTTGCGATTCCCTCCATCGTTCTTCTCCCTCGATTTGGCGCTGGTTGTCGAACCTCTTCGGGCATGGTCTTTTCTGGCGGGGGGTGGCGCCATCGGGGATTGCCACGGATCGCAATGGGGTGCCTCCGCAGTCGTTAGGCTCGCCCGATGAGCGATGCAGGCGAGAGGACGACGGTCGTCCTCGTCGACGACCACGCGATGGTCCGCGCCGCGCTTCGCTCGGTGCTCGAGCGGCAGGCCGACATGGAGGTGGTCGGCGAGGCCGGAGACCTCGCTTCAGCCAGGCAAGCCGTGGCCGCCGCCTCCCCTCGGGTTCTCGTCCTCGACGTCAACCTGCCCGACGGGCTTGCGGTCGATGCGCTGCGGGAGCTGCGGGAGCTGGCGCCCGGGACCGGGATAGTCCTGCTGACGATGCAGAGGGATTTCGCCATCGCCCGCAAGGCGCTCGAAGAGGGAGCGGGTGGCTACCTGCTCAAGGACTCGGCGCACCTGGAGCTGATCGAGGCCGTGCGCGAGGTCGCTGCTGGGCGGACCTATCTGCCGGAAGCCGTCGCAGCGGGGCTCGCGAAGTCGGACGAAGATACGGAGCGCTCGCCTCTCTCGCCCCGGGAGACCGAGGTGCTGCGGCTGATGGCGCTCGGGCACACCAACCGCGAGATCGGCGAGCAGCTTTCCCTCAGCGTCCGCACCGTCGAGACCCACCGCGCCCACATCCAGCAGAAGCTGGGACTCGCCAGCCGCCCGGAGTTGACCCGCTATGCGCTGGAGAAGGGTTTGATCGAGAGGTAGGACGCGCGAGTGCCGAGTCATCCGAAGTTCGTACGGGTCGCCTCCCATCCGCTTGAGCGCTTCAGGTCATTGCTCGGGGAGGAGTATGGGGAGATCGAGCGGGTAGCCGAGCAGGCCCGCAGCACCTTCGCCGGGCGCGCGATCTGGCACCTCAACTCCACCGCGCGCGGCGGCGGCGTCGCCGAGTTGCTGCGCGCCCTGCTTCCCTACGCCCGCGGCGCCGGCGTCGACGTCCGCTGGATCGTTCTCCGAGAGGGAGACGAGTTCTTCACCGTCACCAAGCGGCTCCACAACCACCTCCACGGCGATCCCGGCGACGGCGGCGACCTGGACGAGAGTGCCCGCCGGCTCTACGAGGCGGTGCTGCACGCCAACTTCGAGGTGCTGGCGCCGATGATGCAGCGCGGCGACATCGTCTACCTGCACGATCCCCAGACGGCCGGCATGGCCCCGGCGCTCCGCGACCGCGGCATGAAGATCGTCTGGCGCTGCCACATCGGTGCCGATCGGGCCAACGAGATCGTCCGCGGCGCCTGGGAGTTCCTCCGCCCCTACGTCGAGCGCGCCGACGCCTGCGTCTTCTCCCGGCGCGCCTACGTCTGGCGCGGCCTGGACGAGCAGAGGGTCTGGGTCATGCCGCCCGTGATCGACCCTTTCTCGCCGAAGAACCAGGAGCTGGAGCCTCCGGTTACGGCGGCGATCCTGAAGCAGATCGGCCTGCTGGCCGGCGGACCCGCAGCGGCGCCCACCTTCCAGCGGGCGGACGGCAGCCCGGGCCGAGTCGAGCGGGAGGCGGCCATCGTGCAGGAGGAAATGATTCCCGACCGGGCACCGGTGGTGGCGCAGGTCTCGCGCTGGGACCGGCTCAAGGACCCCCGCGGCCTGCTGGAGATGCTGGCCCGCCACCTCGACGAGCCCGCGGTCCACCTCCTCCTCGGCGGACCGGAGATCGGGGGCGTCTCCGACGACCCGGAGGGGGCCGCTGTGTACCGCGAGGTCGTCGAGACCTGGAGGCGCCTCGACCGCGAGAGCAGGCGTCGAGCCCACCTCGCCAGCCTGCCGATGTACGACCTGGAGGAAAACGCGGTGATGGTGAACGCGATCCAGCGCCGCGCCGACGTGGTCGTGCAGAAGAGCCTCGCCGAGGGGTTCGGCTTGACCGTGGCGGAGGCGATGTGGAAGCGGCGCCCGATCGTCGGCAGTCGCGTCGGCGGTATCCAGGACCAGGTGGTCGACGGCGAGACCGGCATCCTGATCGACGATCCGCGCGACCTCGCCGCCTGCGCGGAGGCGATCGAGCGCATCCTCGCCGGCCCCGAGGAGGCGCGGGCGATGGGCGAGGCCGGCCACCAGCGCGTGCTCGCCAACTACCTGGCGGTCTTCCGCCTGCGGGAATACGTCGACCTGCTCGCCGGCCTGATCGCCTGACGGGCAGGGCGGTTTAACTCGGTGCGCCGCCGTCGGGGCTGATCACCGCTCGGCCGTCCAGTTCGCCGTTGCGCATCTTCGCGTAGGCCTGCGGCACCTGGTCGAGGCTGAAGTGCTCGACGTGGGCTTTGATCTTGCCCTGGCGCGCCAGCGCCAGGCACTCTTCGAGCTCGACCGCCGTGCCCCAGTAGGGGATGCAGAGCTGCGCCTCGAAGGGCAGGGCGCCGAAAGCGAACTCGCATTTGCCGCCGGCGAGGCCGACGATCGTCAGGTGGCTCTCGAACCTGGCGACCGCGGCGGCGGTGGCGATCGAGTCGTCGGAGCCGACCATGTCGAGGACCAGCTCGGCGCCGCGGCCTTTGGTGATCTCGCCGATCTGCTCGGCGGCGCCCTCGCCCGCCTTGACGGTCTCGTCAGCGCCGACTTCGGAGGCGATCCGCAGCTTCTCGTCCGAGACGTCGACGGCGACGATCCGGGCCGGGCTCAGCTCCCGCAGGATCTGCACCCCCATGTGGCCGAGGCCCCCCACACCGATGATCACCGCGGTCGAGCCCGGCGCCAGCAGGTGCAGCGAGCGCTTGATCGCGTGGTAGGGCGTCAACGCCGCGTCTGAGAGCGGCGCCGCGTCGCGTGGGTCCAGATCGCCGAGGGGCAGCAGCAGCCGCGGGTGCGGGACCAGCATGTACTCGGCCATGCCGCCGTCGAGGCCGAGGCCGCCGCCGAAGGCGCCGATCTCCGCCTGATGCTCGCAGTAGTTCTCGGCCGAGAGCCGGCAGGCGCGGCAGCGGCCGCAGCCCCAGGGGCCGTAGACGGCCACCGCCTCGCCGACCTCGAGCCCCTCGACTCCGGCGCCCAGCGCCTCGACCCAGCCCGCGTTCTCGTGGCCGAGCGTAAAGGGAGGATCGAAGCCGAGGGCCCCAGGGGGCCACTCCATCAGGTGCAGGTCGGAGTGGCAGGCGCCGGCGCCGCCGATCTTCACCAGGACCTGGCCGGGCCCCGGTTCGGGCACCGCCACATCCCTCATCTCGGGCTGGTGTTCCCATTCGGTCAGCTGGTAGGCCTTCATCGGTCGGCTCCTTCGGTTCTCGCTTTCTCCAGCAGCAGTCGCCGCTCGGCGGCGGCGACGAGGTGGCGGGTGCGCTCGACCGCGTCGACGTTCACCGAGACCGCCTCGATCCCGGCTCGTACCAAGAGCTCCGCGTACTCGGGGTAGACCGAGGGGGCCTGGCCGCAGATCGAGGTCCGCAGGCCGAGCGCGCCGGCCGCTTCGAGCAGCTCGCCGATGTAGGCGGTGACGGCCGGGTCGCGCTCGTCGAAGACCTCGGCGACCAGCTCGGAGTCGCGGTCGGCACCGAGCAGTAGCTGGGTGAGGTCGTTGGAGCCGATCGAGATCCCGGCGATCCCGAGCTTCGCGTAGCGGCCGAGGTGGAAGAGCACCGAGGGCACCTCGGCCATCACCCACAGCTCGAAGCCGGGCCGCGAGAGCAGGCCGGCGCGCTCGAACATCTCGCGGCAGGCGGCGACTTCGCGCGGGGTGCGGACGAAGGGCAGCATCGCGTGCAGGTTTTCGTGACCCTCGTCCCACACGCGCGCCAGCGCCCGCAGCTCCAGCTCGAAGAGGTCGGGTTCGTGCATGTAGCGCAGCGCGCCGCGGTAGCCGATCATCGGGTTCGCCTCCTCGGGCTCGAAGCGCTCGCCTCCCTCGAGGCCGCGGAACTCGTTGCTGCGGAAGTCGATCGTGCGGTAGGTGATCGGGCGCGGCGCGAAAGCGGCGGCGAACCGCTCCAGCGAGCTCGCCATCTGCTCGACGAAACGCTCGCCTTCGCCGACATCGAGCAGCGCCTGCGGGTGGACTCCTTCCAGCGCTTCGACCACCATCAGCTCCGCTCGCAGGAGGCCGACTCCGTCGACGTCGAGCGCGGCGACGCGCTCCAGCTGCGAGGGCTCGGAGAGGTTGACGAGGATGCGGGTGCCGGTCACGGGCTCGCCCGCGGCAGGCGTTGCTTCGGGCCTGGCCACAGAGGCACGTCCCGTCGCGTCGCCCTCAGAGACGACTCCCGCCGCGGCATCGACCCTCACCACCTGGCCGTCGCGCAAGACCTTGGTCGCCTCGCCGGTGCCGACGAGGCAGGGAATGCCGAGCTCGCGCGAGACGATCGCGGCGTGGCAGGTCATGCCGCCCGAGTCGGTGACGATCGCCGCCGCGCGGCGCATCAGCGGCACCCAGTCGGGAGCCGTCATGCGGGTGACGAGAATCTCGCCTTCTTGCAGCTCGCCAGCCTGCTCGCGGGCCGAGACGACCCGCACGGGGCCGCTCGCTTCGCCGGGCGCCGCTCCGAGCCCGCGGACCAGCTCGCGTCCGCGCTCCTCCGCGGGGAAGACGGCAGCTTCGCCACCGGTCGTGGTCACCGGCCGCGATTGCAGCATCCAGACCTTCCCCTCCTCGTCGAAGGCCCACTCGGTGTCCTGCGGCGAGCCGTAGTGGCGCTCGATCCGCACTCCCAGCTCGGCCAGCGTCCGCACCTCGGAGTCGCTGAGTACAGGGCGCCTTCCCTGCTCTTCGTCGAGGTCTTGCGTCTCCGTACCGCCGCCCGGCAAGGGGAGGACCGCCAGCTCCTTGCGCCGCACCTCCCGGCGCTCGACCTCGAGGCCGCCCTTGGCGACGACATAGCGATCCGGCGAGACCGCTCCGGAGACGACCGCCTCGCCGAGACCGAAGGCGCCCTCGATGATCAGCCGGTCCCGGTCGCCGGTCGAAGGGTCGATCGTGAACATCACCCCTGAGCGCGTCGAGCGGATCTGCCGCTGGACGACGACGGCGATGTCCACCCCCGCCTGGCCGAAGCCGCGCTTGGCGCGGTAGTAGATCGTGCGGGCACCGAAGAGCGAGGACCAGCAGGTGCGGACGGCGTCGAGCAGGGCCTCCTCGCCGCACACGTTCAGCAGCGTCTCGTTCATCCCGGCGAAGGAGGCGGACTCGCTGTCCTCCGCCGTGGCCGAGGAGCGCACCGCCACCGGCACCTCCGCGTCCTTGCCGACCAGCGCCTCGTAGCCGTCGCCGATCCGGGCGGCGAGCCAGCTTGGGAGCGGCTGTCGCTCGATGTCCTTTCGCACCTCCCGCGAGGCACGCTCCAACGCGGCGGTGTCGTTGACGTCGAGACCGGCAAGGCGGGCGGCGATGCGTTCGCGCAGGCCGGTCTCATCGCAGAAGGCGGCGTAGGCGGGGGCGCCGACCACGAACCCGGCCGGCACCGGCAGCCCCGCCGCGGTCAGCTCACCGAGGTTTGCACCCTTACCGCCGGCGAGGTCAGTGTCGGCACGGTTGAGGCGCTCGAAGGGGAGGACGGACTTCGCATCGGCTGGCGCGGTCACGGTCGCGTCACGTCCCGGCGCGGTCATGGCCGCGGCACCACCAAGACGGGGCAGGGGCCCTTGTGGGCAAGCTGGGTCGAGACGGAGCCGAGCAGGACTCGCATCACCGGCCCGTAGCCGCGCGAGCCGGCGACGAGCAGGTCGGCGCCCGTCTCCTCGCAGGCTTCGACGATGGCGGTGGCGGGAACTCCGTTCAGCGCCCGCCCCGTGGCGGCGAGCTGCTCGTCGGCCCCCTTCACCGCCCGGGTCACGATCGCGCCCGCCTCCGGCGGAATCGCAGGGGTGTAGCCGACCGCGCCGGGAACGACAGCGGGCGGTGCGGAGACGGTGTAGATGACGAGCGTCGCCCGGCAGGCCAGCGCGAGCTCTTCGGCCCGTGCCAGCGCCAGCTTGGATTCCGGAGCGTCGTCGTAGGCGACGGCGATCGTGCGGAACGGGCCGTGCTCCTCTGCCGCAAAGCCCCGCGGGGCGACCATCACCTCGCAGGGGGCGCCGTGCAGGAGCCCGTCGGCGACGCTGCCGATCAGCGTTCGCCCGACCGGCCCCCGGTGAGGCGAGCCGACGACGATCGTGTCGACCTTCTGCTCCTCGGCGAGGTCGGTGATCACCCCGGCCGGCGTGCCGCCGCCGAAGGCGCGGGTCTCGACCTCCACACCTTCGAGCTGTTCCTTTGCTTCCTTGAAGAGCGGCTCGGTCTGCTCTGCTTCCTCCTCGTCGAGGATCTCGTAGGGGATCGGCAGCGGCCCATAGGGCAGCACGGTGACGAGGAGCACGTTCGCGTCGGTGGCTTCGGCGACCACGCGCGTCAGCTCGAGCGCGTCGCGCCCGCCCTCGCTCCCGTCGTAGCCGACGAGAAGGACCACGGGTCACTCATCCTCGGGCGCGGCGAGGGTCACCACTACGGTTCCGTCCTCGACGCTCGTCTTGACCCGGTCGGGGTCGACTTCGGGAGGCAGGGTCACCGATCGCGAGAACGAGCCGCGGCGCCTTTCGCGCCGGGTGTAGCCCTCTTCCTCCTCTTCGTGCTCCTCGCGGTGTTCGCCGGAAACCGTGAGGACACCGTCCTTGACCTCCACCGTCACCTCGTCGGGCTGGATGCCGGGCACCTGTGCTCGCAGCACCAGCTCGTTGTCGTTCCTCTCAGCCGTCATCTCCGTCCTCCGTCGATCTCACCCTTTCAGTCCGTGATCGGAATCTAGGTCCGCCGATGAAGGCAGCCATCCGGGGAGGGCCACAGGGCCAGGCGCGGTCCCTTCCGCATCCCGGCGGAAGCCCGGGCGCGGACAATCGGGACGATGAGCTCGAGAAGCATCAGGGTCGGCCGCCTAGCCGGCATCCCGATCGGCGTTCAGCCGCTTTGGCTGGTGATCGTCGCCCTGATCACCTGGACCCTCGGCGCCGTCTACTACCCCGACGAAGTGCCGGGCATCGCCCCGGTCGCCGCCTACGGGCTCGGGCTGCTGAGCGCGCTTCTGCTCTTCGCCAGCATCCTCCTGCACGAGCTCGGCCACGCGATCGTGGCTCGGCGCCACGGGGTCGAGATCGAGGAGATCGACCTCTGGCTGTTGGGCGGGGTGGCGCGGATGGGTGGCTACCCGAAGCAGGCGCTGGACGAGCTGCGCTTCGCGCTCGCCGGTCCGGCGGTGAGGCTGGCGATCGCCTTGCTCTTCGGGGCGATCGACCTGGCCTTGCCGTCGTCCGCACCGCGCTGGCTGGAAGCGGTGGTGTTCTACCAGGCGTTCGTCAACGCGGCGATCCTCGCCTTCAATCTGCTTCCGGCCTTTCCGCTCGACGGCGGCAGGGTGACGCGGGCCTTGCTCTGGCGCTGGCGCGGCGACATCTCCTTCGCCACGGCGACCGCCGCCGCGATCGGCCGCGGGCTCGGCTACGGGATGATCGGGCTCGGCATCTTCGGCTTTGCCGCCGGCGCTTTCGGCGGCCTTTGGTTGGCCCTGATCGGCCTCTTCGTCGTCGCCGCCGCGAAGGCGGAGGAGAACGGATTGCGGGTCCGGCTGGCCCTGACCGGACGCTCCGCGGGCCGGTTGATGACCTATCCGGCGCTGACGATCCCGGCCGACGCCACCGTCGCCGAGGCCATCGACCGATTCTTCGTCGGCGCCAAACATCCGGCCTTCCCGGTTCTCGACGGCGATCGTCTTCTCGGCCTGGTCGACGCCGCGGCGATAGAGAAAGTGCCGCCGACGCGCCGGAGTGCGACCACGGTCGGCCAGATCGCCTTCGAGGACCCGAGCCTCGTCGTTCGAGAGGACCAAGACGTCGCCGAGCTTCTCGAGCGACCTTCCTTCACCCGCGTCGGCCGCGCCGTCGTCCTCACCGCCGAGGGCGGGATCGGGCTGCTCTCGATCAGCGACGTGAACCGGGTGCTGCGGGCCCTCGAGCTTGCCGGCGGTCCCGCCTTGCAAGGCGCTCCTCCGGCTTGAACCCGCCGAGCAGCGCCGCGAGCGCGATCAGCATCGCCAGTTGCAGCGCCATGCCCAGCGGCGAAGCAAGGGCGTCGAGAACGACGTCCCCAAGGCTTTTCTCGGCGATCGAGGCGGCGCTGACGTAGATCGAGTAGGAGACGAGACGGCCGGCGAAGAAGGCGGCGGTGAGGGGCAACAGCGGCACCGTCATCAGGCCCGCGGCGACGAAGAGCTGACCGGAGGGCACCGGCGAGAGGGCGAAGAGGCCGAGCCCCGCGACGGTGCGGCGGCGATCGGCGCCGAGGGCGTCCTGGACGCTGTCGAGCCGGTCGAGCCGGGCTGCGGCAAGACGCGGCCGCAACCTGCGCGCTCCGTTGGCGAGGACGTAGCGCCCGCCCGCCGCCGCCAGCGCCCCGCCCAGCACCAACGGCACGGCGGGCAGGTCGAAGTCGAGGCTGAAGAAGACCAGCACCGCCCAGGTCGGCGGGCCGAAGGCGGGGAGGAGGTTGACGGCGAAGACGACGGCCAGAGCCACCCCGAGCTGAGCCAGAGCGGACACGGACTCAGTCGTCACCTCCGCCATCGCTCCCGGCTCCGCCGCCGCCGGAGTCGCCGCCGCCTGGAGCTTCGGTCGCCGGCGGTTCGGTCGGGACGGTTAGGGGTTCGGCCGCCGGAGGGCTTTCCGGAGCGAGAGGCGATTCGGCAGCGGGCGCGGGGGCCGTGGTTTGGTCTTTTCGATGGCCGGACCGGCCCGGATGACGCTTGTGGTGGGGGCGGGCGATAGCCGGCGCCAGCTCGTCGCCGGCCGAGATCGGTTCGGAGGCGAGGCCGATCTGGCGCGAGGCGAGGTCGCTGGCGAGCCAGGCGACGGCGGCGGCGACGAGGAGTCCGGCGATCGCCAGGGCGATCATCCGCCAGGTCGAGGCGGCGATCACCGGATTGGCTCCCGGGCCGGCGACGGGACCTCGATCGTCGCTCGCAGGCCTCCCTCGGCGCGGTTGGCGAGGGTCACATCGCCTCCCCATTGGCGGGTCAGCTCGCGGGCGATCGGAAGCCCGAGCCCGGTACCGGAAGGACCATGCCGGCCGGCTGCCCCGCGGCTGAAGCGCTCGAAGACGCTCTTCTCCTCACCGAGTGCGAGACCCGGGCCTTCGTCGGAAACCTCAATTCGCCCCTCGCCGCTCGCGATCGTCACCGTCGACGCCGGCGGCGAGTAGCGGATCGCGTTCTCGACCAGCACGTCGATCGCCCGCGCCAGGTCGGGCTCGGCGATCCAGGCGACGGCGCCGTCTTCGCCGCCGAGGACGCGGATCCGCACCTCCCGCTCCGCGGCGGGCGGCGACCAGCGCGCGGCCGCATCAGCGGCCGCGTCGGTGAGGTCGACGCGCTCACCCGGCAGCTCGTGCTCACCGGCGCGGCTGAGGACGAGGAGCTCGTCGACGATCTGCGAGAGGCGGTCGATCTCAGTCATCCCCGCCTCCAGCTCCTCGCGGCTCGGCCGGTCGTCGCGGAAGCGCTCCGAGAGAGACTCGAGGCGCAGCCGCAGCCCGGTCAGCGGCGTCCGCAGCTGGTGCGAGGCGTCGGCGACGAAGTCCTGCTGCACCCTGAGCAGGCGGCGGACGCGCCCGGTCATCTCGTTGAACGAGCGGGCCAACGAGCGCTGCTCCTTGCTCCCCTCGACCACCGCCCCGGCGCCGAGGTCGCCCGCCGCGAAGCTGCGCGCGACCCCCTCCAGGCGGCGGATCGGCCGCGCGATGCGCTGCGCGACGACCGCCCCCGCCCCGAGCCCAAGCAGCATCACGACCCCGGCGAGGCTCGCGAGGCCGAGGATCGAGGAGTGGACTGCACGGTTGACCGCGGCGACGCTCTGGGTCACGCGGATCGCCCCGGCGGGCCGACCATGCACGAGTACAGGCGCCGAGGTGGCGAGGATTTCTTCGCCGAGCGTCTTGCTGTCGCGGCTGATCTGGATGCCGCGACCGTTCAGCGCGGCGCGGATCTCGGGCCGGCTCGAGTAGTCGATCGCCGGCGCCGGGCCGGCCGAGTCGGCGATCAGGACGCCACGCCGGTCGACTGCGATCACGCGACCGCGGACGCTCTTCGCCGAGACCCGGACCAGGCGCTGCAGGCGGCGGTGCCGTTCGGGGCCGATCAGCTCCGAGGCGGTTGCCGCCACCACGTCGGCCTGGCTGCGGGCCTGCACCCGCACCTCGGCGTCGACGCGGTCCCGCAGGCTGATCGCCAGGGGCACGCCGAGCGCGATCAGCGCCAGCAGCAGCACGTAGGCCAGGGCCAGGAGGAAGGTGACTCGCAGGCTTACTTTTCCTCCACCTCCGGTGCTGCGAAGCGGAAGCCCACCCCGCGGACGGTCTCGATCTGGTGGGAGCCGGCGCCGTCGTCACCGAGCTTCCGCCGCAGCCAGCCGATGTGGACGTCGAGCGTCTTCGTCGAGCCGAACCAGTTGACGTCCCACACCTTCGCCATCAGGTCCTCACGGGTGACGACGTGGCCAGCGTGGCGGATCAGCTCCGTGAGCAGGTCGAACTCCTTGCGCGAGAGCTCGAGCTCGGCGCCATTGCGGCGGGCGATCCGCGCCGCCGGGTCGACCTCGACATCGCCGACCCGGATCGGCTCCGCAGGCGCGGCATCGCGGGCGCCGGTCCGGCGCAGCACGGCGCGTATCCGCGAAATCACCTCGCGGGCGCTGAACGGCTTGACGACATAGTCGTCGGCGCCGATCTCGAGGCCGACCACCCGATCCATCTCGGTCCCGCGCGCGGTCAGCATCACGATCGGCACGTCGGAGTGGCGGCGCAGCTCGCGGCAGACGTCGCGGCCGTCTCCATCCGGCAGCGCCAGGTCGAGGACGACGAGGTCGGGCTCTCCCTCCTCGGCCATCTCCAGGGCGCCGGCCGCGGTCCCGGTGACCACAGGCTGGAACCCGGCGCGGCGCAGCGCCTCCGCGAACGGCGCCGAGATCGACTCCTCGTCCTCGACGACGAGGATGCGGCGCCCCGTGGTCGCGCTGGATGCCATCGCAAGCCCACTGTAGAGCGGGATCTGAGGGCTTCGGGTGGTTTCTCCACAGGTTTTGCCGCGGCTTTACCCGCGGCTTCCCGGCGGTTGGAGCGCCGCTTCGCACAATCGGCGCGCAACTTCGACCAGGAGGTCTGGACGTGAAGATGAAGGCGCGGATCGCAACCGGGGCCACCATCCTCGGGCTCGGGGGGCTCGCCGGGGTGGCGCTCAACGCCAACCACCAGCCGCAGCCCGCCGATGTCAACGCGAACCGGCCGCTGGTGCGGACGAAGGTGATCCACCGGACCATCCACGTCACCAAGCACGCGAAGCCCAAGCACCCGAGCGGCGCGGGTCCCCAGCCGGGGACGGTTCCCGCGGGGGCGGGCGGTGGCGCCGCCGGCGCGAGCGCTTCCGGCGCGGTGACGACGGGGTCCTCCTCGGTCGGGTCGCCCGAATCCGCCGGCACGGCGCCGGTCACCACCTCGGCCAGCGGTGCGCCCGCGGCTGCCCCGGTCGAAAGCCAGGGTGCCCCCGTGGTCACCCATACGAGCGGCAGCGCGGCGGCGCCCGCCGGCGAAACCCCGGCCCCGGTCACGACCGCGACCAGCGGCGGCGGGGCGGCCGGCGGCGGAGGCGAGAACGGAGGCGAGGGCCACCACGATGACTGAGCCAGCTCCCGCCCGGCCGCCCCGCAGGCCCGTCCGCAAGCCGGGCCCAGCCGCCGTCGTTTGGGGCTCGCTCGCCCTCTTCGCCGTGCTGTTCGCGCTGATCACCCACCAGCTCAGCGCCAGCCTCGCGGGGACCTCGACGGCGCCGCGCCCGACTCTCGTCCGCACGGTCGTCAAGCGCAAAGTCGTCACCACCGTCGTTCCCACCCCGGGGCGCTCGACGGTCACCGCGGGGCCGGTGCTTGCCTCTGAAGCCGGGACCGAACCGGCGCCGGTCGTTACGGGGGCCTCGTGATGGGCGGCGAGCACGACGTCACCTTCGATGCGATGGGGAGCCATGTGCGGCTGCTGATCGGCGAGCCCGGCGCCGGCCTGGAGCCGGCAGACGTGGCGGCCGAGCGGGCACGGCGGTTCATCTTCGACTTCGACGCCGCCCTCTCCCGCTTCAAGCCGCAGAGTGAGCTTTGCGCGCTCAACGCCGACCCGCAGGAGGTCGTGCCGGCGTCGCCGCTGCTGCGCCGCGCCGTCCGCGCCGGCATCGAAGCGGCCGAGCGGAGCGACGGCCTCGTCGACCCGACGCTGGTCGGCGAGATCGAGGCGGCGGGCTACGCCGAGTCGCGGGCAGGCGTGCCCGGCGAGCCGCTGCCCGCCGCCCTTGCCGAGGCGCCGCCGCGCCGGCCGGCCCGGCCGGACCCGGGGCAGCGCTGGCGCGGCTTCGCGGTCGACGAGGAGGCCGGCACGGTCAGCCGCCCGCGTGGCCTCCGCTTCGACACCGGCGGCACCGGCAAGGGCCTGGCGGCGGACCTGGTGGCCGAGGGCCTGCGCGGGTACCGTCGCTTCGTCGTCGACTGCGGTGGCGACATCAGGATCGGCGGCGCCGGCGCCCTCCTCGACCCCTACGACGTCCACGTCGAGCACCCGCTCTCCGGCGAGCGCGCCTTCGTCCTGCGCCTCGGCGGCGGGGGAGTGGCGACCTCGGGGTTGAACGTGCGGATCTGGCGCGGCGCCGGCGGCCGCTTCGGCCACCACCTGATCGACCCCGCCAGCGGCGAGCCCGCCTGGACGGGGCTGATCGGAGCGACCGCCCTTGGCGACAGCGCGCTCGAGGCGGAGACCCTCTCGAAGATGGCGCTGCTCTCTGGGCCCGAGGGCGCCCGCGAGGTGCTCGCCGCGCGGGGCGGCCTGATAGTTCACGACAGCGGTCAGGTCGAGACCATGGGGCCGCTCAGCGTGCGGCCGCGGGTCCGCTGGCCGCAGAGCTTCGAGAGCGCGGGGGCGGCGAGGTGAGCGCCGCCGAATCGGCCGCCACCGCCCTGCAGACCCACGGCTGGTGGATCGCCAGCCGCGCCTCGGGCCTGGTCGCGCTGGTCCTGGTGACGATCTCGGTCGGGATCGGACTGGCGATGGCGGGCAAGGTGATGCGCCGGCCGGGCCTCTCGCGCAAGCTGATGGCGCTGCACGAGCAGGCCGCCCTCGCCGGGCTGGTCGCGATCGCCGTCCACGGCATCTCCCTGCTTGGCGACCCATGGCTGAACCCCGGCATCGCCGGCGTCACGGTTCCCTTCGCGATCGGCTTCAAACCGCTCTTCACCGGTCTCGGCATCCTCGCCGGCTACCTCGCCGCGCTGCTGGGCTTGAGCTACTACGCACGCAGGCGGATCGGCGCCAGGCTCTGGCGCAAGGCGCACCGGGCGACCGTGGTGGTCTACCTGCTCGGCCTGGCCCACGCGATCGGCACCGGCTCCGACGCCTCGACCCCCGCCTTCCGCTGGTGGGTCGTCCTGACCACGCCGCCGATCGCCGGCCTGTTCCTTTACCGGGCCTTCGCCGCGAAGCTGCGACCCCGCGCGTCGGCGCCGAGCCGCCCGGCGCCCGTTCGTCCGGCCCCCGCCCGGAGGATCGGCCCGACGCCGCTGGGGGAGGAGGCATGAGGCGCGGCGCCGGCACCGTGATCGCCGGCGGCGGCCTGGCGGCGCAGCGCTGCGCCGAGACGCTGCGCCGGCGCGGCTACCAGGGCCCGATCCGGGTCCTCTGCGCCGAGCCGGAGCCGCCCTACGACCGCCCGCCCCTTTCCAAGGCGGCGCTCGCCGACGGGGTCGAGCCGGCCGCCCTCGCCTTCCGGCCGCTCGCCTGGTACCGCGACCACGAGGTGGAGCTGCTGCTGCAGGCGAGCGCCGCCAGCCTCGACCCCGCGGGGAGGAGGGTGCGGCTGAAGGGGGGCGGCGGGCTGCCCTACGAGGACCTGGTCGTCGCCACCGGCGGCGCCGCGCGCGAGCTGCCCTTCCTCGCCGGCTACGCGAACGTCCACTCGCTGCGAAACGCCGGCGACGCGAAGCGGCTGGGCCCGTGGCTGCGGCGGGGCGCCAGGCTGGCGATCGTCGGCGCCGGATTCATCGGCCAGGAGGTAGCGGCGACGGCGCGCGGCCTCGGCTGCGAGGTGACGATGGTGGAGGCGCTGTCGACGCCGCTCGAGCCGATCCTCGGCGCCCGGCTCGGCGCCTGGTTCGCCGGCCTGCATCGCGAAGAGGGGGTGCGGATGGAGCTCGGCACCGGGATCGCCGGCGCTCGCGGCGACGGTGTCGTCGAGGAGCTCGAGCTCGCCGACGGGCGTCGCATCGAGTGCGACGTCGTCGTGGCCGGGATCGGCACCGTGCCGGCGACCGCCTGGCTCGAGGGCAGCGGCCTCGATCCGCGCGGGGTGCGCACCGATACCTGCGGGCGGACGCGGCTGCCCGGCGTCTACGCCGCCGGCGACGCCTCGATTCCCTTCGAGCCGCGCTTCGGCGAGCACGAGCGCACCGAGCACTGGGACGCGGCCGCCTGGCAGGGTGCAGCCGTCGCCAGGGCGATCACCGGCGAGTACCCGGGGACGCCACCGCTGCCGAGCTTCTGGAGCGACCAGTACGGCCACCGGATCCAGTACGTCGGCCATGCTCGCCGCGCTGATGCCGTCGTGATCGACGGCGACCCGGCTTCTCGCGAATTCGAGGCCCTCTTCACCCGCGGCGGCGTTCCGGTGGCCGGCCTGACGGTGGACCGGCCGCGGTCGATCCCGGTCCTTCGCAAGCAGATCGAGCGCGGGCACGCGAGGCCCGCGGAGGAGGTAGTCGCATGACCTACATAGCCGTGGTCGATCCCGACGAGTGCAGCGCCCACGGCGACTGCGTCGAAGTCGCCCCCGACGTCTTCGTCCTCGGCGAGGTCGCCGAGGTGATCGGCACCGCTCCGCGCGAGGTCCTGCTGCAGGCCGCCGAAGCGTGCCCGGCGGTGGCGATCTCGGTCGTCGAGGAGGAGAACCCCGCGGTGCGTTTGTTTCCCTAGGAGTCGCCCGTCGGCGAGGACCAGCACACCTCCGTGCGGATCTCCCACGGCCAGCACTGAGGGGAAGCCCTGATTCGACTGGGCTCGAGGACGCCTATGTTCGAGTCATGGAGCAGGACAAAGCGGATAGGTCGGTGCCGGGAAGCCTTCTGCTCGAGGCGCGGAACCTCGAACGCTCCTTTGGCGGCGGTGCCATCGCTGTGCTGGCATTGCACGGTGTCGACCTCACCGTGCGTGAAGGGGAAATGGTGGCGATCATGGGCCCCTCGGGTTCGGGGAAGAGCACGCTTTTGCACATCCTCGGTGCCCTCGACCGGCCCGACGCCGGCTCGGTCGCGATCGGGGGGCGCCGCTACGACAACCTCTCCGATCGCGAGCTGACCAGGCTGCGGGGGGAGGTCTTCGGCTTCGTCTTCCAGTTCTTCAACCTCCTGCCCACCCTGACCGCGGCCGAGAACGTGCTGCTGCCGGTGCTGGTCAACGGCGAGCGCCCGTCGCGCTACGCGCAGCGCGTCGACCAGCTGATGGAGAAGGTCGGCCTCACCGGCCGCGCCGGGCACCTTCCCACCGAGCTCTCCGGCGGCGAGCAGCAGCGGGTCGCGATCGCCCGGGCGCTTCTGCGCGAGCCCGAGCTGATCCTTGCCGACGAGCCGACCGGCAACCTCGACTCCGCCAGCGGCGGCGCGGTGATGTCCCTCCTGCGAGGAGTCGTCGACGAAGGGCAGACCGTGGTGATGGTCACCCACGATCCCGGCGCCGCGGCTCTGGCCGACCGCGTCGTTTTCCTCCGCGACGGCGGCATCGTCGGCGAGGTGGAGGGCGGCGACAGCGATCGCGTCATCGACGCCTTCCGCGGCGTCGAGACCGGCGGCGGGGTCCTGCAGCGAGCACTGGCATGAGCGTTCGCTCGCTACCGGAGGGGGCGCGGCTTCACAGCTTCGCCGGACTCGGCGTGCGCTCGCTGCGAGCGCGCCCCCTGCGCTCGGTCCTGACCAGCGGCGGGATCGTCCTCGGAGTCGGGATGGTCTTCGGCGTGCTGATCCTGGTCAGCACGATCCACTCCAGCTTCAGCAACCTCTTCGACGCGATCTACGGCAACACCAGCCTGATCGTCTCCGGCAAGTCCTCGGTCGGCTCGGTGCCCGACAACACCTTGGGGAAGGTGCGCGCCGTCGACGGCGTCGAAGGCGCCGCCGGCAACGTTTTCGGCATCTTCCGCATCGTCGACGAGGAAGGCGAAGCGCGCCGGGGCCGCAATTCGACCCTCTTCGTCGAGGGCGTCGACTTCAAGGCTCCCGACACGGCCGGGAGCGAAATCGTCTCCGGTCACGAGCCTTCGCGGCCGGGACAGATCGAGCTCGAGGAAGGCTGGGCGAAGCAGGAGGGCCTGGCCGTGGGCGACCGCCTCCGCCTGGCCACTCCCGTCGGTCGGACGGCGCTTCGGGTCGCCGGCATCTACAAGCTGCAGACGAGCCTCGATCTCGGCGGCTACGGGACCGCGGCGCTGCCGATCGGGACCGCTCGCAGGCTGACCGGTAAGGGGAACGTCTGGGACGAGATCAACGTGATCGCCGAAGGCGGCGTCTCTACCGCGACGCTGAAGCGCCGCATCGCTGGCGTCGTCGGCCCCGGTGTCGAAGTCTCGACGCCGGCCGGTAAGGGCGAGGAAGCCAACGAATCGATGGCCGGACTCGACATCGTCCTCTACTTCTTCTCCGGCATGGCCTTGTTCGTCGGGGCCTTCCTGATCCTCAACTCCTTCAACATGACCGTGCTGCAGCGCATCCGCGAGATCGGGACGCTGCGGGCGCTCGGGGCTTCGCGCCGGCGCATCGCCGCCTCGGTGGTCGGTGAGGCTCTGATCCTGGCGGTGATCGGGTCCGTGATCGGCCTCGCCCTCGGGGTCGCTCTGGCCGAAGCCCTGGCATCGGCGATGCGCAGTTACTTCGGCCTGCCGCTCGCCGCGCTCGACATCACCACCGGCGCCGCGATCGCGGCGGTCGTGGTCGGCCTCGTCGCGACCGTTGCCGGCGCCCTCAACCCCGCCCTGCGGGCGGCGAGGATCTCGCCGATCAAGGCCCTCACCGGGGGCAGGGGGATCGAGGGGCGCCCGGGGCTGCGCCGCTTCCTCGCCGGCATCGTCCTCTTCCTGCCCGGGCTTGCCATCGGCGGCCTCTTCTGGTTCAGCAACCAGAGCGGGGGCACGATGGCAGCCCTGGTCGGAGTCGGCTCGACGATGACGATGTTCCTGGGAATGGCGCTGCTCGCCCCCTTCGTGGTGATGCCCGCGGTGCGGCTGCTGGCGGTGCCGGCGCGGGCAGTGATGCCGGCGGAGGGACGGCTGGCGGCGGACTCGCTGCGGGCAAACCCACTGCGCACCTCCGCCACCGCCTCGGCGCTGGTGATCACGCTCTCGGTCGTCGTCGTCAACTCGATGATGAGCGCCAGCTTCATCGGCTCGATCCGCCACGAGCTCGACGCCCGCTTCGCCCGCGACCTGACCGTGCAGCCGGTCGGCTACAGCGCCTACGGCCCGCCGACCACCGGCCTCGACAATTCGCTGAAGGAACGGATCGCCGACCTCCCGCAGGCGGGGACGGTGACCCCCAAACGGACCGTCTACCACGACGCACCTGCCCGGCAGCGGCGAACCGGGGCTGCTGACGGCGGTCGACCCGGGGCAGTGGAACAAGGTCGACCGCAGCGAATACGAAGGCGCGAGCGCCAAGCAGGCGATGGCCGGGCTCGCGGCGGGCGGGGCGATCGTCGGCAAGGGCTACTCCGAAGACACCGGCCTCGGCGTCGGTGACACCCTGATCCTGAAGGGCGCCTCCGGGACGCGGCGGGCGCCGATCAGGGCGAGGATCGACACCCTCGAAGCCAACGGCAACGAGGTGATGGTCTCGCTGGCGACGATGAAGCGGGTATATGGCATCACCACCGACTCGACCCTCGCCGTCACCGCCCGCACCCCCGGCGAGCGCGACGCCTTGAAGACCGCGGTGGAACGCCTGCTGACCGATCGCTACCCCGGCTACGAAGCGATCTCCAATGCCGAGTTCAAGCAGCAGTACGAAGATCAGATCAACCAGCAGTTCGCCTTCTTCAACGCGATCATCGGCGTCGCCGTGATCGTCGGCCTGCTCGGGATCATCAACACGCTCTCGATGTCGGTACTGGAGCGCACCCGGGAGATCGGCGTCCTCCGTGCCCTCGGAGGCTCGAGGTGGCGCATCCGCCGGGCGATGCTCGATGAGAGCCTGATGATCTCGCTGGCGGGCAGCCTCGTCGGCATCGTTGCCGGGCTACTGGTCGGGGCGGTCTGGATACTCTCGGTGCGCGAGAGCACCCTGGTCGGCCTGCAGCTGCAAATCCCGGTCAGCATCCTCGTCGTGATCGCCGTGCTCGGCGTGGTCATCGGCACCCTGGCGGCGATCCTCCCCGCCCGGCGGGCGGCGCACCTGGACCCGCTGCAGGCCCTCACCTACGAGTGAGCGTCGCGATCGGCCCCTATGTGGTTTGAGTGGGGTTGTCCCTTGCGAGCGCCCGCCTTACGTGTTCCATACGGTGCCTGAGTGTGGCTTTCCCCTGGTGTGCTTTCGGCGGGGCACTGGGAGCATTTGGGTATGAGGCCGATGGCTGTCGCGAGGACCGGGAAAGACATGCAGGGGCTCCTGTGTGGCTTTGCCGCTTCCCTGACGCTTCTCATTGCGGCCTTGGCGTTCGCTCCGCCTGCCGATGCCCATGCCAGGGGGCATATCTACTGGACCACCAATGGGGGCGACATCGGCCGTGCCAACCTCAACGGCACCGGTGTCAACCGTCATTTCATCAGCGGTGCGGGCATCTACCCGAGGGCGATCGCCGTGTCCGGCCGCCACGTCTACTGGGCGGAAACCATCAGGAGCGCAATCGGCCGCGCCAACCTCGACGGCACGGGCGTGGACCCGGAATTTCTCAGCTTTCCCGGCTCACCCCTGTTCCAGCCTCACGACATCGCCGTCCGCGCGGGGTACCTCTACTGGACGAACTGGAACATGTTCATCGGCCGCGCCAAGCTCGACGGCACTCACGCCCGCCTCGACTTCATTCCCGTCAGGTACTACGGGCCTGGGTATCTCGCGGCGAACGCCCGTCACCTCTATTGGACGGGCATGGCATTCGAAGAACCCAACGTGATCGGCCGCGCCAACCTCGACGGCACGGGCGTGAAGGACAACCTCTTCCAAAGCGAGACCGATCCATTTCATCTCGCGGTCGGAGACGGCCACCTCTTCTGGACGACGCCCACGGACGCGATCGTCCGCGCCGACCTGGACGGCACGGGCGTGCGTCCGAAATTCATCATCTCCGGCAAGCGCCAGCCCGGTGGCATCGCGGTCGGCGGCGCCCACGTCTACTGGACGGCTTTTGCGTACTCCTCGACGAACCCGGCCGAAGCCACGGCCTTGGGCTGGATCGGCCGCGCCAACCTCGACGGCAAGGGCGTGCGCTGGATGGTCGCCAGCTCTGGCGAAGAAGTTCCAACGGACGTCGCCGTGTCCCCGGGCAGGCCGAGGCGATGAGTTCCTGCCGGCGCCTCGCGGCAGCGTTGACCGCAGCCGCCGCGGCAGCGCTCCTCCTCCCTGCGGCCTCCCTGGCCACCGCCGGCTCGCTTGATCACAGCTTCAACGGAACCGGCCGGCTGGTGATCCCGACCAGCAAGGGGACGATCCGACCCAGCGGCGACTTCGGAGTCACGGGGCTGTACTGGACCCCGATGGCCAGCGCGCCCGGCCCGAAGGGCGAGCTCGTCCTCGCCAACGACCTGCGAGTCCTGCGCTACCGTGCCGGCGGCCGGCCGCAGAAGCGCTTCGGCGGCGACGGGCGGGTTGCGATCCCGACCCCGGCGGGAATGACCTTCCGGTTCGCCGGGGTGGCCGTCGATTCGCGCGGCCGCGTCCTCGTCGCCGGCACGACCGAGCCGGTGGGGGCGAGCGGCGGTTCGCGGTACGCGCGCGTCAGCGTCTACCGCTTCATGCCCGACGGCAAGCTCGACCGGAGCTTCGGCGAAGGCGGTGTCGGCGGGGCCGCGCTCGGCCCGATGAACGCGACCGGGCTCGCCGTCGACTCCCGCGACAGGCCGGTGCTGACCGCGGTCTCCGCCCTGACGCCCTCGTCCTGCAACAAGACGCCCGTCTACCTCAACACGACCGTCGTCGCGCGGCTGACCGCCGGGGGCGTCCCTGATCCGAGCTTCGGCGTCGGCGGCATCTTCACCGACCCGCTGGAAGACCCGCACCTCCCGGCTCTCACCGCAGGCGGGAGGGTGGTCTACGCCAGCGCCCCCGAAGTGCGCTGTGCAGGCTTCGACGGATACAGACCGGCCAGCCTCGACCCCGTGGCGTCGATCCTCTCGCCGAGCGGCAATCTCGCGCTCCGCGTCCCGGCGCGCCCGAGCGGGTCGAACCTCCCCGGGCTGGCGGGACTGCTCGAAGTGACCTCGCTCGCCGTCGATCGCCAGAACCGGATCGTGATGCTCGAGACGGCCTATCCCCCGGAGGGCGGCGACGAACTCCTCCAGGTGGTCCGCCGCCTGCTTCCCAACGGCAGCCCCGACCCTGGATTCGGCGGGAAGTTCTGGGAAGGCGGCACCGCGGGAGCCCCGAATCCGCCCGGTGGCTTCTTCGCGACGCTCACCACCGACGCGCGCAACCGCATCGTCCTCGCCGGCACCGCGATGCGGCGGGAAGGCAGGTTCGAAGCCCGCAGGTTCCTGGCGGTGCGCCTGAACGCCGCCGGCGCGACGCAGAGCTGGTTCGGCGAAGCGGGCGTGGTCACCGTCAAGGTCGGCAAGAAGGCCGAGGCGGAAGCGACGCAGGTCTACCTCGACAGTCGCGGCCGGATCGTCCTTGGCGGCACGGTCGCAGCGCCTTGGATTTCCGGCAGATACGGGTTCGCCCTCGTCCGCCTCCTCGGCGGCGCACACTGATGGTGGAGGAGCTCGAACGATGGCCGCGCTGACGATTCTGCTCGCCAACACCGAACACATGGGCGACTGGGGCGCCGGCTGGTGGATCGCGATGGTGTTGGTGATGGCCGTCTTCTGGGCGCTCGTGATCTTCGGAGCCATGTGGCTGGTGCGCTCGCTCGCTGGCGGTCATCACACGATCCACCACCGCGATCCGGCCGAGGTGCTCGACCACCGGCTCGCCAGCGGCGAGATCTCCATCGAGGAGTACCGCGAGCGGCGCGAGCTGCTGAAAGAGAGAGGCGGCTCCGATCAGGCGTAGCCGCGTAGCCGACCAAGCCCACGAGGCCAAGCTCCCTTCGAGAGTTTCCAACCTATCGGGGCGCCCGGATTTGAACCGGGGACCTCACCGACCCGAACGGTGCGCGCTACCAGGCTGCGCCACGCCCCGAGGGGGCTGATTATCCCAGAGCGGGGAGCAGGGCGCGGGGAGGCGAGGGCAGAGCGCTACTTTGGACGGGGAAGCGGGTCCACTCAATGAGGATGGCGCGAAGGCTGATCTTGATCCCGGCTCTGCTGTTGCTGGCGTTGGCGCCGGCGACGGCGCGCGCCTACCTGCCGCCCGGCTTCATCGGGATCTCGCCCCAGAACGCCGGCACCGCCAAGGACTACAAGTTGATGGCCGAAGCGGGCATCTACAGCGTCCGGCTGCCGCTCAACTGGGCCTCGATCGAGCCGGAGAACCCGGCCTTCTCGGAACGGCACTGGTCCGGCTTCGACCGCGAAGTGCGGCTGGCGGCCGAACAGGGGCTGACGGTCTTCCCCTTCATCACCGCCTCGCCCGAATGGGTCACCTCGCGGGGGATCGACCTGCCGGTCGCCAACGCCTGGCAGCGCCGCGCCTGGGCCTCCTTCCTGCGCGCGGTCGTCGACCGCTACGGCCCGAACGGCGCCTTCTGGCGCGAAGAAGAGGGCAACGAAGACATCCACTACCTGCCGATGCGCCGCTTCGAGATCTGGAACGAGGAGAACATCGTCACCTTCGCCGCCGACCCCGAACCGGCCCGCTTCGCCGAGCTGATCCGGATCGCCGGCCGGGTCATCCACAACCAGGTGCCCGGCTCGAAGGTGATCGTCGGCGGCCTCTTCGGCCGTCCCCTGCAGATCCCGCCGAACGTCGCCTCCGGCGACTTCCTCAACCGCCTCTACCGGGCCGGCAACGTCAAGCGCTTCTTCGACGGCGTCGCCCTGCACCCCTACGTCGCCCGCGCGCGGGCGATGGGGGGGCAGCTGCGCAACCTGCGGCGGATCATGCGCCGCCACCACGACGGCGGGACGCCGATCTACGTGACCGAGCTGGGCTGGGGCTCGGCGAGCGGCCCGACCCGCTGGCAGCGCGGGCTCTGGGGGCAGGCGAACCAGCTCTCCCAGTCGTTCTCGATGCTCTCGGCCAACCGCGTGCGCTGGCGGATCGGCGGCGTCTGGTGGTTCACCTGGTCCGACGAAGGCGGCAGCTGCGTCTTCTGCGGCTCGGCCGGGCTGCTGACCCGGAGCCGGGAAGCGAAGCCGGCCTGGTACCGCTTCAACGAATGGACCGGGGGCGACCCGAACACCGTCCCCCGCGAGGGCAGCGAAAAGCCCAAGCAAGGGGAAGAAGCCGCGGCAGAATAGTTAGGCTCCGGAGTCGGACTTCCAAACCGACAAGGAGCAACTGCGATGGCTTTCTCCGTACCCGACCTGCCCTACCCCTACGACGCGCTCGAGCCCCACATCGACGAGGCGACGATGCGAGTCCACCACGACAAACACCACCAGGCCTACGTCGACAAAGCCAACGCCGCCCTCGAAGGCACCGAGTGGGCCGACCGCGACGTCGAGGACGTCCTCCGCAACCTCTCCAGCCTCCCCGGCGACAAGCAGGCGCCGGTCCGCAACAACGCCGGCGGCCACTACAACCACTCGCTCTTCTGGCAGATGCTGAGCCCCGACGGCGGCGGCGAGCCGAGCGGCGAGCTGGCCTCGGCGATCGACGACACCTTCGGCTCCTTCGACTCCTTCAAGGAGGAGTTCAAAGGTGCCGGCGTCGCCCGCTTCGGCTCCGGCTGGGCCTGGCTGGTCAAAGACTCCTCCGGCCTCGCCGTGGTCTCGACCCCGAACCAGGACTCGCCGATCTCGGATGGCACCACGCCGTTGCTCGGCTGCGACGTCTGGGAGCACGCCTACTACCTGAAGTACCAGAACAAGCGCCCCGAATACATCGACGCCTTCTGGAACGTCGTCAACTGGGACTACGTCGCGGAGAGGTTCGCTTCGTAGTCGCGCCGCTCTGAGGCTGCGGGAACCTGGCTCATGGCGTGCTCGGCGAGCGCGGTGATCGTCAGGCTGGGGTTGACGCCGACGTTCGCCGGCACCGCCGAGCCGTCGCAGACGAGCAGGTTCTCGTAGCCGAAGACGCGCTGGCGCGCGTCGACCACGCCGTCCTCGGGGCCGTGGCCGATCACCGCGCCGCCGAGGATGTGGGCGGTGCTGGGGACGTTGAAGAGCGCCTCGGTGACCGAGCTCTGGGCGATGCCGCCGGTGCGCTCGGCGAGCCATTCGGCCGCCTCGTTGGCGACCGGGATGAAGGTCGGGTTGGGCTTCTCCGGATCCTGCTCGGTCTGCAGCAGGACGTTGCCCGAGGGCAGCTTTTTCGGGCGCAGGGCGATCGCGTTGTCGAGCGTCTGCATCACCAGGAGGATGATCGTGCGCCGCGACCAGCCCTTCGGCCACATCACCTTGGCGAAGCGGACCGGGTGGCGGACGATCTGCCCCAGCAGTTTCAGCGGCCGGGTGACGCGGGTGCCGTCGCCGACCAGCAGCGTGTAGAGGAGGCCCATCGAGTCGCCGTCGTTGCCGTAGCTGACGGTCTCGATGTGGGTGTCGGCGTCGGGGTAGATGCTGCCGCTGATCGCGACCCGCTTGGTGAGGTCGTCCGGGTAATCCTCGGGAACGGTGACGGCGAGGATCATCTCGCTGTTGGTGCGGACCAGCTCGCCGAGGCGGGGGGAGATCTTCGGCAGGGAGCCGCCGAGGCGGCAGCGCTGCAGCAGCTTGTTGGTGCCGAGGGCGCCGGCGGCGACGACCACCCCGCGGGCGGTGACGGTGCGGCGGCCGCGACCGGGGATCATGCCCGAGCGCTCGCTGGCGATCGCATAGCCGTCTGAGCCGTCCTCGGCGCCGAGCGGGCGGATCTCGGTCACCATGCGATCAGGGATCACCTCGACCCCGTGCTGTTCGGCCAGGTAGAGGTAGTTCTTGACCAGCGTGTTCTTGGCGCCGTGGGGACAGCCGACCATGCAGCGCCCGCAGAGGCTGCAGCCGGTGCGGTCGGGGCCCTGGCCGCCGAAATAGGGGTCGGGGACCGTTTTGCCGGGCTCGCCGAAGTAGATCCCGACCGGGGTCTTGCGGTAGGTGTCGCCGACGCCGATCGCCTCGCCGTACTCGCGCAGCAGGTCGTCGGCGGCGTCGTCGGTCTCGACCTGGGCGACGCCGAGCATCCGCTGCGCCTCGGCATAGTGGGGCGCCAGCTCGCGCTCCCAGTCGGCGAGGTCGGCCCACTGCGGGTCCTCGAAGAACTTCGCGGGCGGTACGTAGAGGGTGTTGGCATAGCCGAGGCTGCCGCCGCCGACGCCGCAGCCGCTGACGACCGAGACGTCCTTGAACGTAGTGAGGCGGAAGATGCCGCGCAGGCCGATCCGCGGCGCCCAGAAGTAGCGGCGGAGGTCCCAGGTCGATTTCGGGAAATCCTTGTCGGTGAAGCGCCTGCCGCACTCGAGGACGCCGACCCTGTAGCCCTTCTCGGCCAGGCGCAGCGCGGAGACCGAGCCCCCGAACCCGGAGCCGATCACCACCCAGTCGTAGTCGCGCTGGCTCATCAGCCAGTCCAGCCTATCGGGCGCGTTCTCAGATTTCGCCGGGCTCGAGCGGCCGGAAGTCGCTGGTGCGGGCGCCGCAGACCGGGCAGAACCAGTCGCTGGGGATGTCCTCGAACGCCGTGCCGGGCGGGATGCCGCCGTCGGGATCGCCGACCGCGGGGTCGTAGATGAACCCGCAGCTGTCGCAGATCCAGAGGGTCGCTTCTTTGGTCTCCGTAGTCATCGCCCTGGATGTTAGGGAGGTTGGGCGGCGGCTTATTTGCCGAAGCTGACCGGCGGGGCCTCGCGCTCGGTGGCGTCTTCGATCTCGAAGTACTCGCGCGGGGTGAAGCCGCCCTGGTTGGCGATGATCGAGCCCGGGAACTGCTGGATGTCCGTGTTGTAGGACTGGACGTTGGAGTTGTAGATCCGGCGCGCGGCCTGGATCTCGTCCTCGAGCTCGGAGAGGTTGCGGCTGAGCTGCTGGAAGTTCTCGGTCGCCCGCAGGGTCGGGTAGTTCTCGGCGACGGCGCGCAGTTCGGTCAGCGCGCCGGTCAGTTTCGACTCGGCTTTGGCGGTGTCGGCGACGCTCGAGGCCTGCATCGCCTCGGCCCGGGCTTTGGTCGCTTTTTCGAAGGTCGCGCTCTCGTGCTCGGCGTAGCCTTTGACCGTCTCGACGAGGTTGGGAACGAGGTCGTGGCGGCGTTTGAGCTGGACGTCGATTCCGCTCCAGGACTCGTCCACCCGGTTGCGCGCGGCGATGATCCCGTTGCGCTTGCCTACGTAGTAGAGGACCGCGATGACGAGGATCGCGACGACGACGATGATGACGATGGTCATGGAGGCTCCTGTGGTCGGACCGGGCTTGAGGCCATCCTAACGCCGCCGACCGGCGCCGCATAGGATCGCGCCGTGGGCGCGAAGCAGGAAGCGCAGGAATGGGCCGAGACGGTGCGCCGCTACGGCGATCGCCACGATCTCGCCTACGAGCCGGTCGGCGGCATCAATCCGAAAGACGGCCCGGTGGCGCTCTGCGTCGGCGGCGTCAACCGGCTGACCGGGCAGCTGGCGGAGGGCTTCTGGGGGGCCTGCTGCGACGCCGACGAAAGGGAAGTGGGCGGCATCTTCAACAAGGCGGTGCTGCCGACCGCGCTCCTCGCCAAGGCCCACATGCCCGACCTGGCGCGGGTGGTGCCCGCCTTCAACGTCGAGTCGGTCGAGGGGCACGAGGTGGTGACGCAGAAGCTCTCGCGCAAGGTCGAATTCGAGTCGATCGACTTCAACAAGCGCTTCTGGGCGACGGTGCCGAAGGATTACGACCCGATCGCCCTGCGCGAGCTGTTCAGCCCCGGCTTCCTCGGCTGGGTGACGACGATCACCGGCGAGATCGACTTCGGCGTCAACGACCGCCAGCTCTGGTTCCTCTGGCGGCTGCGCGAGCGCAGCACCGAGGAGCTGAAAGCGGCGCTGAAAAACGCCGGGCAGCTGTTCAGGCGGCTGCAGGCGGAGATGGAAGAGAGCGGCATCCACACCTATCCGCCCGGGCCCTGGCACGCGGGCCTGGCGCCCTTCCCCGACGCTCAGGCGGGGTAGTCCGGGTCGCCGGGGAGGACCACGCGCGGTTCGGGACCGTCGTCGTCGATCACCTTCGGGAGGATCGGCTCGATCGCGCGCTTGCGGTAGGCGGCCAGCGCCTCGTCGGAGGTGCGGAACTCGGCGAGCCAGCCGAGCTGGGTGCGGGTGGGGAAGGAGAGGACGAGCTCGCCGGCCTCCTGCGCTTCGAGGGCGGCCCGAGGCTGGAACCAGCGCGCCTCGGTGGTCTCGACCCCGTCCGCCTGCGGCGGCGTGTGGGGCGGGGCGAGGGCGAGGAAGAACCAGGCGTCGAAGCGGGTCGCGATCAGCTCCGGCGTGATCCAGCGGGTGAACGGGACCAGCTCCTCGCCCGCGTCCAGCTCGATCCCCGCCTCCTCGGCGAGCTCGCGCAGCGCGCAGGCGCGCAGGCCGGCCTCCTCGACGCCGTCGGCTTCGTCCAGCGAGCCGCCGGGGAAGACCCAGACGCCGGGCATGAACTTCGCCTCCTCGCTGCGCCGCAGCAGCAGCACTTCCAGCGCCCGCTGCGAGTGCTTGCCGCCGCGCCGCAGCAACACGATCGAGGCGGCGGGGCGGGGCGTCGAGGGCGGCCCGAAGTTCGGCAGCTCCGCCGGTCCGCGCTTGCGCTCCTCCATCGCGCAGAGAGTACCCACGCTGCACGTGTCTGAGCTTGACCCCCACATGCGGTGGGAAAACTCAGAAACGCCTGGCGTCAGCCGAGGGCGCGCCGGCGCTCGCGGCGGATCCAGGCGCGGTGGGTGAGCCAGGCGAGGAGGGCGATCAGGGCGATCGGCCCGAGGATCGCCAGGGCGATGACCGTGACCGCGGTGGCGACGGCGAGGATGTGGCCGGCGTCGTGGAAGGCGTCGCCGACGCCCCAGGCGCCCCCAGTCGATCCTTCGGCTTCGCCGGTGACGATCCGCAGCGAGACGCGGGAGTAGTCGGCGCGGTGTTGCAGGCGGTCGAGCTGTGCGGCGAGGCGGGCGGCGCGGCGGCGCTCGTGCCGCAGCTCGGCTTCGACCGCTTCGCGTTCGGATTCGATTTCGGCGGCCTCGAGCTGGGCGAGCAGGCTGTCGATCCGCGCCCGCGCTTCCTTCAGCAGTTCGGCGGCGCCGACGGTGGGGGCGGTGATGTCGGCGGTCGCTTCGTGGCGCGAGCGCACCGTGTCGATTTCCGAGAAGGCGGCGAGGGCATCGGGCAGCTTGGCGCTCGGGATCAGCAATGCGAAGGTCGCCCCCGCTTCGCCGGCCTTGCCCTGGCGGGTGGAGGAGCGCATGACGACCCCGTCGCTGGCATGAACCGCGGCGAAGACTCTGGCGGCGTCGCCGGCGACGTCCCTTGGTTCGGCGGCGAGGACCACCTCGGCCGAGCGTTCGACGTCGCGGGCGCGGATGGTCTGGCTGAAGGGCTCGAGTTCTGCGCTCGCAGCAGTGGGTGCTTCGGCCGACCCGCTGGAGGTCGCGCCCGCCGAGAGGCGCGTGGGCACTTCGGTTTCGTACTGCACTCCGCTGGCTTCAGGTCCGCCTGGGGCCGGGGACTTGCTCGGGCGGACGTAGTGGCCGGAGCCGTCGAAGTTCTGCCCGCGCTTGGAATGCTCGACCGCCTGCGCGACGACGTGACGGGCCGGTTCGTCTTGGCTCGAGACGACGAGCGCCATCGCCACCGCGATCGCGGTCAGGGCCGTTCCCCCGCCAGCGAGCAACAGATGCTTGGTGCGTCCCCGTCTTTTGTTCCGCATAGCGGTCCAAAAGGCGGGCGCGCCTTTCGTCCTCGGCCGCGAGCGCCGCGGGAAGCCCGCGGCGGCGCGCTGGTCGAGCTCGGCGGCGAACTCCGGGCGCGGCGTCGGGCGCAGGGCGCGGAGGTCGGCGATCAGCTGGTCGTCCCTAGGCGATTCCATCGCATGCCTCCCTCAGCTTGGTCATGGCGCGGTGCAGCCTGGTGCCGGCGTTCGACTCGCTGAGGCCGAGCACCTGGGCGATCTCGGCGTTGCCGAGGCCGGCGAAGAACTTGAGCGCGATCAGCTCGCGCTCGCCTGGCGCCAGCCGCTCCAACGCGGCGGAGACGGCGAGGCGGCGCTCGCTGTGCTCGGCTCCCTCGGCGCCGCCGAAGCTCTCGAGATCGGCGGGCTCGGCGGTCAGCTCGGCCTGGCGGCCGCGGTGGCGCAGCTCGTCGAGGGCGGCGTTGCGGGCGATCCCGAACAGCCACGCCCGCGGCTCGCCGCGCTCGGGGTCGAAGCGGCGGCGCTTCCGGTAGGCGCGCTCGAAGGCGGCGGCGGTCACTTCCTCGGCCGCCGTCGCGTCGCGCAGGAGGCCGGCGACATAGGCGTAGACGTCGTCGCGGCTGGAGCGGTAGAGGCGGTCGAAGGCGAGGTCGGCGGCCGGCGGCGCTTCCTCGGCGGGGGCGACAAGCGTCTGCTCCATGCCCGTACTACGGCCGGGATCGGAATTCATCACGCCGAGTATCGAACGATTGGCGAGTTGACCTCGCTATAGGACTGCTAACTCGCCAATCGTCAGGCGGCCTGGGGGAGATTCACGGGCGCCG
>JBQCDH010000044.1:0-29102 GCA_051961435.1 Solirubrobacterales bacterium
GTCGAACCCGGCAAGGGCGGTTGCCCGCCGGCGGTCGGCACCGCGACCACCGGCAACTGGGAAAACGGCTGATCTGACCCAGTTGGCTTAGGACGAACGTTTGCCGAGGGGCGGGCCTGGTGCCCGCCCCTCGGCGTTTCGCCGGGCCTTCAGCGCTAATTGGATCGCCTTTTCTGCCGATAGATCACCGATGCCCTCTTCCAAGCGAATGCTTGCTTCGGTCGTCACGGCGCTCGCCCTGACGACGCTCGGCGCTCCCGCCGCCTTCGCGGCGCCGGCCGAATACGCGGGGTCCTCTGCGGACGGCAGCAAGGTCTTCTTCACCACCGCCGGCAAACTGGTGCCGGGCGACACCGACAACGGCTTCGTCGACGTCTACGAGCGCTTCTACAACGAAGCGCCGGGGATCGAAGCCTACGTCACCCGCGAGATCTCGACCGGGCCGACCGGGGGCAACGACTCCCACGACGTCACCTTCGACGCGGTCTCGAGCGACGGCACCAAGGTCTTCTTCAGCACCGCCGAGTCGCTCGTCGCGGAAGACAAGGACAAGGCTCGCGACGTCTACGAGCGCAACACCGTGACCGGCGAAACCATCCTCGTCTCCGGCGGCTCGCCGTCCTGCGCTCCCTGCGGCAACCGGGAAATCCCCGCAAGCTTCGTCGGCGCGACGCCGAGCGGTTCGCGGGTGTTCATCTCCACCGACGAGCAGCTGACCGAAGCGGACGGGGACGAAGCGAGTGACATCTACGTCCGCGAACCCGGCGCCGCGGCTCCGGTTCTGGCGACTCCGGGTGGCGCCGCTCCGGTGACTTTCCGGGGCGCTTCCGCCGACGGGACGAAGGTGATCTTCGAAACCACCGACAAGCTCGCCGCCGGCGACGGCGACAACGAAGCCGACGTCTACGAGCGCGACCTGAGTGCGGAAACGACGAAACTCGTCTCCGCGACCGGTACCTGCCCGGCTCCTCTCCTGGCCGAAGAATGCGCGCCGATCTACCGAGCCGTGACGGCGGACGGTTCCCGCGTCTTCTTCGAGACGAGGGCGCAACTGAGCGGTGCGGACCACGACTCCTTCCAGGACGTCTACGAATGGTCGTCCTCGAGCGGGACGTCGACCCTGATCTCCACCGGCGAACAGGGCGAAAAAGGGGAAGGCAAATTCAACGCGATCTACGCGGGCTCCGGCGCCGAAGGAGAAAAGGTGTTCTTCGAAACCTCTGAATCGCTGAGCTCGGAAGACACCGACGAAGCCGGCGACGTCTACGAACGAGCGAGCGGCTCCACCACCCTGGTCACGCCGGGGACCGCCGATCTCAATGCAACTTTCGACCAGGCCTCTCCGGACGGCGCCGCCGTCCTCTTCAGCACCAGAGAGGCCCTCGGCGGCGGCGACAGCGGCGAAAAGCTCGACGTCTACAGGCAGAGCGGCGCGACGACGAGCCTGGTGACGCCGGGCAGCGCGGAATTCGACGCCACCTTCCTCGGCGCCTCCGGCGACACCTCCAACGTCTACTACGGGACCGCGCAGAAGGTGTCTCCTTCGGACCTCGATACGAACTCCGACATCTACGAGCAACCCGGCGTCGGTTCTCCCGTTCTCATCTCCGCCGGCCCCGAAGGCGGAAACGGCTCGCAAACGGCCCATCTCTCGGCGGTGTCCGACAACGGGGCCCTTGCCTTCTTCACCACGAAAGAACGCCTCACCGTCGACGACAACTTCTCTGGCGAAACGGACGTCTACAGCCATTCCGAAACGGGGACCCGCCTGGTCTCGGTGGGTAACTCCGGAGAATTGCAACTGGGGCCGCCGGCTCCGGGCCTGACGGCGGTCAGCCCCACCTCGCCAAACGCCTCGACCGAACCGAAGATCATCGGCGAAGCAGAACCCGGTACCGCGATCAAGATCTACCCGACCGCCGACTGCTCGGGCGCACCGGCGGGCACCGGTACCGCCGCGGAATTGAAGGGCGAAGGGATCGTGGTCGCGGTCAAAACCGGCTCCACCACGACCTTCCACGCGACCGCGACCAACGCCAGCGGCGATACCTCGGGCTGCTCCACCACCTCGGTCACCTACACCCAGCAGAGCACGCCTCCGCCGCCGCCGGAAGAAGAACCAAGCGGAGGTGGCGGTGGCGGCTCGGGCGGCACCGGCGGGGGCTCGGGGTCGGGCGGCGGCTCCGGCAGCGGGTCGGGCGAAGGGATCAAGATCGGCAACGTCGTCTACGTGACGCCGTTGGTCCGGATCACCTTCGGACCCGCCGCGAAGACGCACTCCCGTCGGCCGGTGTTCCGCTTCATCGACACGACCGAACAGCCCAACACCCAGTTCTTCTGCCGGATCGACCGCAAGGCTTGGAAAGGGTGCGGCTCGCCTTACCGTCCGAAGCGCCTCAACCCCGGCAAGCACGTCTTCGCGGTCAAGGGGAAGAGCGTCGCCGGCCAGTGGAGCCACCCGATCAGCCGTCGGTTCAAGGTGGTGGGGTCGTGATCCGGAGAAGCCGCTCAGGAGCGCCGGACGGTGAGGCCGGCTTCACCTTGATCGAGATGCTCGTCGCGATGACGCTGGGCGTCGTGGTGATGGGCGGGGTGATGATCCTGCTGATCGGGGCGATGCGAAGCCAGCCCCGGCTCGAAAAGCAGGCGACCAACATCCAGACCGCGCGCTTCGTGCTCGAACGGATGACGCGGGAAATCCGCAACGGCATCCGGGTCGACAACCCGACGGCATCCTCGATCTCCTTCGAAGCCTACGTTCGCCATGCCACTTGCGGCGGGACGACGAACCTGGCCAGCACTGCAGCGCCGATCAAGTGCGAGATCACCTACAAATGCTCGGGTTCGTCCTGCACCCGCACCGAGGCGGCGCCCGGCGTCTACACCGGAACCGCGACCACGATCTTCACCGGCCTGAGCAACGCCTCCAGCGTCTTCAACTGGTCGCCGAGCACCTCCCCGACCTACATCGGCATCACCCTGAAAATTCCCGATCCGGAAGGCTCCGGGTCCCTCACCGCCTCCGACGGCGCCAGCCTTCGCAATGCGACCCTGAACGACTGATGCGGCGAACGATCGACAGGGAGGACGGGTTCACGATCATCGAGGTGCTGGTCGCGGCGTTGATCCTGATCGCGGGCGCGATCGCGACCTTCGGCGTGCTCGCTGCGGCATCGGTGAACAACCAGCGAGCGAAGGGGACCCAGATCGCGCTCGACAAGGCCGAACAGGAAATGGAGGTCCTGCGCAGCCTCTCCGACGAAGAACTGGCGCTGACGTCGGCACCCACGCACTCGAGCGAAGAAGGCAATCCCAGCTACCGGGTCAGCAATGGCAAGTACGCGATCAAGCGGAGTCCCGTGAGCGAATACAAGGAAATGGTCGTCAACGGAGGCGTCCGCTATCCCGACGAAACCCTCGAACACGGCGTGGTCAGCCCGGGGCCGACCAGCTTCACCAACGGCGACGTCAGCGGCACGGTCTACCGCTACATCGTCTGGCGCAACGACGCCAGCTGCTCGTCGGAAACCTGCCCCGGCGAACAGGACTACAAACAGATCATCGTCGCCGTCAAGCTGAACCCGAAGAGCAACGGCGGCAATCCCGGCGGCTACGTGGAAGTCCAGTCCAACTTCGTCGACCCCGAACACTCTGCCGCCGACAATCCGATTCCGGGCGCCGAAGGCGTGGTGACCGCGCAGCAGTTCTTCCTCTCGGATACCCCCTGCTCTTCTACGGGTTCGACGAGCCGCCAGGAAATCACCGGCGACCACGCCCTCCACAACACCCTCGGCAGCTGCGCCAGCGGCCTGCAGACGGGGACCACGAAGGGCGCGCCCGACACCCTGATGACCGGTCCGCCGCCGGATCCGACCCCCGAAGACGCGAGCACCCCGCTGGTCTACGACTACTCCAGGGATTACGAAAACACTCCTGCCCCCACTCCGGAAACCGCGAAGGGAATCCAGTTGCGGCGCGAGGAATCCGCCGGCTGCACCTACAAAGAAGGAAAAACCGCGCCGGCGTGGGAAGAGCACCGCTGGGTGACCGATCCGATGCCGAAGGAATTCAAGATGACCACGGGCGAATCGACCGGCCAGGTGACGATCGACTTCTTCACCCGCGCCCTCAGCGACTCCCAGTACACCGGCAAGCTCTGCATCTACCTCTTCAAACGCGCGGAATCGGGATCGACGTTCACCGACACGTTGCTTGCCAACAAGGAAGGCGGCGCCTCCTACTGGACCTGGCTGCCGTCGACCACCAACAACGACTGGCCGCGGGAAAAATGGGAAGAGGTGACGCTGACCCTTACCTTCAACGGCCCGGAAAAAATCGAAAAAAACGAACGGCTCGGCCTCGCCCTCAGCCTCGAACGCGCCAAGACCCAGGGGGACGCGGTCTCGATCCTCTACGACCATCCGAGCTACCGCTCGCGCATCGAGGTCGACACCACCACCCCGCTCGAAGGCGGCTGAGATGCCGGCGGAGGGAGCGGTGCTGGCCTTCCTCGGAGGGCTGATGATGGGCAGCTTCGTCACCGTGGTCGCGCACCGGGTCCCGCGTGGAGAATCGATCGTCGGCCCGCGCTCGCGCTGCCCTGGCTGCGGCACCCAGATCGCCGCCTACGACAACGTCCCCCTGGTCTCCTGGCTGTTCCTGCGTGGCCGCGGGCGTTGCTGCGGTGAGGCGATTTCCGCGCGCTACCCGCTCGCGGAGCTGGGTCTCGGCCTCGCCTACTTCGCCACGGTGCTGGTGCTGCGTCACGACCCGGCCCAGATGGCGATGGGGTTGGTGCTGGCGACGGCGCTGATGGCGGTGACGATCACCGACCTCGAGCGGCGGATCATCCCCAACAAGATCCTCTTGGTCACGATGATCATCGGATTGGTCATCGCCGCGGTCTTCGACACCTCGAGCCTGCCCGAACGGGCGATCGCCGCCGTCGCGGCCGGTGGCCTGCTCTTCCTGGCGGCGTTGATCTACCCGTCCGGGATGGGCCTCGGCGACGTCAAGCTCGCGGCGGTGATGGGCTTCTTCCTCGGCCGCAACGTCGCACCCGCCCTGCTGGTGGCCCTGGTCGCGGGCTCGGTCGTGGGGCTGGCGATGATCGCGCGGGAGGGAGCTTCCGCGCGCAAGAAAGCGATCCCCTTCGGGCCCTTCCTCGCGCTCGGCGCCCTGGTCGGCCTGCTGGCCGGAAACCAGCTCGTGGACTGGTATCTCGGCACCTTCTCGTAGAGACGTCCAGGTTCTCCTAGAAATCGGTAATTGCAGGGCGAAAGTTTGGCGCCCTTTCTGTCGATCAAGGAGGGGATGCCTTTGCGCGCTCCCTCCTTCACGCTCACCAAGAGCAGGAAAACGGCCAACGTGGTCGGCCTCGACATCGAGGCCGGCAGCGTTGCCGCGACCGAACTGCAGCTGAACGGCAGCGTCGCAGTCAAGACCGCCGCGGTGGCGCCGCTTGCGCCCGGCGCCTTCGGCGAGGGCGAGGTCGTCGATCCCGAGGCGCTGGCCGCGGGCCTGAAGGAGCTCTTCAGCGCCCACAAGCTTTCCAAGCAGGTGCGGCTGGGCGTCGGCAACCAGCGGATCGTCGTCCGCACCCTGCGGCTGCCGGCGATCGAGGACCCGAAGGAGCTCGACGCGGCGATCCGGTTCCAGGCCCAGGAGCAGATGCCGATGCCGCTCGACCAGGCGGTGCTCGAGCACCACGTCGTCGGGGGGGTGCCGGGGGAGGAGGGCGCGGCCCCGCAGATCGACGTCGTCGTGGTCGCGGCGCGCCGCGACATGGTCGCTTCCTTCCTCGACCCGATTCGCCGTGCCGGTCTCGAACCCGTCGGGATCGACGTCGCGGCCTTCGGCATGATCCGTGCTCTCGCCGGCGCCGGCGCGCCCGCTCCTGCCGAGGGCCAGCCGCCGGCCCAGGAAGCCGTCCTCTTCTGCAACGTCGGCGACGTCGCGAACCTCGCCGTGGCGCGGGGTCGCGCCTGTCTCTTCACGCGCGTCTCCCACGCCGGCCTCGAGGCGCTGGCGGAGCGGCTGGCCGCGGCGCGCGGGCTCAGCTATGAGCACGCGTTGCAGTGGCTTTCCCACGTCGGCGTCGAACAGCCGGTGGAGGCGATCGAAGGCGATCCCGAGACGGTGGCCGAGGCGCGCCGGGCGCTCGAAGGCGGCGTCGCCGCGCTGGTCGACGATCTGCGCCTCTCGCTCGACTACTACAGCGCCCAGGAGGCCGCCGTCCCGGTCGAGCGGATCGTGTTGAGCGGTCCCGGCAGCGTCATCGCCGGGTTTTCCGCCCGGGTCGAAGAAGGTCTGGGGTTGCCGGTCCTGCCCTTCCAGCCGCCCGCGCTCGGTGGCTTCGACGCTGCCTCCGCCGCTCGCCTGACCCTGCCCTTCGGCCTCGCCCTGGAGAGCTGATGCGGCCCGTCAACCTGATTCCGCCCGAGCAACGCCACGGCAGCCAGTCCCCGCTGCGGACCGGGCCGCTCCCGTACCTCCTCTTGGGCGCGCTCGTCGCCCTGCTGGTGGGAGTCGCCCTGCTGGTGACGACGAGCAACGAGATCTCGGAACGGAAGTCCGAAATCGTCACCCTCAAGCAAGAAGACAAGGCCGCCCAGAAGCGGGCTGAAGAACTCGCCCCCTATGTCCAGCTGGCGCAACTGCGACAGCAACGCACCGAAACGATCAACAGTCTCGCCGACAGCCGCTTCGACTGGGAACGGGTGATGCGCGAACTCGCGAAAATCCTGCCCTCTGACGTCTGGCTGACGGGGTTGAACGCCAGCGCTTCACCGGAAGCCGGCAGCGGAGGCTCCGAATCGTCCGGGGAAGGCGGCGGGGCCTCGGCGCTGCGTGGCTCGATCGCCGGGCCTGCGCTGGAAATCAGCGGCTGCGCCGACGGCCAGGATGGCGTCGCCGGCTTCGTCACCGCGCTGAAGCAGATCGACGGCGTGACCAGGGTCGGCGTCCAGGCTTCTTCCCTGCCTCCCAAGAGCAGCAGCGCCGAATCCGGCGAAGGCGGTGGAGGCGGGGGCAACGATTGCCGAACCCGGAGCTTCATCGCCGAGTTCCAGATGGTCGTCGCCTTCGACGCCGCGCCGGTGCCGGCCTCCGCCGAAGCGACCGAAGCGGAAGCGACCGCGGCGGCGCCGGAAAGCAGCTCCGAAGGGTCCGAAGAAAGCTCCGGAAGCTCCACGGGAGGCTGAGGATGAAGAGGGGAAGCAACAGGTTGGTCGTCGCGATGCTGGTGCTCGTCGTCGCGGCGGGGGCATTCTGGATGCTGCTGATCTCGCCGAAGCGAGACGAAGCCAACAAGCTCGAAGCGAAAGTCCAGCGGCTGGAAACGCAGCTTGCTCAGCATCGGTCCGAAGCGGAAACCGCTGAGACCGCACGGCAGGAATTCCCCACCAACTACAGCCAGCTGGTCGTCCTCGGCAAGGCGGTTCCCGCGGACTCGGAAACCTCCTCGCTGCTGGTCCAGGTTCAGCACATCGCCGAAAAGTCCCAGGTGAGGTTCGAAGAAATCTCCCTCAACGCGAAAACGGAAGAAAGCGCCGCCACCTCGGTGTCGGAAGGCTCGACCGAAGCCGGGAGCACCGAATTGGCCTCGCCCACCGAGGTGGCCGCCTCGACCAAACCCCTGGGCGCGTCGATCGGGCCGGCCGGTCTCAGCGTAATGCCCTACACCCTCAACTTCACCGGCGATTTCCTCCATATCGCCAAGTTCATCCATGGCCTCGACAACCTCGTCAAGACGACGAACTCGAAGGTCTCGGTCGACGGCCGTTTGATCACGGTCAACTCGTTCAAGCTGGCCGCGGGCGAGGAAGGCTTCCCAGAACTGAAAGCGACGTTCTCGATGACCACCTACCTGACCCCGCCCGAACAGGGGCTGACCGGCGGCGCGACGCCGAGCGGGCCGGCGCCGACCGCGACCGCCACCCCGACCGCGGCGACGATCGGAGGAACGCCGTGAAGCGTCTCAAGGCACCCGAGCTGAAGCTCTCCGAGATGAAGGTGCCGCAGGTTCTGCAGGACCTTTACTGGGATCTTCGCGATCGCCGCCTGCTGCCGCTGATGGGCCTGATCCTGGTCGCGATCGTCGCTGCGCCGTTCCTGCTCGGGGGTGGCGAAAAGAAGCCGGAACCAGTCGCACCGCCGCCCGTGGCCGGCGGCTCCTCGGCCCGCGAGGCGAGCCTCACCGTGCTGCCCGCCGAGCCCGGCTTGCGCGAACCGAGCAAGCGCCTGGCTCATCGCACGGCGAAGGACCCCTTCCGCCAGCACTTCACCGGCCCGGTGCTCAACCCGGGCTCCGCCCCGATCGAAGAAAGCTCCGGTGGCGGCTCGGGCTCCTCGGGCGAAGTGGTCGAAGGGAGCTCCGGCGGGTCGGAAAGCTCGCCCTCGACCGAATCGCTGCCTGCCCCCGTTGAATCCGGGGGAGGCGGTAGCGGCGGCAGCGGCGGTGGCGGCAGCAACTCCGTCCCTGCGCCCGCCCCGGGGGAAATCGAGCTCTTCACCTTCGCGATCAAAGTCAGGATCGCCCACACCGAATTCGCCAAAGACGGCACCCGCAAGATGAGCGAATTCGAAACGCGCGAAGAGGTGCTGCCGACGACGCCGCTACCGGGGAAGAAATCGCCGGCCCTCACCTACCTCGGGGTCGATCCGAAGGACGGCAAGGAGGCGATGATGCTGGTCTCGCCGGAAGTGACCGGCCTGTTCGGCGACAACGAATGCATCTCCGGCACCTCCACCTGCCAGCTGCTGGCGCTGAAGCCGAAGACGCTGGAGGCCGTCGAATACGGGCCCAACGGCGTCCGCTACAAGATCGAAGTCCTCGAAATCAAGCCGGTCAAGTCGGGCAAGGCCAAGATCAACTCCGAATAAGCCGCGCTCCTGCGCAAAGCTTCAGTAAGTGAAGCACCAGCGCTACACTTGTTGAAGCGAGGTTTTCGAACGCAATCCGCCTCGCTCTTTGCGATGAGTGCCGAGAGCAACTCCAGCTGCCCCGTCTGTAGGACCGCCGAAGTCGTCTGCGGCAAGTGGACGCTGCTGCTGATCCGCGACCTCGCCGAAGGTAGCGCCCGTTTCTGCGAGCTCGAGCGCTCGCTGGAGGGGATCAGCCCCCGCACCCTCTCGCTGCGCCTGCGGGCGCTGGAGGACGAGGGGATCGTCGCGCGCCACACCTACCCCGAGGTGCCGCCGCGCGTCGAGTACGCGCTGACGCCGAAGGGCGAGGCGCTGGTGCCGCTGGTCGAGGACATGCGCAGCTACGGCATGCGCTGGCTGCTCGGCGACGCCGCCGAAGGCGCCGAAACCGAGCGCCAGCCGGCCGCCGTCTAGCCCTTTCGCTGCAAGCGTTCGTGCAGGCGCAGGAGCGCCCGCCCGCGGACGGAAGCCTGGGGCGTGCGTGACTTCCTCCTGAACGAATCGATCAAGCGCCTTGCGACCGAGGCCGCGACCCGCTTCAGCTCCCTCGTCGCGATGGGGGAGGAGATCCCCTTCGACGTCGCCGCCGACGGGGGCGACGAATCCGCCTTCTACAGCTACGTGCCGATGACCGGGCGCTACGTCGTCGAGCACGCCGAGGAGCTGAGCTCGCTGCCTAGCTTCGCGCCGGCGCGCGAGGCTGCGGTCGAGGCGGGCGTCGCCGCGCCCTACCTGGAGGCGCGGGGCGAAGCCGTCCCCGCCGATCCCGGCGCGCGCGCCGAGCTGATGCTGACCGCCTTCTTCGCCGAGCTCTGGGAGGGCTCGGCCGGCTTCGCGCTCGACCGGGAGCGGCTGGAGGCCGCGCTCGCCACCCTCGACGCCGAATCGCGCGAGGCCGACGAGGCCGATGTCCTGATCGTCCCGATCGCCGGCCTGCGGATGTCGATGCCGCGGCTGCAACTGCCGCGAGGGGTGCGGATCGTCCGCGCCGACTCGATCGAGGCGCCGGTCGACGCGATGCGCAGCGAGGGAATGGGCCGCGCCGCCTGGGAGCCGCAGTACCTGGCGGTCGCCGAGCAGCATCCCGGCGAAGGCGCCGAGGCGGCGCTGCAGCAACTGCGTGAGCTGGTCAGCGTGATGAGGCTCTTCAAGGGGGGCGGGATCGGCCTCGGGCCCTACGCGTTCGCCCCGACCGGCGAGGGCTGCTGGCGGCGAATCGCCACCGGCGCGCCGGCGACGCGGCCGGGCGGTTACCGCCTCAGCGAGGCCGAGGCCGGCGAGCTGATCGAGTTCGGGACCGCGCTGGAGGCGCGACCCGACCCCGACAGCGCCCTGACCTGGGCGGTCGGGCGCTTCGAGATGGGCTGCGAGCGCGCCACCGCGCTCGAGGGCCTGAGCGACCATCTGCTGGCGATGCGAGCGGTTCTGGAGGGGCACGGCCCGGTCGGCGCCTCGCTGCCGCTGCGGGCGGCGGCGCTGATCGCCGACGAGGAGATGGACCGGGTCGAAGCGCGCCAGCGGGTCGAGGACATGCTCGAGCTGGAGCGGGCGATGATGAACGGCCGCCCGGTGATGGGCGCGGTCGAGCTGGCGAGCTGGGCCGAGGAGGGAGTGCGCGGCCTGCTGCGCAAGGCCGCGCTGGGAGCGCTCGGCAACGACCTCAGCACCGCCGCCGACGAGACCCTGATCGTCCACGGCCTCGAAGCCGGCGACGCCGAGATCACCGTCTCGGTCCAGTCCGAGGCGCCACTCGAGCCCGAGTCGGTCGAGTCGGAACTGGTCGAACTCGAACTGGACGAGCCGGAGCCGATCGCCGAACCCCGGCCGTCCGCAGAGCTTCAGCTGCCCGTCGAACTATCGGAGGAGGAGTACGTGGAGCAGGAGACCCGCATCATGGAGCCGATCCCGGCCGCAGACGAGATCAAGATCACCGCCACCCCGTGGCTGGAGGAGGTCTCCGACGAGCGCCCCGGCGACTCCCTCGAATGGCCCGCCGCCTCCGACCGCGACATCCAGCACCGCGAACGGATCGACACCCCCCGCGTCCGCCACCTCTTTCCGGTCCCCGACTCGGACTGGGAGGTAGAGCACCTCGAGTTCGAGTACTCGCGCAACCGCGCGAGCTGACGTCTACGCCCGGCCCGCCGCCATCGCCACTCGCTCCTCCGCGGTCGCGAAGAGGTAGCGGTCGATCTGGCTGAGGCCGGCCAGGTCGTGGACGTCCTCGTCCAGGTAGGGGACGCGGATGACGCAGCTGGTGCGGAGCTCGGAGGCGAGGTGGTCGATGTTGCGGGCGTCGCGCTCGGCCAGGGCCTGGTAGTCGGCGAAGTTGGCGGCCACGCGTTTGGCGAGGCTGTGGTCGCCGAGCTTCTCGGTCAGGGTCTCGGGAAGGTCTTCGATGTCTCCCTGGAGCTCGTCGGCCGGGTAGTGGACCTTGTTGACGACGACGCCGCCGAAGGGCAGCTTCGCCTCGACCAGCTTGCGGTGGAAGTAGACGGCCTCGTCGATCGGCTCCCCCTGCGGCCCGCAGACGACGAGGAAGCAGGTCCTCGGGTCGGCGAGGAGCTTGTTGACGCGCTTGGCCCGCGCCTGGAAGCCGTCGACCATGCCGCTGAAGGCGTTGAAGAACTCGGCCAGGTCGGCCAGCAGGTCGAAGCCGACGATCTTCCTGAAGACGGAGAGGGCGACGGAGACGCCGCGGCCGGTCACCTTCGCCGCCAGCCCGGTCGGCTTCATGAAGACGCGCAGCGATTTGCCCTCGATGAACTGGGTCAGCCGTTTCGGCGCGTCGAGGAAGTCGAGGGCGTTGCGGGTGGGGGGCGTGTCGAGGACGAGCAGGTCGAACTCGCCTTCGGTGTGCAGCTCGAACAGCTTCTCCATCGCCATGTACTCCTGCGAGCCGGCCAGCGCGTTGGAGATCTGCTGGTAGATCCGGTTGTTCAGGACCCGGTCGCGCGACTCCTCGTCGGGCGCCTGGCGCGCGATCAGCTCGTCGAAGGTCGCCTTCGCGTCGAGCATCATCGCCCACAGCTCGCCCTTCATCTCCACGCCCTGGGCCTCGAACAGCGCCGGGTCGACCCGGCGCGCCTCGTTGCCGAGCTCCTCCAGCCCGAGCGAGTCGGCGAGCCGCTTCGCCGGGTCGATCGTCAGCACGCAGACCTTCAGCCCCTGCGCCGCCATCCCGGTCGCGATCGCCGCCGAGGTGGTGGTCTTGCCGACCCCGCCCGAGCCGGCGCAGATGCAGATCGATTTGCCCTCGAGGACTTCGTTCAGCGACGCCATCAGGAGAGCCTCCCGGCCAGCTCGCGGGCCGACTCGACCCCGAGCTCGGGCTCGAAGAGGAAGGGCAGGGTCTTCACCGGCGCCTCGACCCCGCGGCGCAGGCGCTGCAGCTGCGTCCGCTGGGAGCGCGCCCGGCCGAACTCCGACAGCGCCGCCCGCGCCGCCGAGCGCGCCGCCCCGTTCTCGCTCTCGGCCAGCTGCGCCAGCCTCTCCGCCTCTTCCTTCTTGAAGCGCTCCGGGTAGAGCCCGTTGAGGTAGACGCGGTCGACCGCGACGCCGACCTCGTCGGTCAGCTCCCGCTCCAGCGCCATCGACTCGTTCACCGGCATCTCCTCCGGCAGGGCGACGATCGCGGCGCCGGTGTGCTCGGGGTCGGTGATGAAGCGGTCTAGGGTCTGGGCCTGGGCATGGATCGGGCCGACGCGGGCGATCGAGGCGAAGGTCCGCGGCGTCTGCAGGAAGCCGACCCCGTGGCCGGTCGCCGGCGCGTCGACGATCACCAGGTCGTACTTGCGCCCCTTCTTCACCTTGCGGTCGAGCTGAGCCAGCTCCCAGATCTTCCCGATCGTCACCAGCTCCTTCAGCCCCGGCGTCGCCGCGGCGAGGTAGTTGAAGATGCGGCTGCGGAAGAGCATGTCCCGCATCGCCCGCACCTTCAGCTGCAGCAGCACGTACTCGCGCATCGACTCGTCCGGGTCGATCGAGATCGACCAGAGGTTCTCCTCCATCTCGACCTCGTGGAAGCCGACGGCGGTGTGGTGGAACATCCGCGAGGCGTTCTCCTGCGAGGCGACCTCGCAGACGATCGTCCGCTTGCCTTCGCCGGCGGCGCGCAGTCCGAGCGCCACTGCCACCGTCGTCTTGCCGACGCCACCCTTGCCGGTGACGATCACGAGCCGCTTGTCGAGGAGGTCGGGGATTGACTGATTCCTAGCAATTTCGGGGGCCGGCAGGAAAAACCGGGTCCCATACGAATATCCGCGCAATGGGATTTCTAAGCCGCAAGAAGCCGAAGCCTGCTCCCGTCGAGATCCAGGAGGAGCACCCGATCGTGGACGAGTTGCAGCAGATGGAAGAGGCCGTGCCCGAGACGCCCCGGGCCGCGGGTCCTGTCGCGGCAGGGATGGACGAAGGCGCCCGGGCGGCGGGTCCTGTCTCCGATAAAGCCCCCTCGCCCGGTGGCGAGGGTCCTTCATCGTCGCCACCCGCCGCAGACACGTCGGTCGTCGAGCGGGTTGAGCCGTCCGAGGACATGGCCGAGGAGGGCGAGGGGCGGATGAAGGCTGTGGATCTGATTGCGCCTACTCGGCTCGATTTCTTGGCGGAGAAGGAGGCTGAGGAAGAGGGGCCCGTCGAGGCTGCGGAAGTGATCGCCTTTGCGAATCAGAAGGGCGGGGTCGCCAAGACGACCACCACTTTGAACTTGGCTGTGGCTTTTGCCGAGTCCGGTTACCGGGTGCTCTGCATCGACCTCGACCCGCAGGGAAACCTGACGATGAGCCAGGGGATCGACCCCGACAAGGTCGAAAAGAGCCTCTACGACGTGCTCGTCAACGACCTGCCGATCTCCGAGATCATCGTCAAGCGGGAGATCGACATCGCCGTCGCCTCGATCGACCTGGCCGGTGCCGAGATCGCGATGAGCACCAAGATCGGCCGCGAGCGCTCGCTGGAGAAGGCCCTCAAGGAGGTCTCCGGCGATTACGACTTCGTCTGCATCGACACCCCGCCGAGCCTGGGGCTGCTGACGATCAACGCGCTCACCGCCGCCAACAAGGTGATCGTCCCGGTCCAGTGCGAGTATCTGTCGATGCGCGGGCTGGTTCAGCTCCAGAACACGCTGCGGATGATCCAGGAGAACCTCAACCCCGACGTCAAGATCGAGGGCATCCTGCCGACGATGCTGGACTCGCGGACCGTCCACGCCAAGGAGGCGGTGGAGATCCTCGAGGAGAACTTCGGCGACCTCGTCTTCCAGTCCCGGATCAAAAAGGCGATCAAATTCGCCGAGGCGCCCGTCAAAGGGTCCTCCGTGCTCAAGTACGATTCCGGCAGCAGCGCCGCGAACTACTACCGGGAACTGGCCAAGGAGGTTCTGTCCCATGGCTCGGCGTAACAAGCGCGCAAGCATGCGCGAGGGGCCGCTGTCCGATCTGTTCCGGTCGACTACCGAGGACGCGCCGATCGATCCGCCGGAGGCGCCCAGGTATGGACGCCAGGATCCGGCCGAGGCTAAAAAGGAACAGGACGAAGGCGGTCGGCCCGCGGGTCCTGTCGACGCAGGGGACCCACTCCTTCCTGCGCGGCAGGAGGGGGTCCCCCCTACGACGCCACCCGCGGGAGAGGCGGATTCGGCTGACGTTCCACTGCGCGAGACGGGGGCACCCACCTTTTTCGACCAGGAGGAATCCGGGCATGAGCTGGAGAGGTCGACCGAGTCTGCTCCGGAGCGGTTGAAGCGGGTCTTTGCCGAGGAGCCGAAGCCTCGGCGGGAGCAGTACGTGCCGGACAACCCGCGCTATGGGCGGGAGGAGCCTGCTTACGAGCCGCCTGGGAGCGGGGAGCCGCACCAGCCGGTGATCAAAGTCGTCGGGGTCGGCGGCGCCGGCGTCAACGCGGTCAACCGAATGGTCGACGCCCGCGTGCCGGGGGTCGAGTTCATGGCAGTCAACACCGACCTGCAGTCGCTGCAGCTCTGCGTCGCCGACGTCACCGTCCACATCGGCGAGCAGCAGACGCGCGGCCTCGGCGCCGGGGCCGACCCCGAGGTCGGCCACCGCTCCGCCTTCGAGGAGCAGGACAAGATCAAGCGCCTGCTGAAGGGCTCCGACATGGTCTTCGTCGCCGCCGGCGCCGGCGGCGGCACCGGCTCCGGCGCCGCCCCGGTGGTCGCCCGCCTCGCCCGCGAGGTCGGCGCGCTCACCGTCGGCATCGTCACCAAGCCGTTCAGCTTCGAGGGCAGCCGCCGCGGCAACCAGGCCGCGAAGGGGATCGAGGAACTGGCCGCAGAGGTCGACACCCTGATCGTCGTCCCCAACGACCGCCTGCTCGACGTGCTCGACCAGCAGACCTCGATGGTCGAGGCCTTCAAGGTCGCCGACGACGTGCTGCGCCAGGGCGTGCAGGGCATCTCCGACCTGGTGACGCTGCCCGCCGTGATCAACCTCGACTTCGCCGACGTGCGGACGATCATGTCCGAAGCCGGCCGGGCGCTGCTCGGGATCGGCATGGCCTACGGCGACGACCGCGCCGTCCTCGCCGCCGAAAAAGCGATCTCCTCGCCGCTGCTGGAGACCTCGATGGACGGCGCCCGCTCGATCCTGCTCTCGATCACCGGTGGCGCCGACCTCTCGCTGGTCGAGGTCTCCGAGGCCGCCAAGGTGGTCGGCGAGGCCGCCCACCCCGACGCGAACATCATCTTCGGCGCCAACGTCGACGAGGAGCTCTCGGACCAGATCTGGGTCACCGTCGTCGCCACCCGCTTCGACGGCCGCACCGCGCCCCGCCGGTCCGCCGAGCCGACGATCCGCCGCACCAAGGACGAGCCGCGCCGCGGCCGCTCCGGGGAGCGCGGCGGCGAGCTGGGGATCGACGTCCCCGAGTTCCTCCCCGGGTAGCGGCCCCTCCCTTGTCGCAGCGGCGCATGGGCGGCTGCAAACCTTCGCCTGGCGGGGTCCTCGGTCACCTGCATAGCTCTGCTATGCAGGCTCCCTGCGTCCTTGCCATGCTCGGTTTTCGCTCGCCCATCCACCGCTGCGCCTGCGGGAGTGACCGCTCCCCGGGGCTGAGCGCGCCGCCCCGATGAGAGGGGTCGTCGCAGCCGGCCATCCGCTGACCGCCGAGGCCGGCGCCGCCGTCCTGCGCGAGGGCGGCAACGCGGTTGACGCCGCGGCCTGCGCGGTGCTCGCCTCCTTCGCGGTAGAGAGCCCGCTGACCGGCTTCGGCGCCGGTGGCCACATGATGGTCCACCAGGGCGGGGAGACGACGCTGATCGACTTCTTCGTCGCCGCGCCGGGGCTGGACGAGATCGAGCGGAGCGCCGAGCTGGTCCCGATCGCGGTGCGCTTCGACGCCGAGACGGTCCAGACCTTCTACGTCGGGCCGGCCTCCTGCGGGGTGCCGGGGACGGCGGCGGGGCTCGCGCACGCGCTGGAGCGGTTCGGCTCGATGCCGCTTTCGGCGCTGGTCGGCCCGGGCGTCCGGCTCGCCCGCGAGGGAGCGCCGGTCAACCGCCAGCAGGCCTACATCCTCGAGATCCTCGCCCCGATCCACGAACACATGCCACAGGCGCGCGAGCTGTATGCGCCGCGGGGGCGGCGCCTGGGGGAGGGGGACGTCTTCGCCTTCCCGGAACTGGCGGAAGCGCTGGAACGCTACGCCGACGAGGGCGCCGAGCCCTTCTACAGGGGCGAGGTGGCGACCGCGATCAGCGACTTCGTCGTCCGCCACGGCGGTACCGTCGGCCCCGGTGACCTCGCCTCGTATGAGGCGGTCGAGCGCAGGCCGATCGAGACCGCCTTCCGCGGCACCGAAGTGCTCACCAACCCGCCGCCCTCCTCGGGCGGCATCCTCATCTCCTACTGCCTCGGCCTGCTCGAGCGGCTGGGGGCGAAGAGCGGTCCCGAGCAGCTGGTCGCGGCGATGGAAGCCGCCAACTCGCGCCGCGACCTCGCCTTCGCCGAGGCGCTCTACGAGGAGGGGATGGAGGCGGGCTTCCTCGACCCGGCCGGACTCGACCTCGCCGCCGCCGACCTGCTCGGCTCGACCACCCACATCTCGGTCCTCGACCGCGAGGGCAACTGCGCCAGCGTCACCTGCTCGAACGGCTCCGGCTCCGGGGTGCTGGTGCCGGGGACGGGAGTGATCCTCAACAACATGCTCGGCGAGGAGGACCTCAACCCGGCCGGGTTCCACCTGATCGCGCCGGGACGGCGGGTGCCCTCGATGATGGCGCCGACGGTGGTGCTGCGCGACGGCGAGATCGTGCTCGCGCTCGGCAGCGCCGGCTCCAACCGCATCCGCTCGGCGATCCTGCAGACGGTGGTGCGGGCGGTCGAGCAGGGCTTCCCGGTCGACGCGGCGGTGGAGGCGCCGCGGCTGCACTTCGAGCAGGGGGTCGTCCAGGCCGAGCCGGGGATCGACGAGGCGGCACTGGGGCGGATCGAGGCGCGGGGCGTGCCGGTGCTGCGGAGGCCGGCGATCAACCTCTTCTTCGGTGGCGTCCAGGCCGTCTCCCGGGACGCGCGCAGCGGCGAGCTGGCCGGCGGCGGCGACCCCCGCCGCGGCGGCGCCGTCGCCTACGCCTAGTTGCGTGGTTCTTTTCGGTCGATATGCGTCCGAAAGGAACCACGGAACCGGTGGAGGCGCTTGAATGGGCTCGTGGCGGCGGGGCCTGAAATCGATTTCGAGGCGGAGGGCCTGCTCGAGGGGGTCGAGGGCGCCCCGCGCGAGGCGCGCCGCGAACTGCTCGAAGAGCTCGCCGGGGAAGGCTGCACGATCGAGGAATTGAGGGACGCGGTCGCGGCAGGCCGGCTGACGCTGCTGCCGGTCGAGCGGGCGCTCGCCGGCGAAGGACCGCGCTACACCGCGCGCGAGATCGCCGAGATGGCGGAGCTCGACCTCGACGTCCTGCAGCGCTTCAGCTCCGCCCTCGGGGTTCCCTACGGCGATCCGGACGAGCGCCGCGCCACCAACGCCGACCTCGAAGCGGCGCGCATGGTCAAGGCCTTCATCGAGACCGGCCTGCCCGAGGACGGGCTGCTGGGGGTGGCCCGGACGATCGGGATGGGGACGGCGCGGATCGCCGAAGCCAATCGCGAGCTGATCGTCCGCACGCTGATTCGCCCCGGTGACACCGAGCGCGACGTCGCCCGTCGTTTCGTCGGCGCCGCCGACTACATGCTCCCACTGGTCGGGCCGACGGTCGTCTACGCCCTGCAGGCGCACCTGCTGGAACAGATCCGCCGCGACGTGATCGGTGCCACCGACCTCGCCTCCGGGGAGGTGGGCGGGGCCGTCAACCTCACCGTCTGCTTCGCCGACCTGGTCGAGTTCACCCGGCTCGGCGAGGAAATCGCCCCGGAGGAGCTGGGGATGGTCGCCGGGCGCCTGGAGGAGATGGCGAGCGCGGTGGCCGAGCCGCCGGTGCGGCTGGTGAAGACGATCGGCGACGAGGTGATGCTGGTTTCGAGCGAAGCCGAGCCGATGGTCGCCGCGGCGCTCGAGCTGATCAGCGCCGCCGAGGCCGAAGGCCAGCAGTTCCCCTGGCTGCGCGCCGGTATCGCCAGCGGGCCGACGCTGCCCCAGGCGGGCGACTACTACGGGCGCGCCGTCAACCTCGCCAGCCGCCTCACCAACGTCGCCCGCCCCGGCAGCGTCGTCCTCGACGAGGCGACCAAAGAAGTGGCCGGTGAGGGCTTCGACTACTCCTACATCGGCGAGCGCCGGCTCAAGGGCCTCGACTACCGGGTCAAGCTGTTCCGCGCCCGCACCCCCGGCGAAGCGAAGGATCGCGGGCCGCGCCTGCGTCGCTAGGCGGGCTAAGCCGGCTTGCGCGCCGAGACGAGCAGGTTGTAGAAGAGCTCGGCCGGCAGGTAGGGCTCGAGCAGGCGGGTGTCGACCTTCTGCAGGGCGATGTAGCTGTTGAAGGCGAAGCGGCGCCAGCCGAACGGGATCGACTCCGGCTCGGCACTCGACTCCACCGTGCGCAGTCCCCAGCCCCAGGCGTTGGAGAGCAGCTCCTCGCCGCCGACGCGGCGCTGCTCGAAGCCGGCGTCGCGGAGCAGGCGGCGCAGGTCGGCGGGGGCGAAGGCGTGGACGTCGACCTCGCCCTCGAGCGAGTGGTCATGAGACTGTTCGCCTTCGGCGACGGCGCGTTGCCGGGCACCGATCGCCCGCCGCCAGACCGGCGCCAGCGCCAGGCCGGCCCGCTTCGGCAGCGCCGCCAGCGAGTCGCCGTAGCGCGAGGGCTCGCCGGCGAAGGCGACCATCCCGCCCGGCCGCAGCACGCGGCGGAATTCGGCGAAGGCCCTGTCGAGGTCGGGAATGTGGTGGAGGACGGCGTGGCCGAGGACGAGGTCGAAGCTCTCGTCCTCGAAGGGCAGCACCTCGGCCTCGGTGACGACCGTGCTCACGCCCTCCAGGCCGAGCGCCTCGGCGGTCGCGGCGAGCCGCTTCAGCATCCCCGGCGAGATGTCGGTCGCGGTCAGCCGGTCGATCGCGCCGAGCTGGACCAGGTTGAGAGAGAAGTAGCCGGTGCCGGAGCCGATCTCCAGCGCATCGCCGAAGCTGCGGCCCTTCAGCCCGCCCAGCGCCTTGACCAGCTTCAGGCGCACCTGCCGCTGGCCGACCTCGCCGAAGTCGATGCCCCACTTGGCGTCGTACTCCTCGGCGGCGGCGTCGTGGTAGCGGGTGTTGACGTCCTTGATGTGCTCCGGCGTGGCGGAGGGGGAGGCTGGCATCGGGCGGGAACTCTAATAGCGTCCCGCCCGTGGAGCGTCGTTACGTCCAGCTCGACCAGCCCGACGGGGTGCCGCCGCTCCCGCTGACGGGCGAGCGGACGCTGCCCGACGTGCCGGAGGAGAACTACTGGTTCCGCCGCCACCTGGTCGTCTACGAGTGGATCGCCGCGCGGGTGGAGGGGCTGCGGGCGCTCGACATGGCCTGCGGCGAGGGCTACGGCTCCGACGTCCTCGCCCGCTCCGCCGCAAACGTCGTCGGCGTCGACGCCAACCCGGAAGCGCACGAGCACGCGCGGCTCCGCTACCGGCGCCCCAACCTGCGCTTCGAGCGCGACCTGGTGGAGACGTTCGCCGAGCCCTGCGACGCGGTGGTCTTCCTGCAGACGATCGAGCACGTCCAGGACCCCGGCGCGATCCTCGAGCACTTCAAGTCGATGCTGGCGCCGGGCGGCGTCGCCTACGTCTCGACGCCGAACCTGCTGACGCTGGCGCCGCCGGGGGCGGAGAAGTCCGACAACCCCTGGCACGTGAAGGAGTACCGGGCAGAGGAGTTCCGGGCGCTCTGCGAGGAGCGCTTCCCGCGGGTCGAGATGCTCGGCCTCTTCCACGCCCGCAAGCTGCGCGCCCACGAGCTGGCGATCAAGCTCGGCTGGGACTCCGTCCACAAGCGCCTCGGCCTGACCAAGCCCTTCTACGACCGCTTCACCCCGGCGATCTCCAGCTCGGACTTCAGCTTGAAGAAGAAGAACCTCGACGCCGCACTGGATTTCCTCGCCGTCTGCCATGCATGAGCCGGACGCTCCCGGCCCGGAGACGTTCGGCGACCTGGCGATCGTCCTGCACAGCCACATGCCCTACGTGGAGGGGTTCGGGACCTACCCCTTCGGCGAGGAGTGGCTGTTCGACGCGGTGATCCGCTCCTACCTGCCGGTGCTGGAGGTGGCGCGCGACCTGACGATGACGGTGACGCCGGTGCTGGCCGACCAGCTCGAGGACCGCGGCACGGCGGAGCGGCTGCGCCGCTTCCTGGTCGAATGGCGGATCGGCGCCGCCGAGGCCGACCTGCCGCAGGTGCCAGCGGAGTGCCGGGCGGCCTGCGAAGGCGAGCGCGAGCGCTACCGCCACGCGCTGGACCTGCTTGACGCTGCCGACGGCGACCCGCTGGCGCCGTTCCAGCGGGCGGCGGAGGAGGGGCGGATCGCGCTCGCCACCTCGGCCGCAACCCACGCGGTGCTGCCGCTGCTGGCGACGCGGCACGGGGTGCGGCTGCAGCTCGAGACCGGCATCCGCTCCCACCGCCGCCGCTTCGGCTGGGACGGCGGCCTCTGGCTGCCCGAGTGCGCCTACGCGCCCGGGCTGGAGTGGGCGCTGGCGGAGCAGGGGGTGCGCTGGTTCTGCGTCGACCAGAGCGAGCACGGCGAGCCGACCGAGGCGCTGGCGCCGGTGCGGACCGAGGCGGGGCCGGTGGCGCTGCCGATCGACTGGGAGGCGATCTCCTGGCTCTGGTCGCTCGACGGATACCCAGCCGATCCCGCCCACGCCCAGTTCGCCGGCAAATCGCTACGGGGGATCAGGATCTGGCGGGTCGGCGGCGGCGCCTACGACCCGGAGGCCGCGGCGGCGGCGGCGCGGCGCCAGGCGGCCGAGTTCCTGGCGGCGGCAGCGCAGCGACTCCGCGCCTACGCCGAGACCCGAGGCCGCCGCGGCCTGCTCGTCTTCGCGATCGACACCGAGCTGCTCGGGCACTGGTGGTCGGAGGGGCCGATCTGGCTGCGCGAGGTGATCGCGGGAGCGGAGGCGGCGGGCGTCCGCCTCGTCACCGTTCCCCAGGCGCTCGCCGAGCACGAGCCGGTCGAGCGCCCGCTGCGCGCCTCGACCTGGGGCGAGGGCAAGGACCTGCGGACGTGGAGCTCGCCGGCGGTCGCCGACCTCGCTGTTGGGGCGCGGCGGCTGGAGCTGCGCCTGCTGCGGGCGGTCTCGGCGGGGCTGCGGGGGGCGCCGGTCGAACGGGCGGCGCGGGAGCTGCTGGCGGCCCAGGCAAGCGACTGGGCCTTTCTCGATCAGCGCGGACAGGCCGGCGATTACGCCTACCGGCGTGCCACCGATCACTCACAGGCGATGTTGGAGGCCATAGACTGCGACCGCGCCACCCCCGATCCGCGTATGCGTTCCCTCGCCCCGGACCTCAGCCTCGCTGCCCTCCTGGAGCCCTGACGCCACCCGACCACGCCAGCCGATGACCCGCGTCCTGATCCTCTCCTGGGAGTACCCGCCGCTGATCGAGGGCGGCCTCGCCCGCCACGTCCGCAAGCTCTCCGAGGCGCTGGTCGAGCGTGACGTCGAGGTCCACGTCCTCACCCGCGGCGGCGAGGAGTCGCCGGCGACCGAGCGCCGCGGCGGCGTCGTCATCCACCGCATCCGCGAGCCGAAGCGCCCGACCGACCTCGGCGAGTTCGTCGCCTGGGTCGAGCGGATGAACTCCGACATGCTCGCCGCCGGGGTCGAGCTCGGCGACCGCTACAGCTACGACGTCGTCCACGGCCACGACTGGCTGGTCGCCAACGCCTGCGACCACCTCGCCAAGCGCTTCGGCGCGCCGCTGATGACGACGATCCACGCCACCGAGTACGGCCGCCACCAGGGCTGGGTCGACAAGCACCCGCAGACCTACATCCACGGGGTCGAGCGCTGGATCACCAACCGCTCCGACCGCGTCGTCACCTGCTCGCACTACATGCGCGAACAGGTCGCCGACATCTTCGGCGTCGAGGAGGAGCGGATCAGCGTGATCCCGAACGGGATCGACCCCGACGACCTGCCGGCCCAGCCGGCCGCCGAGCTGGCGCGGCTGCGCTCCGAGTTCGCGGCGCCGGAGCAGAAGCTCGTCCTGCTGATCGGCCGGCTGGTCTACGAGAAGGGCTTCCAGCTGGCGCTGGAGGCGATGCCGCGGGTGCTGGAGGAGGCACCGGGGACGCGCTTCCTCGTCGCCGGCTCGGGCACCCACGAGGCGGAACTGAAGCGCCAGGCGCAGGAGCTGGGGCTGATGGAGCACGGCACCTTCCTCGGCTGGATCGGCGACGACGTGCTGCACTCGCTCTACCGCATCGCCGACCTCACCGTGGTCCCCTCGATCTACGAGCCCTTCGGCCTGGTGGCGCTGGAGGCGATGGCCTCCGGCTGCCCCTGCATCGTCGCCGACACCGGCGGCCTGCGCGAGGTGGTCCCGCACGAGGAGGCCGGGCTGCGGTTCCGTGCCCACGACCCCGAAGCGCTGGCCGACGTGGCGATCCGCGTCCTCTCCGACGACGCCCTCGGTCGCCGCCTCGTCGCCGAAGCCTACGAGCACGTCCGCCGCTTCGACTGGGGCGACGTCGCCGAGCAGACGGCGGCGGTCTACGCCGAGCTGGTCGGCGCGAAGACCCCTTAGCAGTCGCCGCGCCGGCGGCGGGGGAGCGGTGGCTCGCCGACCGCGAAGCTGCCCGCGGCGCTGCTGCCGGGGACCCAGTGGATCCCCTCGAGCAGCTCCATGGGGGAGACCGCGAGGGAGCCGGCCAGCTTCATCAGCGTGTCGACGCGGGGCAGGCGGGCGCCATGCTCGATCAGCCCGATCTCGGTCCGGTGCAGCGAGGCGAGCTTGCCGAGCTCTTCCTGCGACATCCCGGCACGTCGGCGACAGCGGAACAGGTTCCGCCCGAACTTGGTCGCGACCTCCTCCGAGCGGAGTCGTCCATCCCCGGCCATGCAGCTAGTCTTCACCCCGAATGTCATTGTCGTCCAGACAATAACCCTCCGACCTGATAGACTTCTTGCAGACAAAGAATTCCGGCGAGGATCGGAGTAGCTTTTAACCCGATCCCGCCCTGGCCCTGAACATCGAGGACACGGAGACGGAGAAGTTGGCAGCCGAGATAGCGAGGAGGAAGTGGAAGACATCCTCGGCTTTGGACCGGAGGGCGTGTGATGAGCGAGAAAGAAGTGATCTTCGACAGCTCTGCCGTGCTGGCGATCCTCTGGGAAGAGCCAGGCCACCGTCTGTTGCATTCGGCCCTCCACCGTTTGACGAACGTCACTGGCGGGTGGCGACCGAGGCATTTACTCGCTTTGGAAGGGCCGCCACCCGGAAACCATTCCTCTTCGTCGGCAACGACTTCGCCCGCACCGACATCGCCCCAGCGCAATGGCGCTTTCCTCTCGTATACCGAGAGGCAAGCGCCAGTCGATCAGGTCGATGCAGTCTCCGGCGGCTGCAGCGTCGTCCAGGCGTCGGGGTCTGGTTCGACGGGGCGGTCCCAGTGCAGCTGTGCGGGAGCCTCGCGCATGCGGATGATGCGGGCGGGGATGCCGCCGACGACGGCGTTGGCGGGGACGTCCCTGGTGACGACCGAGTTGGTGCCGATCACCGAGTTGTCGCCGACGCGGACGCCACGGAGGATGCAGGCGCCGTAGCCGATCCAGACGTTGTTGCCGACCTCGACGTCGCGCTTGTAGATGCCCTGGAGGCGGATCGGGCGCTCGACCTCGACCATGCCGTGGTCGAAGTCGATGAACATCGCCCGGTCGGCGATCACGCACTCGTCGCCGATCCGCACCCGCTGGTAGGCGGAGATCGTGCACTCCTGTCCCATCACCGTCTTGGAACCGATCTCGACCACGCCCTCGTGGCAGCGGATCTTGGTCCCGTCGCCGATCCAGACGAAGCGGCCGAAGCGGACCTCCCCGCGCGGCTCGACGTGGAGTTCGAGGCCTCGACCGAGGAAGAAGGGGCCGTCCGAGCGCCAGCGCCGGCCAGCCGGCGTCAGCAGGCGGCGCCAGAGGTAGCGCCAGAGGAGGCGCGCGTAGCGCGGGGTCAGCATCCGGTTGCGGGCGAGGAAGCGCAGCACGGCGGGGCAACTCTAGAGCCCGTCCTCTTAGACTGGCTCGGCCTTGGCCGACGTCGCCAAAACCGCCCCGCTTGCCGAGCGCCTCGTCGCCGGCGAAAAGCGAGCGCTGGCGCGGGCGATCACCCTGATCGAGTCCGACGACCCCGCCGGCTGGGAGCTGGTGCGCGAGGTCTATCCCCGCACCGGCAAGGCCCGCATCGTCGGCTTCACCGGCCCGCCCGGGGTCGGCAAGAGCACCCTGATCGGTGCCCTCACCGCGGAGCTGCGCAAAGACGAGCGCGAAGTCGCGGTGCTCTCGATCGACCCCTCCAGCCCGTTCACCCGCGGCGCCCTGCTCGGCGACCGCATCCGCCTCACCGAGCACTTCCTCGATCCCGGCGTCTTCATCCGCTCGATGGCCTCGCGCGGCGCCCTCGGCGGCCTCTCGGAGGCGGCGCTGCAGGTGGCGCTGATCATGGACGCCGCCGGCAAAGACGACGTCCTGATCGAGACCGTCGGCGTCGGCCAGGCCGAGATCGACATCGTCGACCACGCCGACACGATCGTGCTGGCGCTGATGCCCGGCTCGGGCGACTCGATCCAGGCGCTGAAGGCGGGGGTGATGGAGATCCCCGACGTCATCGTCGTCAACAAGGCCGACCATCCGATGACCGACACGATGGTGCGCGAGGTCCGCGGCGTCCTCGCCCTCTCGCAGGACCCGGAAGGCTGGAAGGTGCCGATCCTCCGCACCGAGGCGGCCCGCGGCGAGGGGGTCGGGGAGCTGGCGGCGAAGGTCGCCGAGCACCGCGCCTTCATCGAGGAGCGGGGGACGCTGGCCGAGCGCCGCGCCCGCAACCTGCGCAGCGAGGTGCTCGGGATCGCGACCTCGCGGATGCGGCGGCGGCTCGAGCAGACCGTCTCCGAGGACCCGGCGACGGGGGAGCTGCTCGACCGGGTGGTACGGCGCGAGCTCGACCCCGCCACCGCGGCGAGCGAGCTGCTGGAGAAGCACGTCGATGGCTGAGGAGGCCCGCCGAGCATCGACCGCCGAGGCGATGGGCTGGCTCGGCGCCGACGTCGCCGAGCTCGGCGGCGAGGAGATCGGCCAGGTGCAGGGCTTCTACGTCGACGCCGACAGCGGCGAGCCCGCCTGGCTGATCGCCCGCCTCGGGCGCCGCCGCCGCACCCGCGTGGTCGCGCTCCCGTTCACGGCCTGCGCCGGCGCCCCCTTCGGCGTCTGGGTCGCCCAAGAGGCCGACGCGATCCGCAGCGCCCCGGTCGTCGACCCGACCCGGCCGCTGCGCCGCGAGCACGAGCTCGCGATCTGCGCCCACTTCGGTATCGGCGAGAGGGCCGGCCGCGCCGCCGAGGTGGCGGTCCGCGAGGAGGGCGGCATCACCGCCACCCCGCCTCCGTATTCTCATTAGAGTTTGAGTAATGAGGGTTTCCCAAAGAGAGTTGGCGGTTACCAAGCTGCTCGCCGTCGGATTGGCTGCCGCAGCCGTTCTCTTGGCTGGGTGCGGAGGGGGGAGCGAAACCGAAGCGGCGAAGACGACCGCGGCCAGAGTGGTGGAACCGCACCGAGCCGAAAGCACGCAGGTCAAAGCCAAAGCCCACGAAAAATGTCCTGAAAGCGACCGCCCGCGCGGCGAGCTGAACATCGCTCTGGACGGCTGGGAAGCCCCCGAGACCGTGGGAATCCTGATGGCGACGGAACGCGGCTACTTCGCCAAGTCGGGCCTCGAAGCCGATACTCTCGCTCCGCCGGGTCCGACGGCCGTCATCTCGGATGTGGTCGAGGGGGGCGACGATCTTGGCGTCTCACATGAGCCGGAAGTCGTGCTGGCAAAGGAGGAAGGAGCCCCCATCGTCATCCTCGGCAGCCTGATCCCGCAGCCGACCGCGGCGCTGATCTGGCTGGGAAAATCGAAGATCGACGGCGTCGCCGGCCTGAAGGGGAAGACGATCGGCATCCCGGGCCTTCCTTTTCAGGAAAGTCTTCTCAGGGCGGTCCTGGCGAAGAGCGGATTGACGCTCGGCGACGTGAAGGTCGAAAGCGTCGGTTACGAACTGGTGCCCGACCTCGTCAAAGGGCGCGTGGACGCCATCTTCGGCCGCTCGAACCTGCAAGGGGCCGAAATCGAAGCCCGCGGGCTGGATCCGGTGATCACCCCCGTGCAGGACCTCGGCGTCCCCGCCTACGACGAAATCGTGCTGATCGCCCGAGCCGACTGTGCCTCGGAAAAGCCGCGGATGTTCCGCGACTTCATGTCTGGGCTCGCCCGAGGGACCGCCGCAGCCGTCGACGATCCAAAGCGGAGCCTGAGGGCGCTCCTGGAGGTCGAAGAAAACAACCCCGAAACGGGCCGAAAGGCGATGAAGGCTCAGCTCGACGCAACCCTGCCCCTCCTCTCCAGGGATGGCCGCGTGAGCCCTGCTCGAGCGCGCGCCCTCGTGGACTGGATGCACGGGGAAGAGATGATCACGAGAAAAGTCCTCCCGAGGGCGCTGTTCACCAACGCCTACCTGGAGTCGTCCAACCGCTGAGAGCCGCCTCCGGCGCCGTCATCTCCTCGTAATCACCGTCTGGGAAGGTGATGGCGATGGCTTTGCTGATCCTCTTCGGTTTCGTCGCCGGCGCCGCCACGGCGCTCTCGCCCTGCGTGCTGCCGGTCCTGCCGATCGCCCTCTCGGCCGGCGCCACCGGCGGCCGGCGGCGGCCGCTGGGGATCGTCGCCGGGCTGGCGGTCTCGTTCACCTTCGCGACCGTCGCCCTGGTCTACGTGATCGCCGCGATCGGCCTCCCCGACGAATTCCTGCGCAAGCTGGCGATCGCGGTCCTGATCGGGTTCGGGCTGGTCCTGATGGCGCCGCCGCTGGCGGCCCGGGTCGAGGCCTCGCTGAGCCGTTTCGGCGGTCGCGCCGGCCCCGGGAGGACCGGGGACGGGTTCTGGTCCGGAGCCCTGGTCGGGGTCAGCCTCGGCTTCGTCTACGCGCCCTGCGCCGGCCCGATCCTCGCCGGCGTCATCACCGTCTCCGCCTCGCAGTCGTTCGGCGCCGGCCGGCTCGCGGTCGCGCTCAGCTACGGGATCGGCTCGGCGGCCGCCCTCTACGTCCTCATGCTCGGCGGCCGCAGGGTGATCGCGCCGCTGGCCCGGCGCGGCGCGGGGCTGCAGGTGGCGATGGGGGCGGTGATGGTCGTGGTCGCGCTGGCGATGCTCGGCCGCTACGACATCCGCTTCCAGAACGCGATCGCCGGCGACCTGCCGAGCTTCCTCGTCAACCCCAGCAAGGGCCTCGAGGACACGGCGCAGGCGCGGGCGGCGCTGGCGGCCCTGCGCGAAGGACCGCATGGCATCGGGTCCGAAGCCACGGGTGGCGCTCCCGAAAGGAACCGGAACGGCAGCCTGAAGCTGCCGGACCTGGGCAGGGCACCGGAATTCGTCGGCACCGAGCGCTGGTTCAACACCCCGGGCGACCGCCCCCTCACCCTGAAGGGCCTGCGCGGGCGCGTGGTCCTGGTCGACTTCTGGACCTACAGCTGCATCAACTGCATCCGCACCCTTCCCTACCTGAAGGCCTGGGACAGGCGCTACCGCAAGGACGGCCTGACCATCGTCGGCGTCCACACGCCGGAGTTCCCGTTCGAGCGGGAGGCGGGCAACGTCGAAGCGGCGATCGCCGAAGACGGGATCGAATATCCGGTCGCCCAGGACAACGAACAGCGGACCTGGCTCGCCTACGGCAACCAGTACTGGCCGGCCGAGTACTTCATCGACGCCCGCGGCAACGTCCGCTACGTTCACTTCGGCGAGGGCGAATACGGCGAGAAAGAGCGGGTGATCCGGGCGCTGCTGGCCGAAGCGGGGCACCACGTCGGCAGGCGGATGTCGGGAGCGCACGGGATCGAACCCTCGTTTGGCGTCACCACCCCGGAGACCTACCTCGGCGACGCTCGGGCCGAACGCTTCACGAACTCGATGCTCTCGCCCGGGCTGCACGACTTCAGCGCCCCGCCGAAGGTCCCGCCCAACGAATTCGCCTTGCGCGGGCCCTGGCGGATCGGCTTCCATGCGGCGACCGCCGCCGGGGGGTCGCTCGAACTGAACTTCGGCGCCCGGCACGTCTACCTCGTCCTCGGTTCGCCGGCTCACCCGCGGCGGATGCGGGTCCTCCTCGACGGGCGGCCGATCGCGCCGGCCGTGGCCGGCGGAGACGTCCACGGCGGCGTCGTCACCGTCAACCGCCAGCGTCTCTACGAATTGGTCGACCTGCCGCGGGTCGGGCACCACGTCCTTCGCCTCGAACCGGAAGCGGGGGTGAGGGGCTATGCGTTCACCTTCGGTTAGCGCTCCTCCTGGCGCGGCGCCCGCCGCAGCGGCGAGAATCGCCTCGATGGCGGAGGAGGCCAAAGGCACCGTGCTCGTCGTCGACGACGACCCGGGGCTGGTCCGCGCGCTGAGCATCAACCTCCGCGCCCGCGGCTACGAGGTGCACGCCGCGGCCACCGGGGCCGGCGCGCTGGCCCTGGCCGCCGCGCACCCGCCGCAGGCCGTCGTCCTGGACCTGGGCC